>CAZTZE010000020.1:0-69045 GCA_964618215.1 uncultured Chloroflexus sp.
TGAAGCCAAAGGGCGTTGCGATGGAATTTTCTCGAAGTAGAACTTAAAATTCTTTGCGGCTTTGCGCCTTTGCGTTGAAAAAAGGGTTTTTGCCGAAGGCCTACTCGGCAGTAGACTCATAAATGGATGTTTGTTATGAAAATGGCGCATCCGAAGATGCGCCATTTTAGCATAACTTGGGGCTATATACTGGCAGGTTTGCGGTGGAACCAGGTTTGCCATTCGCGATTTTCCCAGACGACCAGGATGGGCGAGGCGATGAATATCGAAGAATATGTACCGCTCAACAGACCGACAAGCAATACGACCGCGAATTCGCGCAGCGTGACGCCGCCAAACAACGCCAGCGCCAGGAGCAGGAATTCAACGGTCATCAACTGCGTGTTGATGGATCGTTGCAGTGTCTGCACAATGGAGTGGTTGACCATTTTCTCGAATTCAAGGCGGCGGAGAACACTGGAGTTTTCGCGGATGCGGTCAAAAACCACGATCTTATCCTGCACCGAGAAGCCGATCACGGTCAGCAGCGCGGTCAGGAAGAGAGCGTCTATTTCCCAGCCGAAGAGCAGCGAACCGATCGCCACCAGGCTAAAGACAATGGCAACATCGTGCAGCATGGCGATGATGGCGCAGAGGCCCAAGCGGAAGGCATGCTCCACGCGGCGGAAAGCCAAGGTGATGTAAATCAGGATGGCCAGCGCGGCAATACCGACGGCGATGGCGGCGCGGGAAGTCACCTGCTTGCCAATGGACGGGCCGACGCTGTCGAAGCGCAGGAGAGTTACTTCACCCCCGAACTGATCCCTCATCGCGGTGATGACCTGATCACGAGTAGGTTCGTCCATGAATGCGGAGCGAATCAAGATGGAGCCGCTCTCGGTTGTCTGTACTTGGGCATCTCTGGATGCGAAGTTTTCGTAAAGTGCAATCATCTCCGCTGGTTGGGGGGTTAAACCTTCGTTAAACTGGACCTCGAGCAGGCTGCCACCGGTAAAGTCAATCGAAAGCGGAAGGTTTTTTTGTGCGCTCATCACACCCAGAATGATCAAACCAGGGATGATAATCAGCAGTGAGAAAGCAAAGAATGTGTAGCGTTTATTGAGGATATTCATATCGGTTTCCTCTAGAGGCCAAACCAACGGGCATAATTCTTGGGTTTAAACCACTCCAAGACCAGCGCCAGCAGGGTGCGGGTGACAAAGATGGCAGAAAACAAACTGACGATGACGCCGATCGCCAGGGTCAGCGAGAAGCCTTTGACGATGGTCGCGCCGAATGTGCTGCCAAACCAGAACAGGATGACCGAGGTGATGATGGCGGCAATGTTCGAGTCGCGAATTGACGGCCAGGCGCGTTTCCAGCCTTGTTCGACAGCCTGTGCCAGGGTCCGGCCGCCTCGCAGTTCTTCCTTCAAACGTTCGAAAATAAGTATGTTGGCATCCAACGCCGCGCCAGTGGAAAGCATAAAACCGGCAATGCCCGGAAGGGTCAATGTGAAGTGGAAGTACTTGAATATGGCAAATGCAATCGCAGCATAAAAAAGGATGGAAATATCGGCAACGATGCCGGGCAGGCGGTAATAAAGGGCCATGAACAGGATAACGATAATCATGCCGGCCACGCCTGCGATCAGGCTTTTTTGCAGGGAATCTTCGCCCAAGGTTGGGCCAATGATGCGCGTCTCGACGATTTTCAGCGGGACGGGCAGCGAGCCGTAGCGCAATTGGATTGCCAGTCCGTTAGCCTCTTCCGCCGTGAATTTACCGGTAATACGGCCAGAACCTTCGGTGATGGGGGTTTCTATTCTGGGCGCGGAGATGACTTCTTTATCCAGTACTATCCCAAGGAATTGACCCCTGTGAGTAGTCGAATAATCGGCAAAGATCTGTCGGCCTTTATCGGTAAGTGTAAATCTTATTTCATAATTACCGAATTCATCCAGGCCAACTTCAACGGTTTTCAGATCGCTGCCGGTCATGACGGTCGAATAGATCTGCGCGGGGGGCGTCTCAGGCTGGGTGCCTGCTTCAGGCGTCGTGGCAGGCGCGGCTGTTGCCTGCGGGGTGGTAGTCGGCGTGGAAGTACCTTCAGCGCCTGCAAGACCAAAATCGGTTTCGATGACGGCGCCGGCTAGAAGAGGGGTATTGCCCATATCCACGAATTCCAATAAGCCGGTTCTTTGCAGAATTTCCAGTACAGCCTCCGAATCTTCCAGCCCGGGAAATTCGCCCACAATGCGGCGGTCGCCAGCAACCTGAATGACGTTTTCGCTCACCCCCAGCGCATTGGTCCGGTTTTCGATAATCGTCCGGGCAACTGAAAGCGCATCCGCGTCAATGGCCGCATTGGCCGGAAGATCGGCTTCCAACAACACTTGCAGACCGCCTTGCAGGTCAAGACCCAAGCGCGGGGTGACACTGCGATTCATGACAAGTTCGCCATTGATTGGATTAGTGACTTTGAGTGTATTGCTCGCGTCAATCCAAATGGCCAAAGCAGAAATTAATATTATGATAATCAATCGGGCATATTGATTTCGAAACATACGTCACAGTCTCCGTTCATAAAAATACCAGCCAACGGCTGGCAGCGCCGATTATACTCCCATTGAAATGGGGTGGGTAGGGCAGGATTGTTCGTGGTCAAGCGCGCGTTTTCGTTTCAGCGAGAAAATCCATTACTTGTTGCCGGACTTCCTCAATATTCAAATCGTCGGTATTCAAATAGAAATCGGCATTTTGTCGGGCGTGACTCAACCGCCGCTGCTGTTCCTCCCAATCGGCTTCAATCCAATTTAGATTCCGCCTTTTGCAGGTGAGCGGATATGAGGCGTCGAGGAAGATCAAAATATCCGGGTTTGACAACCGTTGCCACATATCCTTTACATAGGAGTGTTCCTGGGCAATGTGGCGTGCATTGCAGCCGCGCCTCTTCAACTCCGCGATCAACGTGGATTTCCCCGAGCCGCAGGGCCCAACCACGCCAATAAGAATTCCCGTGTCTGGCATCAGTCCACATTGATCGGCAAACGGACTGTCATGCGGCGCACGTCATCGCCCCGGCGTTTCATCACTTTAAGCACCACCACACTGATATCGTCTGAGGGCCGGCCATCGTCGAGATTGACAGCCTCGCCAAGCAGCGCGTCAGCAATCCCTTGCGGGGATGGATCCTGATCTTCCAGCATGGCCTGCAGTGAAGTGCATACGTCCATTGGCTGGCCGCGACGCTCGACGGCGTGGGTCAGCCCATCCGTAAACAGAACGATAGTCAGCCCGATCTCAATCGCTACTTCGCTGATAACCGGCCGGACGCTAAGTGAGACGCCGATTGGCTCCGCTTCAGAGCCGAGACAATCTATCTGCTCGCCGCGGGAGATGAACATCGGCGCCGGATTGTTGCGGGTGATGACGACGGTATTGGTCTGCA
The DNA here is from genome assembly GCA_964618215.1 of uncultured Chloroflexus sp. Classification (GTDB taxonomy): domain Bacteria; phylum Chloroflexota; class Anaerolineae; order Anaerolineales; family Villigracilaceae; genus CG2-30-58-95. The sequence continues at coordinate 3,430 of CAZTZE010000020.1, forward strand.
GATCCACCGAGACGATGTTCAAGGTGGAGATGACTTTACCCTTTTTATCGGTGTAGAGTGAATCCGAAGCCGCGCGCGCGGCTGCCCCATCGCGCACGCCTTCGGCCAGCAGCCCAATGACCTTCCGCACGACCAGCATCGAAACAGCCTTGGCGCCCTGCCCCGAAGTCTGCCCATCCGCCAGGACGACCGAGAGACCGCCATTGGGACGCTCGATGACTTCGAGCGTATCGCCGCTCTCTGAAACGGCATATTTATTGACTTTGGCAACTGCTATTTGTACTTCCATAGCTCCATTTTACATCAAAACCCCGCCCTGAACGGAGGGACTGAGCGAAGATTCTTGGCCTCTTCCAGTCCTTTTTGCGCCGTTTATGCGCAGCACCTACTCGGCGCACAGCGCCTTCTCGGTGCGCAGCGCCTACTCGGTCAAAACCAATTGACGTTTATCTCCGTTCATCTCCGGTTGATTTTGGATTTTCATAACACTTTCTTAGGTTGAATTTTTCCTTGCCAGGATAAACAATAACAAACTGGATCGGAGCTGTACTGTTTCTTTCTGGACCTCAAACCCGGCGCGCCCGAACAGGCCTTTTAGTTCCAGGTTGAGTTCTCCTGGCTTGCCCGGCGCCTCGCCTGTGATGCGGAACAACCAGGCTGCCAGCCGCTCGAGGGGGCGCTTGCCGGTAATCCAGGCGATCGGCAAAATGACCAGTCTCCCGCCCGGGATGAGCACCCGCTGGATTTCTTGAAGCGTGTGTGGGTCAAAGATGTATTCGCTGGGGAAGGTGATCGCTACGCTCTGGAAAGTATTTTTTGCAAATGGCAAAGTCTGGGCCAGGCCGCGGGTGAGATTGGGATGGAATCTGTTCCGCTCTAATCGCCAAAAGGCCTGGCGTCCCATTTGCCGGCTCTCGTCCAGACCGTAAGCCTGAAAGCCGTGCTTGTGGAGGGCGAGTTGCAAGTGTCCTGGCCCGTGGCCGAGTTCCAAAACACGTTGCCCGGCGATGTATGGGAGGATAGAACACACCCATGCCTTCCACTGGCCGAGTGAAACCAGCGCTGCGACCAGGTCATAGCTCCAGGCAAATTTGTGGTAGAGCAGGTTGAAGAAAATTCTAAGGATACGCCAGATCATTTGCATCTGAATTCTTGCCGACTGAGTAGGTGCTGCGCACCGAGTAGGCGCTGCGCGAAACAAAAGAAGGGTTTGACCGCGCTATTGGTCAAACCCTTGTAACTCTATTTACCGGTTCTATGAACCTGTTTCTACCGTACCCCGCTTGCGGGAGACAGCCTTCTTGGTCGCCTGGACGACCTCCTCGCCGCGTGTTCTTACCTCTTTGGCAAGTTTCTCGTAGCTCGCACGCGCGTCAGCCGCGGCCGCCTCGGCTCGCGCCAGGGCCTCTTCAGCCGTTTGCGAGGCTTTATCTCGCAGCTCGATGCTTTTCTCTTTGAGCAGCGTGCGTGTCTCTTCACCGGTTTGCGGGGCGAATAATAAAGCCACCACCGCGCCGGTCAAGCCGCCGACGACAAATCCGATCAGGAATGCTCCAAAATCATCTCGATCAGTCATTTTATTTCTCTCCTTTCATAAATCAGGACGGTTGGGTTATTTCCCTTGGATGCCGAATAGGTCAAAGAAACGCCGTAATCCAGCCAGATAGCTGTTCAGTTTGATGACCGGCTGCACAAGATTCTCACTCAGGAAGGTCGTTGTGCCGCGCAGCGTATTCACCGTCTCGTTGGTTGCGTCCAGGATGGGTTTGACCTCGTTCTGCAGCAGGTTGATCAGGCTGGCAACCTGGATGACCAGGATGACCAGCGCCGCGCCGATGACCAATGACTCGAAGGCCATGAAGATAATGAAGATGTCGCGAATTGTAGCGGTCGTTGTGGTGTCCTGCAGCAGCCAGACGACAGCCAGTACGATCAATGCCAGGAAAACCAACCCCCCCAGGACGATCCACAGGATCATCCAGCGCTGGCGGCGCTGGGCAACTGCTGAAGCAGCGACTTCTTCTTGGGTAACCGTTTCTGGATTGTATTCGGCCATTTGAAATATTATAGCACAATTTCCCCATTAGCCTCTTGACTTTTTCTGCAATATTTGCTATTCTATATCTACCGACCGGTCGGTAGGTTGGTATAATATTATTCGGCATCATTTGAGCGATTCGCGCAATTCGTAGATCGGATTGCCAATCCGACTTACTTCGGTTGCGGCTGGAGGCCGCATCATGAATAGAGATCATATATTAGAAGCTGCGGCGCAGATATTTCGTCAAAAGGGTTTTCATCTTGCCTCCATGCAGGATATTGCCGAGGCGGTAAATCTCCAAAAAGCCAGCCTGTATCACCACGTTTCGAGCAAGCAGGAAATCCTATTGGCTCTGCTCGATCAGGCCCTCGACTTGCTTACCGAGCGCCTGTTGCTGGTAATACAACAAGACCTGCCGGCTGACGAAAAATTGCGTGCGGCTGTTCGTTGTTACCTGGAAGCTCTCGCCGAGCATAGCGACCTGGCTTCGGTCATGATTCTCGAATATCGTTCGCTGGACCCGGAAAACCTTGCCCGGCACGTTCCCCGCCGCGACCACTTTGAGCGCTTGTGGCGGGACTTGGTCAAGGAAGGGACTAACTCGGGCAAATTTTGCACAACTGACGCGACAATGGCTGCGCGCACATTGCTGGGAGTGATGAATTGGACGATTACCTGGTACCGTCCAACCGGTCCGCTGACCATGCAACAGATCGCCGATCAAATCGCCTCACTGTTCCTAAATGGCTTGCTCTGCCGGCCTTGAAAACCTCTGAGAATGGTTTTTTCGTTCCCGGCAACCTCAAAAGAGACCCACCCGAAGCGATAAGCTATCGCCGGATATCAACCGATACCCAATCGGAAGCGTTCCCAAAGGAGAAAGCCTATGTACTCGTTTGAACCGTCTGATGAACAAAAAATGTTGATAGATGCCGTGATGCGCTACGCCAAAAGCGATCTGCGTCCGGCAGCGCACGACGCGGAGGAAAACAAAGAACTCCCGTTGAAATTGATCAACAAAGGCTGGGAACTGGGCGTGCTGCAAGCCTCCATTCCCGAAGCCTACGGCGGATTTGGCGAGCGTTCCGCCGTGACCGGCGTGTTGGCCGCCGAGGAAATGGCCTTCGGCGACCTGGCCGGTTCGCTGGCGGTCATGTTGCCGGGCCTGTTCACCATGCCCATCCTGCTCGCCGGCACGGAGGAGCAGAAGAAGGTGTGGATCCCGCCGGTCATCGAGGCCGAATGGAAGCCGTACTCAGCCGCCATGATCGAGTACGCTTTCGACTTCGACCCGTATGCCCTCAAGACAACGGCCAAGGCCAGCGGCGGGGATTACCTCCTCAACGGCGAGAAAGCTTTTGTCCCGTACGCGGCGACAGCCGAAGCGCTGATCATCTACGCCAACCTGGAGGGCAAGACGCAGGGCTTCATCGTCTCGAAGGGCGCGGCCGGATTGACAATTGGCGAAGAGCGCGAAAAACTGATGAGCCTGAACGCGCTGCCGTTGTACCGCGTCAAACTGGAGAACGTCAAAGTACCGGCAGCCAATCGCCTCGGCAGCGAGGCGGGACATGAGATCGAGCCGATCCTGGCTGCCGGACGCGTGGCCCTGGCTGCGCTGGCGGTCGGCGTGGCGAGGGCAGCCTTTGAATATTCGCGTGATTACGCCAAAGAACGCGAGGCCTTCGGCGTCAAGATCGCCCAGAAGCAGGCCATCGCCTTCATGTTGGCCGAGATGGCGACTGAGATCGAGGCCATCCGCGTGCTGAACTGGGAGGCAGCCTGGATGCTGGATAGCGGCAAAGAGGACGCCTTCAAGCAGGCCTATCTGGCCTATACCGGCGCAGTGGACATGGCGATGATAGTAACCGACCGCGCCGTACAGATTTTGGGCGGCCATGGCTACATCCGCGAACATCCGGTTGAGATGTGGATGCGCAACGGGCGCGGCTTTGCCATGTTCACGGGATTGGCGGTGGTGTAAACAAGTAAACAAGGATTTGTGTACGTGTCTACTTGTCTGCTTGTTTACTCCTTTACTTCTCTACTCCGAAGGAAAAAAAACATGACAATTGAATTTGAAGCTCCCAAACCAATAGCACAGCAACAGTTTGTCCTGAAAACCGTCGCTGAGGAAATGATGCGCGCGAAGTCGCGCTACTTCGACGAGCACGAACACGAAATCCCCTACGATTACATCGAGTTCATGCACCTGGCGATGCGCACCACCGGCGCCGGGTCGCTGGCGCCGAAGGAAAAGAAAGAGGAGGCGGAAGATCCCAACAAGCCCAAGCGCCCACCGATCGGCTATCAAATGCTGGCGCACATGCTAGAGATGCTTTCGTGGGGTGACGTGGGCATGTATCTCGTCACACCCGGCGGCGGACTGGGCGCAGCAGCGGTGCAATCGGCGGCCAATGCCGAGCAGAAGTCCAAGTTCCTGGCGCGCTTTGGCGAGGCAAAACCGACCTTCGCCGCGATGTGCATGACCGAAGCCGGTGCTGGTTCGGACACCTCCGCCATTCGCTCGACGGCCATTCTGGATAAAGAGAAAAACGAGTGGGTGATCAACGGCGAGAAAATTTTTGTTACTGCCGGCGATAAGTCCATTACTCTGGACGAGAAATTCGGCAAGGGCTTTGTCGTCGTCTGGGCCTCGATTGACCCCTCAGCCGGACGTGCCGGGATGCGTGCCTTCGTCGTCGAAGCCGGGACGCCGGGCGTCAGCGTCACCAAAATGGAACACAAACTCGGCATCCGCTGTTCGGATACCGCGTCCATCGTTTTGCAGGATGCGCGCGTGCCTTTTGATCATATTTTGGGAAGCCCCGAAGTGGTCAAGGATACCAAGGGCTTCAAGGGCGCGATGGCCACCTTCGACGCCACCCGCCCGCTGGTCGCCGCGACTGGCATCGGCGTGGCGCGCGCTGCGCTGGAATTTACCAAAGAGAAACTGGCCGAGAACGGCGTGACGATCCGCTACGGCCTGCCGAGGCAAAAACTGACCAACATCGAACGCGAGGTCATTGACATGGAAATCATGCTGCGCTCGGCCTGGTTGATGATTCTCAAGGCGGTCTGGATGGCGGATAACGCCAAACCCAATGCGCTGGAATCTTCGATGAGCAAGGTCAAGGCTGGCGACGCGGTGACCAAGGTCACGCAGAAGTCGGTCGAGGTGATGGGACCGCTGGGCTATAGTCGCGAGTTCCTGCTCGAAAAGTGGTTCCGCGATGCAAAGATCACCGATATTTACGAAGGCACCGGTCAGATCAACCGGCTCGTTGTGGCGAGGCAAATCCTGGGCTACAGCGGGGCGGAGTTGCGGTGAGAAGGAGAGAGACCATGAAATATCACATTCACAAAGCCGTCGTCATCGGCGCGGGGACGATGGGCGCGTCGCTGGCGGCGCACCTGGCCAACGCCGGTGTGCCGGTCACGCTGCTCGACATCGTCCCGAAGGACGCGCCGGCGGGCGATAAGGCGGCCCGCAATAAAATCGTGACGGAAGGCTGGGACAGGTGCATCAAGGGTCGTCCGGCCAACCTGATGTCATCCGACCTGGCGACCTTCGTCAAACTAGGCAACCTCGAGGATGACTTCGAGGCTGTTGCCAGCGCCGATTGGATCATCGAGGCGATCATCGAGCGGCTGGATATCAAACGCCAGTTGATGGCGCGCATTGACAAAATCCGCAAGCCGCAGGCCATCGTTAGCACCAACACCTCCGGCATTCCGGTCAAGGATATCGCCGCCGAATGTTCGCAGGGCTTCAAGCAGCACTTCCTCGGCACTCACTTCTTCAATCCGCCGCGCTATCTCAAACTGCTCGAAGTCATCTCCACCGCCGACACACTGAAAGAGGTGACCGAGTTCATCGCGTGGTTCGGCGAGTACCGGCTGGGCAAGGGCATTGTCCTGTGCAAGGACACGCCCAACTTCATCGGCAACCGCGTCGCCTTTGGCACGGCGGCCTTTGCGCTGAACTACTTCCTCGAGAATAACTACACTGTTGACGAAGTGGACGCGCTCACCGGACCCCTGATGGGCCACCCGAAAACGGCCACCTTCCGGCTGATAGATTTGGTCGGCATTGACGTTTGGGAACATGTCGGCAAAAACCTGAAAGCGGCCATCCCGCACGATAAACTGGCCATGCCGTACCTCGAAGCCGAAAAACCGAACAAACTCATCGCCACCATGGTCGAGCGTAACTGGCTGGGCAACAAAACCAAGGTCGGTTTCTACAAGGAAGTCCGCACCGAGGAGGGCAAAAAAGAATTCTGGTCGCTGGACCTGCAAAAGATGGAACATGTTCCGGCAGGCAAGCCACGCTTCGACTCGGTCGCCAAGGCCAAGGACCTCCCCGAACTGGGCGAGCGGATGAAAGTATTCATGGCCGAATCCGACCGCGCCGCGCAGTTGATCCAAACCCTGACCTATCAGGGCTTCCAGTACGCCGCCTCCATCCTCCCCGAAGTGGCGGATACGCCCAAGCCAATTGACGACGCCGTGCGCTGGGGCTTCATGCACGATACCGGGCCGTTCGAGATCTGGGATATGCTCGGGGTGGCCGCGACGCTCGATCAGATGAAAGCCGCCGGGTTCGTCCCCGCCCAATGGGTGGCGGACATGCTCAAGTCGGGGTGCGAGACGTTCTATCAGTACAAGGACGATAGCAAAGTCGGCGTTTATGATGTCAGCCAGAAGAAATACGTCCCCATCCCGCGCACGCCGGGGCTGGTGATTCTGAGCGAATTGAAACGGGCAAAGAAAGTCATCAGTGAGAACGCCGGGGCAAGCCTGTACGACATCGGCGACGGTGTGGCGTTGGTCGAGTTCCACACCAAGATGAACGCGCTCGACGCTGACATCATGGGCATCGCCAACGAGGCGCTGGATCGCGTCGAGAAGGATTTCGTCGGGCTGGTGGTGGGCAACGAGGGAGATAATTTCAGCGCGGGCGCCAACCTGTTCATGATCGTGGTCGCTGCGCAGCAAAGCATGTGGGACGTACTCGAGCAGGCGGTGGCGACGCTGCAAAATCTGAACATGCGCATGCGCTACTCGGCTAAACCCGTGGTGATTGCTCCGACGGGACTGACGCTGGGCGGCGGCTGCGAGATCACCATGCACGCCTCGCGCATCGTCGCCGCGGCCGAGACCTATATCGGCCTGGTCGAACTGGGCGCGGGCGTCATCCCTGCCGGCGGCGGCACGAAGGAGTACATGCGCCGCATTATCAACCCGCTGATGCGCGTACCGAGCGCCGAGGCGTTGCCAGGTCTGATGAAGGTCTTCGAGCAGATCGGGCAGGCGAAAGTTGCCACCAGCGCCGAGGAGGCGCGGCAGTTTGCCATCCTGGGTCCCGCTGACCGCGTGGTGCTGGGCCGCGATTACCTGCTGGCCGAGGCCAAGAAGGAAGCCCTGCACATGGCGGGAACCGGCTACAAACCGCCCGCGCCGGAGATGATCTATGCTGCTGGGCGGGATGCCCTGGCTGCACTGCGCGTCGGGGCGTGGTCGTTCAAGGAAGGCAAGTACATCACCGAGTACGAGGGTGTGATGGCAGCCAAACTCGCCAACGTGATGACCGGCGGCGATTTGTCGAAGCCGACCTGGGTCAGCGAGCAGTATATCCTTGACCTGGAGCGCGAGGCTTTCCTGTCGCTGTGCGGCGAGCAGAAGACGCAGGAGAGAATGTGGAGCCTGCTCAATACGGGAAAGCCGTTGAGGAACTAGCGAGTTAGGAGTTGCGGGTTAGGCGAGTTAGGAGTTGCGGGTTAGGCGAGTTAGGAGTTGCGGGTTAGGAAAGTTAGGATGTGTGTATGAGCGAATGGCTGAGTTTTGAAGAGTGGCAGAAAACTGCCCTGGAGCGCTTGCGAAAAGACCCGTTATGGGAATCCCTGTATTACCGCCTAGCGATGTATCTTTATGACCTGGCGTGGGATGATTGCGAGATCCTCCGCAAGGATTATCGCGGTCGTGAAATTGTCGGGCAACTGATCCGTAGCACAGGCAGCATCTGCGCCAACATCGAAGAAGCCTATGGACGCGGGGTTGGCACACCCGATTACCTCCGTATCTTGAAGATAGATATCGGCGAAATCCGCGAAACGCAAGGTTGGTACTTTCGGGCGCATCGCGTCCTTCCTCCAGATTTGCTCGAACATCGCCTCTCGGTGGTAAACCAGGTGCTCTCGTTGGTTATCAGCACCCTGAATTCCCACCGCCGCAACCTCCGCAAATCCTAACCCATAACCAGCAACTCGCAACCCGTAATTCGCAACTCGCAATTCGTGAAATGCAATCGAAGGAGTAACATACTATGACAACTAGAGATGCAGTAATCGTATCTGCCGCCAGAACACCAGTCGGCAAAGCCAAGCGCGGCGGTTTAGCAACTGTCCGCCCGGATGAACTGGCCGCGTTGGTGATCAAGGAATTGCTGAAACGAACGCCTGTCTTGGATCCGAAGGAAATTGAGGATGTCATCCTCGGCTGCGCGTTCCCCGAAGGCGAGCAGGGCATGAACATGACGCGGGCAATCGTCATTCGCGCCGGGCTGCCGGAGAGCGTGCCGGGCGAGAGCATCAATCGCTACTGCTCGTCGGGCGTGCAGGCCATCGTCCATGCAGCGTATGCCATCATGGCCGGGCAAATTGACGTTGCTCTCGCCGGCGGTGTGGAGTCCATGTCCACGGTGCCGATGATGGGTTACAAGTTCGCCCCGAATCCGGCCTTCGCTTTGGATTTGCCGCAGTATTACACCAACATGGGACTGACCGCCGAAAACGTCTCGGTGAAGTACAACGTCAGCCGCGCCGACCAGGATGCCTTCTCGCTGACCAGCCACCAGCGCGCCGCGGAGGCAGTCAACACCGGCCGCTTCGACCCCGAACTTGTGCCGGTGGACGTGGAAGTGAAGGAGATGGGCCCCGAAGGGAAGCCGGTGACGAAGAAATTCACCGTCAAGCGCGACGAAGGTCCGCGCGCCGATACGACGCTGGAAGCGCTCGCCAGGCTCAAACCGGCTTTCAAGGAAGGCGGTGTGGTCACCGCGGGCAACTCTTCGCAGATGTCAGATGGTGCAGCGGGCGTGGTCATCATGTCCGCCGAGAAAGCCAGGATGCTCGGTCTCAAGCCGCTGGCGCGCTTTATGTACTATGCGGTGGGAGGTGTCCCGCCGGAGATCATGGGCATTGGGCCAATGGTCGCTATCCCCAAAGTGCTCAAGCTGGCCGGGATGAAGCTGGCGGACATTGATTTGATCGAGTTGAACGAGGCATTTGCTGCCCAATCGCTGGCGGTCATCCGCGAGGTCGGTCTGAATACCGAAATAACCAACGTCAATGGTGGAGCGATCGCCCTTGGCCATCCGCTCGGCTGCACGGGCGCCAAGCTGACCACCCAACTCATCTACGAGATGGGACGCCGCAAGTCGAAGTTCGGCATGGTGTCCATGTGCATCGGCGGCGGCATGGGCGCAGCGGCGGTATTCGAGAATCTACAAAATTAGTTGTGTAGTTGCTTAGTTGCTTAGTTGAGTAGTTGGGCAGCCTTTCCTGCAAGACTATTGAACTACCAAACTATCGAACTACCGAACTATCAAACAAGGAGATTAAAATGCCCCTAACAGTTGTTGAACTCATGTCCAAAATGCCCGGCGCGTTCCTGCCCGAGAAAGCCCCCGGGCTGGATGCTGTCCTGCAGTTCAAATTCACCGGCGCTGAAGCGAGCGAGTGGTTTGCCACCGTCAAGGATGGCGCATGCACCGTTGAGCAGGGCGCGCATCCCAGCCCGAAGATGACCCTGACTGCCGATTCCGGTGATTACGTCAAGATCTTCACCGGCGAACTGGACGGGATGCAGGCCTTCATGCAGGGCAAGATAAAACTGGCCGGCGACCTGAACCTGGCGATGAAATTGATGACGATGTTCAAAATCAGGTAAGCCAGGTTATTGTTATCCGGAAGTTCAACTGCCGGACGAACGTAGGGCTAGAGCGCGCGACCTCCCGCAGGGACAAGAAGCCTGCGGGAGGTTAGTTTATGCAGAGCGTTTACCAATTTATGTGCGTTTCTTTCTCCATATTTCGACGCCAGATGGAAAACCCCTGGTGAGTAACGCGGATCACGACACCCAATCGTTTGGTTTTTGTGTCTACCTCGGGATGCCGTAAGAATCGGCGCACGAAAGAGGCAACTTCTTCTTTGCCTATACTCAAGCAAACCAGACAGTACCGAGGATGGCACAGTCTGTGGTCGTAGAAGCCCAGATCGCGTTGGTGAACGGAAATTCCCCAAGCCTGCAACAATCCGCGCTGATCTTGGCGAATGTTTTCATCAAGAAGGTTCATGCAACTGTCGGCTCCAACACAAACTCATCTGCATGTCTGAAAAAAGCCTCACTCGAAAGTTTCACGGCCTCGGCAATCGCTTCTTTGGTAATATCTTGATGCCATTGCTCGATGATCGTCTCCCAAGCCAGGCCCTCGGCGACCATTTCCAATACATCTGAAACAAAAAAGCGTGTGCCGCGAAAGACCGGTTTTCCGTGACAGATCTCGGGATCGGCCACAATGAAACGTCCCAACAATTGTCTTTCCTTGTTTTTTAGCATCTTACTACCTTTTCTCTATCTTACATTTCAGAAATAGGACGCGGATTAACGCGGATATACGCGGATTTTAATGGCTTTTCTCCGCGTTTTTCCGCGCTCGTCCGCGTCCCATGCGCATTTTTTACGGTAGAGAAACTACCTTCATCCTTTTGCTATGTATGAGTCCACTGAAAAAACTAACCGCCGAGAGCGCAGAGTTCTTCATTAGTGTGTCTCCGCGTACTCTGCGGTCTCTGTGGTCTCTGTGGTAAAACAGCCTTTTTGCAGTGTAGTCATGTATAGATTATAGCAGTAAACTCCCCGCTGATTTGGCTTCTCATGTCAAGTGTACAATCCCCAATCCATCGCCCCCGGCTCTTCCATCATCGAAAAATCCCACGGCTCCATGCCCAGTTCGATCACCACTGACTTGTCCACCGCTTCCTGCGCTTTTTTCTGGATGGACTCGATCATCGCCGGGCCGTAGGGGCAGAAAGGCGTGGTCAGGATGACGTACATCTTGACGTTCTCGCCCTCGACCTCCACGCGGCGGATCAAACCGAGTTGGATGACACTCATGAAAATCTCTGGGTCAACGACCTCGGCCAGTTTTTCGCGCAGCGGCTGAACCAGGTCGGGATGCGTGTCGTGTATTGCCCAGCGGATTTCGTTTATTTCTTCGTCACTCATGGTTCCTCGTCATCAAAATAGTTCATAACCTGTAACTTGCAACTCGCAACTCGCAACACCTAACCCTCACACGTAACACGTCCCTCATCACTCATCACTCGTCGCCTGCTCTTGCACCACATACGTGCATTGCGTATCTCCGCTCAAGATGCACTTGACCTTCTCGGCCGACACAGCCAGCATCTTCGAGATGAGCGTTTGGTCCACGGTGCAGACTTCGGGGTGGTTTTGCCCGATTTGCAGATACGGACAACTGATTTCGTGGATTTGATAGCCATCCTGGGATTTTTCCCACTCGATGTTGAAGCCTTCCTCGGCCAGCAGGGTCTTCATGAACGCCAGCCGTTCTTCCATTGGCAGGCCTTTCATCTGCGCGGCGTACTCTTCGGCCATATCTTCGGCCATTTGCAGGAACAGTTTGCTGACCATTGGCCCGGGCAGGGATTCTTTCAATTGGTCGAGCAGGCGCGAGGTCAGGCGCAGGTAGCGGGTTGGGAAACGCTCCTGCCCGGACTCGGTCAGGAAATAGACCAGGCGCGGACGTCCAACCCCGTGACGTTCCTCTTCTGCCGAGATCAATCCCTCCACCTGTAAATTGTTCAGGTGGTGGCGCACCGAGATGGGATTGATGCCGACCGCCTCGGCCAGTGTATTGATGGTCGAGCGCGGCTGGCGCAGGAGGGTTTGAAGGATGCGGTCGCGCGTGCTTTTCATTTTTTACCTCGTCTATGCTGCAAAGCAGTATAACAGTCCTCTTGAACATTGTCAATATACTAGAATATTATCATAAATATTGACATATCTTCTCGCGCGTGCTATAATCCCGCCGGTCAAAAAAGCAGACCTCCGAGGTCTTCGCGAAGCACTCCCCCAAGGGGGAGCAAGACCTCGGAGGTTTGCCAACACAAGGAGTCTTTCATGTCCGAGTTAGTCGTCAAAAACCTGCACGTCAGCATCGAAGGCAAGGAAATCCTGAAAGGCCTCGACCTGACGGTGAGACAGGGCGAAGTGCACGCCATCATGGGTCCCAACGCTACGGGCAAATCCACGCTGGCGTACACACTGATGGGACATCCCAATTACACGGTGACGGGAGGGGAGGTCTGGTTCAAAGGGCAGAATATCCTCGAACTGGAAGCCGATGAGCGCTCGCGACTGGGCTTGTTTTTGGCGTTCCAGTACCCGGTCGCCATCCCGGGCGTGAGTGTGGCGAACTTCCTGCGCACCGCGCTGAATGCCCGCCGCCGCGCCGCCAATCCCGAAGATAAGGGCATGCCCATTCCCGAATTCCGCAAGATGCTCAAAGAGAAGATGGAACTGCTCAAGATGGATTTCGCTTTTGCCGGGCGCTATCTCAATGATGGATTCTCCGGCGGTGAGAAGAAGCGCGCCGAGATCTTGCAGATGGCGACGCTCAAGCCGGAAATCACCATTTTGGATGAGACGGATTCGGGCCTGGACATTGACGCGCTGCGCATTGTCGCGGAGGGCGTCAACGCTCTGACCGGTCCCGACCTGGGCGTGGTCGTCATCACGCACTACCAGCGTTTGCTCAACTATATCAAGCCGCAATTCGTCCACATCATGCTCGACGGGCGCATCGTCGAATCCGGCGGCGCGGACCTGGCGCTGCATCTCGAAGAGCAGGGTTACGATTGGGTGCGCGAAAAGTATGAGAATGGAGAGAGTAGTAAATAGAGAATAGAGAGTAGTTTTGTGCTCATTCACTACTCTCGACTCTCTAATCTCTACTCACTGATGTTACTATGAGCGAAGACGCCAAGATTTTGGAAGACATCGGCCAATACAAATACGGCTTTCACGACCCGGAGAATTACGTCTTCAGGTCGCAAAAAGGCTTGAGCCGGGAAGTGGTGGAAAATATCTCGCGCATGAAAGGCGAGCCGCAGTGGATGCTCGATTTCCGGCTCAAGGCGTTGGAGCATTTCCAGAAACGACCCATGCCCACCTGGGGCGCGGATATTTCCGGCTTGAATTTGGATGATATTTACTACTACATAAAACCCGCCGAAGCCCAGAGCAAGTCCTGGGAGGATGTGCCGGATACGATCAAGAATACGTTCGAGAAACTGGGCATTCCTGAAGCCGAGCGCAAGTTCTTGGCGGGAGTGGGCGCGCAGTATGAATGTTTAAGCGAGGATACGCGTGTATATACAGCGCGTGGAGCTGTGCCTATTCGGGATGTTGTTCCTGGAGATGTAGTCTTTTCCCTTGATGAAACAAAAAATGAAATTATTTCTGCGCCTGTCAGGGCCACTGTGCAAAAGGGGGAACGTCAGGTCTTTGAAGTCAAAGTTGGCACGAGAAAAATACGCGCTACCGAGAATCACCCTTTCCTCGTGTTGGAAAACATGCGACTCCCTGGCCGACAGCGCGGGCGTTTTAGCCGCACATGGAAATACATGCGTGATTTGAAACCGGGCAATCTGGTTGCAGTCGCCAAATCCTTACCAGATGTGGGACAATCCTATACACTGCAACAGCCGAAGATAAAAACGGAAGTTGTGGGTCGCAATCAAGCCGTCGAATATCCGCTTGACATCACCGGTCGCTATAATCCTGTCGCGCTGCCTCTGCGGACGAATGATGAACTAATGTGGTGGCTCGGTTTGTATATCGGCGATGGGTTTATCCATCGTCATCCAGGGGCGGATAAAGCACGGGTTGAGTTTGCCATCCCTGAAACAGATGAAACCTTGCGCTCAGAATTTAAGAGCGCGACAACGCGCCTGTTTGAATTATCTGTGGCCAATGGCGATCCATATCGGACGACGGTTTATTCAACAATTGTCGCTCGTTTTCTGGAAGTCAATGGCTTCACAGGCGGTGCGCTTGAAAAACGCGTTCCACTATGGGTGGCATCTTTACCGCAGTCACAAATACTGGCGTTCCTTGGCGGCTATGTGGATGCCGACGGTTATGTTCGTGACCATGCAAAGAATAAAGATGTTGTCCTGACTAGCGCAAACGCTGAGTTATTGCAGGATGTTCGCAACCTGGCGGCATTGTGCGGAATCGGCACATCCAATATCCATCGTTTTGAGGGGAAGCATCCTCACGACGAAAATAGGATAATGGTTGGCTACCGCATGATGTTCAGCGGCGATTTTGAACGTCTTGGCTGCCGCTCTGAACAACGACTCTTGCGTATGGGCAAGCGCAAATTCCATCACAGTTTTTCCATGGCGGAGAATACCAGTTTCCGCAAGCATGTCAATGAATTCTTCGGTTATGCCCGCATCGAGTCCATTGCACCCGCTGGTGTGGAGACGGTTTACGATATCGAAGTGGACGGTACGCACAACTTCGTAGCCGAAGGATTGATCGTGCATAATTCCGAGATGGTGTACCACTCCATTTTAGACCATCTCGAGAAGCAGGGTGTTATCTTTCTCTCCATCGAGGATGGCCTGCGTCAGCATCCGGATTTATTCCGCGAGTATTTTGGCACGGTCATCCCAATCGAAGATAACAAGTTCGCCGCGCTGAATTCGGCGGTTTGGTCGGGCGGGTCGTTCGTTTACGTGCCGAAGGGCGTCAAAGTGGACCTGCCGTTGCAGGCCTACTTCCGCTTGAATACCGCTAACATCGGCCAGTTCGAGCGTTCGCTGATTATCGTGGATGAAGGTGCGTATGTACACTACACGGAGGGCTGCACCGCACCCCAATATACCACCAATTCCTTCCACTCCGGCGTGATCGAGATCATCGTAAAACGCGGAGCGCGTTCGCGCTATACCACCATCCAGAACTGGTCCACCAATGTCTATAACCTTGTCACCCAGCGCGCCAAGGTCTTTGGCGACGCCACGCACGAATGGGTGGACGCCAATTTGGGAAGTCGCGTCACCATGAAGTACCCCTCCTGCTACCTGATGGAACCCGGCGCGCACGGCGAGATGCTTTCGATGGCTTTCGCCGGTCCCGGCCAGGTGCAGGACGCGGGCAGCAAAATGGTGCATTTCGCGCCCAATACCAGCAGCAAGATCACCTCCAAGTCCATCTCGAGGGGCGGTGGACGCGCCTCGTACCGCGGCCTGCTCAAGGTCTATAAAGGTGCGCACGGTGTGAAATCCAACGCGGTCTGCGATGCCCTGCTGCTCGACCCGCAGTCCCGCTCGGATACCTATCCCTACATCGAAATTGACGAGGATGACGTGACCATCGGCCACGAGGCCTCCGTCTCGAAGGTGGGTGAGGAACAGCTCTTCTATCTCATGTCGCGCGGCCTGAGCCAGGAGGAAGCCACCACGATGGTCGTCTCGGGCTTCATCGAGCCGCTGGTCAAGGAACTACCGATGGAATACGCGGTAGAAATGAACCGCTTGATTCAACTTCAGATGGAAGGCTCGATTGGCTGATTGCGGATTGCGGATTGCAGATTGCAAATTTCAGATTGCGGATTGTTGTGGTATGAGTATAATTACTGAGAAAGCCAATGTGGTTGTATCCCGCGTCCGGCGCGCCGAAAGTGCAGCGCGGGAATTTACTTTCACCGCGGACGACATTCCTTCCGGCGCGCTGGTTGATTATCGCCGCCGCGCCTGGGAGACATACAACCGTCTTTCCCTGCCGACGACTGCCGAGGAAGCCTGGCGTCGGACGGATTTACGCGCCCTGCCCGCCGACTCGTTCCGCTTGCCGGAGGATGGCTTATATGAGTCTTTGCCCGATGTGCCGGAGGAGCTCCTCCAACCGCTGGCTGCCGATGCCCACGGCGGACAGATAGTTCTTTTACCCGGTGGTTCCAGCGTTGAATTCGCCGAATCGCTGACTCGCAAAGGCGTCATCTTCACCGATCTGCGCAGCGCCGAACGCGACCACCCCGACATGCTTGTAAAAATAATGGGCGAGATCGTTCGCCCGGAGGAAGGCAAATTCGCGGCTTTAGCCGCAGCGCTTTCGCAGAATGGCGTGGTATTATACGCCCCCAGAGGTGTGCGCATTGACCAGCCTTTGCACAGCATCCTGTGGGGCCCCGGCGAGGATTTGGCGCATCTCTCTCACATCCTTGTCTGGGTGGATGAAGGCGCATCCGTCACCTACGTCCACGAATCCGCCTCGCCGGATGAAAGCGGCGCGGCCTTGCACGCCGGCGTCGTTGAAATCAAGGTCGGCGAGGGCGCAAATCTGCGTTTCGTCGAATTGCAATCCTGGGGCCGCCAGGTCTGGAATTTTTCGCACGAACGCATCCAGGTCGGGCGGGATGCGAACCTGGACTGGATTTTCGGCGCGGTCGGCAGTCGTCTGACTAAAAATTTCTCTGATCTGGATTTGGTTGGCGAGGGCGCAACCGGCCGCATGTCCGGTTTTTATTTCACAGATGGCAGCCAGCACCTTGACCACGATACGCAGCAGAATCATCTTGCCCCACACACCACCAGCGATTTGCTGTTCAAAGGCGCGCTCAAGGGCAGCAGCCGCTCGGTCTGGCAGGGCATGATCTACGTCGCCCCCGGCGCGCAGAAAACCGACGGTTACCAGGCCAATCGGAATCTCATCCTCAGCCCGAATTCGCGCGCCGATTCCATCCCCGGCCTGGAAATCCTGGCTGACGACGTGCGCTGCACGCACGGCGCGACGGTCGGCAAACTCGAACAGGAACCCCTGTTCTATCTCAAGTCGCGCGGCATCCCGGATAAGGACGCCGAACGGCTGCTTGTGGAAGGATTCTTCGACCCAATTATGCAACGCATCTCATTCGAAGGTGTACGCGCCCGCTTCCAGCAGGCTATTCATGAAAAGACGGCTGCAGAATGACTACCAAACCTCTTGCCACTGACCAAAGCCATAAATACACTAAAAGAAAATCTTCTCGGGGAGGGCCTATGGCGCAATATGGTTTTATGCGTTCACCCGGAATCGAACACGCCTTCGAGGTCGGCGATACAGTCGAGGTCTATTGCGACCATGAGAAAAGTAATGAGCGGGTGCGCGGCTGGATGAAAGGTATTGTTGTCCAGGTGGATAACAAAATGGTCGCGGTGCAATTCCGCACCAACGTTTTCCTGACCGATGGCTGGATGGTGCCGGATAGAATTCTCTGGTATCCATTCACCTCCGAGCATCTCCGCCCGGCCGGAACGCAGAAGAAATTGGGGAAGAAGGAAACTCTTGAATATTAGAGAATAGAGAATAGAGATTAGAGAATAGGGATTAGAGAACGGATACGAATATAAAGTCCGCCGATTAGGCCTTCGGCATTCTCGATTCTCATCACGGACAGCCATGACCAGCTCACTTGATCTTTCCAAAATTCGCGCTGACTTCCCCATCCTGAGCCGCGCTGTGCGCCCCGGCGTGCCGCTGATCTATCTGGATTCGACGGCGACCGCGCAAAAACCCGTTGCCGTGCTCTCGGCGATGGATTCTTACTACCGCCTGAATAATGCCAACATCCACCGCGGTATCCATACGCTGGCCGAAGAAGCCACCGCCATGTACGAAAATGGACGCGGGCTGGTCGCAAAATTCATTAATTCGCCATCTGCAAAACAGGTGATTTTTACGCGCAACGCCAGCGAATCATTGAATCTGGTGGCTTACACCTGGGCGCGCGCCAACCTGAAATCGGGGGATGTCATCATCTTGACCGAGATGGAACACCATTCCAATCTCGTTCCCTGGCAGATGCTGGCTGCCGAACGCGGGGTGACCCTCGAATTCATCCCAGTCACAGAGGATGGTTTGCTCGACCTGGAAGCATATAAAAAGTTACTCGAATTTCAGCCCAAACTTGTCGCCTTTACCCACATGTCGAATGTGCTTGGCACGATCAACCCCGCCGGGGAGATCATCCGCCTGGCGCACGAAGCCAGAGCGATCACGCTGGTGGACGCGGCGCAGTCCGTGCCGCACATTCCAGTGGATGTGCAAGTCCTCGACGTGGACTTCCTGGCTTTTTCAGCGCACAAGATGCTCGGCCCGACCGGCATCGGGGCGCTGTATGGCCGGCAGTCTCTGCTCGAATCCATGCCGCCGTTCCTGGGCGGCGGGGATATGATCAAGGCGGTCCATCTGCGTTCGTTCACCCCCAATGCCATCCCGTACAAGTTCGAGGCTGGCACTCCAGCCATTGCCGAGGCGGGCGGATTCGGCGCGGCAGTGGAATACCTGACCGGGGTCGGGATGGATGCGATTGCCGCCTATGAGCATGAAATCATTGCCTATGCGCTCGAACGTTTGGAAGAAATCCCCGGCGTAAAAGTCTTCGGCCCAGCGGCTGAGAAAAAAGGCGGGGTGGCGGCCTTCACGCTGGAAGGCGTCCATCCGCACGATGTGGCCCAAATCCTGGACGGCGAGGGCGTGGCGGTGCGCGCCGGTCATCACTGCGCCCAGCCGCTGCATGAAAAGTTCGGCCTCCCGGCCACCACGCGCGCCAGTTTTTATCTCTATAACACCCTTGCGGAAGTGGATAAGCTGGTCGAAGGCATTTACAAAGTCAAAAAAATATTTAGCTAGAGTAGTGAACGATGGAAGACCTTTATCGCGAAATCATTATAGATAGATATAAGAACCCCGCCTACAAGGGCCGCCTCGACCCACACGATATCGCCTTTGAAGACGATAATCCGCTCTGCGGCGATCACATTGGAATTACCCTGCGCGTGGATGGGGCCGGAAAAGTGACCGAAGCGCGCTTTGACGGCAAAGGCTGCGCCATCTCGCTGGCCTCGGCTGACTTGCTGATGGAATCCATTGTTGGCAAAACACTGGACGAAGTCAAAGCCCTGACCAAACAGGATGTGCTCGATTTGCTCGGCATCGAACTTGGCCCGGTGCGCCTGAAATGTGCGTTGCTTTCACTTAAGGTGTTGAAGGCGGGTGTCTACGGCCTGGGCGAGGCAAGTGATGAATTGGTGGAATAGGGATGTTCAACTACACCAAACTTGATCTCGCCAAAATCGAATTTGTCGAAATCGCTCCCGCCAGCGAACTGCCAAACGGCGAGCGGATGTTTGTGACGATTGGCGATAAATCCATCGTCATCTTTAACATCGCTGGAAATCTGTATGCCATCGCGGACGTTTGCTCGCACGACGAAGGCCCGCTCGGCGATGGCGATTTGGAAGGCCACGAAATCGCCTGCCCCCGCCATGGGGCGCACTTTGATATCCGCAGCGGGCAGGCGTTGCAATTGCCTGCGGTTGTTGATATCCCCGCCTATCCCGTCCGTGTGCGGGGGGAGATGATTGAGATCGGAATCCCGAAAGATTGACGAGGGATGAAACTATAACAGACTGCGTACTTCGGCCTCGATCATTTCCACGGCCCTGTCGAGCGCTCCCCGGACCTCGGGACTGAGCGCCGCACCCAGGCCAAACTCCCGCCCGGCGATCCCAATCAATGTGATGCGGCAATCATTCAGGGCCGGGTCGAGTGAGCGGCCCAGTTGCAGGGTCTCGGCCACGCCCCAGCCGTGGGCGGATTGCGAATCCGGTCTGAAGGCGGACACTTCGTGCGGGCCGAGCCGGAGCAATGTGCCGGGCGGCGCGGAACTGTGGACCGCGTCCACTAATATGGCCGCTTCGGCCTCTGCGAGGAAATCCAGCAAACCCAGGCCGATTAGTTCCACCATTTCCACCCGGACTTCTGGCCGGCTCGCCGTTTGCGGGAAGGTTGCCTGCCATTGGCGCACGGCCTCCATCCCGGCGGCGTCGTCGCCGCGCAGGCTTTGACCGGTTCCAACGACGATGATTTTCATGCCAGTTGACCCTTGCTCAAACGTAGGGCAGGTTTCCATACCTGCCCATAGATGGCGGGTAAGAAACCCGCCCTACTAAACCTCTTCGATTTTCAATTTCAAGAAGTGCGTGGCGCACGAGATACAGGGATCGTAGGCGCGCACAAGATGCTCGGCGGTCAGGGTGGCCGCCTCCTGCGGCATGGGGATGAGACTGGGCGCCAGGGCAAAGAGGTCGGCTTCGATGCGCGGCAGGTTTTGGGCTGTGGGCGGGACGATCTTGGCGAAACGCACACGCCCCTGCGCGTCAATCTGGTAGCGGTGATAGAGCAGGCCGCGCGGCGCTTCGGTTGCGCCGGCGCCCTCACCCGCCTTGAGCTTCAATTCGATATGCGCCGCGCCTTCGGGTTTGTAGGTTTTGACCAGTTGAATGGCCTCTGCGTAAAAATGCACCATTTCAACGGCGCGGGCGATCAGGCTCTTGTAGGGATTGCGCAGCGGCAGCCTCAGGCCGGATTCTTTCAGCGCCTCCTGCGCCTGCGGGAGCAATTGTTCGTGGTTCAAATTCAGACGCGAGATGGGGCCGACCAGGTAGGGAGTCCGCCCGGCGGTCAGGCCGTGCAGCGCATTGGAATGCTTGACGTGCTGCTCGATGTAGCCGCGCTCGTATTCGGCAATCGGGAGTTGGCTGCCTTTCGATGACCAGATTTCGCCCTCGATGACGCCGTATTCTTCGGGGTGGTGCAGGGCGACGTATTCGTAATCCACGTCCAGTTCGGGGTAGGGCAACGTGGCCGCCCAGCGCACGCACTCGCGCGCGGCCTCCAATCCCCATTCCAAATCGGGGAGCAGCGCCTTGAGAGGCGGCACGTCCGGCCAGCGGTAGAACCCGCCCACACAGACGTTGACCGGATGCACCGAGCGGCCGCCGATGGCGCTTAGAATCTGGTTGCCAATCTTTTTCAGCCGCAGGGCGTTTTTGACCACTTCTGGGGCGACGGCCGCCAGGCTGAGGGCGCTTTCGTGGCCGAGCAAATCAGGCGCTTGGAGCAGGTAGATGTGCAAGGCGTGACTTTCGATGTACTCACCGCAGTACATCAGGCGGCGCAGGGCACGCACCGGCGGCGTAACAGTGACGCCCAGCGCGCTTTCCAGCGCGTAGACCGAACTCATCTGGTAAGCTACCGGGCAGATGCCGCAAATGCGGGCGGTGATGTCTGGCACTTCCTGTAAATAACGGCCTACCAAAAAGCCTTCAAAAAAGCGCGGCGGCTCGTAAATATCCAGCCGGATTTCAGCCACATGGCCGTCTTTTATGCCGATGTATAGGCCGCCTTCGCCTTCCACTCGCGCCAGGGCGGGGACTTCGATGCTCTTGTTCATTTGGCCTCCTTCTGGGATGCGGCGTTGGCGATATGGATCTCGTCGGCTGCTTTCCGGAACGCCGGGGCGTAGCCGCTGATATTACGCAGCAGGAGCGCGGTCTCGCCGGGGAAACGGTCGAGGGCGTGCAGCCTTGCGCTGAGTGATTCCATGTTGGCGTATGTGGCTGGGCCAAAGCAGCCGTAACAGCCGCGCCCGTTGGCAGGGCAAATCGCGCCGCAGCCAGCCTGCGACGCCGGCCCCAGGCAGGGCATCCCTTGCGCCACCGTTACGCAGACCGTGCCGCGCAGCTTGCACTCCATGCAAACGGTATATTGCGGCAGGTTGGGTCTGCGTTTTTGCAGCAGGGCGGCGATACATTCCAGCACCAAGTGTTTGTTGACCGGGCAGCCCCAGATTTCCAAATCCACCTTGACGTGTTCCGCAATGCCGGTGGATTTATCCAGATATTCAAGATATTCGGGATGGGCGTAAACCATGCGCGCCAGTTCGTCGGCATTGCCAAAGTTACGCAGCGCCTGAATGCCGCCGGCCGTGGCGCAGGTGCCCAGCGCAATCAAAAAGCGCGCCTCGCTGCGAATCTGACGGATGCGCTCCGCCTCGTGGGGCGTGGTCACCGAGCCTTCGACCAGGGCAATATCATAGGGACCTGGATTGACGGCCCGCGTGGCCTCCAGAAAATAGGCGATATCCAGCGCGCCGGCCAGGTCGAGCAGCTCGTCTTCCAGATTCAGCAGGGATAACTGGCAGCCGTCGCAGGAAGAGAATTTATAGACGGCCACAGAAGGTTTTTTCGCGTCGCTCATTAGTATTCCTCCACGTTGAAGTATGGCTCCAAGGCGGAGAAGGGGAAAACCGGGCCGTCTTTGCAGATGAAGTATGGCCCCAACTGGCAGTAGCCGCAGGCGCCCTGTCCGCATTTCATGTTGCGCTCCAGCGAGACGTAGATCTGATCGGTTGGAATGCGCCGGGCCAGGGCCTCGAAGACCACGAAACGGATCATGATTTCCGGGCCACAGGTCAGCAGGGCGGTCTTGCGCGGGTCGACGCGGAAGTGATAGAACCACATCGGCACCACGCCGACGCGGCCGCTCCAGGTTTCGTCAGCGCGGTCCACTGTGATTTGCACGTCAATATCGGCTTTGCGCCATTCGTCATATTCGTTCGGGTAGAGCAGGTCGCGCGGCGTGCGCGCGCCATAAACCAGGACGACCTTGCCGTAGCGTTCGCGGTGGCGCTGGATGTGGTAAATGGCCGGGCGCAGCGGAGCCAGGCCGATGCCGCCGCTGGCAAGAATCACGTCTTTGCCTTCGATTTCGTGCATCGGCCAGGGCGCGCCGAACGGTCCGCGCAGGCCGAGCAAATCGCCTACCTTCAAGCGGCTGATGGCACGGGTGACGTTGCCGACGAAACGGATGGTATGCCCGACCAGCCGGCGCGATTCGTCAGGGTCGGAACTGATCGAGATGGCCGCTTCACCGTAGCCGGGTAAATAGAGCATGTTGAACTGGCCGGGCTGGAAGCGATAATGTTCCTGAATGGCGGAGTCTTCGAAGCGCAGCCAGAAGGTTGAGATATCCTCTGTTTCCAGCGCAATGGCGGTGATTTCCGCCCAATAGGGTTCGAGCAGACGTTCGGGATGAGCCACGCGGTGCGCGGCAGAGTGGATTGTCGTCGTTGTCATGCCTCGACCTCCTCGCGCAGGGCGGCAATTTCTTCGGTCAGGTCAATGCCGGCCGGGCACCAGGTGATGCAGCGACCGCAGCCGACGCAGCCAAGCGTGCCGTACTGCTCTTTCCATGCGCCCAATTTGTGCGTCAGCCACTGGCGGTAGCGCGAGCGGATGGCTGGGCGGGTGTTGCCCCCGGCAAAATAGGAAAACGCCGGGTTGAAACATGAATCCCAGACGCGCTCGCGGCGCGTGACTTTGCCAAGCAGGTCGGTATGATCCGTTGCATCCCAGCAGAAGCAGGTCGGGCAGACCAGGGTGCAGTTGGCGCAGGAAAGACAACGCTTGCCCACCTGTTCCCAGCGTTCCGCCTCCAGGTTGCCTGTCAGCAGTTGGGGAAGGTCGCTGGTATCCAAACGGCGGCCCATCTGCTTTGCAGCCTGTTCGAGACCCTGATTGGCGGCGTTTTGCAAATAGGCGCTGGCTGGTTCGCAGGCAAGCTCTGTCATCAAACTGCGGCCCAGTTCTGAGCCGATTTCAACCAGGAAAACGTCATCCAGTTCGGTCAGGCACAAGTCATAACCGCGTCCGGCGCGCGGCCCGTTTCCCAGCGAGGCGCAGAAACACGTCCCGGCCGGGCGCAGGCAGTTGACGGCGACGATGAACAGGTTTCTCCGCCGGGCGCGGTAGATGGGATCGGCATAATCCTCGCGCATGAAAGCGCGATCCTGGATTTCGATGGCGGCCAGTTCACAGGCGCGCACGCCGATCAGGGCATAGCGCGGCGCCGGTTCGCCGTCGGGTGCGATGCGCCAGCGCCCGTCCTTGTGCGCCGTGAAGAGCGTCAGGCGCGGCGGGAAGAGAAACTGTTTCCACGACTGCCCGCCGGGGATGATATCGAAATAGCGTTCCTGTCCGGTCTGTACCAGCCGAAATTTTCCCGCCGCCTGCTCGCTGATCACGCCGCGCGGCAGGTCGGCCAGCGATTCGATCCCAGCATAGACCAGACCCTCGTCTTTCAGGCGCGGGCCGACGGTTTGGTAGCCGTTCTGACGCAAGCCGGCCAACAGGGCGTCGAGTTCGGTTTTCGGAATCGAAACGACACTGCCGATGGCGAGATGTCGTTCAATCATTGCCGCCCTCCTTGTCGGGATGGGCGAACATGTCAATCAATTGCAGACGTGTGACCATCAGTCGTCCGGCGATGATATTGGCCAGTCGGCGCATGACCAGGTACCCCAGGTCGTGATCTTCATCGCATATCTGGCGCAGTTTTTCTGCGTCCAGAGCGACCACCAGGCCGTTCACCACGACGATTGCCCCGGCGGTGCGCTGATGGACGACCGGCGTCACGCTCGACCAGCCAATGACATCCATCTCCTCGGCGGTGTAAAAGCGCACTTTGCCGCGATGCGGCAAAAACATCTCCAGCGCCACACGGCCTTCCATGATGATATATAGATAGTCCTCTTTATCGCCCTCGTGGAAGAGCGTTTCCCCGGCCTTCACGCTACGCAGCGTAGCGATCTCAGCCATCCGCTGGAAGTGTTCCGGCGTGAGTTCGCGAAACCAGGGTATTTTTTCAAGTTCAGCAAGGATTTCAGATTGAGTGGTCATGTCATTTTCCTTTCTTTATATATTATTCGCATTTGTACTATTTCTCACAAGCAAGCGGTAGTGTATTCTTTCCTAATCCGGCGGGTGAATTGTCATACAACAGGCCTGACGGAAGTATGCTAAAATGCTTGGAAAATGGACGATAGGCGCTGGTCAATGATCTATCGCCGGCGAGTGGAGCGAAGGCATGAAAAACATCATTCAACCCGTCAAAGGCACGCGTGATTTTTATCCGGAACAGATGGCGATACGCGCCTGGCTATATTCTATTTTACGTCAGGTTTCGGAATCTTTTGGCTACCAGGAATGGGACGCCCCATTCATCGAGACGATGGAGCTGTACGCGGCCAAATCAGGCGAGGAACTGGTCAAGGAACAGTCGTTCGTTTTTCAGGATCGCGGCGGGGATTTCATCACCCTGCGCCCTGAGTTGACCCCTTCGCTGGCGCGCATGATCGCCGCCCGCCAGAACGAACTGGCTTTCCCCGTCCGCTGGTGGTCATTTGGCCCGTTCTGGCGTTATGAGCGCCCGCAAAAGGGCCGCACGCGCGAGTTTTTCCAATGGAACGCAGACATGCTAGGCGTCAATTCGCCTGAAGCGGATGCGGAACTGATTGCCGTAGCCGCCGCGTTCCTGAAAGCGGTCGGCCTGACGCCCGGGACGGCGCTGATTTTGGTCAACAACCGCCGCCTGATGGAGGCCGAATTCGACGCCCTGGGCATCCCGCCTGAAAAACGGCTGGAGGTCTCCGGGCTGGTGGACCGCCGCAATAGAATGGAAGCGAACAAATGGGATGCCTATGCGCTCGAAAGCGGCTTAAGCCGGACACAACTGGACGGTTTGAAAACGCTGCTGGAAAACAAAGAACTTTGGCGCAAATCCGATGAACTGGCGCGCCTGTTTGCGGCGCTCAAGGCGCTCGGCGTGGAGGAATACGTCCGCTTTGACCCGAATATCATGCGCGGCCTGCTCTACTACACCGGCACGGTCTTCGAGGCTTACGAGTTGACCGGCGGCGTGCGCCGCTCCATCCTGGGCGGCGGACGCTACGATAACCTGCTGGCTGAGGTGGGCGGCGAACCGCTCTCGGGCGTCGGCTTTGCGATGGGGGACGTGGTCATCGGCATCGTTTTGCGGGAGCGCGGCCTGATTCCATCTTTCCCTCCTTCGCCCGCGCTGACGCTGGTGACGGTCTTCGACGAGAGCCTGTGGTTGGATTCTTATGCGCTGGCTGCCGACCTGCGCCGCGCCGGAATCGCGGTGACCTGTTATCCCGAACCGGCAAAACTGCCCAGGCAATTCAAATTCGCCGACCGGATGGGCATGCGCGTCGCGCTGGTCATCGGCCCGGACGAGGCCACAGCCGGCCAGGTCACGGTGAAGGATCTGCGCTCAGGCACGCAAGAGAGAATCCAGCGCGCGGCTGTCGCGGCGGCGGTGCAGCGAATCCTTGCGAGCGAGTGAGGCTGGTGATATAATCTCCCCCGCTTCAATAACTGGTCACTGATCACTGATCACTGATCACTGATCACTGATCACTGATCACTGATCACTGGTATTTCTAATGGTGGCTGTAGCTCAATCGGCAGAGCACTTGACTGTGGATCAAGATGTTGCGGGTTCAAGCCCCGTCAGCCACCCAGAATAAAAGACCCTTATGGTTTTTGAAACCTTGAGGGTCTTTTGGTTCGTCATCTGTGGTCTTCCTCTTCACATGCGTATGTAATCCGGTAAAGGTATGTGCGCTTTCCGGTGCAGGAAGGGGCAGGATTCGTGGAAACCTGTCAGGCAGTATACCCTTTGATGTTCATGGGTGGGTGAGCGGGCTGGCGAGGCGCGATGGCAGACATTCCATTCGGATGGATAGGATAGAGCAGTCTCTTCATCCGCCAATATACCAATATGCGCGCATAAACTGATTGTCTCTGCTTGAGCCTCAGTCACCTGTGTTTTTGAAATTGATGGTTGCGGCGCGGCCTCAAAAACATCAACCATTTCCCTGTGGTGCAGCCCGCTCATCTCTTCCTTGCCCTTTGGGAGGCTGTCAGGGATGAGCATCTCATCAAAAATGGTTTCAAGCCGTGAGCTGATAATTTTCTTCGACATATTCGAGTAATTCTTGAGCCAGATTCATATATTGCATTGATCCGCGAGTGGACGGTATATAATCCGTGATCGGTATTCCCTCGAGTTGTGATTCGCGCAGCCTGGTATCAACCTCAATCCGTGTCTTGAATAAGATTTCTCCGAATATATTTTGATAATAGTTCAGGTATCTGACGTGGATATTGTTGCGGAGATCCAACAAGGTGATCAGGATGCGGTAGGCTAATTGCGGATTGCTCTCCTGCCGGATATGGCGGACCAGAGACATCATCTTCCGTAAGGAATGGGCAGAAAAGTATTCGGCCTGGGTTGGAATGATCAGCAGGTCTGCAGCGGCCAAGGCGTTGATCGTTATGGAACCGATCGCAGGAGGGCAATCAATAATAATAAAATCATAAGGCAGTGGGGGTAAAGGCTTTAAAGCCTGCCTGAGAGTCAACGGCATTGTGCTTAATGACGGCAATTTTTGTTCCAGCAAGAACATGTCACCATTCGAGGGGATGATATCCAAATTGCTTGTCCCTGTGGATAGACAAAGGTGAGAGACATTGAACGTTCTCGAGATACCTGGAACGAGAATATCTATGGATGCATAAGGAACTAAATTAGGAGTGAGACCAACGCCGAGAGTAAGGTCTGCCTGCGAGTCGAGATCCACCAATAGAATGCGGCGGTTCATGCTGGCCAGCGAGCACCCCAAGGCGAGGGAAGTGGTCGTTTTTGCAACCCCCCCTTTTTCATTGGATAAAGCAATCACAAAGCTCATAGATTTGTTTTCCTGTGAGGGCAAATCCGTATGCTACATATCCAGTATACGAGAAATTCTCCGTTTGGGCAATGGCAGACATGATTCTTTCACGCCCAGCACTTCCTTTCGACATATCATCCCAGCGCCACGTCCAGCATCATCATCACGGTGAAACCGAGCATCGCCCCGATTGTTGACAGGTGGGTTTCACTTTCCCGCTGCGATTCCGGAATCAACTCCTCAACGACAACGTAGATCATCGCTCCCGCTGCGAAAGCCAGCGCATAGGGCAGGATCGGGCGGATAAGCAGCACCGCGGCTGCTCCAAGCACACCTGCCACCGGTTCGACGAGACCGGATAACTGTCCATACCAGAAACTTTTCAGGCGACTCACCCCTTCCCGCCGCAAGGGAATGGATACCGCGGCCCCCTCTGGAAAGTTCTGGATCCCAATGCCGATCGCAAGTGCTACTGCGCCGGCCAGGGATGCGTAGGGCAACCCGGCTGCCACCGCGCCGAAAGCCACCCCGACCGCCAATCCTTCGGGGATATTGTGCAGGGTGATGGCTAAAACCAGCAGGATGCTGCGCTGCCAGTTGGTTTTTATGCCTTCGGCCTCCTCGATGGGATAGCCGATATGCAGGTGAGGCAGCAGCTTGTCCACGCACCACAAGAATGCGCCGCCGAGCAGGAATCCTGTCGCGGCCGGGAACCATGCCGGCAGCCTGCCGCCTGCCGCCATTTCGATAGCCGGGGCCAGCAGCGACCAGTAACTGGCGGCAATCATCACGCCAGCCGCGAAGCCTAGCATACTGTTGAGTATTTTCCGGTTGATGCTCTTGAAGATGAAAACCGTCGCCGCACCCAGCGCGGTCAGAAACCAGGTGAAGCCTGTACCTGAAAGCGCCTGCCCAATTGGGTTGAGTTGGGTGAACCATTCGATGATCATTTTCTGCTCCCATGAAGAATTGTGCAATAGTATAATACAATTGCAGAAGTTATTTCCCGGTATATTTTCACCAGCAATCAATCATAAGTAAAAAAAAAATGAGCAATCTTGTTTCTCTTGTCTGTCCTTCGTGTGGTGGAAAACTTAAGGTATCGCCCAATGCGACTGTTTTGAAATGCCAGCATTGCGGCAATGAACATATGGTCAAGCATGAGGCGGGTACGATCATGCTGGAGGCTTACGCCCGCTGTCCCCAATGCGGACGAAATGACAAGGTCGAAAAAATCACAGCCATCATCGCCAGCCAAACCCAGGAGATTTCAGGCACCGAGCAAAAAACCGAGGTGGTTACCAATCTGCAGGGTCAGCAGCAGGTTGTTGTGCGGGAGGTGCCTTATGCGCGCAAGCAAGTGTCTCTCCTTGGGCAGAGCCTGGCTGCTCCGGCTGAACCGAAATATCCGCCCCTGCCTTCCCAGCCCAACATGGAAAATCCCGGCGCGGGTTGGGGAACGCTGCTTATCCTCGGGAGTATGGTAGTGCTGTTGGGATCCCTGTGTTGGACAGTTTCAACGGTGTCGCCACTGGTAAATTACTGGAATTACGGTTCTGTTCCCCAGAATGTTCTGATGAATATTTTAATGTCAGCGGCTCTTGGCTGCGGTGTATTTTTGGTTTGCGCTGCCCTGATCGCACTGGGTGTTCTTTTGATCGTCCGGGCGAATCGCTCTAAAAAGGCAAAACTGTCCGCCTTCCGGCAAAAAGTGGAAGAGGCCAACCTGGAACGCCAACGCATCCGCCAGGCGTGGGAGCGGGCCATGCAGCGCTGGAACCAACTATACTACTGCACTCGCGATGATTGCGTCTTCATCCCCGGCGAGGGGGCTTCCGCGCAGGTCGCCCAGTTGAAAGAGCATCTCTATCGCCAGTAGAACTCCCACAAAGGGTCGGATGCTTTTACGGCTTTTTCGATTTAGGATGCGCTCTCCCTGGCCTAGCCCGCCAGGGCAGGTTTGCGTATCCGGCGACGTTAGTCTTTCCTGGCCGAAGGCCAGGGAGAACGTTGCCTAATCAAGACAGCATAAATTCATCGTAAATTCTAAAACCTTGAATCACCACATACTGAAAGGAGATCTTATGTCCGAGAACCAACTTCTCTACCTCTCCCGCGCCGACGTGGAAAAAGTCAGCCTGGACATGCACACCATCATTGAACTGCTCGAAAAGGCTTTCCTCGATAAAGGGCAGGGTAAGGTCGAGATGCCGCCCAAGCCCGGCGTGCATACCATGCCGGATGCCTTCATCCATGCCATGCCAGCCTATATCCCCTCCATGCGCTCAGCGGGCATCAAGTGGGTCAGCGGTTATCCTGAGAACTTCAAGCGCAATCTGCCATACATTACTGGCCTGCTCATCCTCAACGATGTCGAGACCGGCATCCCGTTGGCCGTGATGGACTGCACCTGGATCACTGCCATGCGCACCGGAGCGGCGTCGGGGCTTTCGGCCAAGTACCTGGCGCGTCCGAACAGCAAAGTGGCCGGCATCCTGGCCTGCGGCGTGCAGGGACGAACGAACCTGGAAGCGCTGGCCTGCCTGTTCCCGCTCGAGCGCGTCTACGCCTATGACATCCTGCCCGAAGCGCAGGAGAGATACATTGCCGAGATGCGGGCAAAGTACAAGTTCGAGATCATCGGCGTCAAGCAGCCGAAGCAGGCCGTGGTCGAATCGGACCTGGTCGTGACCTCCGGCCCGATCCTCAAGCACCCGACGCCCACCATCGAAAAGGGTTGGCTCAAGCCCGGCGCGTTCGGTTCCGCCGTGGACTTCGACTCGTATTGGGGCGGCGGCGCGCTGGCGCAGATGGATCGCATCAGCACCGACGATCATGCCCAATTCCAGTACTACAAGTCCGTGGGTTACTTCCAGCAGACGCCCGACCCGTACGCAGATTTGGGCGAGATGGCGGCCGGACTCAAGCCTGGTCGCCAAAACGACAAGGAACGGACTCTCGCCATCAACCTCGGCCTGGCCATGGACGATATGGCCGTCGCGCCAGAGATTTATCGCAGGGCGCGTGAGAAGGACATCGGCGTTTGGTTGCCGCTGTAATCGAGGGGAAATTGGTATTATGACAACCCACCATAACCGCTGGACGATGGCGCGCAGTTTGCTGACCATCCTCCTGTCCGTCATCTTCTCTGCCTGCAACCTGCCCTCGTCTGCGACCCCCACCTTGAGCGCGGATGCCGTCGCGACCGTTGTCGCCGCCACCATGCAGGCGCGGACGCCGTCCGCCTCCCCGACCGTCATACCGACATTGGCTGCTACACCCACGCTGGCATCTACCGCGACCCTCACAGCGACGCAGGTTTCGGGCAAAGTCTGTTATCCAGGCGGGATAGCCACAGACCTGAAGGCCTATTTCCAGAATACCATTACTAACCAAGCTGTCGAGCTGCCCATTGCGGCCGGTTCGGCGCAGTATTCTGTCGAATTGACACCCGCCACCTACATCGCCTACGCCTGGGTGACGGATTTCTCCATCGGCGGCTCGTATTCGGCTTGCGGGCAGACGTCCGGCTGCGGCGACGCCACGCCCAAGTCGTTCACCGTCGCTCCCGGGCAGCAAGTCACGGGTATTGACCTGTGCGACTGGTCGCATGGCCCGTTCGACGTGCCGTACCCGCCCGGTTTCCAGCCGACGGCCAGGCTTGGCATCGTTGCGGGCAGCATCAGCGGGTATCCGTATGGGAATTTACCCCAACTGACAGTCGTCGCCTTCAGCCAGGATACGCCCTACTGGTACTGGGCGGGGACAGCCGCCGGGCAGGCTTTTTACGCGATCACCGACCTGCCGCCGGGCGATTATCAAATCGTTGCCTACGATGACGCCGGCCACGCCGGCGGTTCACCGGTGATCGTGACGGTCATTGCCGGGCAAACTACCACTGCGGATATCAGCGATTGGAACGGCTCGTATCCGGCAAATCCGTTAGAATAACCGGCATAAATCGTCAATCTGAAATCGCAAATTGTAAATCGTCAATCGTAAATCGAAAATGGACTTCAAACTTCAGGCCCCCTTCCAACCGACCGGCGACCAACCGGAGGCCATCCGTCAGCTTGTGGACGGCGTCCGGCGCGGACTCAGGCACCAGGTCCTGCTCGGCGCGACCGGCACCGGTAAAACGTACACCATCGCCTCGCTCATCCAGCAGGTGCAAAAACCGGCGCTCATCATGGCGCACAACAAGACGCTGGCGGCGCAATTGTACGCCGAGTTCCACGAATTCTTCCCCGAAAACGCCGTCTCCTACTTTGTTTCATACTATGATTATTTCCAACCTGAGGCCTATATTCCCCGCCAGGATTTATACATCGAGAAAGAGACCGAGATCAACGAGGAGATCGAACGCCTGCGGCTGGCAGCCACCACCGCGCTGATGTCGCGGCGGGATGTCATCATCGTCGCCTCTGTCTCGTGCATCTATGGTTTGGGTTCACCCGAAGAGTACGGCAAGGGCGTGGTGAACTTGAAGGTGGGGCAGATCTACCGGCGCAACGCGCTCATCCGGCAACTGGTGGACGGACAGTACCAGCGAAATGACATGGAACTGCGTCCCGGGACCTTCCGCGTGCGCGGCGACACGCTGGAGATCATCCCCGCCTACGAGGACAAGCGCGGCTTCCGCATCACCTTCTTCGGCGACGAGGTCGAGCGGCTGATGGAGTTCGTCCCGCTGACCGGCGAGATCCTGGCCGAACCTGACAACGCCGCCATTTACCCCGCCAAGCATTACCTGGCCGATGAAGACCGGTTGAAGGAATCCATCGCCAACATCGAAAAGGAATTGGAAGAACGCGTCGCCTACTTCAAGGCCAACGAAAAACTGCTCGAAGCCCAGCGCATCGAACAGCGCACACGTTACGACCTGGAAATGCTCAAGGAAGTGGGCTACTGCTCCGGCATCGAGAACTACTCGCGGCAACTGGACCGCCGCGCGCCCGGCACACATCCCTGGACGTTGATTGACTTCCTGCCCAGCGACTACCTGCTGGTGATTGACGAATCACACATGAGCGTGCCGCAGATCAACGGCATGTACAAAGGCGACCGCTCGCGCAAGGAGACGCTGGTAGAGTACGGTTTCCGCCTGCCCTCCGCGCTGGACAACCGCCCGCTCAAGTTCGCCGAATTCGAGCAGGTGATGGGTTACACCATCTACACATCCGCCACGCCCGGCCCGTACGAGATGAAAAGGGCGGATCAGGTTGTCGAGCAGATCATCCGCCCGACCGGGCTGGTGGACCCGCAGATCGAAGTCCGCCCGGTGAAGGGCCAGATTGACGACCTGGTCAAGGAGATCAGGTCACGGGTCGAGGTGGGGCAGCGGGTTCTCGTCACCACGCTGACTAAGCGCATGGCCGAAGACCTGGCCGATTACCTGATGGAGCTGGGTATCAAGGTGCATTACCTGCACTCGGAAGTGGAGACGTTGGAGCGCATCGGCATCCTGCGCGACCTGCGCCTGGGCGTGTTCGACGTGGTGGTGGGCATCAACCTGCTGCGCGAAGGACTCGACCTGCCCGAAGTTTCCCTGGTGGCGATCCTGGACGCGGACAAGGAAGGCTTCCTGCGCTCGGGCACGGCGCTCATCCAGACCACCGGCCGCGCCGCCCGCCACGTGGACGGACGGGTGATCATGTACGCCGACCGCGTCACCGACTCGATGAAACGGGCGATTGACGAGACCAACCGCCGCCGCACCAAGCAGGTCAGGTTCAACCAGGAACACGGCATCACGCCGGTCAGCATCCACAAGGCGATCCGCGACCTGACCGATTCGTTCTCGGTCAAGGCGGTGGCCGAGATGAAGGGCGAGTACAAGACCAGGCGCGGCGAGGCAGCCACCTCACGCAACGAACTCCAGCGCGTGATCGCCGAACTGGAAAAGGAAATGAAAGCCGCGGCCAAGAACCTGGAATTCGAGAAGGCGGCTGCCATGCGGGATGAGATGTATGAGTTGAAGGGGATTTTGGCCGATGACGCGAGTTTGAAGCCGTGGGAGAGGATCAAGTTGTTGGCAGGGGAGGGGCAGTGATCAGTTTTCAGTGAACAGTAATCAGTGATCAGTTTTCAGTGTTCACCTGTGCCTGCGGCACGGTGCAGGCAGTGATCAGTGGGGGCGATCCGTCTGGGTCCGCCAGGCGCGGATGAGACACTTCGACAAGCTCAGTGCATCGCATGTCAGGTTTGTAAATCGCCACCCCATTTTTTGATTACTCCTCATTCGCTTCCAATGTTTCCAAATCGTCCCATTTTCGATGGCGTATGGATTCCAATCTTTCGCTCGACCAGCCCATCACTTCGCGCAGGAACGTGCCAGAGATCAGAACTTTCAGGCGGCGGCGTAATTCGGCGGTTGTTTCGTCTTCAACCGTCAAGTCCTTATCCTCGCTTACCAGGAAATCCGCTTTTGCCGAGATCGCCGCCAGCGCAATCGCGACGTCGCTTAGATCTCGAACAAGATT
The DNA here is from genome assembly GCA_964618215.1 of uncultured Chloroflexus sp. Taxonomy (GTDB): domain Bacteria; phylum Chloroflexota; class Anaerolineae; order Anaerolineales; family Villigracilaceae; genus CG2-30-58-95. The sequence continues at coordinate 37,472 of CAZTZE010000020.1, forward strand.
CTGGTTCGCGTCAATTTCCTCCTGCGTTGGGTCAGGCACAAGTTCGTATTCGGCTTCTTGCAGGAATTTTTCAAAACGGGGCAAATGTCGAGGAAAACGCTCTCGCATGTGTTCCCGCGCTTGCTTGATAACGAGAGGGCAGAGCATTAATTGGTAATCGCCATCGAGCGCGTGTTGCAACACTTCATAGGGCCAACGCGGGAACGCGTTGCCTGATAATAATATGTTGGTGTCAATGAACACACGCGGCTTGTCAGGCTGGTCTGCCATATTGCTCGCTGAAGACTCTGCGTTTGGTTTTCTCCAGGTCAGCCATGAATTCTTCCTCGGTCATGCCGAGTTTTTCAACCTCCCGCCCTAAATTGTGCGAGAGATCATAAAACGCGGACTTGGCCCGCCGACGCGCGGTCAGTTTATCGTACTCCGCCATGGAGAGAATGACTGCGACGGGCGCGCCGCTGCTCTCGATGACCGTGTGCTCGCGCTTCTGGCGAAGCCTGCGCACGACCACACTAAAGTTGCGCCGCAATTCGGTGGCCGTGATGGTCCTTTGACTGCCGTTATAGTGTCTTGCCATATTTACCTCCGAGGTTCTTTCCTAATTGTACCTCACACCCTCCGCTGCCTTGCGGACCTCTTTCAAAATTCCCTCCGGATCGCATTTGACCAATTCATCGAACAACCTCACCACAGACTTGACCACCCCCGCGTGCGGGGCGAGTTTGCGCGCCGCGCGAAAGGTTTCGATTGTAAAACTCACGCCCCCTTGATCGGACGGAAGATTATTCGCTACCTTCGTATTTAAACGAAACCTTGACCTTGGCGCGGTAGGCAGTGATCTTCCCGTCGTCAAGAACCATGTCCAGTTCGACGACTTCGGCGACTCGCAAATCGCGCAGGGATTTGGCGGCGCGCTCCACTGCCGCTGCCGCGGCTCTCTCCCATGATTCCGTGCTGGTGCCAACTAACTCGATGATTTTGTATACACTGTCTGCCATGGTATATCTCCTTTTGTCACTTGACTGATGTTATGTCCAATATACAACATTTAACAGCACAGCACAATCGCTTTTATTCAACACCCTCCGCCGCCTCGCGTACTTTCTTCAGCAACCGCTCCTCATCGCATTTGACCAATTCATCGAACAACCGCAACACGGACTTGACCACCCCCGCATGTGGCGCAATCTTCCGCGCTTTTCTAAACGTCTCCATCGCCTCAGCAACAACCTCATCCCTCTCTCGTTCACCACTTCCCACTTCCCACTCACCACTTACCACTTTTCCACACAACGCCAACCCCTTCGCATCCAGTGCGGAGTAAAAATCGGGCGTTTTAGCAAGGATTTCATCCGCCTGCGCGATGGACTTGGCAAAAGCCTCTTGCGCGGTTTCCCTTTCCCCTTGCCGCAGGGCGATGATTCCGTGCAGGGCGGTTGCATTGTGATTGTATTGTGGCACATCATATTGGAGCGCGGCTTCGATCATGGCGCGAGCGTTGACTAAATCATTTTGGATCAAGTGTGCTTGCGCTATTGCCCATCGTCCTTCAATTTGCACATCTGTACGTGAAATTTCGTCTGCAATCTGAATTGCTTGCAAAATGACTTCAATAGCCTGTTTGTATTCTCCCAAATTCAATAAAGCAAGTCCAGTGTTTTCATAATCAGCACTTTCGCCACTACGGTCGCCAATCTCGCGGTCAATAACCAATGCCTGTTCATAGAATTCGATGGCTTTGCGCGCATCGCCCAAATCGGCGTAGCGATTCCCAAGGTTGCCGAGAGCAGTCCCTTCGCCTCTGCGGTCGCCAATCTCACGGGCAATGACCAATGCCTGTTCATAAAATTCGATGGCTTTGCGCGCCTCGCCCAAAGCGGCATAATAATTACCTAACCTGGATAACGAATTGCTTTCACCTGGCCTATCACTAATTTCACGTTTAATTCTTAATGACTGTTCATCGAATTCAATGGCTTTGTGTGCATCGCCCAAACCGATGTAGGCACCGCCAAGGTTGCCGAGAGCGTTGGCTTGTTGTTGCTTGTCGCTGATTTCTTGAGCAATAGTTAATTGTTTTTCATAATGCTCAATGGCTTTGCGTGCATCGCCCAAACTGACGTAAGCACCACCAAGGTTGCCGAGGAATGCGCCTTCCCAACTGTGGTCTTTGGCTTCGCGCGCGGTTTCCAAGCCTTGCTGGTAAAAGTCAATAGACTCTTTGACTTTGCCTGTGCTGTAATGTGAAAAGCCCAACCCGTTGAAATTGCCCATGCGTAAATTTTTATCTGTGATTTTATCTTTCACGCGCAGGTGCAGTTCGATGATCAAGCGATAATGACCCCACAGGAGCAGGTAATCAAAATCAATGCCCTTAAGCACACTACATGCCGTATCATAATCACCCGCTTCACAACGCAATTCAAATTCCGCCAGTTGCGCGCTTAGGTCTTCCAGTTTTTTCCATTCCGCACGCGGCTTGCGGGCTTGGGCGAAGTAATCCGCGGCGCGGTCAAGCAAACCATAGCGTGTAAAGTCTGTGCGTGATTTTCGAAAACTTCTGAAAAGGTTTCCCGAATCTATATCAATGCTAAGATTGGGCACTTCTTCGTTGTCTTTCTCAATTGCTTCTTCGGTGTCCTCAATTTGCTGTTCATCAAAATCAGTTTCTTCGACTTCGAAATCAGGCCTTTCAAGTTCTTCAAGCGTCTTTTCACCATCGGGAATAATACTCAATGCATATTCCCGATCAGCAGGATGTAAATAATATCTCCCTGCCTCGCGGCGGGCGAAGTGCATGTTCACCAAGCGATTAAGCGCCAGCGCGCTGTCAATGCTGGGCAAATGCGGCTGTAACAGGTAATCAATCGCGGCGGGGCTGACGGGTCGGTTGTACACTGCCAGCGCCTGCATCACTTTTTGCGCGCTGGGGTCAAGGCGGTTGAAGGCTTCACCCACCAGTTTCTCAACCACTTCTTTGGGTAGTTTGATCTCCAGCAGTTCTTCGAGTGTGGTGTAACGGTCCACCGAGAGGATGGCGTACAATGCCTCAAGCGCACGCGGGTAGCCGCGCGTCTTTTTGCGGGCTTTGTTGAGCAACGCATCGGGCGCGGTCTTGAGTCCCACGCGCCCGTCGGAGTCCATTCCGCGCAGGACGTTTTCCGCGTAAGGTGATTCGAGGCCTTCGTCAAGGTTCAGGGTATGCTGCCTGCCCGGCTCGCACAACGCCAGGTCGCGCGGCGCGATGCGCGTGGTGATGACTGCTTTCACGGCATGGTGCGGTGCGCATAGCAGGGCGTTCAGCGCGTCGCTCAATTCGCTGTCACGCAGGCTCAGGCTTTCGGGGTCAACCAGGTTTTCAAAGTTATCCAACAGCAGGATCACACGCCCGCCGGGGAAGGCATCCAACAGTGCGCGCATTTTATCGCCTGTGGATGTCTTCGGATCTTTATACAACCCCTCCAGCGACTCGGCGGTCTCCTTCGACAGGAGTTTGCTCAAATCCGCGAAGATGTTCGCAAAGTTGACCCTGTGACTGCCCGTCTCGCTCAAATAGACGATCCCGTCCACCTTCATCTCGCCGAGGTCATCGGGAAGCACGCCTCTTTCCAGGCCTTTGAGCAAGCGGCAGACCATGGCGGTTTTTCCTACGCCAGCGCGTCCAACGATGGTCAGCAGGCGTTGCGCGTCGTTATTGAGGAATTTTACGATCTCCTGTTCATCGAAATAGCGATCCTGGAAATAGGTCGGCGCGATGCCTGGCGGCGGGTTGATGAATTTGGTCGTTGTCTTCGCCGCGGCGGGTTTCTCGGGCTGGCGCTCGCGTTCCAGTCCCGCTTCGATGTTCTTCTGAGTCTGCTCTTGCGCGGCCTGGGGATTGGCGGCGATCTTTTCTTGAACCCGGATTTGAGCTTTCAGTTCTTCGATTTCGGATTTGATGCGCGGCTGGTCTTCCTCTTTAGCGCGGCGCAGGTCGCGGTTGGCATCCGCGAGGCGGTGTTTCAATTCTTCGAGTTGACCTTCGGGGGAATCCAGGAAAGCGATTTGCCTGCGTAACTTTGCCAGACCCGCTTCGAAATTGGAAGAAATGTCAAAGTATTGGCGGCTTCCCAAACGAAATGGCAATTCGGCGTTTTTGTGAAGCAGGAGGGGAATGACTGGCTTCTTATACTTCAGCGCCCAAGTCCACTCCGCTTTGCAGGTAGAACCTTCGGCTGTGCTATCGGCGGTCATCACAAAAACAAGGCATTTGCATCCACGGATGGCGTTCGCAATCTGGTCGTCCCAATCCCCCGATTTCAAATCGCGTTTGTCGAACCAGGCGTTGATGTAAGGATCACCGCCTTCAAGTTCGTCGGCTAATTTGCGCGTAAAATCCAGCGCGTCTGCAACTGAGTAACTGATGAAGCAATGTCCGTCGGTCATGGAAAGCCCCTTGTGGGCAAGGATTGGTGGGGAGTGAATGGAGTGATTATAACGGAGAATCCCAGAGAGACAACAATTGTCCCGCGGAAACAATCCGAATCTTTCCCACTGTTTTCAATTCCAGCACATCTTTATCCCCGCTGACGAGAAAATCCGCGTTGCCTGCCAGCGCACAGGCGATCAAATAATCGTCCTTCGGGTCGCGTACAATGCGCGGCGCCTCGTCGGGCACATCCACCAGTTCGCTCTGCGCGGCGATCAGAGCGACAAAGCGCAGGCGGGTCTCGTTATTGAAGTAACGCTGGAACCTGGCGTATTGAAGAACGCGGTCAAGTTCTTCGAGCAGTTGTGTACAGATCAGGAGGGTGAAATCTTCGTGGGCGAGATGGACGTCAATGATCTGCGCGATCGGTCCGCGGTGGGTGAGCAGATAACTGACCAGCAGGTTTGGGTCAATGACAATGCGCATGGCGATGATTAATGCTTCGATGCTTCGTCTATCAATTCTTGGGCATCCTTATCGGATAGCGCCGCGTACTCGCTGACCTGTTCGGCAATGCGGCGCAGTTCGCCCATCCAGGCAGCGCGTTTCTGCTGTGCGGCCTGCCAGGTCTGGTATATCTCGTACTCTTCATAGGGAAGAATAACGGCTTGCGGGGTGTTGTAGTTCTTGACGATGAAAGTCTCGCGTTTCAAGCGGACGCGTTCCAGTACATCTCGCACGCGCCGCCGCAAATCGGTGGATTGGATGGCTTGTAGCATTTTGTTCTCCTTCAAGTAGCACAAGATATGCCAAATCTTGTGCTATTATAGCATATTCACATCTTTCGACAATCTTTCCCTTTTCTTCACAATACCTTTACATGGCTAAGGTATCCTATGGGCAGTAATCAGGAGCGAATCCTGAAATTCAACCAAGGAGAAAAATCATGAAGAAAACCCTATTAGTTGCTCTTGTACTGGCTGCTGTGGCTGGACTGGCCGTTGCTGGCGTCGCGTATGCCCAGGGGCCGCAGCCCACAACCCCCGGCGCGGGATATGGCCCGATGATGTCCCAGGGTCAGGCAGGCCCGCTGCACGAGTACATGCTCGCTGCCATGGCCGAGTCGCTCGGCATCCCGGAGGCTGACCTGGAAACCCGGTTGGCCAACGGCGAGACCTTCTACCAGATCACCCTCGCTCAAGGCATCGCCGCGGAAGACATCCCGGCTTTGATGCAGACGGCGCGCAGCCAGGCGCTCACGGCCGCTCTTGCGGATGGCGTCATCACCCAGGAGCAAGCTGACTGGATGCAAGCGCGCGCCTTCGGGCGCGGCGGCCATGGCCAGGGGATGGGCGCTGGCCAGGGCGCCTGCGGCGGCACGGGCGTGCCGGTTGGAACGGGTATGCAGCGCGGCAGGCATTGGGCGCAGCAGAATCCGTGATGCGTGATGCGTAAAGCGAGGGGCGTGAAGAGTGAAGAGCGATGCGTGAAGCGTAAAACAGAAGGTCGAGGAGGCTTTATGCCTCCTCGACCTTTTTTCGCCCGGAGGCCGCCTACCATATATGGTATATTTTGATGAAACAATCTTGATTTGATGGAGGTTCCCGTGCGCAAGAATATCAAATGGCTCATCCCGCTCGTTTTGCTGATTGTCATCCTGGCCGTTTACCTGTGGCCTATCCCGCGCGTTCCTTTCGATGAACTCTACGCCAAAGTGGACACAGATACGGTCAATTCGCTGCAAACCTTCCGGCAGAGCAATCCCCTCAAGCACATTGAAGTAAATGGCATCACTTGGGAGTATATCGCTGTAGGCCAGGGCGAAGAGGCCATCCTCTTTCTTCACGGCATGACCGGCGCGTACGGCATCTGGTGGCAGCAGATGGAAGCCTTGCAGGATGAGTACCGCGTTATCGCGGTCACTTATCCGCCGGTGGATACGCTGGCTGAAATGGAAACCGGCGTATTGGCGATCCTGGCTGTCGAGGGCGTGGACAAATTCAATGTGGTTGGCACATCGCTGGGTGGATATTTTTCACAATATCTGCTTGCGAAACACCCCGACCGCATCCTGCGTGCCGTTTTCTCGAACACTTTCCCGCCGAATGATTTGATTGCCGAGAAGAATAGGACCATCGGAGCGGCACTGCCCTACCTGCCAGAATGGCTGGTCTTGTCAGTCATGCGGGGTAGTTTTGAAGGCAGCATCTATCCGGCCTCGGGCAATGACGAATTAACTCTGGCATTTCTGATGGAAATGGGTTACGGACGCATGGACAAATGGCAGGTGGTCGGACGCTACCGCTGCGTGGTGGAGAAATTCACCGCGCCTGCGCCGCAGATACCGGTCATGCTTATCGAAGCAGATAACGACCCGCTTGTCGAAGCCGCGCTGCGCGAGCAATTGAAAGAAACTTATCCTGCGGCAGTCATCCATACCTTGCATAATGCCGGACATTTTCCCTATTTGAATATGGCGGATGAGTACACACAAATGCTCAGGACATTTTTGAAAACCCCACTGATGCGCTAATTTTCCGCCGAGCAGGCCTTCGGCATCTAATTACGCGAATTTCTCCCTGGCCTGCTGCCAGTGCAGGCGAAATATTTCGGTAAATTCGTGTCATTAGATGCAGTAGGTTTTCATTAGCGACAGAGTCTATTCTTTGAGTAATCTTTCTTGTTTCTTCACGATAACTTTACATTTGTGCGCTATCCTTTAGGCAGAATAACCCGCTAGGGGTAGCAAAATAAATCCCTACGGAGATCTCACTTAAAGGAGTGTGTACGATGAAAAAGACCCTATTAGTTGCCCTGGTGCTGGCTGTTGCCATTGGCGTGTTCGCCACCGGTGTGGCCTTTGCCCAGGAACCTCAGCCGCCCGCGCAACCCTTCGGCTCTGGCTTTGGAGGCGGGATGATGGGCGGCGGACGCGGCCAAGGCATGATCGCAGGCGGACAAGCTGGCCCGATGCATACCTACGTTGTGGATGCCTTTTCCGCCAAAGTTGGCTTGAGTGTTGAACAAGTCAACGAGCTGCTGCAGAGCGGCAAGACGATGTACCAAATCGCCCTCGACCAGGGTGTCCCTGAAGCCGACATCCCGGCCCTGCTGACCGGTGTCCATACAACCGCCTTCGAAAAAGCGGTGGCGGCGGGCGCCATAACCCAAGAGCAGGCTGACTGGATGAGCCAGCGCATGTCCCAGAGGCAGGCGGACGGCTATGGCTTTGGCACCTGCGGCGGCACAGGCCAACCGGTTGGCGCAGGCATGATGCGCGGCGGCCGCTGGCAGCAGCAAACCAATCCGTAAAATAAATAAAGTGTACGAAAAAATCGGGAGGCTGAGAATGCCTCCCGATTTTTTTTATTGAGAGAGTCCACTGCAAAAAGTCGTTTTCCCGAAGGACACACCTGCACTCCCTGGCACTTGCACCCAGGGCAAGTGTGCAGCAGGCCGTCTCGCCCTCGCGCCGAAGGCCTACTCGGTAGCACCTTCGTCGCTCGCGACGAACGGCGGCGGGCTCACGGCCTCGCGAAGTATATCCGAAGGATGCGAACGGGGTGCAAGTGTCGGGACGATGTACCGCAGAGACTGCAAAGCACGCGGAGAATTACTATGACGAACTCTGCGCTCTCAGCGCCTACCCTGAGCCGCCGGGTTGAGCCTGTCAAAACCTTGTCGAAGGGTTCTCAGTGCGCAGCACCTACTCGGTAAATAGGCTAGATGAACAGCATCGCATCAGCCTTTCGATGGAAAAGGAAGTGATTTAACCAAAAAACCCCCAGATATGGGGGCTATGGGGCGGTGTACCGCCATATATCAGGCTGGGGGCAAAGGATTCGAACCTCTACAAACTGATCCAGAGTCAGTTGTCCTACCATTAGACGAGCCCCCAACATGAGCAGACGGTATTTTACCACGCCCTTGCCCAGCCGGGTAGGGAAATTCCACCCCCCAAATTCCAAGACCCGTTATAATCAGAAAAATAGACCCGTGAAAAAGAGGATGCCAGCATGACGCCAAGCGATTCCATTCCATCCACCAATTTCATCAGCGCAGCCGTCGCCGAAGACCTGCGCACCGGGCGCTTCAACTATGTCCGCACCCGCCTGCCCCCGGAGCCAAATGGTTATTTACACATCGGCCACGTCAAGGCCTTCCTGATTGACTACAACACCGCCAAAGAATTCGGCGGCGAGTTGATCCTGCGCTTCGACGATACCAACCCGACCAAGGAAGAGACCGAGTTCGTCGAGGCCATCGAAGATGACGCCTGCTGGCTGGGCATCCAGTGGGTCAAAGTGACCTTCGCCTCGGATTACTTCGACCGACTCTACGAATGGGCCATCCGCCTGGTCGAAAAGGGACTGGCCTACGTGGACGACCAGTCGCCGGAGGAGATGAGCGCCAGCCGCGGCACGCTGCCGCGCGGCACGAAGTGGAGCCAGACCGAATCGGCTTTGAAACCTGGCATCGAGTCCCCCTACCGCAACCGCTCGGTGGAAGAGAATCTCGACCTGCTGGAGCGGATGAAGAACGGCGAATTCCCCGAGGGCAGGCGCGTCCTGCGCGCCAAGATTGACATGGCGCATCCCAACATCGTCATGCGCGACCCGGTCATGTACCGCATCCTGCGCGTCCCCCACCACCGCACCGGCGACAAGTGGTGCATCTACCCGACGTACGATTGGTCGCACGGCCAGAACGACTCGATGGAGGGCATCACCCATTCGCTCTGCTCGCAGGAGTACATCATCCACCGTCCGCTCTACGAGTGGTTCCTGGAGCAACTGGATGAATTCAGGTCGCGCCAGATCGAGTTCTCGCGCCTCAACCTGACCTACGCCATGATGAGCAAGCGCAAACTGCGCAAGCTGGTGGAGACCGGCGTGGTGCGCGGCTGGGACGACCCGCGTCTCACCACCCTGCGCGGCCTGCGGCGGCGCGGCGTCACGCCGGAAGCCATCCGGACTTTCATCGCCGCCATTGGCGAGACCAACAATGATAGCTGGGTGGATATGGGGCAATTCGAAGCCTGCATCCGCGACGACCTGAACAAGCGCTCGCCGCGCCGCATGGCCGTCCTGAGACCGCTCAAACTGGTGATTGACAACTATCCCGACGGCCAGGTCGAGGAGATAGAGGCGGTCAACAACCCCGAAGACCCATCCGCTGGGACGCGCAAGGTTCCCTTCTCGAAAGTGCTGTACATCGAACAGGACGATTTCCGCGAGACGCCGCCGCCCAAATATTTCAGGTTATACCCCGGCAACGAGGTGCGCCTGCGCTATGCCTACCTGGTCAAATGCACCGGCTTCTCGCGGGACCCGGTAACGGGCGCGGTGACCGAGGTGCATTGCACATACGACCCGGCGACGCGCGGCGGCGACGCGCCCGACGGGCGCAAGGTCAAGTCCACCATCCACTGGGTCTCGGCGCAGCACGCCGTGAAAGCCGAAGTGCGGCTCTATGACCGGTTGTTCACCGTCGAGAATCCAGATGTGGGCGATGATATCAATTCCATCATCAACCCCCACTCGCTCGAAGTGCTGGCGGATTGCTTCTTCGAGCCATCTTTCGCTGACGCCACACCCGGCGATAAATTCCAGTTCGAACGCACTGGCTACTTCTGCGTGGATCTGGATTCCACGCCAGAGAAATTGGTTTTCAATCGCACGGTGACGCTCAAGGATAGTTGGGCGAAGATCGAGAAGAAGCAGGTATGAGAAATATAGGAGCGACCAGGCAGGGCGATTTTACTGCTTCTTGCAAAAATCCCTGAACTTGCTACTATTGAATTGCTCGCATTTCATGGGATTTTGGTTCAGATATTTACGCAGTACTCTGTATTTGCTTATGGATTTCGGTAAACCTCGTCATGCGCGCCGATCACCCGGTGAACGCAAATCCGCCCACCCGTCGCGGGGTCGGCTTCGAAGTGAAATGTCCAGCGGTATTTTTGGCTGATCCGCCCCGACCAGATGCCCGGATAGCCTTCGATGCGCTCGATGTTCAGCCCTGGGTGAGATTGATCCTCGCAAAACAGGGCAAACGCTTTGCGGGCTTGCTCCTGGATTTGTAAGGGCAGCGCCTCGAATGCCTTGATAAAACGCCTGGTTTTAATGTGGCGCATGACGGGCTACTTTAGACTCGCCAGAAAATCGGCGTCATTATCGAAGGTTTCGATATTGCCAGCCTGAAGATCTGCTTCTGCCTCCCGCTCTGCTGCTTGCCAGGCTTCAGACCAGAACCACTCCTGCCCCGGCTTGGGCTGCTGATGGGCGCGAAGATAAGAATCAATCGCATCACGGATCATCTCGGATACCGGCTTTTCTGCGGTAAAGGACAAAAAGCGCAGCCGCTTGTATTGATCGGGTTCTATTCGCAGGGAGATGGCTTTCATCGGTTTTTCCTTTTCTCGTATATCAGTATACCACGATATACACCTGTAAATTATCCCATCTTCTCCAGCATCTCGATTGCTTCCCTCACCCTCTCCAGCACCTTCTCCTTCCCCACAATTTCCATACTCTCGAACAACGGCGGGCTGACGGTTTGTCCGGTAATGGCTACGCGCAGGATGCCAAATATCTGCCCGGCGCTCAAGCCAAGCTCCTCCACCAGCGCGCGCAGCGGCGGCTCGACAGCCTCCGGCGTTATCTCCACCAGCCCTTCCAGAACTTGCAGACACTTGCGTAAAACTGAGGCCGACTCGGCCGGCGTCATCTTCTTGCCGACCAGTTCTTCCGGTTTGGGTGAAACATTTTCCCTGAAGAAGAATTCGGCCCATTGCGGGGCTTCATCCAGCGTGACCAGTCGCTCGCGGATGAGCGGGACAATTTTCAGCAGCGTGGCGTCATCAGCAGACTTGAAATAAGGTTTGATACGCCGCGCCACTTCTTTCGTCGCCAGCAACCGGATGTGCGTCCCGCTGAAATGGTCGAGTTTGCTAAAGTTTATCGCGGCTGGCGCGGGGTTCAGGTGCTGGATGTCGAAGCGTTCGACCATCTGCTCGAGCGTCATCACGTCATCTTCCGAAACGCCCCAGCCCATCAGCGCGATCCAGTTCAGCACGCCCTCGGGGACATAGCCAAGTTCCTTCAAATCGCCGACGTAAATCGAGTAGCCGCTATCCATTGCAATGGCCGTATCGCGCTTGCTCATTTTGCCTTTGCCGGAAGGTTTGAGGAAGACTGAGAGGTGAATCCAGACCGGCTCCTGCCAGCCAAAAGCACGCACGATGAGCGCATGAAGCGGGAAAGTGGAAAGCCACTCCGCCCCGCGAATGACGTGGCTGATGCCCATCAGATGGTCGTCCACCATCGCGGCGAGGTGATAGGTGGGCAGGCCATCCGATTTGAGCAGCACGTAATCATCTATCATTTCATTCGGGACGGCAATGGGGCCGCGCAGCAAATCCACTGCGCTTGTCGCGCCGGCGCGCGGCGACATGAAGCGGATGACATGCCGCTCGCCATTTGCCGCGCGGCGGCGGACCTCATCCGGGTCGAGATTCCGGCAGAAACCGTCGTAACCGCTATTCAATTTTTGTTTCTGGCGTTCCTGGCGGACTTTCTCCAGCCTGTCTGCCGCGCAAAAACACGGATAGGCCGCGCCCTTCCCGACCAGTTCCCAAGCGTGCGAGTGATAAATCTCGCGCCGCTCCGACTGACGGTACGGGCCGCACGGGCCGCCGATATCCGGACCTTCATCATATTCGATGCCCATCCAGCGCAGGCCATCCACCAATTCCCGCTCCGAGCCGGGGACGGTGCGTTTGGTATCCGTATCCTCGATGCGCAGGATGAAAGTCCCGCCGGTGCGCCGCGCCAGCAGGTAATCGTAGAGCGCGGTGCGGGCGCTGCCGAGGTGCATGCGGCCGGTTGGAGAAGGGGCGAAACGCACACGGACAGGTTTAGAAATCAAGAAAAGCCTCCGATAAAGCGTGATGAGTGATGCGCAGTACGTTCAGAATTCCAGCGGCTTGTGGCGCACGACCACGCTCTCCACCAGACCAATTCCCAACATCAGAGAAAGCAACCCGCTGCCGCCATAACTGATGAACGGGAGGGGTAAACCCGTGACAGGGATTAGATTCAGGTTGACGGCAATGTTCACCGAGGCTTGAAAGAAGATCAAGATCGCAACGCCGTAAGCCAGCATCGAACCGAAAGTATCCCGCGCCAGTCGTGCGGCGCGCAAACAGCGGTAGATAATAAAAACCAGCAGCGCGATGGTCAGCACCGCGCCGATCAGGCCAAATTCCTCGCTGATGACCGATAAGATAAAGTCGGTGTGGCGCACCTTCATGAACCGCAACTGGGTCTGCGATCCTTGACCATAACCCTCGCCGAACCACCCGCCGGAACCAATCGCGGTCAAGGCTTGCAGCACGTTATAAGTTGCACCGTGACGGGCGTTTGGATCAGGAAAGAAGAAAGTGAGGACGCGCTCTTGCTGGTAACCCTGGAGGAACGGAAAGCCGATGATCACGGCGCCCAAGCCCGTCGCGATAATCGCCGCCAAGTGTTTGATCTGCAATCCGTTCACCCAGACCATAGCCGCCCAGATGACCATGATAACGATGGTCGTACTCAGGTTGGGTTGTAAGAGGATCCAGATCATCAGACCCAAAGCGATAAGCAGGCTCTTGGCGATCCAAAACCAGTCTCGCGGCGCATCTTGACTGCGAGCAAAGTAATCCGCAAGGGCGATGATGATCGCCAGCTTGGCAACTTCAGCCGGTTGGATCAATATCGCGCCAACCTCGAACCAACGCGCCGCGCCAAAACGGGCAATGCCCGAAATAAAAAGAATGACCAGGAAAAGCATCGTCACGAAATAGAGCACCCGGCTTAGAGACGACCAGTAGCGATAATCCAGGACTGTCGCAATCAGGATGACAAGCAGCCCGAGGCTGGCATACAGGATCTGCCGGTTGATTTGCGGCAGGAGGCTCTCATTACCGGCGATTGCCGAGCGGATCATGGCAACGCCAAAGGCGCTGGCCAGGATGACTGCACCCAGCAGCCAGAAATCGAAATGCCGCCAAAATTCACTACGTGACATGATAGTCTATCGTAAACGCCGGCGGGTTGCGCTGCGCAGGGGGATATCCGCCACCAGGCGCTGAGAACGCCCATCCTGGGCTACGCTGATGTTCACCGCCGCGGAATCAATATCCACATGGCGCGAGATGGTCTCGATCAAGTCGTCCTTGAGCGCTTCCAACTGCGCCGGCGTCAGGTCGGTGCGATCGTGGATCAGGACAAGCTGCAGGCGCTCCTTGGCGCTGCTGGCGCTTTTTTTCCGTCCAAACATACGGTCAACTATGTTCATCTCATTTCCTCCCCAGAAGGCGCTGCCATAATCCCTGGGAATCGAAGTCAAGGAGGGGCACCTCCTCGCCCATCAAGCGACTGGCGATATTTTGAAAGGCCAGCCCGGCTTTGCTCTTTGCATTCATCGCCAGCGGTGTACCCTTATTTGAAGCCACGATAACATTTTCATCTTCCGGGACAATCCCAAGCAACTTGATCGCCAGCAGGTCGAGTACATCCTCCACTGAGATCATATTGCCGCGCTTTACCATGGCTGAATTCAAGCGGTTAAGGATGAGTTCTGGCGGGCCTTTTTCCTCCGCCTCCACCAAGCCGATCACCCGATCGGCATCCCTCACCGCCGATATCTCGGGATTGGTAATCACGATGATTTTGTCTGCCCCGGCGATAGCATTGTGAAAACCACGTTCAATGCCAGCCGGGGAATCGATTAGCACCCAGTCACACTCCGGGCGCAGCTCGTTGCAGATACGAACCATATCGCTCGGCGAGACGGCGCTTTTATCACGGGTCTGCGCGGCCGGGATCAAATACAGTTCGGGGAGGCGTTTATCGCGGATCATTGCCTGACGCAAGCGGCAACGTCCCTCGACCACATCCACCAGATCGTAAACGATGCGGTTTTCCAGACCCATCACCACGTCCAGGTTACGCAGGCCAATGTCGCCGTCCACGCAAACTACCTTTTGCCCTTTAGCGGCCAGCGCCACGCCAATATTGGCGACGGCCGTCGTCTTGCCGACACCGCCCTTTCCAGAAGCTATCGTCAGCACCTTTGCTGTCATCTCTTCATCCTATTTTTCTTTATGCCTGCCAGGGTTCAGCGACGAGAATTCCACCCTTCAGACGGGCAATCTCTGGTTGAACCTTACCTTTTCGTTTTGGTGATACCGCGATCTCACCGGCTATACGCAGTTGAGTTGGCGTGAGTTCCAATGCACATATCACTGCATTCAGATCACCCTGCGCGCCAGCGTGGACGACGCCCCGCAGCCGCCCCCAGACGACGATACTGCCGCTCGCCACGATTTCCGCGCCCGGGTTGACATCCCCCATCACGGTCACATGACCGGGAAATTCGACCAGTGTGCCGGAACGGAGCGTACGTGGCAGCCAGAGAGCGATTGCGTCCATAACTGCCGTTAGGCCTTCGGCATCCGGAGCATGCTGGACCTGGCTTGGTCGCGGTTTCGAGATGCGGGTCGCCAGTCCGAGGTTTTGCGCGGTTTGCTCAGTGGCCGAGGAGCTGCTCAAGACCGCCCAAAGGAAGATACCGCGCTCAGAAAGCATTTCACGCAGCGCAACCAATTCGGCGACATGTAAAACCTGCCCGCCCACATCCAACACCAAACGCGCGCCTTTGAAGAAAGCGCGCCGTTCGTCTATGGCATTGATCAGCTCGACCTGCAGATTTGCCCAGGCTGCATCGCCCAGCTTGACCAGCAAGCCATCCCGAATGCCTTTGATATCTATCAGCGAAGGTACCGTGCTCATATATGGCCGTGATTATACATCTTCACTGCCCACTCCGGCAAATCGCATTCCGCATTTTCAAGTCAGCCTCAAGGCTGCTGTCCCCCGCTGAGGCCCTGAGCGATATTAATGGCTTTGATCTCGAAGTAGGCATCCATAACCAATTTGATGATCGGAGCGGCCACGCTGGCGCCCTCACCACCGTTATAGGCAAAAGCGACGATGACGATTTCTGGATCATCATAGGGCGCGTAAGCCACCGTCCACGAATGTACCGGCCACAAACCGAACTTGCAGCGGTTCTGCGCCAGGGCCACATCGTCGCAATACTCGGCTGAACCTGTCTTACCCGCCACGGCAATTGGGTAGTTCAGGAAGGAAGTATCCCGGTGGAGCGTGCCGCGCGCGTCTGTGACTGCCAGGCGCATCCCTTCCTGGATTTTGCTGACCACCCAGGGTTGGACCGTCTTCATCAGGCCGGTCTCGCTACAATAACCACCCTCGCAGCGGTAATCCTTTATGATCGGATCGGTGGTAATATCCCAGCGCGCGTGGGGCTGGAAAGGAGACATCTGCCAACTGCCTGAAACTGGTGAAGAATAAAAATTGATCTGTTCATCACGCCACATCGGCAGTATGTTGCCATCCCCGTCAAGAATGGCTTTGATAATCGTCGGCTGCATCAGCTTGCCGTTATTGGCAATGGTGGCGGCCGACATCAAGACCTGGATCGGCGTGGAGGCGACATACCCCTGCCCCACGCTGGCAATATAGGTATCACCGGTCGACCAGTTCTCGCCTTTGTTGATGCGCTTCCAGGTCGGGTCGGGGATCAGGCCGGAGGCTTCACCAAACAATTCCACGCCCGAGGGCTGGTCATAGCCGATGGCACGCGCATATTGTTTCAGACGTAGAATACCCAACCCCTCCGGGATTTCATCCTTATACCCGCCGCCGAGTTTGTAGAAGCAGACGTTGCTCGAAAAAGCAATGCAATGTAAGAAATCTATTTTCCCAAAACCCGCCTCGTTCCAGTCTACATAGTCACGTTCGTTACCGGGGTCAGTAGGAGAAAATTTTTCAACCAGGGTAAGTTTTCCGGGTGCATCAATGATCTGATCCAAAGTCACCACACCCTCGTTCAGCGCGCCGGTAGCCGTAGATAGTTTGAATGCCGACCCTGGAGGATATGTAGCCGATATCGCCGTATTCAGCAATGGGTGGCGTGGATCCTGGCTAAGTTGCTGATAGTAATAAGTCGGAATGAAGCGCGCCATACGATTGTTCTCATACGTCGGGTAGGAGACCATCGCCAGGATCTCGCCGGTCTTCGGGTTCATGGCAATGACCACCCCGCTGGAGATACGAATCTCCCCGTAAACAACGGTATTCCAGTAATCGATCTCACCCACCAATGCTGCCTGGGCTGCGGCCTGCAGGCGGGTATCAATGGTCAGCATCACGTTGTCGCCCGCAACCGGCGCGACCGGAGGCTGCAGATTGCCGAGTT
The DNA here is from genome assembly GCA_964618215.1 of uncultured Chloroflexus sp. Lineage (GTDB taxonomy): Bacteria > Chloroflexota > Anaerolineae > Anaerolineales > Villigracilaceae > CG2-30-58-95. The sequence goes on from CAZTZE010000020.1 coordinate 54,207, forward strand.
CCTTTCCGGCCACATCCACCTCGATGACGCGCTTGCCAGGTGTACCGATCAGGATGCTATCCAGCGAGGCCTCGACGCCGGCGTAGCCGACCTTGTCGCGGCCCGGCCTGAAGCCCTGGTCGCGATAATCCTGTTCCAGGATGGCCGGTATCGGCCCCAAAAAACCAACCAGATTCGCGGTCAACGAACCGGTCGTATAATCGCGCACCGGCTCGATCTCAATGCTTACACCCGGCCATTCCATTGCGCGTTCGCGGACGGTTAGAGCGGTTTCCTCGCTGACGTTGCAGGATATCTTGACCTGGTCGTAGGGCGCCAGCGATTCACCCAGAGCAACCAGTTGCGTGATACCTGGCCCGGGTGTACAGGGGGAGATCAGTTTGGCTTCTTCCAGCGTGCCTTGATTGACCGGCACGCCGCTAAGCTGCGAGAGTTCTCGATAAATGCGCTGGATATCGGATTCGTCATCGGGTAGATAGGCCGGGGCAATGACAATGTTGTACGAGGCGACATTGCGCGCCAGCACAATACCGTTGCGGTCATAGATAATCCCGCGCGCGGGCGGAAGGCTGACCTGCCGCGTGCGGTTCTTTTCCGACTGAGCCTTCCAGTCCGCGCCTTGCAAGATTTGCAAATTGAAGAGGCGGCTGAGGAAAACCGCGAACACCAGGCCGATGACAATATAGATCGTCAGGAAACGCCCGCCCTGGAAGCGTAAAGGGGTTGTCGTCCTGGTCATGCTTCCACTTCCAGCGGATAGAGCCATCCGGCCAGGTCTTTGAGCAGGGAATAAACCGGGATCGCCAGGAATAGATTGAGCAGGATGCTTGGCAGGGTGATCAGGCTCAGAGAATCTCCGAATGGCAAGGGATTACCCGAAAGGCGAAGGGTGATAAGTGAGAATAAGTGCATAAACAAGGTGCCGACAAAACTAACTGTAAACATCGCCAAGAGCGGCGCCTGCCAAACGCGTCGCTGTAAGAGGCGCGCAACCCCGACGACGAGCAAATAACCAGCCAGCGGAACGAACCAGGGCAAGCCGGAGACATAGCCGACCAACGCGCCGGCTGCCAAAGCCCACTGCCAGGCATTTTTGATACGCCCCTGCAAAGCCCAGGCAGCCAGGATAACCAGGACCAGATCTGCGCTTCCATGTAGAAGATTGATCCGGCTGATCACCGCGCTTTGGAGCATCAACGCGATGAGTAAAGTAGGAATTGCAACCAAAGTCGCCATAGTTCAAGGAGCCGGCGTAGGGATGAGAGGCGCAATATCCACCGCTTTAAAGTTCGTGATCACCAGGACGAACTGGAGCTGATTGTAATCCACAAGCGGCTGGATGGCGGCCTGCTGGAAAAGCTCGTAATCCAATTTGCGGACGCTGACCACCTGTCCGACCAGTAGATTGGGAGGATAACCGCCGCCCAAACCAGAGGTCAAAACGACATCGCCGGGTTGAACGGTCACATCCTGGGAGATCATATCCAGTGAAAGGTCGCCGGTGATGGAACCAACCAACAGTGCCTCGGTCTTTGAATTTTTCAAACTAACGTTGACCGCTGAGGCCGGGTCGGTGATCAATTGGAGGCGGGACGCACTGGCAGTAACCGCGTCCACGCGCCCGACCAGGCCCTGGTTCGTGACGACCGGCATGCCCCGGCGAATGCCGTCGTTCGAGCCGATGTTGATAATGACATAACGAAGGAATGGGCTGGGGTCGCGCCCGATGACGGTTGCCGCCTTGTAGGTGTTTTCCGGGTTGGCGCGGGCAAAATCCACCAGCGCGGAAAGGATTTGCGTCTCTGTCACCTGCTGTTGAAGCTCGATGACCTGGGTCTGCAAACGGGCAACCTCTGCTTCCAATTCGGCATTCCGTTGGCGCATTGTAGCCACATCCCTCGGCACGCTGAGGAAGTCAACCACGGCCAGGTAGCGGCTGGAAACCCAGGTTTGCGCCCCGACAACAGATTGGCTAACTGAATTGCTCAATGGGGAAAAATATCCGCCCAAGGCAAGCGCCAACAGACCGAAAGTCACTACGACGATGACGATCGTTTGCAATGAGCGTGGAAAGGATTGTTTCATCTTATTTGAAGTTGTCTCACGAACACCGCGCCAGGTTGACGCGGTCACGCGCTTACGAATGACGCGTGCTACCGCGCTCCAGACCAACCAGATAACGGCTCATGCCTGGGAAATCCTCGAGCACCATACCCGCGCCGCGCGCGACGCAGGTCAGTGGATCTTCGGCTACCCAAACGCGGAGGTTCAATTCGTCGCTAAGGCGTTCAGCCAGTCCCAATAGGAGCGAGCCACCGCCCGCCAAACAAATTCCATTATCCATTAAATCAGCCACGATCTCGGGTGGAACTTCATCGAGCGCATCTTTTATCGTATTCACGATGACTTGCGTTGAAGCCGAGAGCGCCTCGCGCACTTCAACCGAGGATATTTCAATCGATTCGGGCAAGCCGGTAACCAGGTTGCGGCCGCGCACTTCCGCGGTCTTTTCCACCGGAAGCGGAAAAGCCGAGCCGATATTCCACTTGACCTGTTCGGCGATGCGTTCACCAATGAGCAGGTTGTACTTGTTGCGGACGAACTGGACAATCTCTTCATCCATCTCATCCCCGGCCACGCGCAAGGACCTGGAGACGATCACCCCTCCCATCGCCATGACCGCCACTTCGGTCGTGCCGCCGCCGATATCCACGATCATGCTGCCGCGCACTTCCCCAATCGGCAGTCCCGCGCCCAATGCGGCGGCAACCGGTTCTTCGATCAGGAAGGTTTCGCGCGCCCCAGACGACATAGCAGCGTCATAGACGGCGCGTTTTTCCACTTCGGTCACTCCGCAAGGGATGCCAATCACCACGCGCGGCCGCGGCAAAGGTACTACAGTCTGCTCATGCACTTTACCGATAAAATACTCCAGCATGGCTTCGGTGATTTCAAACTCCGAGATCACGCCGTCATGCAAGGGTCGCACGACTACTATTGCACCGGAGGTCCTGCCCACCATTTCCCTGGCCTCCAAACCTATCGCCAACGGCTGGCGGGATCGCTTGTCTATCGCGACCCAGGAGGGTTCGTTGATGACAATTCCTTTCCCGCGAACATTAACGAGGGTATTTGCGGTCCCCAGATCAATGCCGATGTCTAATGAAAAAAGGCCTAGCAGCCAGTTTAAGGGGTTGAAAGCCAAGTGATGCTCCTCGCAAGGGGTTTTACCGGCGACATTATACCATGAGGCACGGTTTAGTGAATTTCACGACACCCCTGTACGGACAAATTGGCAATTTGTCCTACATTTGCCGCTGAATCACGGCAAATCCCAATGAGCCCGACTCCCAGTAGGGACAAATTGGCAGTTTGTCCTACACATACCGCCGCAACACGGCAAATCCCTATGAGCCCGACTCCCAGTAGGAACAAATTGACAATTTGTTCTACATTTGCCGCTGAATCACGGCAAATCCCAATGAGCCCGACTCCCAGTAGGGACAAATTGACAATTTGTCCTACACATACCGCCGCAACACGGCAATCCCCTGTGAACCCGACGGTGCAACATCAGGAGATGTTGCACTCCGTTTTCATCTGCCGCGAATACCCTTCGGGTACGATGTAGGCTAATGGCGCGAATGAAACTAAAAAACTGTCGAAACCTTGCGCCGTAAAGCCAACATGGTCAGATCGTCATCAGGGGGAAGCAAGCCCATGTGGGTATTAACCGCGGCTTCAATTGCGCCCAAAAGTTCATGCGCAGTGAGGGTCAAGTTCGCCTGAATAAGTTGGTGCAGGCGCTCCACGCCAAATTGCTCCTCCTGCGGCGAGAAGGCTTCCGTCAGGCCATCCGTGTAAAGCAACAGATTATCGTCCGGCTCGAGCTGGATCCTCCGCTCCTCGATCAACGTCCCCTCGACCACGCCGAGCGCCATTCCGGTGCGCGCAAGGGACTCGATCTCGCCGCGCCGGTTACGCATCCACAGCGGCGGATTGTGACCGGCGTTGGCGTAGGTGAGTTCGCCGGTCTCCATGGAGAGGACAGCATAGACCGCGGTGACGAACATCTCCTGCTGGTTATCCGGGATGATGAGATTGTTGACCCGCTGCAAAGCCTCAGCCGGGGAAGATGTCTCCGAAACCGCCGCCCGGACCAGGGTGCGGGTGAGGGCCATGAACAGGGCGGCCGGGATGCCCTTATCCGAGACATCCGCAATGAACAGGCCAAGCTGCTTGTCTGGCAATTCGATCACGTCGTAAAAGTCGCCGCCCACCTGGTGGGCCGTCTTCCACAGGGCTGCCAGTTCCCAGTCCGGGTACTCTGGCAAACGTTCGGGCAGGAAGGTCTGCTGGATTTGGCGGGCTAAATGAATCTCGTGTTCCAGGCGTTCGCGCGCCACCATCTCGCGCTGGAGGTGTTCGTTCTGGATGCTGAGCGCCACCTGCTGGGCGATGCTGGTGATGATCTCGATGCGCTTTGGCCTGAAACGGAACGCCTCGGAGGTCTCCTCGACCAGCAGCGCGCCGTACAGGTCGCCCTTGATCATCAAGGGAAAGCCGATCAGCAGCCGCTCGCCGCTCTGGAGAAAATAATATGTATCTTCCTCGGAGAGGGCCAGTTCTGTATCCAGCCAGTCTTCCGGGATGGAAGGTTCGAGCAGGCCAATGGCGGTCTGGCCGCGCTCGCGGACAGTATCCAGCAGGGGGAACTCGCCAGGAGCGAAAGCCGCCTTTTCCAGCACCGGTCGAACATCTTCCGGGAAGCCATAGGCCTGCACTGACCGGAAAGCCTGCGCCTCCCACAGGTAGACGCCGCAGGCTTTGACGCCCACCAGGATGGGCGTGATGCGCACAATGGAAGCCAGGATCTCATCCAGGTTGTTCGAATTCGCCACCGTCTGCGCGACCTGTAACAGGGCCGCCGAGGCGTAGGCCTGTTCCTGCGCCGAGTCGTACAAGCGGGCGTTCTGGATGGCTACGGCGGCGTAATTGGCGAAAGTGGCCGTCACGGCTTGCGCCTCGTGCCCATAGCGGCGCGGGGTGTGATGGGCAAGGGTCAACACGCCCAGCGGCTGGTCGCCAAGGCGCAGCGCAGCCGCGATCGAGGAATAGTCGGCGGCGAAACCGCAGGCTGCGCCAATTGGGCCAATCGGATCGGTCGGCTTGCGAATGGTCGGCTGACCGGCCGAAAGGCTGCCCGCCAGGAAGAGACTCGCCTCCGGCCAGCGGTTCCTGGCATCTTCCACTTCCAGCGGGTCAGCCCCGTGAATGTGCGCCAGGTACAACTCGTCCCCATCCAACAGCCAGATCGCCAGAACGTCGCTTGGCAGGTTGCGTTCCAATTCGCGCAGGGTGGCATCCAGGACATCGTCCACGCTGACGTTGGCCGAGAGCAGGCCGGTCACTTCGCGCAGGCTATCCGCCACCTGGCGCCGCCAGCGCTCGGAGCGGTACAGGTCGGCGTTGTGGAGAGCCACGGCAATGTTATCGGCGAGGGTCTCGAAGAGAAAGCGATCTTCTTCGGTGAAGACGTTGGCGCGGTCACTCTGCAGGTCGAGCACGCCGACCACCCGGTTGTTATAGACCAGCGGAATAGCCATCTCGGCTCGCGTATCCTCGGGCGGGAACGGCGAGGGGCGATAGCGCGGTTCCAGGCTGACATCATTCGCGACAATGGTCTGGCCCTCACGCGCCACCCAGGGGAGGATGCCTTCGGCGTCATCCAGATCGAGTACGTATCCCTTGAGCGCCTGGCTTCTTTCCCCTTTTCCAGCCTCGTAGATGATCTGCCGCCGGTTCGGGTGGACGGTGAACAGGTGAACGTAAGGATACCTCAGCCGATCCTGGATCAGCGTCACCACCCGATCCAGCAGTTCGTCGAGATCGAGAATAGAGGTGATGTCCGCGCCGACTTCGGAGGCCAGCGAGAGTTGCTCGGCGCGTTTTTGCAGCGCGCTGTAGAGGCGGGCGCCGTCGAAGGCGATGGCAATGTTATCGGCCAGCGCTCGCAGGACGAGCAGGTCATTAGGATGGAATGCGTTCAGCCGGTCGCTTTGGATATCCAGCACGCCCAGTACCCGGTCTTCGATCTTGAGCGGCAGGACGACCTCCGAGAGCGTCTCCGGCAACCTTTCGATGAAACGGAAACGCGGCTCGGCGCGGACATCGTTGCTGACGATCTCCTCCCCGCTCTGGGCGACAGCCCCGATCAAACCTTCCCCGAACTTCACTTCGAGCACCGAATTCGTTGTCACGGGCGGATTCCGCCGCTTGCCGCAACGACCGGCCGGCCCGGCGCTCGAGCGGAAGCGCAGCCGCTCCTGGCCGGCCTCGCAGGTGAATACGGCCACAAAATAAACCTTGAAGGTCTTCTGGATCAGGCCGCTCACCCGGCGCGCCAACTCGTCCACGTCAGACACGTTGGCGATCTGCGCGCCGACCTTGCGCACCAGAGTCAACTGTTTGATGCGCCATTGCTCCACAGCGATGCGGTGCGCGGTGGTCAGGGCCAGCGCGGCGTGACCGGCAAAGCCATCCAGCAGCTCCAGCTCGGCTTTGCGGAATGGCGGGCCGCCAGGCCGTTCGAGGCGCAAAACGCCCAAGAGCAGGTTTTTATGCTGCAACGGAACCGCTGCGGCTGTGGCAGGCGAGTCATCCTGGCAGCAAGGCTCACCCGCTTCGTAGGCGCGGCGCATGAATTCGTCCGGTGGTTGGGGAGGAAAGAGCGGGTCTTGATTCAGCCCGGGGAGGCGGAACAGGCTCTCGTCCAGCCAGAGATCCGCCTGCCCACCGAAGAGCGTCTCGGCCGCGCTGACGAGCCGGTCGCGCTGCCCGGCGAGCGAACTCGTCTCCAGCAATTGTTCGCCAAGACGGACGATCTGCTTCCAGGGCGTAAGCTTCTGAGCAGACGAACGCGTGCTCATTTTCGCCCCTTATATTTGACCATGGTCAGCAGGTTGCCCGCCTCGCCGAGCGCCTCGAAGCGCACCTCGTCCATGAGCTGGCGCATCAGGTAAACGCCCAGTCCGCCGAGCGGCCGCTGCTCCAACCCGGTTGACAGGTCCGGTTCCGTGACGATGGAAAGATCGAAGGGTTTACCATGATCGCGCAGGATGACGGTCAAACAGTCGTCTGCGCCAGTGCAGGTACATTCGATCTCGCCCCCCATATCCGATTCATAGGCATGTTCGATGATGTTCGAGCAGGCCTCGTCAATAGCCAATTCCACCGCATGGACTTCGGCATCCTCCATACCGGCGTCTTTTGCCGCCTGGGCGGCGAACTGGCGCATATTCTCCAGGTTTTTATACCTGGCCGGGAAAATAGCTGTACGCATCTGAACAGGCAGAGGCCGCCTCGCGCCCAGAAGACAGGAGGCGGCCTCGAAAAGTCCGCGTTCTACGGTGATCTAGAAACTTCCGACGGCGGTGGTGACATCTTCGAAGATTTTGAAGAGAGGGGTGAAACCGGTCAGCTCGATCGCCTCGTAAATCCGCTTTGGCACGGCAGCTAACACGATCTCACCGCGATTATAACGCTTGCAGTTCTTCTGGCCGACGAGCAGGGTACGGAATCCGGCGCTGGACATGTAATCCAATCCACTCAAGTCGAGCACGATCTTGTAGCCGCCCGCCTTAGTGACAGCTTCGATGGCCTCGTTCAGTTGGGGAGCGGTGTAACTATCCACGCGCCCTTTCACGCTGATCAAATCACAATGCTTGAAATTTTGGGTCGTGATTTCCATTTGGCCTCCGTTGATGCACAGAAGATGATTGCTTGTCTAAAATTATATCATGAGACTTATCATGGCAAATGTAGGACAAATTGGCAATTTGTCCCACGCTTTGCTGCCAAATATGGCAGTGAGTCACGGTGTTTCCCAAAGGGACAGATATGGCCTTCTTATGTTCCCTTAGGGGTTCGGATTTTCATGGCGTAACGAGGAAAAACCGAAACATTGACACAACCATTCTATTCGATTATGCTTCATGCGTCCGGGTGGGCCCGGCGCGGCAGAGCCTTGCGAACCCCGTCAGGTCCGAGAGGAAGCAGCGGTAAGGAAGTGACTCTGGGTGCCGCCGGTAAACCTGCCCGGATATTTGTATGCTCTTTTGGGATGTGGACTCTTTCATGGATTCCGTCGGTAATCCGTGTCTCACACCTCAGATCACGACCCTACTCATATCAGCACACCTATGGCAAAATAACCCCATGTCGCGCTGGCAGAAGTTCTTTATCATGATCGCCCTCGGGCTGGCCGCCGGCCTGGTATATGGCTGGGTGATCAGCCCGGTCGAATATACCAATACCACGCCCGACACCTTGCGCGCCGATTTTCGCCGCGACTACGTGCTGATGGCAGCCGAGGTTTTCCATGCCGACCAGAATTTGGACCAGGCTGCACGACGACTGGGGATGCTGGGCAGCGAGCACCCCGCCAGGATCGCGGCACAGGCATTAATTTACGCTCAACAGGCCAATTTCCCCGAATCTGACCTGGCCCTGCTCCAGAGCCTGGCGACTGCCCTCCAGACCTGGCAGCCGGTTTCAGGAGGCAGCTCACCATGAGCGCCGAACGCGAGCCGCGCCGCGGCCGCTGGTACCTGCTGACCGGCCTGCTGATCGGTTTGACGCTCGGACTGCTGATCGCGTGGGTCATCTCACCCGTCCAGTATGTGGACACCGCGCCGGCCTCGCTGCGCGCCGATTTCAAGGACCAATACCGCAGCATGATCGCCTCCGCCTACCTGGCGACCGGCGAACTCGGGCGGGCGCAATCCCGCCTCTCGCTGCTGGGGGATGCCGACCCGCGACAGGCGTTGACCCTCCAGGCTCAACAGGCTCTCTCCGTTGGCGATCCGAACGGTTCTGCTTACGCGCTGGCCCGGCTGGCAGATGCGCTGAAACAACCCCCCGTTGGGGGGCAAATCCCCAATGACACAACGACAACCGCCGCCACGGGGACAAAGGCTGAGACGAGCAGCGTGACCCGCGCCCCAACAATCCGGCCGACCGGCACGCTGACACCCGCCGCCACCCCCACCCCGCGCCCGTCGCGGACGCCGACCCCGACGGTGGGCGCGGCCTTTGTCTTGGCAGCGCAGGAAAATGTTTGTGACGTGAACCTATCCGAGGGGCTTTTACAAGTCGAAATCCAGGACGCAGCCGGGCAGCCCATCCCGGGCGCCGAAGTCATTATCACCTGGGAGGGCGGCGAGGAGTATTTCTTTACCGGTCTAAAACCGGAATTGGGAAATGGCTATGCGGATTTTGTCATGCAGCCCGAGGTGGGGTATAGCCTTCGTCTGGCTGCCGGTGGTCGGCCGGTATCCAATCTGAGTGCGCCCAATTGCCGGACAAGCGGGGGAGATACCTATTATGGAGGCGTAAGACTGCTGTTCCAGCAGCCATAATATCTTATGGCCGCCAATCGCCGCGCAAGAAGATGATCACATCCGCTTGAGCGTTTGGGTCATATTTGATCCGGATCTGGCCTGAGCCTAATCCCATCGTGGAGATCAAGTGACGCAGCGCATAAGGCTTGCCGCTGTAATCAACCACTGTTGTATACCCCTCTGCATAATAGAAGATAGGGAATTCAGGGTGATCAATGGTATTTGCGATCAATACCACATTCATCCCCTGCGCAGTGAGATAGTCACCCACATTCTGGGCCAGGCCGGTGATACCCGAACCGGTATTCAGCACGACCACACGCGCGGCTTCATCCTGCAATAACTGCGCCGGGTCGCCGGTTGCCAAGGGGCTTAACGCGCTGCCACCAAAAACCTCATCCCGCAATTCGCGGATTTTATCGGGAATGGGCTTAAAGATATCCAGATTGTCGGGAGAAACCCCTATGGTCATCATGCTGTAATCAATGACACCCTTTTTGATAAAGGATGGAGGAATCTGCACGCCCAGGATACCCAGTCTGACAGCATCATCCAACGCGAGATTGGTATGGATTCCCGCGGAAAGCTCCTGATAAAGCGCCGGGGCTTTCGCGACCAGCGTCGGCAACATATTCAGCGAAAGAACCTTATCCCGGATCGCGAAGATGACCTGTTGCTGGCGATTCGCCCGATCAACGTCGCCGCCTTGTGTGTCACGCGAGCGGGAATAGGCCAGAACCATGGGGCCATCGAAGTGGTAACGACCTGGGGGTAAATCGTAAACAGTATTATGTTGGCCGAGCGGGTCGAGCGTGATCGTTTCAGAGACCTCCAGATCGAGACCGCCAATCTCATCAATCATCTTCTCAAAAGCATTGAAATCAATTTGGGCATAATAATTAATTGACACACCCAGGAAATTCTCGACCGTTTTCATCGCCAGGCCGGGACCGCCGCCAGGCAATTTATAGGCCTCGCCCAAAGCATAGGCTGTATTGATCTTGGCATAACTAAATCCGGGGATATTCACCCACATATCGCGCGGGATGGATAACATGCCAGCCGTTTTGCTGAGCGGATCAATCGTCAGCAGCATCATAGTATCCGAGCGCGGCGGGCCTTCCCCGGCAACCCAATCACGATAATCCAGGCCGATGACCAAAATCGTGACGCGGCTGGCGCCATCCCAGGGTGGCGGCAATTGCACCTGGGGGGCAATGGAGGTTGATGAACTGGCCGGCGCGACAGGCGTGCCATCCGCGTTTGCGCCGGGCGTCACTCGCGGGTTGACAGCCGCAATTGCGCAGCTTGGCGGAGGTATGCCCGGCAGCGAGGTCAACTGCCAACAGGCGACGAAGCCGCGCATGAAGATGAACAGGGCAACAGCCATTAGCAGGCCAACAGCTAGGAGGATCAACTGCCCGCCAGAGGGGCGCTTCAAATTTCTAAAATCAAATATTTTTTCGGACATGCTTATCTTTCACGTAACTGCTCAGTCAGGTTGTCATTCTGAGCCGCTGGTGTTCTTCCAGCGGCGAAGAATCTCCTCCGGCTGGCTGGGAGACCCTTCGGTCGCACACCGTCCTGCGTTCGGTGCAGGGAAGAACGCTCCCTCAGGGTGACACCCCTGAGCAGTTACTCTTTCACTCAGCTTTCAGATAGACCATTCCCAGGCCGAGGCGCTCGAGCCCTTCCTCGGCCCAGAATTGCATGGCTAAAGAATCTTCTTCGAGCGCGGCGATCAAGCTCGGGATAGCGCGCGGGTCGCGGATGGCAGACAAAGCGCGCACCGCCTCCAGACGCGCCTTATGCGCGCCATTCTCCAGCGACTCGATCAGCGCCGGCACGGCCTGGCTGCCAATCGCGGCCAGGGCGCTGGAGGCCAATTCCGCGCTGACAGGCTCAGGGTCGGCGAGCAGGCGGATCAAGGCGGGAATGGCGTTCTCATCCGGGTGAAGGCAGAGGGCCAGGAGAGCGCACTGGCGCACCTCACTGTTCGAGTCGGCCAGGGCAGCGATCAGCCAGTCAGAGGGTGGTGCGGACATCTGCGCCAGGGTGCGGATGCTCCACCAGGGCGCATCCACCTCCGTTGAGTTCAACAACGCCTTCAAGGCCGGCAGGATCACGTCGCCGCGCCCGGCTAAATCGGATACGGCGGCTTCGGCACGGGCATCATCCCCACAGGTTAATTCAGCCAACAGGGCGGATAATTCATCCGTCATGCTATTTGATCGCTGGGGGCGGCAGGGGCAGGTCTTTCGCGGCTACCTTGACCCACTTATCTCCTTCATCTATCAGCATGACCGGAATAGCCTCCACGACCGGGTATTTTCGGTCGCAGTCCTGGCAGATCAACCAGGATTCCTGATAGAACTCGAGCAGCCCGTCTTTTTCACGGACACAGGCTGGACACCGCAGTATTTCAAGCAGTTCTTGACTGAGCATGATATTCTCCAATTCCAGACGGCTATTTTACCACGTCTACTGTTGCCAAGATTCAGGAGTTGCCAGGGCTCTTTGGGATTGCCGTGATTCGGCGGCAAATGTGGGACAAATTGGCAATTTGTCCTACACCTTACCAGCAAATGTGGGACAAATTGGCAATTTGTCCTACGCCTTATCAGCAAATGTGGTGGTCTATCGCGGAGATTCCCAGAGAGTCGTTGCCAGGACCCCGTTTTCTCGGAGAAAACGGGGTCCTGGTGCGTCTACTACTGGCACAAACCCTTCTCCTGCGCCAGCGACTGCGGGTTTTCGGTACCCGGCCCGTACTCGCAGATCGCCTGCCAGGCTTTGTAGTGGGTGGTGAAGGTGTCATTGTACAATACTTGACCCGCACGCTGGACCAGGCGGGTGACGGTGACGTTCGCGCCATCCGCCGACCAGTCCACCTGTTTTATTTCACCCGGCTCGAAGTCAGAATTTTCCTGGAAGAGCGGATCGGGCGCGGGGACAACGTCCCGAGGTCCGCTGCCATACCATTCGACGCTGCGCCCGTCGCCCGTAGAATAGAATTTCCAGGTGATGCGGCGCGCGCCGACGTTGACGTAAGTCTCCATCAGCAGCCAGTAGGGTCTATCGTTGGTGAATTTAAAGTCAACCAGCGGGACAAAAACCGTGGCGTCCAGTCCGGCCAGATTGGTATCATACCCATAGGCGTTCTGTTCGTAATAGTAGACCCGATATGCGTGCGCATGACGTTCGATAATTGGATAGCCCCCAAAAAAGGCGGTGCGGAAAAGGGTGGTGCTGACCTGGCACACTCCCCCACCGACGCCTTTGATCGTGCGCCCATTGGAAATGATCAAAGCTTCTGCAAAGCCATTTTCCAGGCTGATATCGCCCAGTGCCTCCGCCATTGAAAATACCTCACCCGGCGCGACCAGCAGCCGATGGAAGCGGGCAGAGGCGATCTGGATGTTTTGGATGCGCTCGGCGCTCGAACCGCGGAAATAGGCCGTTTGTTCAGCGACCAACTCGGTGATGCCCAGAGATTGGGCGGTGGCGTCGTCCCCCACGGCTGGCGGGGTATAGATCAGCGCCAGGGGTATGTTATGTTCGCCCTGCAATGCCTGCTGCTGAATGGCCGCGAGGCTCCCGCCCACATCCAAACTGCGGCCGATGACCGCAGACTGGTACAAATCCAATTGCCGGGTTTCATCGTTGAAGATGAAACGGGCGTTTTCGGGATTCCGCTCCAGGCTGGCGGTCAGTCCTTCCAAGAAAGGCCGCAATGCGATTGCGTTCAGCGAAAGCTGATACTGCGCGCCGCCACCTTCGGCCGGAACACGCTCAACGAGGAGCATGTTCGCCAGGGCTTGGACATTCACCTCCCACGGGCCGGGATCGCCGCTCTGCATATCCGCGAGGCTCAAAACCAGCGGAGCGCTGAGAATTTGGCGGGCGGCCGCAGCCTGGGGGCTGGCGTCCAGGATTTGCGGGGCCTGCGCTGCGACGATCAGCGGCACCTCCCCATCCTGGAAGGATTGCAACTGCGCCATAAGGTTGGCCAGGGTTGCGTCCACATCCAGTAAACGGCCAACCTGTCCGGGCGTATCGTTGACCTGCGTCCCCTGAATAGTCAGGCTGGCCTCGACGACCGGTATGTCAATCTGGGCGGCGATAGCCTGCAGATATTCGTAAGCCACACGTCCATCGAACAGGATCACCGGCGGGAGGTTCACGTTTCTCTGCCAGGCGTTGACCTGGGAGGTCAGGCTGTCGAACAACCCGCCGCTACGTCCAATCCGATATGCGGACTGGAGGCTGGCGCCCAGGTCGAATACCATGCCAAGTTGAGCCGGGGCTGCCACCCAGACTTTATCGCCATCCCGGAAGAGTATCCGGCCGGTGTACGGATAGGTCAGGTTTTGATTGAGCTTCAGGGCGGCTTCTTCGGGTGTCAGGGCGGATATATCCACGCCGCCGACCGAGACGCCGGGCAGGATTTTCCCGGAGTACCATAATTGGTAACCGCCGGTGAGCGCGCCGACCGAGAGGAGGAAGAGCAGCACGCCGCCCAGCAGGGCAGCCAGGATTTGGGGCAAAAGGCTCGTTCGCCGGGGAAGAGGGTAAGAAGCTGAAGTCATTGTCGGAGATTATACCTTTTCTTGCAGTAAGGAACCCGTTTTCTCGGAGAAAACGGGTTCCTAATTCAAGTAATAGACGCACCGCCTCAATTTTGGTTCCGCCTCAGCCGAAGGCCGGGGATCAGCATGGGTGTGAGGGATTGATAGGCCAGATATTGGGCGCCAAATTCACGGCGGAGTTTGCGCTCCTCGAAGTACGCGCCGATAATGATGTAAACCGTCAGGCTGATGTTGATCGCCAGCAGATTGAGCGTCATGTAAGGCATCAACCAGATGAAGGCCAGCCCGGCGGTATAGAGCGGATGGCGCACGTAGCGATATAGTCCAGTAGTCACCAGTCTCATAGTCTCTGGTCTGGCGGTTTTGCGTACCACCAACTGGCGCAAACCCAGGAACTCCCAGGCATCGGTTTGACGGAAAGCGATGATCAGGGCGATCACGGCCAATACCTGCCCCGCCAGCGGCAGGATGAACCACGGAAATGGAATGGCGTACAGCGCCCGGTCGGGGGTGAGGGCGGAGATCGCCAGGATTGGCGCAAAACTGATGATAGTGAAGAGATTGTACGCCAGGCGGTAAAAGCGTCGCTCGACCGCGCCGAAAAACCGCTGCGTCAGTTTTTTGGCGCTATGCGAGGCGAGGAGGGAGTGGAGTAGACCCCAGAGGAGAAGGGATAGGATAAGCCAGAAAATGTTCATTACGCGGCCTCCAGCCGCAACCAAAGCATGTCGGATTGGCAATCCGACCTACATATTGCGCGGATCGCGCAAATGTTGTTGGTAATACTCCATAATGCGGCTTCCAGCCGCAACCGAAGTAAGTCGGATTGGCAATCCGACCATAGGTATC
>CAZTZE010000021.1:0-67037 GCA_964618215.1 uncultured Chloroflexus sp.
TTTCTTTTGAGGCAACGTTACCACCAAAGTTACTTTTTATTTTGAGGCATAACGCAGTGGTCGTGCTATGGGTCGACACCCACTCGTGCACCTCTCTCATGCGTTCTTCACGATGCTGACGCTGAATTTCATTGAGCCCATCGAAAATCATGAATACTTCGGATGGATGTAAACTCCGTAGGCCATGTGTTCTACTGAATCTTTGCAGAAGAGCGGGTATATCTTCGGTGTTGTCTGTCCAATCTTTCCCCAAACGAATGAAGAAAGGAATAGGCCTTCTTGAATCCTTCAGGGCTGCCTTTGCGGCATCGTACAGCAGCTTTCGCAGAATAGTCGTTTTGCCAGCCCCTGGTGGTCCCAGTAAGATGAACTGTGGATAAACATCGATTGCTTCTTCAATCTCCTCGAATTGGCTTCGCTCTACCTGCTGTTCGGCCGGGAAATGGCGTTCAAAGACTGTGGCAAAGCTGGTGGGGATAAAGCCTTCTGGTTCCGCTGCATCCCTACGATATGTGCCTTGCGGCTCCCCAGAAATGGGCACGTACTTCTTGTCCCACTCTTTCGACTGGTGTACCAGACTTAGTAGGTACGCTTCACGAGTCGAGAGTGGCGGATTCTGGTACGTGTCCGCATTCTCCAATTGTTGTTTCAGTCGTACCCATTCATTGGGAGCTCGACGACAGTGATCAATTAGTAGGTTGGCCTTTTCATCACGTAGAAGTCCCCGGCTGAAGCGCTGAGAGACCTTCACAAAGTGTGTTTGACAGAATGCCTCTAAACCGGGATCGTCAAATAGATCCAGTAGTTTTTCACGAGCGGTTTGTAATTCTTCCGGGGTTGGGTGTTGTTCACTCATTTTTCTGCACGTTCCAGACATGAAAGCAGATACTGAAACCGAGTTTCACTTCGTCGGCAGTGGTCGAGGAGTAGTGTAAGCTTTTCGTCCTTTAGCATACCGCGACCTAGGCGATCGTATATCTCGGGGAAGTAATCGAGCAGGAAGGCCACGAGTTGAGCATCATCGAAGGAACGATTGAGCTGATGTCGAATATCAAGGATTCGAGATGTAGTAACGGTTTCATCATTGTAGACATTGTGTTCCCGTTCTGCCGGTTGCGTTGGCGCAGATGAGGGCTTCTGTTGAAGCGTCTTCATCTCGGCCCTGGAATTTGCAGGTCGCTTAGTCATCCGGCTGTATAGATAGGCAACAACGGCGATTACATAGATTGCCAGCAAAGCCCAAATGATCTTCGTGAATACTTGATCAACTCGGGGTGTGATGTTCAAGCCTATAATCAAAAGGATCCCAAAGCCCAAAGCGAAGAGAAATATCTGAACGTTTACCTTTTGAATCAGTGCCAGAAGCACATCCCATGCACTTGATGACTGTGGTTTTTGAGTACTCATACAAGACCTTTTTGAGAATGCCGATATTGTCTCACGTGATGGCCGCCGAACCCGCGAATATAAAGGACGGTCTAATGTCTATGGATAGACTGTGCAACATTCCAATTCGGGATGTCATGCGGATACAGCCTTTCCAAAGCAGCTACCCATGGGGCGTTTTGTTCGCCCTTCAATACTATACAACAAATCCATCCTGCGGGCAAGTAGTTTCCGCCCCGCGCCGGTGATGAGACGGTTCATGGCTGGATTGGGTACTCTTATTCCAGTTGAGTTTTTACATCGCAGCAAACAGGTTGCCTGTCAAGCATGTCAGCCAATAGCATAAATGCCACAAGCGGCATCACGCTGATCCGTTCTGCCAGCGGGTAAGGATGCGGCCCTGGATATAACACAATCAGCCTGTCCAGATTCAGATCCTGCATGGCGGTTCGCATGGATGGGGTCAGTTTGGGCGCGTCCTGGCGTTTACATTCCACGCCGAGGGCTCAGTCGAGCCGCCGAACCACGATCAGGCGGAGGCGATGTTAGCCTGCTCTTCGCTTTCACGAGCCGTTCTCATACAAGTTGCAGGGAGGAGCAACTACTTTGTGTAGTGATAGTGGCAAGAAATAATCACGAGGTCTGTTTTGGTCATGCCATAAACCAACCGGTGTTCGTCATTGATTCGCCGTGACCAATAGCTCGACAGATCTGCTTTCAGCGGCTCGGGTTTTCCCAGTCCCTCGAAGGGTGTACGCAATGTGTCCTTGATTAGCTGGTTGATCCGTTTCAACAACTGACGATCCTTCTCTTGAAACCACAGATAGTCCTGCCACGCGGATTCGGTAAAAACTAACCTCATGGCTCGATCAGCTCACGTTCGACAATTTTCCCCATCTGTGCCTCTGCGATAGACTGGCGAAGATGAGCCGCATTGGCTGGGTTAGACAAGAGATAGGCCGTTTCTTGCCATGCGTTGAACTCGTCCAAGGGTAAGAGAACGATCTGCTGGCCTGTATCCGTGGTGATAATGGTCGGTTCAGCATTCGAAACAACCTTGGCAATCAGCAAATCGAGATTGCGTTTTGCCTCATTAACTGTGACCACATTCATGTTTCACCTCATTTCAGAACCCGCATAGGTTTCACAGCATCTCCGCGAGGGGCCGATAGTCGGGCTAACGGCCCGCGCTTCAGCCGCCGCTGCGATTGCAAGACTCCAAACTCATCATAGCACAAAACTTTGCAAATCGCGTGCCGCGTACCCGCGCCGAAGAGCCTGTGGTGAGCAAAGACTTCGGCGAGCCTTCGGCCCGAGCGTTCGACCGAGCTCACGCCGATCCGTTCTGCCAGCGGGTAAGGATGCGGCCCCGGGTATAACACGATCAGCCTGTTCCCTTGAGCGCATAGCCCTCCCACGAGGCAGCATGAAAATCCATCATCCAGAGATGGATTTTCAATGCTGTGCGCCATACCTATGGGGACAGGTCATCGCTGGAGCAGGTTTCTCGGATAGGGAGATTTCTGCACACCTTAGATATCCACCTTTGTCACGGGAATCCCCAAAGACCCGCTGTTTTGTTTGGCGAGACGGCCCTTGACCGGTATTTTCCCCCATGATAAACTTGGCCCATCTTCAAAGAAAGGAGGCGCACTTCATGGTAGAAAGCTTGTTTTCCAGTCTTCGCACCGATGCCGCCAGCGGTATCTTTGTGCATCCGCGGAGTGCGCCTGTTCGCCGGTAAGTTTCACTATCTAACTTATTGCGGCCACGGTGCGCTCCCGCCCGTGGCTATTTTTTATCCCTTGCGCGGCCATGGGCAAATCCCATGGCCGTTTTGTTGGTAGTACTACTGGGCCACTACCCGATTTAGAACTGGAGAATGACATGACTGCACAATCAACACAAAAAAGCATCATTTTGCCCGAGGCCCCGGCCATCCCCGGCCTGACTTTGCGGGGCTTCCGCGGCGAGGCGGACTTCCCGCTCTTGCTGGCTGTCATCCACGGCAGTAAAGACGAGGACGGCATCCAGCGCGCCGATACCCTGGCGGAGGTCAAGAACAATTACCAGCACCTGGTCAATTGCGATCCCTATCGGGATATGCTCTTTGCCGAGGTGAACGGTCAGGTGATTGCCTACAACCGGGTCTTCTGGGAACAACTGGAAGATAAAACCCGCCTTTACAATCTCTTTGGCTTTTTGCTGCCCCAATGGCGGCGGAAAGGGATCGGCGCGGCCATGCTGCGCCACGCCGAGCGCCGCCTGCGCGAGATCGCGGCCGGCCACCCGCAGGATGGGGAGCGTTTCTTTCAGTCCTTCGCTGCGGATACCGAGAAAGGCGCCCTGGCGCTTCTGGAGAGCCAGGCTTACCAACCGGCGCGCTACGAGCTTGACATGCGGCGCGACTTGAGCGAGCCTTTCCCGGAGACGCCCATGCCCGATGGGCTGGAAGTACGCCCGGTCGAAGAGGCGCACATCTGGCCGATCTTCGAGGCCATGAACGAGGCCTTTCGCGACCATTGGAGCTACCGCCAGCAGACGCGGGAAGAATTCGAAGGCTGGATGAACAGCCCAACCTACAATCCCAAGCTCTGGAAAGTAGCCTGGGAGGGCGACCATGTAGCCGGCATGGTGATGAATTTCCTCAACCCGGTCGAGAACGAAGAATACAAGCGCAAGCGCGGCTACACCGAAGGTATCTGTGTCCGCCGCCCGTGGCGCACACGCGGCCTGGCGCGTTCGCTCATCGTGCAAAGCATGAAGATGTTCAAAGAGATGGGCATGACCGAGACCGCGCACGGCGTGGACGCCCAGAACCTGAGCGGCGCGCTGCGCCTCTATCAAAGCGTCGGCTACCGCCAGGTCAAGCAGCGCACGATTTTCCGCAAACCGATGGAATAAGGGAATTCTCCCCGTCATAGAATCAGTGTACAATCACTGAAGCATGACAAACGAGGACGGACGATTGACAGTCGTCCGTCATCCGTCATCCGTCATCCGTCATCCGTCGTCCGTTATCCATCGCTTTTTACATAAAGGAGAGACTTCAATGAACCTGCGTTGCTCTTACTGCCAGACCATGTTCGCGTTGAGCCGCGATACCATCCTTCCCGCTCTCGAGCAGATGGAGGATGAGGGTTTGAATCACTATGACGCCCACTGCCCGAAATGCCGCCGCGCCAACAGCATGTCCCGCGACCGGTTGGAGAAGGCCTATCCCCTATGGCGGGAGGCGCTCAAGGAAATACAAGAACAGGCTGCTCAGGCCGAGAAGGAGCCAGCTGAGGCTGAGGCTAAACCCGTCGCAGCGAAAGCCGAGACAACGGCTCCGGTTACGAAGAAACCCGCTGCCGGGACCAAGACGAAATGACCATACCCCTGCGGGGCACTTTCCGCGCCGTGTTTTTCGACCTGGGCGGCGTCATCGTCCGCACCGTGGACCGTGAACCGCGCACGAAACTGGCCGAACGTCTCGGCATGAGCTATGACGAACTGGACAAAGCCGTCTTCGAGAACGAGTCCAGCGCCCGCGCCAGCCTCGGCGCGATCAGCACGGAAGAGCACTGGGCGGCCGTCGTCCAACGCCTGGGCCTGCCGCCCGCGCAAGCCGATATCGTGCGGCAGGAGTTCTTTGCCGGCGACACCCTCGACCTCGACTTGATCGCCTTCATCCGCTCGCTGCGCCCGAAGTATCGCACCGGGCTGATCAGCAATGCCTGGCCGGACATGCGCGCTTTCCTCGTCAGCCAGAACATCGCCGATGCCTTCGACCAATTGATCATCTCGGCTGAGATTGGCATTGCCAAGCCGGATGCCCGTATTTACCAGCTTGCGCTGGAAAAGCTGGGCGTCGCGCCCGCCGAAGCTGTTTTCGTGGATGACTTCGCCAGGAACATCGCCGGGGCGCGCGCAGTCGGCATGTACGCCATACAATTCACCCAGCCGGATGAAACGCTCGAGGAACTGAAACAACTTCTGAACGATCACAGGTGAACACTACCTGACAGATCATCGGGAATGACCATTCAGGTGATGTCACTTCAGTGGTTTATTGCATCGAATTTTCGCAAATTGCCCGAAGAATATTCGCCTGCCCTGGCGGGCTAGGCCAGGGTGAAATTCGGGCAATTCGATGCAAAGAAAGTTATGAAACTCCTGCAGGTTTTCCTCGCGCAATTCGTTCAAGTCCGCAAGCTCAACCGTCCGGCGAAGTTTTTCCTGCTGGCTATATTACTCGACGGCTTCCTCTTCAGCGGCTGGAACCTGTTCTTCAATTTATTCATCCTGGAAGCCGGGTTCAGCCGCGAGTTCCTGGGTCTGATCAATGCCATGCCGTCCATCGCCGCGCTGATCTTTGGCTTCCCGATGGGCCTGCTCTCCGACCGGATCGGGCGCAAGCGCGCCATGATACTGGGCTTCACGATTGCCAACGTGGCTATTATCACGATGGTCAGCGTGCGCCAGCCGTTGCTCATGCTGGCGATGGCCTTCATCTGGGGGGTCAGCGGCCAGTTATATATCCTGAGCCATGCGCCCTTCATGATGAAGGTCTCGGATGATACCAACCGCGACTTGTTGTTCAGCGCCAGTTTTGGTGTCTTCCCGCTGGCCAGCACGCTGGGCAACGCGGTCGCCGGTTTACTTCCCGGCCTGTTCGGTCGCTTGTTTGGAGGAGCGGATAACGGCGCGCTGGCGTATCAGGCTGTCTTGCTCGTCAGCGCCATCTCGAGCTACCTGGTGCTGGTACCGATCGCCTTCATTCGCGAGCCGCAGACCCGCTTGGAGGCCGAGCGAGCTGTGACGCCCAAGGCACCCCGCCAGTCGGTCTGGAATGTCCTGAAACGTCCCCTGACCCTCAAGCTGGCGCTGCCCAACCTGATCACCGGACTTGGCGCGGCGATGCTCATCCCGTACATGAACGTCTTCTTCACCGAACGCCACCACCTGAGCGATCAGAATCTCGGACTGTTGTTCAGCCTCGCCTCGCTGCTGATCGGCCTGGCTGCTTTCATTGGGCCGCGCCTGGTCGGCAACCTGGGAGGCAAGATCCGCATGATCGTGCTGGTTCAGTCTGCCAGTTTGGCCTTCCTGCTGGTGCTGGGTTTCTCCCCCCTGGTCTGGCTGGCGGTGATCGGCTTTCTGGTGCGCGGCATGCTGATGAATATGGCCGCGCCGCTCTTCGATGCCTTTGCCATGGAGCAGACCCCCGAGGCCGAGCAGGGCGCGCTCAACAGCATCCGCGCCTGGGCCTGGAATGTCGGCTGGGCGGTCGGCCCGTACATCTCCGGCGTGGTGCAACAGAGATGGGGGTTCACGCCGTTGTTCATCAACACGGCGGTTTTGTACGGGATAGCGATTGGCCTGACGTGGATTTTCTTCCGCACGAAAGCGCGGCGGGACCTGCTGCCTGTTCCCGTAATGAACGATACAACTTCATAACCGGGCATGAACCTACCGTTCTCCTCACCTCACGTCCGTTCAGGGCAAGGGATCGGCTTTGTACGCGTAGCACGAGATTTTGATCCTGTGCGAAATTCCATCGAGTTGATTCATTCCGTCGAAGCAGGCGCGACGCGCATATCGCTCACCGCGACTTCCTCGCACATTTTAGCGCAGGACAATAAACATGGCTGCTTTCTGAAAGATTAATAGGAATCTATTTTTTGTATAGCAATATCTTGAAATTTCTTCTTCAACTTTTCTTTGTATTCTTTACCCACATCATCAAATACCTGTAACAACTCTGGGAAAGTGTTCTCGCCGCCAATGAAATTCCAATACTCATCACCAACCAAAAAATCACCTTGATGGTGCATCAATCCTTCTTCTGTATATCTTGCATAAGGCTCAGGATGGTACGGATTGTACGGAAAGGCAAGGAACACATTTACAGGCTTTCGTCTTCTTGCAACCCATTCCAATAATTTTGTTTTACTCTTTTCAAAAACATCAATGTTTGGTTTGACAGTCTTTATTTCAAAGAAATACTCATCATCTCGCTTTCGCATATAAAAATCAGCGATGTTTCCTGATTTTTGGAATTCGCCGTTTTTCCAAGAAGCGGCTAAAACTTCACTTCTTTCTTTCTGAATATTTACAGCGCGTTTTTTGGCGCGCAGGTCATTTACTATTTTGCCAATGACCAATTTCTGCTCGGATGAAATAGCCCCTCCAACGCCATAATTTCTAAAACACTCGTCACAATGTTCACTCGCGATTATCACTGAAACATCCTCGTATATGGACATGCCCAAAGATGTCGCAATTGAATGGATGAAAGAATACGCGGCTATCTTCTCGTTATCTTGTATCAGCCTTGCAAGAAAAGGCATGGAAATAGTTTCCCTGCCATAAGCCTTGAGTTTATTCTCAATCTTCTTGCTGAGTAGCGCCTTTATATCATCCCTTTGTTTGCGTGAGAGCGTCATGGCTTTTCCTTTAGGTGAAATATGGTTTCCGAGTAAGCGGCCTTATCCCGTTCTGTTCGGTTTAGAACAGGTCTTTTAAATTGATTCACTATCTTCATTCCAGAACGCTCTGCAATAACGGGATAAAGGTTGAATTTGTCGTTAGCCACTAAGAATACGCTGTAATTCTCTGTTAGGAATTTTTTGCTGTTAATTAGCACATCGGAGATACCCTGGGCATAAGAATCCCTGGCTTCTTTTCCTTGGCCTTTATTCATTGCTCCAATCTCTAAATCATCTTGTCTGTGAAAGCCAAATAACTCATAAGCGTAAGCATGCTGTTCGTGATAGTCAATGAGACCAACATAAGGGGGACTCGAAAAAACTCCTTTAATCTTCTTGCTTTTTACAATTTCCGCGAATTCTGGTTGCTCGGATTCCAGTTTCGTTAGGATGTCAACATTTCTTGAATCACCAACGATACAATATTGTTGAGTATTGGTTCTCAACTTATCAAATTTCACCAATCTTTCAATAGTATCTTTGCTATACCGTTCCCACCAACTTAGGATTGAAAACAAGGGCTTACATACTTTTCCGTGTTTTGCACAGTAGTAGGTAGCCGATACTGGCTCAACCAAAGTCCCTAAATCTGCATGGGTGGTTGCTCTGCACGAACGTATAGTTCGACTTAGGATAACCTGAATTACCTTTTTGGTTGCAGGGTCTTCAATTTCGTTAACCAATCCAACAACGAAATCTATCTCTTGGCGAATAGGATATAAATACCATTTATCGAGAAAATTTTTATCGCCGTTCTGTTTTAACTGTATCTTGTATTTTTTTACCAACTCCAGGTACGTAGAGAGAAATTCTATTTCTTTTTCTTTGCCATACTTCTCTTCGTTAATTAATTTACGCTGAACCTTGTATCTAAATTCTGGGGAGGGAAAATATGTATTATTAAACCCGTAAAGGGCCCCCAGTAATTTTTGCTCGAACTCTGGAACATTTAACGAATTAAGAAAAATCTTTAGGGATTTTGTAATTCGCAGGATTTCCTTTTGTACGCCAATCAGATTATGCTTTTCAATCTTTATGTTGCTGATCAAGGCATTAAATGCCGAAACATCTATTCCTACAGCGTGCATACCAAGTTCGTTCGCTTGAACTAAAGTTGTGCCACTGCCGCAGAATGGGTCAAGCAAAATATCCCCGGGCTCAAAGTAAACTTCTTTCTTGAATTCGTCTATATGGCTGTCAATAAAATATTGAACCAATTGCGGAATGAATTTACCCTTGTACGGGTGTAATCTGTGTACGTGCTTCGTTGTGTCGGCCTCTTTGAGATAGTCAAAAGACAAGGCCCAATTTACATCCTGCCCCAACTCTGCCTTCCAGTTGATTTCTCGTTTACCAAGGAAAGAATTGTAATAATTATTGAGTTCCTTCTTGGAAACCTTGGCGATGCCATTGTTGCTATATTTTCTGATACGACCATATTGAATGAGATAAGAAATATTTGAGGATGTTACATTTTTCTTCAAATAATCTGTCGCCCATCTGCTCGCTTCCGAGATTGTCAGAAGGTCTTGGTTTTCAGCCGTCATTGATTCCTTGAGCATCTGTGTTTTACTCCGCATGTACATTATGATAACTCTTTTCTAGCTATTTCCGAAATTATACCCTCATACTCACCCCATCAGGCTATCATGACAACCTCCCCACTCGTCCAGTTGCGGAATCAGCATGTACGGAATTATAGCACCCACCTGCCGTGCAGGGATGATAAAATACCTGCATGGGCAAACTCTATCTTGTCGCCACCCCGATTGGCAATCTAGAGGACATCAGTCCGCGCGCCGTGCGCATCCTGGGCGAGGCGCGCCTCATCGCCGCCGAAGACACGCGCGTGACCCGTAAACTGCTGACCCATTTCGGCATCCATACGCCCCTGACCAGCTACTACGAACACAACAAACTCAGCAAACTGGAGGTGATCCTGTCCGCGCTGACCGAAGGTGACGTGGCGCTCGTCTCGGACGCTGGCACGCCGGCGCTGAACGACCCCGGCTACGAGCTGGTGTGCGCCGCGTTGAAAGCTGGGCATAAGGTCAGCCCCATCCCCGGCCCATCCGCGCCAATTGCCGCGCTGGTCGCCTCCGGCCTGCCGACCGATTCTTTTCTCTATCTTGGCTACCTGCCGCGCAAAGCCTCCGCGCGCCGCGAATTCGTAGGGCGAATTGCCAATTCGCCCCACACCTTGATCTTCCTCGAAACCCCGCACCGCCTGCTGGCTGCCCTTGCTGACCTCGAAGCCATTCTTGGCGACCGCCAGATCGCCATTGCCCGCGAGTTGACCAAAATTCATGAGGAAATCTGGCGCGGCGCGATCAGCGCGGCGCGGGAGTATTTTGGCAAACATGAGCCGAGAGGCGAGTTTACACTTGTGGTTGATGGAGGACGAATGACAGAGGAGGGTGAACGGTGGCCGGAGGAGAAAGTGGCGATTGCGATAAAAATCGGGCTGAAGCTGGGCGAAGCGTCTTCCGCGCTGGCAAAGCGGCTGGCGGAAGAATCGGGTTGGAGCAGGCGGGGAGTATATAATTTGATTATCGCGGAAGACCCTAAAGGTCTTCAAGACCTTTAGGATCTATCCTGAAGAAAGGCTACACTATCATGAATCTCGATGACTTTTCTTCCTTTGCAAAATTGGATCCCCAAAACATGCTCGGCGAGATTGACAGCCTGCCGGAGCAGTTGCAAAAAGCCTGGGAACTGGGACAAGCCCAGGAACCCGGTTTCTCTGAGAAACCGGGTTCCTTCAAGAGCGTGGTCATTGCCGGCATGGGCGGCTCGGCGATCGGCGCGGACTTGCTCGCCGCGTACCTCGCGCCAAGCTGTAAAATCCCCATCTTCGTCCACCGTGACTACGGCCTGCCCGCCTTTGCGCGCGGCCGCGAGACGCTGGTCATCGCCTCGTCACATTCGGGCAACACCGAAGAGACGCTCGATTCCTTCGATGCGGCGCTGAAAAATGACTGCCGCCTGCTGGCTATCTCCACCGGCGGCGGACTGGCAAAACGGGCCGAAGCGGCGAAAGTCCCGCTGTGGCTGTTCGAACACAAGGGACAGCCGCGCGCCGCGGTCGGATTTTCGTTCGGGCTGCTGCTGGCGGCCTTTTCACGGTTGGGATTGATAGACACGCCCGAAAAAATAACGACTGACCCGCAAGGGGTGCTTCGCGAAGTCGTCACTGCGATTGAAGCCATGAAAAAGCAGCAAGAGACCTTGCGCGCCGAAACGCCGGTGGCGCAGAATCCAGCCAAGCGCATGGCCGGTCAGTTGATGGGACGCTGGGTGAACGTCTTCGGCTCGGGTTTGCTGGCGCCGGTCGCCCGGCGTTGGAAAGGCCAGATCAACGAACTCGCCAAGGCCGCAGCCGGTTTCGAGGCCCTACCCGAAGCCGATCACAACGCCCTGGCCGGGTTGTCCAATCCCGAAGATATCCTCAGCCGCACTTTTACCATCTTCCTGCGCGCGCCATCTGACCATCCCCGCAACCGCCTGCGCGCCGAGCTGACGCGGCAGACCTTCATGCTCGAAGGCCTGAACACCGATTTCTTCGACGCCCAGGGAGATTCACCCCTGGCGCACATCTGGACGGCGCTGCATTTCGGGGATTACACAGCTTATTATCTGGCGATGGCCTACGGCGTAGATCCCACCCCGGTCGAAACGCTGGAAAATTTCAAAGTAGCCATGAAAGAGGCAAGATAAAAGGCTTTTTTCGTTTACCAGATTTGCAGCGCGATCACCCCTGCCAGCAGCCCCAGCGCCCCACCGGCGACAACATCCGAAACGTAATGCACCCCCATCGCCACGCGCGCCAGGCTGACCAGCGGCGCCCAAATCCAGAGCAGCAGCGCCAACCAGGAGGGTCCGAGGCCGGTTGCCAGTACGGCGATAAAAATGGCGCGCGCGGCGTGCCCGGATGGGAAGGAATGTGGGTCCGTGTTACGGTACAGCGCGCCCCAGTCACCTTCCGGCCGGCGGCGGCGGATTAAAAACTTGATCGGCAAGACGATCAAAGCCAGGGCTATGATGCTGAACAGCACGGTCGGCGCCCAGGGCTTCCAGAAGGCATCCCCGCGCCACCAGAGAAGCGCCAGACCAGCCCACCAGAACCAGGAATCCCCCGAATGAGCCAGGATAGCAGCCAAAGTCCGTAAAACGCCCGGACGCTCGGCCACCCGTAGTTGCGCGGACAGACGAGCGTCCAGTTCAAGCAGACGGCTCGGGTTCATTCGATGGTCTTCTTGGCTTTCGTTTCGACCGCTTTGGTCGCGGCTTTCTTTTGGGGTTTCTTCGCCGCCGGTTCTTTTACCGAGGAGGTCAACTTTGCAGCAGCTTTAGTCTTGCGTCGCATGGCTTTGGTCAGGTCTACGCGCAGCATCTCGAGCTGGTGCGGCTTGTCAATATCCATGCCGACCTCGGCGTACGGGCAAAGGATGCCGCGCCCGGTGATCTTCAGCCGCCTGGCGACTTTCTCGACGGCCTTCTCCAATGTCAACCGGCGCAGAAGCAGCAGGAAGAGCGTGTCGTAGCCAATCATGGCAGCCTGCTTGAGCGGGCTTTTGCGGGCGTTGGTGATCTGTTCCCATATCCCGGCCTCGCCAGCGACCAGGCTGGCGCGCGCCATGTTCATGTCACCACCGCAAACATCCATGCCCTCCAGGTGGGTGTATGTTCGCTTCGAACCAGGAAAACGCTTTTCCATGACCTCGCGCGGGATGACGTTGTAATAAACATCCTCGTCCGTTTCCATCGCCGCGTTCACTACCCAGTCCACCATCTCACCCTTGATGGTCGGGATGTCGGAGGAGACGATCAATACGTGTTCGGCTTGTTTATTGATCTCCATGACCTTCCTGGCGCCGGCGCGGATATTGTCCAGCATCTTGCCCTGGTTGGGAATAAAGCAGAGGGGTTTCTTACAGGTAATGCCGCTTTTTTCGGTCAGACCGGTAATGACCACGTTCTCGATGGTTGTGGATTCGCTCAAGGCATCCAGCACCCACTGGATCATTGGCTTGCCTGCCAGATCCAGCATGGCCTTGGGATGGCCCTGGGTATAGGGGTAGAGAGGTTCCTCCGGGAGCGGAATTCCGCCCGCAATCACAATGGCGTCCATAATTCCTCCTTCGATTTACCGCGGAAAGCGCGCACCGTCCCGGTGTCCCCGTTCGGGCCGCGAGACCCGGCCCGCCGGGGCGAGACGGCCTTCCGGGAGAGAACGCAGCGTTCAATTCTCATCAAAGAGAAGACTCCGCGCTCTTTGCGTTCTCTGCGGTTAATTTAATTCCTGCAACGTCGGCTCGAATTTGAGTTTATCCAGCAGTTCGTTGTATTCTTCTCGGCTCAGGGCGCGCCCCTTACCTGAGACGGCAACCAGGGCGGCTTCCATCATATTCGTGCCGAATGAGCGGCCTTCCATCACCGGCGTGGTCGTGACCAAATACCTGACGCCGCACTTGCGGAACAGTTCCACGTCCTCTGGCGTTGTGGTGTTGGTCACCACGACCTTGCCCTGCATATCGTCCGGCATGTAGCGTTTGATGTAATGGCAATCGCCCGCCACGAGCGTGGCCCAGCGGAAATACTTGGGGTGTTTCGGCTTGCGTTCTTCCTGCTTCTCGCCGATCGGGTAGACCCATTCGAAGGGCAAACGCCCGGCAATGGGCATCAGGATGGCAGCCAGGGTCTTGAGCTGTTTTTCGCTGTGCAGCGCGATGGGAATGCCGAGCGAAAACATCAGGTCGCCGAAGACACACTCGTAACCTGCCGTCACGAATGAATGGGACAATCCCCAGCGGTCGGCGCCGGTCATGACGAAGACTTTC
The DNA here is from genome assembly GCA_964618215.1 of uncultured Chloroflexus sp. Lineage (GTDB taxonomy): Bacteria > Chloroflexota > Anaerolineae > Anaerolineales > Villigracilaceae > CG2-30-58-95. The sequence continues at coordinate 13,700 of CAZTZE010000021.1, forward strand.
TTACCGCCGGCCTTCTCGATGTATTCGCCGAGTTTGGCCGCGACGAAGGGGGCGGCCTTGCTCTCCAGTGTGTTCTTCAGGCCGGTACCGTCCACTATGGGCGTCTGCTTGACAAAGCGCACCATCGGCTGGACCGAGTAGAGCGGATACCATTTCTTGTCCACCAGCAGGCCCAGGTCCGCGCCGCCGACGCCGAAGGCATCCACTTTGCCGTCCATTTCCTGGTACATGCGGGCGGCGGCTTCCATGTCGCCGTCGCTGCCGATACGTTCGATGCTGACCTTTTCGCCCAGCAGTGTGACCTCTACGGCCTTGTTGCGCTTGGACGAACCAAGACTGATACTGACTGCTCGTTTCATCAGGTATCCTCCTTCGGATGAGATTATTGTCAGTATACACCCAACTCGAATTTATGAAAATGGGGACGCTGGCGAGGTGTTACAATCAGAATAACCCCAACCCGGAGAAAATGTTATGTCCCGTGCCATGTCTTTTACCATCCGCATCCTGCTGGTTCTCTTTATTCTCATTTCGGTTTACGCCGTAATGGCCTTCCACTTCCATCTGCCCTTCCCACTGGCAATGACCCCGCTGACCACCCTGCTCGGCTTTTCCTTTGCCCTGCTGCACGCCTCCCAACGGAACGGCTGGAAGCGCACCCTGCTCCTGCTCGGCCTGACCTTCGTCGTCAGCCTGACTTTCGAGAGCGTGGGCGTAGCGACCGGTCTCATCTACGGCCCATACCATTACAACGACAGGCTCGGCCCGCTCTTCCTCGGACTGGTGCCGTTCCTCATTCCCATTGCCTGGTTTATGATGATATACCCCTCGCTGGTGATGGCCGAACGGCTGGTTTCCGTAAAAACATTCTGGATACGCGCCCTGGCCGCATCAGCCGTCGGCGGGTTGATCATGACCGCCTGGGACATAGTGATGGACCCGGTCATGGTCGCGGGCGGTCACTGGATTTGGGAAGTGGACGGGGCTTTCTTCGGCATCCCCCTGCAAAATTTCTGGGGCTGGTGGCTGACGACGTTCTCCACCTTTGCCTTATATTTTCTCCTGGCCCGTCCGCAACCGGACTCCGCCCGGGCAGGCATCCGTTTCGACAGGCTGGCAATCACCCTTTACGCGGTCACCGGCCTGGCCGAGGTGCTCGGCGCCTGGCTCGGCGGACTGGGCGGGCCCGGCGCTGGCCGGCTTCTTCGCCATGACGCCCTGGGTGGTGATGGCGTTCCTGAAGGATGAGAAAAGTGTGTGACTAAAGCGCCCTCGCCAGCAACTCCGCCAGTATCTTACCAGAACTCTCCTCGACCACTGCGTGCAGCGACTGGCCGTGCGCGTCCATGGTCACCACGGCGGGGAAATCCTTGACCTCGATGACCCACAAGGCCTCCGGTACGCCGAAATCCAGCTTGTAGACATCCAAAACTTTAGTCACCGATTGCGCGATATACGAAGCCGCGCCGCCGATGGCGTGGAAGTAAACGAACGGCGCTTCCTGGCAGCCTTTCAGTGTCTTCGCCCCCATGCCGCCCTTGCCGATCACGCCTTTGATGTCGAAGTGCTTCATCACATCCGCTTGGTAAGGCTCCTCGCGGATGCTGGTCGTTGGCCCGGCGGCAACAAATTTGTACCCTTTGGCCTCCATGCCTGAAACGACCGGCCCGCAGTGATAGATTACGCCGCCTGCCAGCAGCGGTTTGAGCGCCTCATAGACTTCCAGGTCATCTCCTTGCGGCTGGCGCGACTTCTTGATAAAGGTCTCGACCAGCCACTTGTGGACGGTATCCCGCCCGGTGACCATGACGCCGGTCAGCGCCACCGGCTCGCCGACCTTCAGGCTGCGGATGGTTTCATCGCTCATTGGAATGGTAACTTCACGCATCGTTTTCTCCTCACGCATTACGCGGTACGTACTACGCAGTACGTACTACATATTTCGTATTGCGTAATCCTAATCGTAAGAGACTTCCTCGCCGCGCACGGTCATCTTCCGCCGCCGGTAGGCCCAGCACATATAAGATACTGAAACAAAGTAACTGGCCGGCAGCCGCGACAGGCCGGTGATCTTGGTATCCAGCACGGTCGTCTGGCCGCCGAAGCCCATCGGGCCGATGCCCAGGGTGTTGGCTTCCTCGGTCAGTTGAGTTTCCAGCGCGGCCAGTTTCGGGTCCGGGTTGGCCTGGCCCATCTTTTGGTACAGGATTTCCTTGGAGGCCAGGTAACCGGAGCCGCGGTCGCCACCGATGGCAACACCGAGAATCCCCGGTGCGCAGCCCTGACCCTGGGCCTTGTGCACCGCGTCCAGCACAACTTTGCGCACCCCGGCCAGGTCGCGCCCCGCGCCGACCCGGCTATCCGGCAGCGAATACTGCGCGCCGACGTTCTCGCAGCCGCCGCCCTTGAGCATTAACTCAATGGTCAGTTCGTCACCTTCGACTTCATCGAAGTGGATGTAAGGGAAATCATCGCCGCCCAGGTTATTGCCGCTGTTCTTGTCGTAGATGGCGTCCACGGCATTGGGACGCATGTACGAGCGTTTGGTGGCTTCGGCCAGCGCCGTGCGGATTTGTGCGCGCAGTTTGCGCGTGCTCCAGCCTTCGGGATGTTTGACGTAGAAAATCGGCGTGCCGGTATCCTGGCAGATGGGTGTGGAGTTCTGGCGCGAAAGTTCTACGTTTTTGAGGATGGTTTCCAGCGCGCCGCGCGCCGCCGAGCCAGGGGCTTCTTTTCCCACCGACTCGCGCAGCGACTTTTCCACATCCGCCGGCAGGTCCGAAGAGCTGCGGCGGATCAGTTCAAGGATTTCGTCCGTCAAGTCTCGCATGATGCCTCCATGACAATTGGATTTGATGCTTACGATCAAATTATACACTTATAATTGTTACATGTTCCATCGCCTCCTCAACCTGGCGCGCTCGCGCCGCCTGGCTCTCGCCTTGACCATCCTGCTCGGCTGGGCGGGTGGGCTGCTGGTCATTTTGCAGGCCTGGTTCCTCAGCCGGGTCGTGGAGGGTGTCTTCCTCGGCAAGCAGACTCTCACTTCCGTTTTCCCCATTCTCGAAATCCTGTTGGTCATCATCCTGCTGCGCGCTGCCAGTCTGTGGGGCGCGGAACTCTCCGCCAACGCAATCGCCCTGCGCGTTAAATCCGACTTGCGCGCCCGGCTGATGAAACATCTCGCCGCTCTCGGCCCGGCCTTCACCCAGGGGGAAAAGACCGGCGAACTGGCCGCCGCTGCCATCGAAGGCGTGGAAGCGCTGGACGCCTACTTCAGCCAGTACTTGCCGCAGGTCGCGCTGGCAGCCTTCATTCCGCTCTCGATCCTGCTGCTCGTCTTTCCACTCGACCCGCTGACCGGCGTGGTCTTCCTGCTCACCGCGCCGCTCATCCCGCTCTTTATGTACCTGATCGGCAAGAACGCCGAGGCGCTGACCCAACGCCAGTGGGAGACTCTCAGCCGCCTTTCGGCTTACCTGCTGGATATGCTTCAAGGGCTGACCACGCTGAAGCTGCTCGGCCAGTCGCGTAACCAAGCCGGCAATATCCAGCAGGCCAGCAATCGCTTCCGCGACGTGACCCTGAGCGTGCTGCGCGTCACCTTCCTCTCGGCCCTGGCGCTGGAACTGCTTTCTACTCTCAGCACCGCCGTGGTTGCCGTGGAGATCGGCCTGCGGCTGCTCTATGCGCGCATGACCTTCCAGCAGGCGCTTTTCATCCTCGTCCTGGCCCCGGATTTTTATCTACCCCTGCGCCTGCTGGGACTGCGCTTTCACGCCGGCATGTCAGGCATCGCTGCCGCGCGGCGCATCTTCGAGATCCTGGATACACCTGCTTCGCGTTTGCATGTTTACAAGTCTCCACGTTATCACGTTGCAGCTTCTAAACGTGTCAACGTTTCAACGTGCAACGTGCAAACGTGCAACATTTCTTTCTCTAACGTCTCGTACGCCTACCCGACCCGTGACCTGCCTGCCCTGCAGAATGTTTCCTTCGACATCCACGCCGGCCAACGCACTGCCCTGGTCGGCGCGACCGGCGCGGGCAAGAGTACCCTCGCCAGCTTGCTGCTACGTTTCATCGAGCCAAGCGCGGGCAAGATCCGCGTGGATGGCCTCCCTCTGGCCGCCATCCCGCCCGAAGACTGGCGCGCCCAGATCGCCTGGGTGCCGCAGATGCCCTATCTCTTCAACGATACCCTGGCTGCCAACTTGCGCCTGGCAAAACCAGAAGCAAGCGACGACGAGTTGATACGTGCTTGCCAGCGCGCTGACCTGCACGAGTTCATCCTGTCCCTGCCGGAGGGGTACGGGACGCGGATCGGGGAGCGCGGCGCGCGTCTAAGCGGCGGACAGGCCCAACGTCTGGCCCTGGCACGCGCCTTCCTGCGCGACGCGCCTTTCCTAATCCTGGACGAACCCACCTCCAGTCTCGACCCGGCCCAGGAGTCGCGTCTTAACCAGGCCGTCCACGAGCTGATGCGCGGGCGCACCACGCTGGTCATCGCCCACCGCCTGAGCACCGTCTATCAGGCCGAGCAGATCGTCGTGCTGGATTCAGGCCGCCTCGCCGAAACCGGTCAACACGCCAACCTGCTCCAACGCAACGGCCCCTACGCCAAACTGGTCACTGCTCACTGCTCACTGATTAATGATTACTGATCACTGATTACTGATGACTACCCTCCGACGCCTCCTCTCTTTCATAATTCCCTCCTGGCGCTGGGTGCTGGCCGCCACCGCACTCGGCGCGCTGACGGTCGGCGCGGGCATCGGGCTGCTCGCCACCTCCGCCTATCTCATCTCCGCCGCCGCGCTGCACCCGTCCATCGCCGAGTTGCAAATCGCCATCGTTGGCGTGCGCTTCTTCGGCATCTCGCGCGGCGTCTTCCGCTACCTCGAGCGCCTGACCTCCCACAGTGCCACCTTCCGCCTGCTGGGGCGCCTCCGCGTTTGGTTCTACCGCGCCGTTGAGCCGCTCGCCCCGGCGCGACTGATCGGCCAGCGCAGCGGCGACCTGCTCTCTCGCGCCATCGCCGACATCGAGACGCTGGAGAACTTCTACGTGCGCGTCCTGGCCCCGCCGCTGGTGGCTGTGTTTGTGATCGTGGGAATGTCGCTCTTTATGCGCGCCTTCGACCCGCGGCTGGCGGCCGTCCTCCTGGCCTTTCTTCTCCTGATCGGCCTCGGGCTCACCTCCCTGACCCTGGGCTTGGGGCGCGCTCCCGGGCGGACCCTGGTCGAGAGCCGCGCCCGTTTGCGCGCCGACCTGGTGGACGGACTCCAGGGCCTGCCCGATCTGCTGGCCTACGCTGGGGTCGAAGCCCATTTGCGCCGCGTACAATCCGCTGAAACCGACCTGCACCGCGCCCAGCGCAAGATGGCGCATATCAGCAGTTTGCAGAGCGCCTTGAACAACCTGCTGACCAACCTGGGCGTCTGGCTGGTGCTTATCCTGGCGATCATGCTGGTCAGCGCCGGGACGATTGACGGCGTTTACCTGGCTGTCATCGCCCTGGCAGCCATGGCCAGCTTCGAGGCCGTGCAGGGACTGCCACAGGCTTCACAATTTCTCGAATCCAACCTGCAAGCCGCCCGGCGCTTGTTTGAGATTACGGACGCCGCGCCTGCGGTAATTGACCCTCCCGCGCCGCTTTCCCTGCCGCGCGATCTTGCCATCTCGGTGCGCGGCCTGTGTTTTGCTTATCCTGCCTCTCTCTCTGAAGGACTTGAAGGCGGACAGTCGGCAAAGTCTCACCGCGAAGACGCGACACTTGCACCTGCGCTGCGCGCAAGCGCAAGTGCAGGTGAGAACGCAAAGCATAAGGCAATACCGCAAAACTCACTTTGTCACCCCTTCACTCCGTTCAGGGGAGGCTCTGAGGAAGCGTTCTTCAGCGACCGAAGGGTCTCCCGTTGTGGAGGGGATTCTTCGGGCAAAGTACGCCCTCAGAATGACAAGGAAGAGGCAGGTCTCCCGCCAAGGTTTTCACTCTCGAGTGACTTTTGCGGTATTGCGAATAAGGATAAATCTTCGCGCCCTTTGTGGCTTCGCGGTTCAAAACATCAACTTAAAAATATCACTTTCGATCTGCCGGTCGGCAAACATCTCGTCATCCTCGGGCCGAGCGGAGCTGGGAAGTCCACGCTGGTCAACCTGCTGCTGCGCTTCTGGGATTATGACGAAGGGGAGATCATTCTCGGCAGCCAGGACATCCGTCAATATCAGCAGGAGGATATCCGCCGCTGTTTCAGCGTAGTTTCGCAGAGCACCTATCTCTTCAACGACACCCTGGCCGCCAACCTGCGCCTGGCAAAACCCGATGCAACTGACGACGAGCTGACCCACGCCGTCGAGCAAGCGCAACTAAGCGCCTTCGTCGCCTCCCTGCCGCAGGGACTGCTCACCTTCGTTGGCGAGTACGGCTGGCAACTCAGCGGCGGCGAGCGCCAGCGTCTGGCCATTGCGCGCGCCCTGCTGAAAAATGCCCCCATCTTCATCTTCGACGAACCCACCGCCAATCTGGATACTGTCACTGAACGGCAGATCATCGAGACATTGCATGGCCTCATGAAAGGCCATACTGTGCTATGGATTACGCACCGCATGGTTGGCATGGAGAGGATGGACGAGATTCTGGTCATGGATCAAGGCCGCATCCTCCAGCGCGGAACGCACGCGGAGCTGGTCAAGAGCGAGAGGCTCTACCGGCAGATGTGGGAAATCCAGAACCAGGCAATCTGGTAAGATACGCTGCCTACTTCAACCAGCGTATTTCTAATTCCCCTTTTCGCGTTGTTTTTCTTCCGCCAGCGCCTCCAGCAATTTCCTGCCCTTGTATTTGCCGCGAAGACTGTGGATTTCCGCCCGCCAATACTCTCCCCCGCCTCCTTCGCGTTCCATCAACCCATACCCCACCAACTCGCGCCGTAGGGTGGTGGTATCCGCGTGGAAGCGGCTCAAGATTTCGTTAACCTGCTTCTCGCTGTATCTCGCGCCCGGCTCGAAGGTTTTGACCACGTGACGCAGAATGGCCTCCAGCTTCTTGCGCTGGGCCGGGATGGTTTTCAGGCGGCCATCCGGCAGGCTGTAATCGCTGATGATCTTGTGATCGTAAGCCTCCGCGTCCACGCCGGAGGCAGCGGCGGCCATACGCTCGCCTGAGAACAGGTCGCGCGTCGTCGCTTCGAGCGCCTTGCGATCCAGCTCGTAGACGCTGTAGTACCCTTCAGCGCGCGCCGTCACCAGCCCAACATCTGCAAGTTTGGCGAGGTGGTGCGAGACGGTGAACGGCGAATGGATCACGCCGATCGGCTTCATGACAAATTCCATGTGGTTTTCTCGGCTTTCTGGATGGAGAGCAAGCGGACGCCTTCCACCTGCTGGAAAGAGGCCCCCTGCCCGATGGTGTGCAGCGCCGCTGTTTCGTCCACGACGCGCGCACCGGAGAGGATCGCCGCCCCGTGAGCAAACAGCACCGGCGAGAGGGGGGTGCTCGGCCCCAGGATCATGACCAACGCCTGCGGGCGGCACAGAGCCAGCAGGCCGTCCAGAGTGTGGTTGATCAACGCGCTGCCGGTGATAGCGACCACGTCGGCCTGGGGGATCAAATCGGCGGCGGCTTCAGCAGGGAATTCGCCTTCTACCGGGCGCTGTTCGAGCACCCACAACTGCCCCACCGCCGGGCGCAGTTTGGGGATGAATGGGAAATGCCCCACCAGCGCCACGTTGCGGCCGCGCCCGTGTTCGATCAGCACCTCCACGGCGTTGACCTCGACTGCGTCACTTTCGTCCACGGCGAGCAGTGAGTTGATCGCCGCCACGCCAATGCTGGCTTCCAGCAGGTTGTCGGAGCGGGCATATTCGGCCAGCTCACGGGCGTTCTTCTCGTGCAAACGGCCCACCTCACGCACCGGTGCGTGGCCATGGGGCTTGTCGCCGGTGAAAGTGGAGGCCAGACCGCAGAAGCGGCTGCACACCGCCGTCCAGTGCGCGCCGACCAGCACGGTACGAACCGGCGCGTCCATGTCCAGGCTGTCCAGCAAATCATCCAGGATGTTCATCTTGAAATCCTTCCACAAGTTTGGAGCGACGAGATGCTTCTTCCACCAGTACCTCTCGCATCAGGTCGCAGATACCGACGATCTTTGGATTGGCGATCTGATAGACGACATCCTGCGCGTGGCGCTGAGCGATGACGACGCCGCCGTTGCGCAGCACGCCGAGGTGCCGGGAGATCGTCGTCTGCGGGTGGCCGGTGATGCGCGCGATCTCGCTCACCCGCTGAGGGCCATCCCGCAAAACGTGGACGATTTCGATCCGTATGGCGCTGGACATACACCGGCAAAGATCAGCCTGGATTTCGAAAATAGACCGTTGCGACATCTCAGCCTCCCCAGCCCATCACCCGGGCCAATTGGTAAACGATGACCGCCGCGCCGAACGAGATGACCAGCAGCAAACCCACGCTGAAAGCAGTCCATTTCCAGCCGGTTTCCTGTTTTATCGCTGCCACCGTCGCCGCGCAAGGGATGAAGGTCATCTGCACCACCAGGAATGCCAGCGCGGCCGCCGGGGTCAGGGTTCTGGCAACCTGTTCGGCCAGCCCCAGGTTCACCTCATTCCCATACAAGACTCCCAGCGTCGCAATGGTGTTTTCCTTGGCGACAAAACTGAACAGCAATGCGACAATCAGCCGCCAGTCCCCCAATCCCAGCCATCGCCCGGCCGGTTCCAGCCAGTGCCCAAACCTGGCAAGCAGACTTCCTTCTATCTCGCCGCCCGGCAGATAAGCGAGCAGCCAGACGGTGGCCGAGGCCAGCAAAATGATGCCGCCGGCCTTCTTGATAAAAGCCCAGGTATTGTGCCAGACGTACAGGCCGATTGTCCGGGCGTTCGGAAGGTGGTAGAGTGGCATTTCCATGATAAAGGCTGAACGCGCCCCCCTGAATACACCCCGGTTGATCGCCATGCCAATCAAGAACAGCAGGAGGATATTGCCGGCCACCAACCCCCAGGTGACGAGTGCCGCGTTCCTGCCGAAAAAGGCCGGGGCCAGGAAGGCGATTACCGCTAGCCGCGCCGTACAGGGCACGAGCGGCGCGAGCAGGATGGTCAACAGGCGGGCGCGGCGCTCCTCGACAATGCGCGCCCCCATGACGGCCGGCACATTGCAGCCAAACCCGATGCACAGCGGTAAAAAGGAACGACCGTGCAGTCCCATCCAGTGCATGAAGCGGTCCATCACATACGCCGACCGCGCCAAGTAACCGACATCTTCCAGCACGCCCAATACGGCAAAGAAGACGAACAGGATGGGCACGAACGTCAACACAGTGCCTGCGCCACCAATCAGGCCATCCACCAGCAGGCTGGTCAGCCACGCCGGAGCAGGAGCGAGAACCTGGCGGACGCTTTCCGCAAGGGAGGTGATGACCTGCGTGTCAAGCCAGTTCACCACCGGCATGGCCGCTGTATACGTGAGCCAAAAAACCAGTCCAAAAATGCCCAACAGCAGCACCAGCCCCCAAAACGGATGAGTCGCCACCCTGTCCAGGCGGTCGGTGAGCGTGATTGCTCCAATCCTGGGCTTCGAAATCGCAGCGCGCACCATCCGCTCGATCCACTCATAACGCCCCCCGGCCACATCCAGGAAGGCGTCCTCGTGCTGCTTCAGCACCGCGTGGATATGATCCCAGGCTTCCGGCGTGGATTGGCGGATGATGCCAGTAATCTCTGCATCCCCTTCCAATAGTTTTATCGCCGCCCAATCTTCGGGATAGGGGGCGGGAACCTTTCCGGCGATGAGCGAACGGATTTCCTCCAGCACCGGGCGATGCTCCGGGCGGATTTCCGGGCGGTTAGGTGCAAAGGCAGCCGGATTTTCCGCCACCCGCAGAGCTGCATCCACCAGTTCACGCACTCCCTGGTTGCGGGAAGCCACCAGGGGTACAACTGGAAACCCCAGGGCGGTTTCCAGCACGTGTGGCTCTATCTCAACTCCCTGCTGCCTGGCGACATCCAACATGTTGACCCCCACCACGATCGGCGTCAGCAGGGTCAAAAGCTCGGCGACCAGGTACAGGTTGCGTTCCAACGCGGCTGCGTTGACGATGACGACGACCACATCTGGCCGCTCGCGCAGGATAAAGTCGCGGGCGATGCGCTCCTCTTCCGAGTTCGCCGTCAGGCTGTAGGTGCCCGGCAAATCCACCAAACGGATGAGGTTGTCATTGTGGCTGAACTCGCCGCTTTTCTGTTCCACCGTCTTGCCCGGCCAATTCCCCACGTGCTGACTCAAGCCGGTCAGGAGATTGAAGACGGTTGACTTGCCGACGTTGGGCTGCCCGGCCAGAGCAATGGTATAAGCGGGTTTTTCGCTCTTCATAACGCTTCGACCAGCACCTTGAACGTTTCACCGCGTCCCAGGGCAATCCGCGTATCCCTGACGGTAACGATCATCGGGCCGCGGCCAAAATTCTGCAAGACGGTCACCTCGACGCCTGGCGTCACTCCCAAGCCCGCCAGGCGGGTGGAAAACTCCCGCCCGCCGCGCAGATAGCGGACAATGGCGCTGCTCTCCGCTGGAAGATCGCTCAACGGTTTCAGGGATTCCGGAGATTTACTGCCGGTATCTGGTTTTTCGATGTTTTGAGCTGATTTTTTATCCATAATCTCCTATTGAAAGTGGCAGCTGGTATTGTTGGCGTGGGAGAAGAAAAGATTGGTACACTGCACCCGGTTATCAGCGCACCGCAGACCAAGAGGGGGATCAGCACATTGGCAAACATGGTTTTCATAGAAAATACCGAGGCACACGCTTTAGATATTCTTTGTATGGCTCTCCAAAGCGATTCAGACAGGCTCTCTCCTCACCCAGGATGCGGAAATGGTAAAAGAGCGTTGCAACCAACAGGAGGATGACGGCAACCCAGGAGCCAATGGCTATACAGGTTCCCAGGAACATGGTGGCTAATGTCAACCACTGAGGGTTTCGTGATATCCGGTAAAAACCTTGGGTCACAGGTTGATCGGCTGGCGTATTCCTGAAGTTGAACAAAGCCAACATCATCCCCGCGAAACCAAACAGGAACAGCACACTGCCAACGACAAAAACGCCCTGTCCAATCTTCAGCGGTGTGAAAATGAATAAGCCGAGGGTGGCTAGGCTAAACGGTTTCCCCGCAGCCGAGAGAATTTGTTGCTCCCGACTCCAGCCAGAGACGCTGAATAGCTTGGCCACGATTGCTCTGGGGAACAGCAACATAAGGATGCCAAAAACCAGGTAAAACGATCCCAGCATGAGCCAGCCATTGAGCAAACCCAATTCCATTTCAGGCAACCACTCCATATCTCAGCCCTCCATAAGAAGAATCACTGCTGCTTTACTTGCAGCTCGAATCGTTTTCACGACACTTTGGGCAATAGCCGCTGAGATGCAGGCGTATATCGGTAACCTGCAAACCTTCACTCTCACCCAGCCTGCGCACCACTTCCATCACTTGAGGTGATTCGAACTCGACCACCCGCCCGCACTTCAAACAGGTGAAGTGATGGTGGGGAGAAGAGGGGGTCGTCTCGAAATGGCCGTGGTCTTCTCCCAGTTGATCCTCTTGCACAAGACCGGCTTCCTTCAACAATGCCAATGAGCGGTAGATGGTGGCAAGACCGATGTCTGGATCGCAGGCTTTGGCGCGCTCATAAAGCGTCTCGGCATCTAGGTGTTCCCGGCTTTCTTCCAGGATTTCCAGCACGAGCCGCCGCTGACGGGTAAGCCTCCGTCCGTGGCTGCGAATGGCAGCTATCGAATCGCTCTTGAATGCCATCGCGTTTGCCTGTCCGTTGGGGATAGTCATGGGGTTAGAATCCCAACAAATTTATTGAGAATAATTCTCATTATCAATTATAGCAAGAAAGCCCTTAAGCCTCAAGTGACAAAGGTCACTATCAGTAGGGGCATAATTGCCATCACTTCATTCTTGGCCCCTGTCAAATAATGCGCTACGTTGGTTTTCTGCTCTCGAACCGTGCGCCAGCCGTACTCCAAAAATGCGCCCCATGTCGTTCCACCACCTGAGCCTGCCCACTGGAAGACAGTTGTTCCAAAGCTGTGTCCACCTGTCCCGGTGTCCATTTTTCCAGGGTGCGTCGCAGTTCGTCCTCGCGCATTGGGTGGCGGGTGATAATGCTGACAATCGCATCCACCACGCTCTCAAACCCGGAGAGATCGAAACTGCCCTCGGCTGGGTGCACAACTCGCGCGATTTCGCCGAGGATTGCCAGGGCGCGTATCAAGCCTTCCTCGTCCGGCGGCAGCACCCAGGTCTCGGCCGGTGGGCGGGTAGGCAGGTTGATGTGCACCTCATCAGGCTGGACTCGTTCCAATACTGCGGCAATCTCATGCAGGGCTTCTTGTGTGTCATTCAGGCCGCGCACCAGCATAACTTCCACCCACAACATGCCCTGATATTCTTTACGAAAAGCAATCAACCCATCTACGAGGCGCTCATAAGTAATGCCCGGATGGGGACGGTTGATTTTGCGGTACAGGCGGGGATTGCCAGCGTCCAGGGTGGGCAGCACGGCGTCCACAGGGGCGAGTTCCTCCCGCACTTCGGGCAGATACAGCAGCGCGCCGTTGGTGATGACCGCCACCGGCAAGTCGGTCAAAGCCTTGACCTGCCGAATCAGCCAGCCAATGCCGCTGTGCAGCGTCGGCTCGCCGGAGCCGACGAAGGTGAGCCAGTCAATTTCGCCGGCTTTGTGAGAAGAAAGGGCGATTTCGACTTCATCCAGAATGTCCTGGCGCGGGAAATATTCGCGCCGTTCGTTGGTCAGCGGGACGCTGCGCCCCAACTGGCAATAGACGCAGTTCCAGTTGCAGGTTTTGAGCGGGATGGTGTCAATCCCCAGGGATTGACCCAGCCGGCGGGAGGGAACGGGACCGAAGACGTAATTCATCTTTACACTCAGTCATAAGCCTTGCGGGTAGCTTCATCCGCCATCGTTGGCTCTAAAAGCAGCTGCCATTCAGCCTCTTCCCACGTCCCCAGACTCGTGTGCAGATCCAGGTACTTTTTCGGGATGGGGTGCGTGCCGACGACAACCTTTACCCCATATCGTTTTTCAAGGAAAGTTTTGAAGGTATGGATATAAGGGCAGGGGGGATAGCCAACCAGCAGCCCGGTTGCCAGGTGGATCACCTGCGCCCCATTCTTCACCATCTCTTCACCCGTGTATTCGACATTGCCGCCCGGGCAGCCGTCGCAAGTGGTGTAGCCTACCAACTCAATTTCAGCATCGGTATATTGGGCAAATGCGCCTTCCTTGTTCTTCATCGCCCGCAGGCATTTTCCGCCGGCGCAGGTTCGATAGCGGTCGCAAATAATGATCCCGATCTTTACTTTGGTGCTCATTTCTCTCTCCTGACCATAGATCTTCTTCGGTTTCTTGATTGTCAAACTTTTATACCTCGAGTGTCGACTGCGGTTTTAATAGCTTGGCGTAGTGTGTTTACCGCTAGTTCGGCGCAGTGCTCATGACCTTCCGGCAGCCCATCCAAAGATGCTAACAAGTCTTCCGGTGTAATTTGCTGTGCTTCGGCCAGTGTTTTTGCCCGAGCCAGCCGTGTGATCATACCGCCACAGGCGATCGTTGCCTCGCAGCCATCCGTTACAAATCGGGCTTCCTGAATGATGTCTCCCGTCAGCCGCAAGTCAATTTGCATGCTGTCGCCGCACCAGCCGAGTACCCTACCACGGGCATCTGGATTTTCAAGACTTCCAATGTTTTCTCGGCTTTCAATCAACTGACGGGCTTTCGCAGAGAATGATCTGGTATCTAATTTGTGACTTCCGACATGGATGGCAGCAATTTTAATAAATGCATCAAGCAATGCGGGGATTTCCTCAAGTTCAACATCTTCGACTTTACCGGCGTCGCACATGGCGGCTACCTGCGAGTCAATTGGCAGTTGCGCCAGCAGCGGCGCGCCGGCGGTCAGCATGACCTCGGAGACGTGGCTGGGGCCAAAAATGAAATGCCGCTTGCCGGTGTCTGGACAGACGAAGTGAGCCATGTTTTCCACGACGCCGACAATTGGAACGCCGACGGCTTGTGCCATGTGCACGGCCTTGCGCACGATCATCGCTGACAGGCTTTGTGGGGTCGTGACCATCACGATCCCGTTGACCGGCAGCGACTGCATGGTGGTCAGGGATGCATCCGAGGTGCCGGGCGGTAAATCAACCAGCAGGTAATCCAGGTCGCCCCACATCACGTCGCCCCAGAGTTGGGTGATCGCTCTGCCGATCAGCGGTCCGCGCCAGATGACCGGCTGATCCTCGCTCGCCAGCAAGAAATTCATAGAAATGACCTTGATCCCGGTCCGACTCTGTAATGGCCGTATGCCAACCGGGCCGGGTTCTACTGGCCCATGCAACCCAAATAACATGGGAATACTGGGACCGGTAATGTCTGCGTCCAGCACGCCTACCTGGTAGCCCTCACGAGCCAGCGCGGTTGCCAGCAGGCCGGTGACCAGGGACTTTCCGACGCCGCCTTTGCCGCTCATTACTGCCACCACGCGATTGATGTGGTTGTATGGGGCGGCGGCTCCCTCTTTTGACTCGCCGAAGAGCGCCTTACGCTCCTCCTCGGTCATAGCGGTCAGGTGAACGAATACCTGTTCGACACCCGGCAAAGCGGTGATGGCGGCGCGTACGTCGGATTCAATCTGATCTTTGAGCGGGCAATTAGGTACCGTCAATGCAATAGTGACTTCAACCTTGCCATCGTGTATCCTCACGTCGCGCACCATCTTCAAATCGGTCAGGCTGCGGTGCAGTTCGGGATCGTTGACTTGCGCAAGCGCTTCGAGTACCTTGTCTTTGTCAAGCATGAGAGTCTCCTTGATATAGATTGATGATAGCCCGCCGGCCGGACGGGAGCGCCAGCCAAAGCAGGAGGGTCATGATAATGGCAGAACTCAAACACCAGGCGCAAGTCGCACCAATGACGAACGGTTCAAGAAAAGTCAGGTAAATCGAGAACAGCGTGCCGAGAGCGGTCATTCCCAGCAGGGCCAGCGCGGCCAGGTCGGCCGGGCGTCCGCGGCCGAAGCGGCGCACCAGCCAGGCCGCCAGGATGGCAATGTATCCCAGCAAGCCCAACACGCCAATCGGCAAGACGCCGAACAGCCGGGCGTATGCGCTCTGCTGGACGGTATTGCAGTCGCCCACCGGGCCGCATACTGCCGATACCTGGGCCGTCTCCACGTAGGCCAGGTATGCCGCCACGCCGCAGCCGATCAACGCCAGGACAGGAATGGCCCAGTCCCGCCAGGCCGGCAGGGTCGCGGGGGCCAGGCGCGGAAACACAATCGTCGAACGCCCCACCATGACGATCATCCCCAGCAGCACGACAATTGCCAGGGCATTGCCAGCCGGGTCGTGCGCCAGCCGGTCAGTCAGGCTGGTCGGCTCGTCGCCGATCACGACCAGGCCGGGGCTGCTATTCGTGGGAGCTGGCGCACTTGCAATTGTAGGCAGCGGTGCGGCCGTGACGCTGGCGGCAGGCTCGACCGATGGGGCGGCGGTCAGAGTGGGTGGGACAGCCGAGGGGGTCGGCGTGACCTGCGCGGCGCCGATCGCCTCGGCCAGGCCGGGGATGTCGGGCCAATCCACGCCCCCCTGGGCCAGGTACTGCTCGATCAGGCCGGGGAACTGCGCGGGAATGTCAACAGACCCAACCAGGACGTGATCCCCAACCACCAGCGTTGGCACACCACCGCGCTCCAGGCCAAACTTTTGCAGTGCGGCCTGGAACAGCGCCTGGCCTTCTTCCAGGGCGACATTGATGGCAATGATCTGCAGTTGATCCCCATACTGCTCGATGAGGGGCGGCAGGTCTTCGGTCAGCACCTTGTAGCAGTGACCGCAGGTGGTCGAGTAGAAGATCACGGCGCGCACCACCGGCTCGGCAGCCCAGGCCGTTCGAGCAGGCAAGATACTGAACAGGATCAGCCCTCCCAAGCACAACAGCGTCAAGGCTTTCTTGTTTCGCACGGTCCGCTCCCGATACCATGGAGTAAAAAACGCATCTCTAAAGTCTGCTTTCATCGCTTTTCAAAAGCCTGTCTGAGCCATTCCGTCAGTTCCTCCGCCTGAATAAAGCCGACAATCTCGGCATTCTGGCTGGTCACGCCCTCCACTTCGGCCACAGCGTGCTGGATGTCCAGCGAGAGCGGCACGGCGATCGGGCAGAACGGCGAGGAGGGACGGAACTTGTAGGTGACATGCCCATGCTCGTCCACGGTCAGGTCTTCGATCAGGCGCATGCGCACCACGTCCACGCCGGTTTCGGGGTCAATCACTCGTGCAAGGCGTTCTAAGATAGCCTGGCGCAAAATTTCAGGATCAGGCATTGGTCCCTCCTGGTGGAACCAACCAGGCGGAAACAATTTGCCAGATGGCAATCAGCGCCTGGCTGGAAGGCGACTCGGCCCGATAGGCGGTGACCGGTTCGCCGTTCAGCATGGCTTCGGTGACGGTTGGGTCAAAGGGAATCTGTCCAATCAGATCGACGCCCAGTTCAGCACAGACGGCTTCAATCTGCGCGGCGCCCTGCGGATAAATATCGGCTTTGTTGATGACGACCAGCGCGGGGATGCGGAAGTGGGTTGTCGTTTGCAAAACGCGTTTGAGATCGTGAATTCCAGCAACGGTAGGCTCGGCGACGATCAAAGCCAGGCTGGCGCCCGCCGCGGCGGAGATCACCGGGCAGCCGATGCCGGGCGGGCCGTCCACGATGATGATCGGATAATCGCCATCCAGGGCGCACAGGCGGGCGTTTTGCTTGACGAGTGTCACCAACTTACCGGAGTTTTCCTGCGCCGGGTAGATATCGGCGTGAAATAGCGGCCCGTAGCGGCTCTCAGAGCGGTACCACCGCCCGGCAATCTGCGCTTCCATGCGGATGGCCTCTTCGGGGCATTGGTAGACGCAGGCGGCGCAGCCATCGCAGGCGATGGAGTCAATGGCATAGCCCTGACCCCCAGCCGCGCTGCCATCTTGGGGAGAGGGGGACAAGATGGCCTCGAAGCGGCAGACCTGTTCACAGACTCCACAGCCCTGGCAGCGCTCGGGGTCAATGACCGCCACCGAGCCGCCGGTGAAGTCGTGCGCTTCCAGTCTTTGGGGGCGCAGCACCAATTCCAGGTTGGCGGCGTCCACGTCGGCGTCGGCCAGCACCGCTTTCGAGGGGGAGGGGCCTTCGCACGACAAGTGGGCAAACGCTGCCGCGACGCTGGTTTTGCCGGTGCCGCCTTTTCCGCTGAGAATTACGAGTTGCTTCATGCAACAAACGTCTCGACTCATAGTCTGCCTATCTGAGAAACATCAACATAAGCCCTACGATTACCAGAATGCCGACCAGCGCTCCACCTCCCGCCCATATCGCGCGCCAGTCCATCGGTATCTCGGCGCTGCCATCCGGGACAGGTGGAACCGTCGGATCGGTGTACGTGCGCAACCGGTCCCACGTCGGCGTCGGGACGGAGGCAGAGCGGGCCAATGCCCCGAATTCGTTCCTGAGGAGTTTCCCCTCGTCACGCATGGCATTGGCGTGCCCAAATGCGGCCTCGACATCCTTGGTATTGAGTTTGCGCTGGATCAAGGGTATCAAAATCGGCTCAGGTATCCACTCGAATATCTTGAGACTGGACGGTGTGATGGGGATACCGAGCGCCCGCAGAACCCGAAAGCTCTCATGCATGGCGCGCACCATCAACACCACCGCGTCGCGCGTGCGCGCCAGGCGGTAGTTGTCGGATCCGGCCATGCGGAGCGCGCCTCCGATGGGGAGGATAAATGCTACGTGGGTCTTGAGCCAGGCATCCATATTTGGGCTGATGGTCACCGGGAATCCGGCGCTTTCGAAGACCTCGATAATCCGCTCCAGCCGTGGCGTGGTGCGTCCGTCCAATTTCCCCATCGTGGTCGCATATCTCCTGCGTCCTGACGATGCAATGTAGCGAACGACGTGCCCCTCCCGGCTGCCCCCGGCGCCCGGAAAACCCAGCAAGACTCGCTCACGGCCCAGTGCCTCGACCATCTCGTCAGGGCCGGCGGCGTTGTTGCCCATAAACAGGACGTTGGGCGTATGCCGGTTGGCAGCCAGCGACGTCAGCACCTCCGAGACATGATTCCTGGGCACCAGCACGATCACCAGCTCATAGGCGTCTTCCGGCGCCAGTTGTTTCACCACGTTGACGCGGGTGGTGGTTCGATGCCCGGTCATCGCGTCTTCCAGCACGATGCCGTGCTCGCGCAGGTCGGCCAACCGTTGCCCTCGCGCCAGAAGCGAGACCTCCTGCCCGGACTCCTGCAACTGTGCGGCGTACAAACTGCCCAATACCCCAGCGCCATAAACGAGAACTTTCATGCTGACCTCCTGAAATTGAGTGTGTAGTTCCATTTCTCATGTGACCACCTCACGCGCTGCCGTCATCGTCTGGCTGGCAGCCAGGATTTGAGCGAATACCTCCCGGAAACGCTCTCGATATTCTGGGTGGATTTCGACCAGATTCTTCCCCTGCGCGATTCCCTCGGCAATGGCGCGCTCGAACGGCACGCGCATCAGAACCGGCAGTCCCACCGCCGCGCAGAACTCGTCCACGCCAGCGTCCCCTGAACCATAGCGATTGATAATGACGCCGACAGGGATGTTCAATTCGCGCGCGACCTGGACTGCCAACCGCAAATCGTGCAATCCGAAAGGCGTTGGCTCAGTGACCAGCACGACGTAGTCAGCGCCGCGGATCGCTTCGACGACCGGGCACGACGTGCCGGGCGGGGCGTCGCGGACGACCACCTGCCCAGGCTGGGGGACAGCCCATTTCTTGAGCTGGCGGATGACCGGCACGGCCATCGGCTCGCCCACGTCCAGCACGCCGCGGGCGAAGGAGATGCCAGCCGCGGCCGGGCCGCTCTCGATCACACCCATCCGGTCAGGAATTTCGCGGATGGCCGCTTCTGTGCACAGCGCCATGCAGCTTCCGCAGCCGTGGCAGAGTTGGGGGAAGACCAGCGTCTTCTTGCCGAGCACGGCGATGGCGTGGTACTGGCAGACTTCAGCGCACTTGCCGCAGTGGGTGCATTTGTCTTCGTCCACCGAGGGGATCAGGAGGCTGACTTCTTGACGCTGCTCGAAGGCTGGTTGGAGAAACAGGTGGGCGTTGGGCGCTTCGACGTCGCAATCCAGAAAAAGCGGCGGAGGGGTCAGCTCCGCCGCCAGGCTGAGCGCCAGGCTGGTGGCCACCGTCGTCTTGCCTGTGCCGCCCTTGCCGCTGGCGATGGTAATTTTCATCCATTACCCTCGCGGGTGGCGTCCCTGGCCGGTCGGCGCGCCAACGCGTTCGAGCTGCCCTGCCTTGAAGCGCTCGATGGCCTCGCGCACGGTGCGGCTCGCTCCAAAAAGATACATCGCGACACCGGCAGCCTGGAGCGCACCGTAGGCATTCGGCCCAAAATCGCCGCTGATGACGGCCTCCGCTTTCTGGTCAGCGACAAACTGCGCCGCCAGCGTGCCGGCTCCGCCCGAGGCGCTCACGCCCGGGTTCGGATGCGCCTGCCACTCCAGCGTGTCAGGATCCACGACGAGGAAATAGGCCCCGCGCCCGAAGCGCGGGTCAACCTCGGAGTCAATATCTGGGGATGTTGCCGTGACAACAATTTTCATTTTACCTCTACTCATTCACGAATCACCTTTGTCCCGCACTTGGGACAGAGTCGGTCAATGCAACGCTGACCGGCCACATGCGGCTCTTTGTGCCCGCACTTAGGGCAAACACAGTTGCCTGCGGGCCCGGAACCGGGCTTGTTCCCGCCGCCCTGTCCGCCCCCACCCTGACCGCGGCCGCCCCGGCCGCCTCTGCCACGAAAGTTTTGGTTAACCATTGTTTCATCTCCTTACTTATCTGCCAGCGCGACGAGTGGATCGTGCAACCTGCCTTATCCACGCGCCGCGCCGGAGCTTTTGGTCATTTGGGTTCGATTTCTTCGATGCGCTTTTGGATGGCGTCAAGTTGCCCTTTCAGCCAATCGGCCTGGGCCTTAAGGTCAGCGGTTTCCTGCTCCGGTGTGGGAGTTACCCAACCCGGGACGCCAGTGGCATAGAAGCGATGCCGCCAACCGCGTCCCGTTCCCTCGCGTCCGAAGCCAACCCCGCCTCGGAATCCAGGGGCCGGATTGGCGAAACCGAGCTGGTCATAGCCGCTGCAGTAGCCCATGCCGCGCCCAGTTCTCGGGCCGGCGCCCTGCGGACCTGTGCAGTCTCCTCCTGGCATAATATTCACCTCCTTTCCTTGTGATTTCTATTATGGTTGGTGACTTCCCAACCATTACCGGCGCGCCCGCCGCGATGGCGGGCTTGCCTCCGTTCGCCCCTGCCCTGTGCTGTGAGACTCCGTGAAGACGTAGATACCGGGGCAATGGAGGTCGTTGTGGGCCGCGCGAGCCTGCGCTCCAGTGCGGCGATCAGCACATCGGCCAGGCGCGGAGCGATTTCACGCCCGAGAAATGCCAGCGCGGCTCCGGCCAGCGGTGCAAGACTGCGGGCAGGGGCTGCCGTTTCCAGCAGTGTTGCCTGGCCCCGTGCAGGGATTATCTGGGATTCAGCCGCAGGCAGCGCCACGATTGACGTACTGCGGGCCGGTATGGAGAGAGCAGCGATGGCCCCATTCGGGCAGGCGTCCGCGCATGCTTCGCACTGTGTACACAGAGCATCGTCAATCACGGCCCACTGATCCACCAGTTGGATCGCCCCAACGGAGCATGCCTCCACGCACACCCCACGACCGGCGCATAATTCCTGATTGACCTGGATGACCATCTCTGCCTCCTGACCGTTTCCCCTCCGAACAGGAGACTCGCTCAGTGGAGCCGGTCTACTTGATCCACGATACTGCCCGTGACGTAAGCCATTACCGCTTCGTCAACCGCGGTGATATCGGTCACCACCGGGCGGATGCCGCGCGCCTTCATGCTCTCGTAGGCGCCCATGCCCATGCCGCGGCACAATAGCGCTTCGCAGTCGGCAATGGCTTCGGCCATCTGCAAATGCTTGTTGTGCGAAGCGGCGTCCATGCCATGCAACTGGCCGGGCTGTTCCTCTGGGTGGGGCTGGTTGACAAAATGGGTATGCCCAAGCTTGTCGCGTAATTCACGGTTCACGATTTGCCCGTTTTCGACGGTGGCAACGAGGTAGTATTGTGCCCGTCCAAAATGTTGGCTGATGGTCTTGCCATCATCGGTAATTGCAGCGATTTTCATGAATCAATCTCCTTGTTTTGAATGTCGAATATTGGCTGATCATCATTGGGACGCGGCCGGTTGAACAGACGGATGATTATTCCAAGATGTGTGCCGGTTCCGGCGTGAAGTGCCTTTCGGCCGGGCGGTCGTGTTCGTCGGATGGGCAGAGCACCAACAGCGAACGGGTCGGCGTTTCGCCCACGTTCTGCCAACGGTGCGGCAGGTGGGCTTCAAAGAGCAGGCTGTCGCCTGGCTCCAGCAGGAAGGTCTGGTCTTCGATGGTGTAAGCCAGGCGGCCTTCCAGGCAAAAGACGAACTCACGCCCGGTGTGAACGATGGGGGTGGGGCCGCTCTCGGCGTGCGTTTCGAGCACCATCAGGAACGGCTCAGCCTCACGGCTGATCATCCCCGCTCCCAGGTCTTCCAGTGTTCCGTGAGCGATAGCTATTATTGGCCGCTGGCCGACTTTTTGATAGGCAATCTGATTCTGGGGGGCGCTCATCTCGAAAAAGGCCGCGATGGGTGTCTCCAGGGCAAAGGCCAGTTGTTGCAAGGTCGCCACGCTTGGGGATGTCTTACCGTTTTCGATCATACTAAGTGTGTTAACGTTCAACTGGCTCTTTTCTGCCAGGGTGCGGATGGACAAACTGCGTTCGTTACGTAACTCGCGCAGCCGCTGGCCGACGTCTACTACCGGCACGGTGCTGGCTGCCGCACTTTGTCGAAGCGCTTCGAGAAAATTGCGCCGCCGCCTGCGGCGTCTGAGAGGGTAATAGGACAACGGATCGGAGAGGGGAACTTCGGTAGCCATGCTGTTAATCTCCTCATCATATAAGAGCAACTATTATTATAGTATAAAATTGACAAAAAAGCAAATATATAACTAATAAAATATTCATCCAGCGGCCTTTTATCCGTGAATCTGTGCGAACTTTTTTTGTCTTTTCCTGTTTGTGATTATTCTTTTTCTCTTTGGCGCACCTCCAGCATGGTGGCCAGTTGCTCCACGGTGTATGGCTGCTGCGCCAGCAAACCGACGATTTTCAGGCGGCTGGAATCGGCCAGGGCTTTACAGCTTTTGCGTGCACGCGGCAGGTTCACGCCGATAGCGATGCGGAAATGTTTCAGGTATAATTATCCCGCAGAAGGGGGCTGCATCCAATCTCATACCGGAGGTGCATCTGTGGAAAGTCCGCTTCCAAAGCACGCTTTTTTCCTGGGTAAGATCGTCCCCTATTCCGAGGCGAAGGTCGGTGTGGCGACCCATGCCTTCAACTACGGCACAGCCGTTTTCGGCGGCTTGCGCGGCTACTGGAACGAAGAGAAGAAAAAGCTCTTCGTTTTTCGTCCCATGGATCATTACCGCCGCTTTCTGAATTCGTGCCGTTTACTGTGCATGGAATTCGATCACACGCCCGAAAGCCTGACACAGTTAACGTTAGAGTTGCTGCGTAAAGATAATTACCAGCAGGATATCTACATCCGCCCGCTGGCCTACAAGGCGGATGAGCAAATCGGCGTGCGCTTGCACAACCTGACCGACGAACTGACCATCTTCGCCATGCCTTTCGGTCAATATATCAAGAATGACACCAGCGCCCATGTGACGATTTCCTCCTGGCGGCGGATTGACGACAACATGATCCCGGCGCGCGGCAAGATCAGCGGGGCGTATGTCAACTCGGCGCTGGCCAAGACTGACGCGGCGCGGGCCGGCTTCGACGAGGCGCTGGTGCTGACGCAGGATGGTCATCTCTCGGAAGGCAGCGCGATGAATGTGCTCATCGTCCGTGATAACGTGCTCATCACCCCGTCGGTGACCGAGAACATCCTGGAGGGCATCACGCGGCGGACGGTCATCGAGCTGGCAAAGAACGAGTTGAAACTGGCCGTTGTCGAGCGCCCGATTGACCGCACCGAAATCTACATCTGCGACGAATTGATCCTGACCGGAACGGCCGCGCAGGTGACGGCGGTTACAAAGGTGGATCACCGGCCGGTCGGCAGCGGCGAAATGGGCCCGGTAGCCGAAACTCTGCGCAAGCTCTTCAACGATGTGGTGCGCGGCAACAATCCCAGGTATGCGCACTGGAATGTAGCAGTCTGATCATCTCTGTTGCCTATATTTAAAGTCGAAAAACAGGCTGCGAGCAGGCGCAAAGCGCCTGCTCGCAGCCTGTTTTTCGAGATTTCTTTTTCGTTATTGTACTTTCTTGAAGCGCACCATGATCAGGTTCTTGGCGCAGTCTTCGAATGTATCCAGGTAAATCTTATCTGTGAATGGCAGCTTCTGTTGGTCGAGCAGTTGGATCCAGAGCGTCTGGGTGGATGAGACGGGTTTATTCCCGAGGACAAATTCGTAGCCGCCCGGGCCGTAAGCCGGCGCGGTGCCGCTCAAGCTGTAATAGTCCACTTTCTTGTCTCCGACTGCCCCACCCAGGCGGATGGTCAGGTACAAAATGGGGCTGTTATTCTTGTCCACGACCTGTCCAGCCACACCCATCCAATTGCAGCCGGCTTCGGGATGGTAGCTGGTGCTGGCCATATAATCAATCGTCGCTGCGAAAGGCATCCCCGTCGGGGATGGGATGGTAGTGGTGGGCGTCATCACATTGGTGACAGTGGATGTGGGCGTGATGGTCGGTGTGCCGGTCTCGGTGGCTGTGGTCTTCAGCGGAATAATAAAAGGTGTGAATGTCGGTTCCAATGTATAAGTAGGCCGGGGCGTTGGGGTATCGCTCGGCTCGACGGTCAGGCTGGGGGTCCAGGTGGCTGGCAAGGAGAGGGGGGTGATCGTCGCGGTCGGGAATTGGAGCAGGGTTGGTGTGGGTGGAGGCGGGAAGGGATTCAGCGCTGAGGTCGGGTTGAGATAAATGTTCAGGAAGAGGATGCCCAGGCCGAGGGTCCCGAAAAAGACGAGGAGGGTAGCGACGTTCCAAAAAATCTGATTAGCGGCACGTTTTTTGGTCTGCATTTCAAAATTGTCCATTGCGGATTCTCCCGTTCAGGTCAGGCTAACCCCAGACCCTAAATGGTCTCTGAGGCGCGCTCAAGGCGCCAGCGTGATCGTGCTCTTGGCGCGCTGCTCCTCGAGCCAGTTCTCCAGCGCCTGGTTCTGAAGCGTCAGGCGAGCATCGGGGGATAAGATGCGGTTGGGGTCGCGTTCGAGGAGCATCAGGATATGATACCCCAGCGTAGTCTGGATGACATCACTGCTCTGGCCCGGCTGGAGGGCGAAGGCCGCCGCCTCAATTTGTGGCTGGAGCAGGTAACCACGCGGGAACCAGCCCAGTTCGCCCTGCGTGGCGGGGTCGTATTGCGCAGCCAGCGTATTGAAATCGGCGCCGGACTTTAGCTGATCCAGCACTTTCCGCGCCGTATCCGCATTATGGTTGGCGGCTTCCCAACCATTATAGAACAAAATCTGCCGGACGTGTACCTGCTCGGCGGTGTTTGGCACGCCGGCGATGATCTTATCCCGCATCCAGGCGGCGGCGATTTGACGGCCTAATGCCAGACGGAAGGACTCGTCGGTGTAACCGTGCTGCGCCTGCCAGTCGGCGAGCTTATCCGCGCCTCCGACCTGCTCGGCCAAACTGGTGATGCGATTCTGCAATGTGACGTCATCCACGCCAAATCCTTCAGCCTGGGCGACTTGCGCCAGGAGCATCTGGTCAATCATGTCGCCCATTACCCGTTGGGTGGCCTCTTCGAGCGAGACGTTGTTCCCTAAAGCCGTCTGCGCAAATTGAAAGCGGGCCAACTCGGCCTCGAATTCAGCAGCGGTGATGCCCTCCCCATTGACGCTCGCGGCCAGAGGGATCGGGGTTGGCGTGGGTGGGAGGGGAGTTGGGGATGGCGTGGGTGTGGCGGTTGGCGTTGCCGGGCCGCAGGCGGATAGGCTCAGGGTAACGAGGAGCAGCAGGGATGCAAGCCGAAGTAGGCCTACAGGTAGAAGTTTCAGCGTTGAGGCGGTCATTGCCGATGATTATACCTAAAAGAAGCCCTCACCCCTCTCCTCGCGAAGCACCCCCGAAGGGGGCAGGGAGAGGGGAGACAAGAAAACCCCTTCCCGTTTCGGGAAGGGGGTTGGGTCAGTTTTTAGTAGTCCATCCCGCCGCCGGGGGGCATCGAGGGACCTTTTTCTTTCTCAGGCACGTCGGTGATCAGGCACTCGGTGGTCAGGATCATAGCCGCAATGGAGGCGGCATTCTCGAGGGCACCGCGCACGACCTTGAGCGGGTCAATGATGCCGGCCTTGATCATATCCACGTATTCGCCAGTGATGACGTCGTAGCCGATGTTCTTGTTTTGCTTTTCCTTGGCCATGCGGCGGACGTTCTCGATGATGACCGCGCCATCCTGTCCGGCGTTGGCCACCAGTTTGCGCATTGGGGCTTCCAGCGCCCTGCGCACGATGGCAACGCCAATGGCTTCGTCTTCACCGGTCATCTTGACTTTGTCCAGCGCGGAGACGGCGTTGATGAAGACGATCTCGCCGCCTGGGACGATACCTTCCTCGATGGCCGCGCGCGTGGCGGAGAGGGCATCCTCGACGCGATGCTTCTTTTCTTTCAGCTCGGTCTCGGTCGCCGCGCCAACGCGGATAATGGCAACACCGCCGGAGAGTTTGGCCAGGCGTTCCTGGAGTTTCTCCTTGTCGTAGTCGCTGGTGCTCTTGTCAATCTCGACGCGGATCTGGTCAATACGGCCCTTGATGGCAGCCGAATCGCCCTTGCCGCCGACGATTGTGGTGTTGTCCTTATCGGATACGACTTTCTCGGCCCGGCCCAGGTCCTGGACAGTGGCCGTCTCGAGCTTGCGGCCGGTCTCTTCGGAGATGACCTGTCCGCCAGTCAGGGCGGCAACGTCCTGCATCATGGCCTTGCGGCGGTCGCCGAAGCCGGGGGCTTTGATGGCCAGCACGTTCAACATGCCGCGTAGCTTGTTAAGGACGAGCGTCGCCAGGGCTTCGCCATCCACATCTTCGGCGATGATGACTAGTTCGCGCTTGCCGATCTGGACGAGCTTCTCGAGCAGGGGGACTATATCCTGGGCGGCAGAAATTTTCTTATCGTAGATCAGGATGTAGGGTTCGGCGATGACCGTCTCCATGTGTTCGGGGTCGGTGATGAAATAGGGTGAGATGTAGCCGCGGTCGAATTGCATGCCCTCGACGTATTCGGTCTCAAACTGCAATGACTTGGATTCTTCGACAGTGATGACGCCGTCTTTGCCAACCTTGTCCATCACGTCCGCGATCAGGTTACCGATCTCGGCATCCGCGGCGGAGTTGGTGGCGACTGAGGCGATTTCTTCTTTCGTCTCGATCTTCTGCGCCATCTTGCGCAGCGCCTCGACGACCGCATCCGTGCCCTGCTCGATGCCCAGTTTCAGGCGCATCGGGTTGGAACCCGCGGCCAGGTTCTTCAGGCCTTCGGTCACAATGGCATGCGCCAAGACGGTCGAGGTGGTGGTGCCGTCGCCGGCGATGTCATTGGTTTTGGTGGCGGCTTCCTTGAGCAGTTGCGCGCCCATGTTTTCAAAGGGGTCTTCGAGTTCGATTTCCTTGGCCACCGTCACGCCGTCATGGGTGATGGTGGGAGAGCCGAACTTGCGATCCAGCGAGACATTGCGGCCTTTGGGGCCTAGCGTAGTGGCGACGGCGTTGGCAAGGATGTCAATACCATTCTTGAGTCGCCGGCGCGCATCTTCGGAAAAAACTAGTTGTTTTGCTGCCATAATTCAATTCCTCCAGTTACATTTTGGGGATTAGCGTAGCCCGTAGGCTACTATTGCTTGCCTTCGATAATAGCCAGCAGATCGCTCTCACGCAGGATGAGCAGCTTCTTGCCGTCAATCTTGAACTCGGTGCCAGAGTACTTGGCGAAGAGAACTTTATCGCCAGCGGCCACATCCATCGGGATGCGATCGCCGTCCTCATCGCGGTCGCCGGGGCCGATGGACAGGACGAAGCCCTGTTGGGGCTTTTCCTTGGCCGTTTCGGGAATCACGATGCCACCCGCAGTGATTTCTTCCTGCTCGAGGGGTTCCACCACGACGCGGTTGCCGAGGGGTTTGAGAGATAGTGCCATAATTATTCGCCTCCTGGAATACAAGGTTTCAGTAATTTAGCACTCGTTGTTGTCGAGTGCTAAAAACTATCATACTTGTCTTCTAGATGGACGTCAAGGGCGGAAAACGAGTTTTAACAAAGTTCTGATATTCTGCCCTACCCCCCTCTGTCCCCCCATTTCGTAGTTCAGAAATGGGGGGATGAAAGGGGGGTCAAGGACGCGGCGTGGGGAGCAGCGTCGGGGTTGGCACGGGTGTGGGCGTCTGCGCCAGGGAGGCTGTCAGTGAGCGGCAAATCTCCTCACCAGTCTGAATGTCAAAGGCAATATTCGGAGCACTATCAAATCCGCCCGCACGCATTTCAGAAAAAACCTGCAGAGCCTCCTGACAATAATTTTGTTTGGGGCGGCTGAGCCCGGCTAATACTGACCCATAAACATCGTAATAATAAAGCGTGTTGGGAGAAAGCGCCAAACCAGTCACCGTGGTGCCAGAGTCGCCCTCGGCACAGCCACCGCGCGCCTCGCAGGCTTCAGCAGCGGTACAGCCGCGCACGGCGCACTTCAGCACGGGAATGGAGCCTTCGAAGTTGCGGGATTTGTAATAGATAATGCCCAATTGACCGTAGATATCCGCGCTGGCTGGGTCAAACTCAAGCGCCTTCTTGATATTCAGCGCGGCGGTGAAGAAATCGCCTTGCTGGGAGTAAGTCTTGGCGATGGCAATGTATGGGATCGGATCCTTGATTTCCAGTTGTTTATTCAAATTTGCGGCCTGGGCGAAATATTCCAGGGCTTTATCATAGAGATCATCCCGCTCGCCCTTGACTGTGCTTCCAAAGGCAAGCCGCCGGTAATTAGCGCCCACAGAAATGTAGAGGAAAGTCAGGTTCGGGTTGATCCGGATGGCCTCCTTATACGCCTCGATTGCCTGGTTATACCGTGAAGTGGATTCGAGAACGTAAGCGTGGACGCGATGCACATCCATGAGGCTTGAGTCGCGCTGAACGGCCTGCAGGATGACTTGTTCGGCTTGCGGCCATTTTTGCATATCCACCAGGATTTCGGCATAAAAGGCCAGCGCCAGGACATTCTGGTTATCCAATTGCAGGGCGCGAATGGCTGCCCGCTCGGCCTCCAGCAGCATGGCCTGGTCTCCATTATTGGCGGAAGAGTTCCAATCCAGCACAAAGGCTCGGATGGCGTGGATCGAGCTGTCGTCGGGAGACAGGGCAACAGCCTGGTCAATCGAATCCAGCGCCTCCTGCAGGCGTTTCTTACGTTCGGAGTCGGTGGTCAACAGGTTGGAGGAATAGGTCTGGATGCGGGCCAGCTTCGCCCAGGCCTCGGGATTGGACGGTTCAACCTGGGTGGCCTCCTGATAGGCAGTGATGGCATCTTCGAGCTTGCCGGCCGCGAAGGAGGCATCCCCTTCCAGGGCGAAGGAGCGTACCGTGCGCGTGGGCGTGGGTGTCGGCAGGAATGGACGTTCGATGGCCCCCTTATCCACCTGGCCGGTAAACCAGGCGAGGATCAGGATCAGAACGACCAGGGCGAATACGCGGTAAAGGTTGGAGCGCCGCTGTTGGTGGAAGAGCGGACGACGCGGCATCACGTTCATGGCGTGGGGGTGATTCCCGGGGTCGCCGATGGCTGGGGGATTGGGGAGGGCGTCAGCAGGTTGTTCTGGCAAATATGCATACTTTCTTGAGCATTGTAGACCGCGATCTCGTCTGTCGGTACGCTCCCCAGGATCAGTTGCGCAACAGGCAATACCTCACCGCAGCGGTTCATGCGCGCCAGCACAAGGGCATAGATGAAGTAATATTCCGTCAGGCGAGGGTCGCTTCCAGTCAACGAGAGTGACTTTATCGGCTGGTTGTCTTCGCTGACGCCGCCGTTGATGGCCAGGGATAGCTGCACGATCGCTTCCGGCCATTGCAGGTTGCGGTAGAGCATCACGCCCCAGTTGCCGCGCAAGTAAGGATCGGTGGGCGCCACTTTGACCGCCTGTTCGGCATACTGCGCGGCCTTGGCGTCCTCACGCACCGAAGCGTAAGCGCGCGAGGTATACAGCGCAGGTGTGGGATCGGATGGGTTGAGCGTATCGGCGAGTGTGAATTCCGCGATTGCTTTGTCCAAAACCCCCATGGCTCTGTAGGTACGTCCGAGGGCCAGGTGCAGGTCAGCGATGTTGCCGTTGATGGCGATGGCAGCCTGATATTCCTGCACTGCTTGTTCCCGGTTGTCGGTGATCTCCAGAATAAATGCCCGCGCGCGGCGAGCTTCGAGTGAGTTGGGCGCCAGTGTGGTTGCGACTCGGGATTCCTCCCCAGCGAGTGTGATGGCGTCGAATGGCCCGCTGTTATCGAGATACATATTTCCCAGCAATTCGGCATAATAGGCGTGGGCGAGGCCGTTATTGGGGTCGAGTTCCAAGGCGCGCTTGATGGCGGCTTCGGCCGCCAGATAATCTTTATCCGGCGTCAGCGCCCAGCCGCGCACTGCATGAGCCATCGAATTATTCGGGTTCAGCAGCAGGGCGTTCTCGGCATTTTTTTGAGCATCCTTGTACTGCCCGGCAAAGACCTGGACGCGCGCCAGGGCGATGTAGATGGCCGGGTCATCCGGTTTGATGCGGATGGCTTCTTGATAAAGCTCAATGGCCTGCAGCAGTTTGCCCTGGTTGAAAAGGCCTTCCGCCTCGGTCAGGTATGATTCTGGCTCGCGGGTGGCGGTGGCGGTCGGGACGAACGGCGGCGGCACGCCAGGCAACACCACCTGGTTAATATAAACAGCGATAGCAACCAGCAACAGCAAAAGGAGGATACGAAAAACATTGATTGGCTGCCGCCGGCGCTTCATACTCCATTTCGAACCACGCAGATACATAGTGTCATCTTACCATTGCCTGTTAATGCGCGTCAAGGCGACTTACGTTAGCACTATTGCGTTTTTTCCTCTTATGCTAGAATGGATACATGCAGTTCGACGTGTTCACGCTCCTGCCCGAAGTCTTCTCCCCTTATCTCGAAAGCAGCATACTCCAGCGCGCCCGTCAACGCGGGTTGATTGACGTTCACGTGCATAACATCCGCGACTGGACGCACGACCGTCATCACGTTACCGACGACGAACCTTACGCCGGCGGGGGCGGGATGGTGATGAAAGCCGGGCCGGTATTCGATGCGGTGGAAAGCGTGCTGGGCGCGCCGCCGGTCTGCCCGCTCATTTTGCTCACCCCGCAGGGACGCGTCTTCGATCATCGCCTGGCGCAGGAACTGGCCCAGCATGAGCGTATCGGGTTGATCTGTGGGCGTTACGAGGGGGTGGATGAACGCATTCGCGAACATCTCGTTAGCGATGAAATCTCGATTGGCGATTACGTGCTGACTGGAGGTGAACTGCCGGCCTTGATTCTGATTGACGCATTGACGCGTCTAATCCCCGGCGTGCTCGGCGATCCCGACGGGGCCGCAGACGACTCCCACGCTACGGGACTGCTCGAATACCCGCACTATACCCGTCCGCCCGAATTCCGCGGCTGGAAGGTGCCAGAAATTTTGCTCTCCGGCGACCACGCCAAAATCGCCAAATGGCGGCGGGAGCAGTCGCTTTTGCGAACGTTGAAACGCCGCCCTGATCTGCTCAAAGAGGCAATCTTGAGCGAGACCGAGCGCACATTCTTGGAAAAGCTGGAACGCGGGCTGGAACACAACCCGGAACGCGGACTTCAGTCCGCAAGAGCGCAGACTGAAGTCTGCGATCCATAAACCTGGAACCCCCAAATCCACTAATGGAGGCATAAGATCATGACAAAATCAAGTTTCCCCTGGAGCAAAACCTTTTTGCTCGGCTTCGGCTTTTTGGGCATCAGCATCATCTGGCCGATATTCAACCAATACATCCCAATCTTCCTGCAGGCGGGCAACCCGGAATTCGAGGCGAAACTGCTTGCCGAAGGGCGGGAAATCCCCAAGGTGGTCGGGTTTGGACTGGCGCCCGCCCTGGCCATGTTCATTATGACCTGGGACAACATTATCAATATTTTTATCCAACCCTGGGTTGGCGCAAAAAGCGACCGCACCTGGAACCGCTTTGGCCGCCGCAAGGGCTGGATTCTGCTCGGCGCGCCGGTGGCGCTGCTGGGTTTCATCTTCATTCCGGCGGCGCAGTCCATCCTGGCTATTGCCACATTCATCCTGATCACCAACTTTGGCATGGCGCTCTTCCGCTCGCCAACGGTCGCTTGGTTGGGCGATTTGTTCGAAGCCAATGATCGCAGCAAAGCCAACGGGGTTATCAACCTGATGGGCGGAGTGGGCGGCCTGCTGGCCTATTTCGGCGGCGGGATGTTGTTCAACGCCTTTGGTCGCTCTGCGCCTTTCCTGGCCGGCGCAGTCGCGACCATTGCCGCGCTGGTGACCGTGCTGCTCTTTGTCAAAGAGCCGCGTCAGATTGCAGTGGAAGAGGCGGATAAAGCCAGCCGGGTAGGTGCTGTGCAAGTGCTGGATAATGTGCGCACGCTGTTCGCCAATCCGAACAAAAGCGGCCTGTTCGTTCTGCTGGGCATCCTGCTCTGGTTCATGGCTTTCAACGCGCTGGAAACCGGCCTCTCGTCTTTTGCCGTGTTCTCGCTGGGCATCCAGCCCGGCACAGCCTCCATCCTGACCGGTACGATGACCATTTCATTCATTCTGTTTGCCGTACCCGCCGGGTTGTTTGGCTCGAAGCGGGGACGCCGCAACACCATTCGCATCGGCTTGATTGGCCTGACGTTGCTCCTGTTGGCCGGCTATTTCGTTGTGCAGAGCGCGGTGACGCTGGCGATTGTCCTCGTCCTGGCTGGTGGGTTTTGGGCATTGGTCAATGTCAACAGCCTGCCGCTGGTCTATGATCATGGCGATGAGCGGCGTATTGGCGCATACACCGGCCTCTACTATTTCTCGTCGCAACTGGCGGCCGTGCTTGGCCCAACGCTGGGCGGCCTGCTGGTAAGTGCATTAGGCAATGAGTACCGCTGGCTGTGGCTCTTCAGCACGCTCTTCATGGGGCTGGCTTGGCTGGCAATGGCGGGCGTCCGCCGCCAAGAGGCTCAGAAAGCGTAGAGTCGTTTTTCGGATCATGGACTTGCCATAAGGTCAGAGTCGCTGTATACTTATCATGAGATTTCACAATAGATTTGCAGAAAGGACTATTCGGCGGATGTTCATTTGATCATGAGGAGGTGTTTATCTGCGATAAGTTAACTCTTCAGCAAGCATGTTGTCCCTATTACTATATTCCCAGTATTACGAATCAATGAGGAGAAGAACCATGAAAAAGCTATATGTTGTAATTGCTGTTTTGCTCGTGGCTGCGATGCTCATCCCGGCCTGCGCCCCCAAGGCCCCCGATTGCACCAAGGCGGATGTCTTCTGCGTCGGCATGGTGACCGACGTGGGCAAGATTGACGACAAGTCCTTCAACCAGTCCACCTGGGAAGGCGTGAAACTGGCCGAGAAGGAACTTGGCGCAATCGTCCAGTACATCGAGACCACCGACTCGAAAGACTATGCCAAGAACATCGGCACCTTCGCGGATGCCGGCTATGATGTCATTGTCACCGTCGGCTTCGCCCTGGGTGAGGCCACTGCCGCGGCAGCCGTGCAGTACCCGAAGATCTCCTTCATCGGCGTGGACCAGTTCCAGGCCTGGCAGTATGATGATGATGCGACCAATGATATCGCCAACCTGGTCGGTCTCGGCTTCCCCGAGGATCAGGCTGGCTTTCTGGTCGGCGCCCTGGCCGCCCAAATGACCAAGACCGGCAAGCTCGGCGGCGTGTTCGGCACGGATGCTGTCCCGCCCGTTTGGCGCTTTGGTGAGGGCTACCGTGCTGGTGCGCAGTACATCAACCCGAACATCGAGCTCTTCATCGTCTATCACAATGACGTCGGCTTCGACAAGACCTTCACCGACCCCGAGTGGGGCGCGACGACGGCCAACTCGATGATTGACAAGGGCGCCGACGTGATCTTCGGCGGCGGCGGCAAGACCGGCAACGGCGCGGTCATTGGCGCGGCGCAGCGCGGCGTCTATGCCATCGGCGTGGACACCGACCAGTATTACACCCTGCCCGAGGCTGCCCCCCGCCTGCTTTCCAGCGCCCTGAAGCTGCTCACCCCCGGCACCTTCGACCTGATCAAACTGGCCAAGGAAGGCAAATTCCCCAGCGGCAACTTCCTGGGCAAGGGCGGCTACGCACCATATCATGACCTGGATGCCGAAGTGCCCGCCGCGGTCAAAGCCAAGATGGAAGAGATCAACAAGGCGCTGCTCGACGGCTCACTGCAGACCGGCGTATCCCCGGTCAAGCCGTAACCGGCAGATTGTCACATTATGGTAGCCTACTGGCTACCATAGCAGTATTACAAAAAAGGGAAAGAGAGCAACCTCTCTTTCTCTTTTTTCAATTATAATTACAGCGCAATGTCGGATAATCCTGTGCTTTTCCCCCTATCGTGGCGAAAGGAGGTTTTTCTCGATGTCCACAATGATTGCGATTCCGGACAAATTGGTTGAGCAAGTCAAATCGGTCGCCCGTACGGAGGCGTTGGAAAAATTCTTCATCAATGCGGCGCGCAAACAAGTGCGAGAGATCCGCGCTTGCCAGCTGCGCGAAGAATACGAGCGTATTCACCGCCGTCTTACCCCGCGCCAGGTCT
This sequence comes from uncultured Chloroflexus sp., assembly GCA_964618215.1. Classification (GTDB taxonomy): domain Bacteria; phylum Chloroflexota; class Anaerolineae; order Anaerolineales; family Villigracilaceae; genus CG2-30-58-95. The sequence goes on from CAZTZE010000021.1 coordinate 47,795, forward strand.
ACGAGAGAACGCTGGCTGGAGTCGTTGCCTTTGAACTCAAGTACGGGCTTTCGTCCGACCAGTTCCTGCGGGACTTCGAAGCGGGTGTGATTGATGAAGACCGTGATGACTGGGTAGCCTTTTATCGTTGGCGGACAATGGCTTACGGATTGCGGCGTATAGAAAAAGAATACGGTTTCAAGCGTGAGGCGCAGTCCAGTGGCAAGCGGTTCTTCTCGTAGGCGCTCGAGGATAACGGGATCAAAGCCGGATGGAAACTTTTAGGCACAATCGAAGGTCAACATGCAAAGTTCTGAAGAGCGGACGAGTCCGCAAACCAAATCTATCCTGCGCTTCCTGCGCCCTACCCTGAACGCTCTCGGCGTGCCTTTGCTGGCCGTGCTGACGGCGATGATCGTCGGGGGGGTGGTCATCGCCCTCGCCGGCGGCGATCCATTCATGGCTTATCTGGGATTGTTCCAAGGCGCGTTTGGATCGCCCAAAGCCTTAAGCGAGACAGCCGTTTGGGCGTCACCGTATATCTTCGCCGGACTGGCGGTAGCGTTCGCCTTCAAAGGCGGCCTGTTCAACATCGGCGCGGAGGGACAACTGGCTTTCGGCGCAGTAACGGCGGCCCTGGTCGGCTATGCCCTGCCGGGTTGGCTTCACATTGACCTGCCTGCATTTATTCATATTCCTCTGGCCATAGGATTCGGCGCATTGGCAGGGGCGCTTTGGGCGGCCATCCCCGGCGCGCTCAAGGCATACACCGGCGGGCACGAGGTCATCAACACCATCATGATGAATTACATCGCCCTCAACATGACCAGTTTCCTGCTCAACGGTCCGATGAGAGACCCGAATCCGCTCAACGTGGTGGCGCGCACGCCGTTGATCGCCGAGAGCGCGCGCGTCACTCCCCTGTTCGAGGGATTTCGCGTCCACTGGGGATTTGTTCTGGCCCTGCTGGTTGCCGGGCTGGTCTGGTGGCTGCTGTGGAAAACCACGCTGGGCTTCGAAATCCGCACCGTTGGCGCCAACCCGGATGCGGCCAAATACGCCGGCATCAACGTCAAGCGCACCATTGTGCTGACCATGGCCATTTCGGGTTTGCTGGCCGGCCTGGCCGGGACGATCGAGGTCACCGCGCTGAACTATCGCCACGAACTGGGCTTCTCCATCGGCTACGGCTTCGATGCGATTGCCATCGCCCTGCTCGGCAAGACCCACCCGCTGGGTGTGGTGCTGGCCGCCATCCTCTTTGCGGCGATGCGCAACGGTGCGACGCGCATGCAGTTCCTGACGCAGATACCGGTGGACATCATCTCGGTCATCCAGGCGCTGATCCTGCTGTTTGTTGCCGCGGATGCGATCATCCGCTACATTTACCGCATCCGCGCCCGCGAGGAACGCGTGGTGCTGACGCGCGGCTGGGGAGGGTAGGCTCATGGACTGGCGTCGTTTTGGTTTCATTGCATTGATCATCTCTGTCCTTTTTGGCGTGGTCGTATTGATCGGCCATGTGCAAATCTCGCCGGCGATCATCATCGTCAGCATGTTGTCCACCACCATCGCCGTAGCCACGCCCCTGACGCTCGGCGCGCTGTGCGGCGTTTACTGCGAACGCGCCGGGGTGGTCAACATCGGCATCGAGGGAATGATGCTGGCCTCGGCCTTCTTCGGTTGGCTGGCTTCGATCTACATGAATACGGTTTTTGGTTTGGCGCCTATGGTCAGCCTGATCGGCGGCGTGGCTTTTGCCATTCTCACCGGCGGCCTGCTGGGATTGCTGCATTCCGTGCTTTCGGTCACTTTCAAAGTGGACCAGATCATCGGCGGGACGGTGATCAATATCCTGGCAATCGGCATCACCGGTTTCCTGAACCGCCAGTTGTTCTTTGAAAAAGGCAGCATCTTTGGCGGCAACGTGCCTCACGCCCCCGGCGTGCTGCCGCGCATTCAAATTCCCTATCTGGCCGACCTGCCCGTGTTTGGACGCATCTTCGACCAGCAGCCGATCACCTGGGCAGCCATCCTGCTGGTTCTGATCACCCATTATGTCTTGTTCTATACGCGCTGGGGATTGCGCACGCGCGCGGTTGGCGAACACCCGCGCGCAGCCGACACAGTCGGCATCAATGTGATCTACATGCGCTATGCCAATGTCATCCTGGGCGGCATGTTCGCCGGGCTGGGCGGGGCATACTTCACGCTCGAATCGGTGCCCTCCTTCGAACCGTTGATGACCAACGGGCGCGGCTTCATCTCTCTGGCGGCAATGATCTTCGGCAACTGGACGCCTTTTGGCGCCTGGTCTGCCGCGCTGGTCTTCGGCGCGGCGCAAGCTTTGCAGATAAACTTGCAATTCTTCCGCGAGTTGATCCCGCCCCAGTGGGCCTTCCTGCAAATATCTTACGTTGTCGGACTGGCGCCCTACCTGCTGACCATGATCATCCTGACCGGCATCATCGGCAAGAACATCCCACCAGCCGCGGACGGCCTCCCATACGAGAAGTAGGGCGGGTTTGGAAACCTCCCGCTGATTGGGCGGCTATGGAAAGCCGCCCTACGGAGCAAATCAACGATGACCATCGTACTCGAAGCAAAAAACATCACCAAGCAATTCCCCGGTGTCCTGGCGAACGACCAGGTGGACTTCGATCTGCGCCAGGGTGAGATCCACGCCATGCTCGGCGAAAACGGCGCCGGCAAGACCACGCTGATGAACATCATCTATGGCCTGTATAAGCCGGATTCAGGCCAGGTGAGCGTTCGGGGACAGCCGATCGAGATTCACTCGTCCAAGGATTCAATCCAGGCCGGAATTGGGATGGTTCACCAGCATTTCATGCTTATCCCGGTTTTCAGCGTCGCCGAGAACATCATGCTCGGCGACGAAACAGTGCGCTACCGCTGGGCCCTCGGCGGGAAACTCGACCAGAAAACAGTCGCAAAACGCGTGCGCGAACTTTCCCACCAGTACAGCCTGGATGTTGACCCTACCGCGCTGGTGGGGCAATTGCCGGTGGGTATCCAGCAGCGCGTGGAAATTGTCAAAACCCTGTACCGCAACGCACAAATCCTTATCCTGGATGAGCCGACCGCCGTGCTGACCCCGCAGGAGGCGGAAGACCTGTTCCGCATAATGCATGAATTGACAGAAAAAGGGGTCTCCATTATTTTCATCACCCACAAACTTAAGGAAGTGCTGGCCATTGCCGACCGGATCACGGTCATGCGCGCTGGCAAAGTCGTCGGCACAGTCAAGCCAAAGGAGACAAACGAGCAAAAATTGGCCACCATGATGGTCGGGCGCGAAGTCATCCTGCAAGTCGAGAAGAAGGCCGCCAAGCCTCAAGAGGAAGCCTTGAAAGTAGATGGCTTGAAAGTTCGGGATTTCCGCGGCCTGGAGGTGGTGCGCGATATTTCCTTTGAAATTCGCGGTGGGGAAATTCTCGGCATTGCCGGGGTGCAGGGCAACGGGCAGACTGAACTCATCGAAGCGCTGACAGGTTTGAGGTCCGTGGCGGGCGGGAAGATGTTGTTCGCCGGAAAAGATGTGACCGAATGTTCCCCGCGCACATTAACCGAGACCGGCATGGCGCACATTCCCGAAGACCGCCAGCGGCATGGCCTGGTGCTTCCTTACGCTGTGGCTGATAACATGGTTCTCAACACCTATTACCTGCCGCCGTTTGGCGTGCGCGGCGTCATGCAGCCCAAAGCGATTGATGCTAACGCCCGCAAACTGGTGCAGGATTTCGACGTGCGCACTCCCTCACCCTATGTGCCAACCTCGAAACTTTCGGGAGGCAATCAGCAAAAGGTGATCGTGGCGCGCGAACTCAGCCGGGCAGTAAAACTGCTCATCGCCAACCAACCGACGCGCGGCCTGGATGTGGGTTCCATCGAGTACATTCACAAAGAGATTATCCTGATGCGCGACCGCGGCGTGGCCGTGCTGCTCGTCTCCGCCGAACTGGATGAGATCACGGCCCTTTCGGATCGCATCGCGGTCATGTATCGCGGCCAGATCGTGGCAACGGTGGAGGCGAAGAAGGTGACCCGCGAGCAGCTTGGCCTGTGGATGGCGGGCGGGCATCCGGAAGGGTTATAATGTACAAACCCATATATTTTACCGAAGGCTGCCGCCGAAGGCCTACTCGGCACGGTCGCCCTTGTGGCGTTATAATATAGTTATACCGATATGCAATCCTCAACCGGAGCAAGGCGAATAGCTACTCGGGATCTCTCTCCGAGTAGGCCTTCGGCAGGGTGGGGAATGTCCATGTGTGGCCTATTTCCAAAGGAGGAATGCCATGTCAATCCGAAAGCACAGCCTCGTTATTACCCTCAGTCTGGTGATTCTCATCCTTATTTCGGCATGTGGCGGACGGGCTACCCCGGATGCCAGCGCGACCCTGGCGCCGATATATACTGCCGCCGCGCAGACCTTGCAGGCACTTTCCACTCAAGTGGCGTTACCCACTGATGTGCCTGCTCAGATAACCCCAATACCGACCCCTACTCCCATCGTCCCTCTCCCGACACTGGCACCACCAGCCCTGCCCACACCGGTCCCGCAGGCGCCGCCCCCGCCGGTCACCCGTTGTGACTGGGTTGGATTCGTTGGGGATGTCAGCGTGCCAGATGGCTCCTCTTTTGCACCCTCCACTGCATTTACCAAAACCTGGCGACTCAAGAACATCGGCACCTGCACCTGGACAACTGCCTATTCACTGGTTTTTTCCAGCGGTGCACAAATGGGCGGCCCATTAGCTCAAAATCTGCTTGGCAACGTCGCACCTGGACAGATGGTTGACATTTCGGTTAATCTAACGGCTCCCCTGACATATGGCCGCTATCGCGGTTACTGGCTGCTTCAAAACCCAAGCGGCGTTAGGTTTGGCTACGGCGCCCAGGCGAAAACTGCTTTCTGGGTGGATATAAACGTCGTGGGGCCAAATCCGACCACGACAACCATCACGGCCGACACACCTGATCCATCCACACCCGGCCAGGCGGTCGCGGTAAGTGTCACCGTGAGCGGAGCGGGTGCCACCCCGACCGGCACCGTTGCCATCACCGGCGCGGATACCAACTGCACCATCACGCTCGCGAGCGGCAGCGGCAATTGTAATGCGGTCTTCAACACAGCCGGAGCGAAGACCATCACAGCCACCTACAGCGGCGATGCGAACTATGCAAGTAGTGTGGGCACTACAAGCCATACGGTGAGCCAGGGTACCACGACGACGACCATCACGGCTGACGCACCCGATCCCTCTGTACCCGGGCAGACGGTTGCGGTGAGCGTTACCGTGAGCGGGGCGGGCGCCACCCCGACCGGAACGGTAGCCATCACTGGCGCGGATACTAACTGCACCATCACGCTATCGAGCGGGAGCGGCAGTTGTAATGCGACCTTCAATACAACTGGCGCGAAAACCCTCACCGCCACGTACAGCGGCGATGGGAACTACACGGGAAGTGCGGGCACAGCCGGCCACACCGTGAGCCAGGGTACCACCACAACGAGCATCACAGCCGATACCCCCGATCCATCTGTGCCATTCCAAACGGTCGCGGTGAGCGTCACGGTGAGCGGGGCTGGGACACCACCCACCGGAACGGTAGCCATCACTGGCGCGGATACCAACTGCACCATCACGCTCTCAGGCGGAAGCGGCAGTTGTAATGCGGTCTTCAATACCGAAGGGGCCAAGACTCTTACCGGCACATACAGCGGCGATGCGAACTATACGGGTAGCGCTGGCAGCGCAAGCCACACGGTGAAAAATGCCACCACCACGACCATCACGATTCCCCCTGGTCCATCCACCCCCGGCCAGACAGTGGCGGTGAGCGTCACCGTGAGCGGGGGAGGAACTACGCCGACCGGAACGGTAGCCATCACCGGCGCGGATGCCAACTGCACTGTAACGCTTGTAGCAGGCAGCGGTAGTTGTAACGTCGTCTTCAACACAGCCGGAGCCAAGACCCTCACGGCCACCTATAACGGTGATTCCCTTAACCTTGGAAGCATGGATACCGAAGGCCATACTGTCAGCCAGGGAACTTCGACGACAGTCATCACAACCGATACGCCCGATTCTTCGACCGCCGGTCAATCCGTCTTGGTCAGCGTTACGGTGAGCGGGTCTGGCGTTACACCCACTGGAACCGTAGTCATCAGCGGCGCAGATGTCAACTGTAGCATCACGCTCTCAGGCGGAAGCGGCAGTTGCTCTGTGGTATTCAACACCATTGGCGCCAAAACCATCACGGCCAACTATGGCGGCGATGGGAACTATTTGGGTAGTCAGGATACCGAGGCTCATACAGTAAATTAAGTGTGAATAACATTGACCTATGGATGAACCCTCTTGAAGCGGATCATCCTCACTCAGTCGGGCGGACACGGTGCAACTTGTCCGCCCGATTGATGTTTAAGAAGGTAGGATAGAGATGTGAAAGGGTTTTTATATCTATACTGTGCACGGCCATAACTCGAACTTTTCGTTTATGGTCGCTGCACTTAAGCTACCATTATGCACCAAACCCGTCAACGAATCGGAAACGAATAAACGAATGAAGTAGAAGTTGGACTTTGGACTAAAAGAAGACAGGTATTCGTTTATTCGTTGGACATTCGTTGACTGAGGTTTCACGGTAAAAAACTCATTTTGTGCCCGCTTGAAGTATACCAAACCAATTAAGTTATAATGAAAGTAACCTTATGCCGGTATCGCTTACCTTGCTGACCTATTTGTTGAAATGGAGGATATGATGCGCCTGATTAAACCATTCTGGATGTTCGCTATCCCTGTCTTGCTCATTTTGAGCGCTTGTGGTGGGAAAGCCACCCCCACCCTTAATCCCGATGCGGTCTACACAGCCGCCGTGGAAACGGCTTTTGCCATCGTATCCAAAACCGCTGCCGCCGTGACCAACACGCCGACGGTCACGCTCACCCCTGGCCCATCCCCCACCTTGGGGCCATCCAAAACGCCGTTGATCACGGATACTCCCCCTGGAGGAACCCCCCTGGCGACGAATACGCCATTCACCATTAACACGCCCCTGCCTGCCACACAGCAATCCTGCGACAACGCAGCTTATGTAAACGATATAACGATCCCTGATTTTAGCGAGATCGCGCCCGGCGCCCAATTCGTCAAGACTTGGCGGGTCAAGAATAATGGTACTTGCATCTGGACCACCGGCTTCCGGCTGGTTTTTGGCTATGGAGGCGATGGGACTGATTGGAAAACCTCCCAGCCGGCTTACCTGACGAGGGAGGTCATCCCTGGCGAAGAGATTGATGTCTCGATGACGCTCAGCGCGCCGGTCAATACCGGCCAGTATGGCGCTCACTTCAACATGCAGAATAACAATGGATACAACTTCGGTACCGACCTGACCATCATCATCAAAGTAAGTGGGACGCCCACGCCCTGACAGTGCCTGAATCACTAGCACAGTCCATCAAGGCTGAAGCTCGCCGGCTGGGGTTTGCCCTCGCCGGCATCACTATGCCCGATCCGCCGCCCCATGGGTCAGTTTATGAGAACTGGCTGGCCATGGGGCGGCATGGTCAGATGGCGTATCTGGCCGATGAACGCGCCCGGGCGCGTCGCCTGGACCCGCGCCGGCTCCTGCCCGAATGCCGCTCGATCCTGGTATTGGGAATACTGTATCCGACCCCCCTTTCATCCCCCCATTTCGACCCCCACCTCACCCTCCCCCATTCCGCACTACAGGAATGGGGGAGGGCAGGGGAGGGGGTGGGCGAATCACCTCGCGGACGCGTCGCCGCCTACGCCTGGGGTTTGGATTACCACCTCGTCCTGCCTGAGCGCCTGCGAGCTTTGGCGGCGTTCATCGAAGCCCAGGTGGGGTATCCCATCCCCAACCGCGCGTACACCGATAGCGGGCCGATCCTGGAACGTGACCTGGCCCAGCGCGCCGGCCTGGGCTGGATCGGCAAGAACGCCTCTCTCATCAATCCCCGTCTGGGTTCATATTTCCTGCTAGCCGAGATATTGCTCGGCATCCAACTTGAACCCGATCCCCCTTTCGAATCCGATCGCTGCGGAACCTGTACACGCTGCATTGACGCCTGCCCGGCACATTGCATTCTCCCCGACCGCAGCCTGGATGCCCGGCGTTGTATTGCATACTTGACGATTGAGCTGAAAGGAGAAATCCCACCCGATTTGCGCCCGCTCATGGGTGAGTGGGTCTTCGGCTGTGACGTTTGCCAGATGGTCTGTCCGTGGAACCGCTTCGCCGCGCCAAGCAGAGACCCGGCCTTTGCGCCCCGTCCCGGCGTACCGCGGCCGGACCTGATCGCTGAACTGGCGCTCAGCCCACAGGAGTTCAACCGCAAGTTCAAGGATAGTCCAGTCCAACGCGCCCGCCGGCGCGGTTACTTGCGCAACGTGGCAATTGCACTCGGTAACGCGCGTGCCCCGGCGGCCCTTCCGGCGCTTCGAGAAGCTTTGCGTGACTCTGAACCGCTGGTGCGTGCATCTGTTGCTTGGGCGATTGAACAGATAAGAACCAGAATCCGTGATAATCGGTAGTGGCGTAAGGTCAAGTGATTGTGGGGCAGGATGCCATCCCATAGGCATCAAGCTAAGGGCAGGGCAAGTTGTGCTAATTGAGCATAGGCATTAGGTTGTCCGCGCCGTTTTTACTTGAGAGAAAATCGTTGGATATGGAGCAGGAAATTGTCGAAAACCTTTGCCAAGGCGCGCACATCTGAAAGGCATTGCTTGAAAGATCGGGCAAAACGCTCCAGCACTTTTCTGAAGCGTACATTGCTGATTTCTCGGCCTGACCAAATATCGTCCGGGATGCGTAAGGGCGCAATCAGAAAATGGATGATGACGATCCCGATCATCTTGGCATAGAGTTCAGTCAACACTCGGTCTCTGCGCCAGTCTAAGATATGGTTGAGTCCGCAATAACTCTTCCAGAGCTTGAAAATCAACTCGATCTGCCAACGAATGCGGTAGAAGTCGTAGACATGTTTGAGGCTAATCATGGTAGCGGGCGTATTGGTGACAAACAGCGTCCAGCCTAACATAAACAAGTAAGATTGGCTGAGAGTTGCGCCTCTCTTTTTAGCGTGTGCTTTGGCGGTGCGGCGGCGTTTCTCGGCCACAGCGTCCGAATTGCGCAGAATGATCAAGCGACAAGGCAAGGCGTGCCGAATACCCAGCCTAACGGGCAAATCCGCGCTGTCTCCCGTTTGTTTTCTCAACAGGGTTTCCAGGTCAATCCGCTTGCCAGACTCGTCCAGCAAGGCAGTCAGATGGAAAAAACGGCTCAAAAAGTAGGCCGATTTGTCTGCAATCGCTAAAAAAGCGTCTAAACAGAAGTATCCCAGGTCTGCAATGGTAAGAGAACCGCGTTCCACTACCTTGAGATACGCTCGATAGCCTTGATCTGCATCGGTTCCAGATTGAAGTTCAATCTGTTTCAGGTTGCCGCACAGAAACTCAAACACCAATTGTATTTTCAAAGCGGCCTTGGAGCCTTTTCCGCCATAACCAGGATATTCATTCGCCATGTTTTCCGGCAGGGCCTTTGTGCTGCTATCCAGGATATTGATGGCGGTGAACTGTTGCAAAATCGCCAAAGGCAATGGACAATTGTTTTTGAATATTTCCAGCGCCTGCGAAAACATTGCTCGCAGAAAAGTCACACTGAAAGGATTGATGCGCTCATCAATCCCTTGCGGCGTCACCTCTACACCCAGATCCAGGAACGACTGTGCCAACTCGTTCAGCGAGGCATTGGCTTTTTCCAAAAAGCCCAATACCGTTGCCTTTAGAAAAATCAGACCTGTGATGCTTGATTTACGGCGCACAAATTGGGTTTGCCGGGCTGTCTCTTCAATCGTGCCAGAAAAGAAACCGACTATCTTCTCGCTGATGGCTGCCGAATCTACTTTCTTTATGTTAAACTTCATAGGGAGGCCTCTTTTGGAAATAGTTTGGTGTTACGCCACTATCCTACATCAGAGGCCTCTCTTTTTCAAGCTCTCTCGCATCTTAGCTTGATGCCTATGGGATGCCATCCCGCTCCACTCATTTATCCAAACCCCAATCCCCGTTCCTTCAACGACACCCACCTTCCCTGCCCGATGACCATGTGATCCAGCACGTCAATATCCAGCAGTTTCCCGGCCTGGACGATGGCGCGCGTCACGGCCACGTCGTCGGGGCTGGGCGTCGGGTCGCCGCTGGGGTGATTATGTACCACGATAATGGCTGGCGTCCCGCGCCGGATGGCCGGTTTGAACACCTCGCCAACGTGCACCTGGGCGCTGTTGACCGAGCCTTTGTAGACCTCGACAATTTCCAGCACGCGGTTGCGTGTGTCGAGCAGGAAGACGCGCAGGTGCTCCTGCTCCAACCCGGACATCTCGTATAAGACCAGCGCAGCCGCGTCGGCGGGGCTATTGATCATCGGGCGCTCCTCCGGCGATTCGAGCGTCAGCCGCCGGCCAAGTTCAATGGCGGCTTGGATCTGGGCGGCTTTGGCTGCGCCGATTCCATGCTGGTTACATAGTTCATCGAACGGGGCGCGATGCAACCCGGCCAGCCCGTTGAAGGCTTTCAACAGGCGTTGACCGACCTGTACTGCATTTTCGCCCGGCACGCCAACGCGTAAGAGGATGGCGATCAGCTCGGCATTCGACAGCGCCTGCGGCCCGATTTTTGCCAGCCGCTCGCGCGGACGTTCGTCCAACGCCAGGTCGGTGATGCGGTAGACGGGTTTGACGGATTCGTTCATGGACATTCCTCCAAAACAGGATACCCTATTTTACAGCCAAATTTCATCCGGCGCGCTGCTTGACATTCCTCTCCCCCTCAATTAGAATAACGCACGCCCAAGATACACCCCAAAAGATGCAAGCATCCTATCGGGTGACCGCACCCCTTCGGGGTGCAAGCGGGCCTGTAGCGCAGTTGGGAGCGCGCTTCAATCGCACTGAAGAGGTCGAGGGTTCGAATCCCTCCAGGTCCACAGGACAGTGATCAGTGTTCAGTAACCAGTATTCAGTCACTGTCCACTGTCCACTGTCCACTGAACACTGATAACTGATAACTGATAACTGATAACTGATAACTGAAAGAACGGGCCCATAGCGCAGTTGGGAGCGCGTCTCAATGGCATTGAGAAGGTCGAGGGTTCGAATCCCTCTGGGTCCACTAGAGAGAATAGAGAATAGAGATTAGAGATTAGAGATTAGTCTCTGCTCTCCAATATCAAATATCGGAAAGTCAAGACAGGAGTAGTAGGTCATCCCGTCAGCGAGTTGGGAGAGCGAGGTGGAAGCCCAGCATGGTATCCTACGGGAATGCCGCAAGACCGAACTCGCCTGTTACTCTGAGCGGAGGGTCGAGTAGCCGATGTTTTTCTGGCGTACACCTGCACTTGCCGCAGGTGCAAGTGTCGAGACCCGGAGGCGAAGAGAGACTGCGCTGGTGAATCCAGTAGTCAGCGCCGGGACAGCCCGTTATCGCGAAAAGAGTGGTGTTTTAGTTGCATAGTTGAATAGTTTTGTAGTTGGGTAGTTCAGCAGACTACAAAACTATCAAACTACAAAACTACGTAATTAAGCACAAACCGGGTGGTACCGCGGAGAATCAACCCTTCGTCCCTGAGTGGATGAAGGGATTTTTATTGCCGAAAGGAGGCACGCCATGTTTGAGAATAGCAGAACCAGATACGAGGTCCGCCCCTGTCTTCGCGCGCGCCTCCTCATTAAGTCAAACGTCTAAAGTCCAACGTCAGACGTTTGACATTTGACGTTCAACATTTACATCCAACCGAATTTATTATCATCGAGGTAAAAATGAGCGACTATATTCCAAAAGAAATCGAACCGAAATGGCAGGCAAAATGGGAAGCCGACGGGCTGTACCATGCGGATGTTGACCCCAAGCGGCCCAAGCACTACGCCCTGACCATGCTGCCCTACACCTCCGGCGACCTGCACTTCGGGCATTGGTATCCGATGGCCCCCTCGGATGCGCGCGCCCGTTTCATGCGCATGAATGGCTTCAACGTGCTGTTCCCCATCGGCTTCGACGCCTTCGGGCTGCCGGCTGAGAACGCGGCCATCAAGCGCGGCATCCATCCGAAGGAGTGGACTTACGCCAACATTGGCAACATGCGCAGGCAATTGAAGGGCATGGGCGCCATGTTCGACTGGCGGCGCGAGGCCGTCTCGGCTGACCCGGAATACTACAAGTGGACGGAGTGGTTCTTCATTCAGCTTTATAACCACGGACTGGCCTACCGCAAAATGTCGCCAGTGGACTTCTGCCCGAACTGCAACACCACCCTGGCGCGCGAACAGGTCTGGGGCGAGGACCGTCACTGCGAGCGCTGCGGAACGCAGGTCATCAAGAAAGATTTGGATCAGTGGTTCTTCCGCACGACGAAATACGCCGACGAACTGCTGAACTATGACGGCATGGACTGGCCCGAGCGCGTCCGCACGCTGCAAACGAATTGGATTGGCCGCTCCGAAGGCGCGGATGTGCAGTTTTCAGTGTTCAGTGATCAATCAGCAGTGTCACAGATCACTGATCACTGTTCACTGATCACTGTATTTACCACCCGCCCCGATACTCTCTGGGGCGCGACCTTCATGGTGCTCTCCCCCGAACATCCACTGGTGGATAAAATCACTACGCCCGAGCGTAAAAACGAAGTGGAAGCCTACAAAGCCCAGGCCGCGCGCCAATCGGACATCGAACGCGAGGCAACGGACAAGGAAAAGACCGGCGTCTTCACCGGCGGCTACGCCATCAACCCGGTCAACGGCGAGCGCATCCCGGTCTGGATCGCCGACTACGTCCTGATGACCTATGGCACCGGCGCAATAATGGCCGTCCCGGCGCATGACCAGCGTGACTTCGAGTTCGCCCGCAAGTACGGGCTGGAGGTGAGGGTGGTTATCCAGCCGGTGGAGATGGAGCCGCTGGACGGCGCGACGATGAGCGAGTCCGTCCACGCCTCCGGCAGGATGGTCAATTCCGGCTCGTTGAGCGGCACGTCTGCCGAGGAGGCTTTCCATGCGGCGGTCAAGTTCATTGAAAGCAAAGGCTTCGGCAAGGGCGCGGTCAACTACAAACTGCGCGACTGGCTGATCTCCCGCCAGCGCTACTGGGGCGCACCCATCCCGATGATATTCTGCGAGAAATGCGGCTGGAATCCCGTCCCGGACGACCAACTGCCTGTGCTGCTGCCCGAGGATGTGGCCTGGAAGCCGACCGGCGAATCGCCGTTGAAACTGCATCCAACCTGGAAACAGGCCGAATGTCCGCTTTGCGGCGAGCCGGCCGAGCGCGAGACCGACACGATGGACACGTTCATGTGCTCATCGTGGTACCACCTGCGCTACCTGTCGCCCGATTACGACAAAGGCCCTTTCGACCAGAAAGAATACGATTACTGGATGCCGGTGGATACGTACACGGGCGGCATCGAACACGCCAACATGCACCTGATCTACACGCGTTTCTTTCACAAGGCGCTGCGCGACATGGGCATTACCGAGGGGTCAGAGCCGATGCTGCAACTGCGCAACCAGGGCATGATCCTGGGCGAGGATGGCGAAAAGATGTCCAAGAGCCGCGGCAACGTGGGCTCCCCGGACGCGTTGGTTGAACGTCATGGCGCGGATGCGCTGCGCGCCTACCTGATGTTCGCCTACCGCTGGCAGGATGGCGGCCCGTGGGATAGCCAGGGCATCGAAGGAACATCTCGCTGGCTGCGGCGGTTTTGGGCGCTGGTGACCGACGCTTCGTCGGTGGCCAAGCCCCCGGCAGGCGAGGCGATAAAGAACCTGCGCCGCAAGGTCCACCAGACGCTGCGTTCAGTGACGCGCGACTTCGAGCAGTTCGAGTTCAACACCATTGTCTCCTCGCTGATGGAACTGCTGAACGAGATGACCAAGACCAAAGAAGCCGGGGCTTTCGGAACGCCCGAATGGGACGAGGCCATTGATATCTACCTGCGCATGTTGGCCCCCGTCTGCCCGCACATCGCCGAGGAACTGTGGACGAACATTGGCAAGCCATATTCCATCCACACCCAGCCCTGGCCGAAAGTGGACGAGGACGCCGCCAGGGAAGACGAAATCACCATCCCGATCCAAGTCAACGGGAAGGTACGAGACCGTGTCACTGTGCCAGCAGATGCCACAGCCGAGCAAATCCAATCCACCGCGCTGGCAAGCGAAACCATCCAGAAATATCTGGGAGGCAAGCCGCCGCGCAAGGTTATCGTGGCGCAGAAGAGACTGGTGAATATCGTGGTGTAAGAAATTGTTGGTGTGACAGTTGAACTGTCGCACCAACATGACTATCAAACGAAGAAGCCCCTGAGGGTTGTTATCCTTTTGGAAATTCCCTTGACGGAATCCTGACTAAACAGGTATAATTCGCCCCGTTGACATATAATCAAAATCTGCGACATACGGCGAGCGCTTGGGACAATAGTCTCATGCGCTTGCTTTTGCTTGCCATCTCGCACCCTTATTCGTTGTCACGGCGTCCACAGGATCGCTTCGCTGATGCCGCCGGTTTTCGCCTGTCCTGCCTGCACCTGACGCAGGCACAGGTGGCGGTCAGGCCAGGGCGGCACGAACGGTGTCGGGTGCGCGGGAAGTAAGTAGGGCGCGTTGGACAGAGATTGGCAGTCGTTCGCAGGTACTCATTCGGAAGATGTGGAGGCGGCATAGTGGAAACTAAGGGGCTTACTTCGCTTCGTATCAGTTTGGCTTCGCCGGAAACCATACGTAGTTGGTCGTATGGTGAAGTGCTCAAACCGGAAACCATCAACTATCGTCGTTTGCGCCCTGAGAAGGACGGCCTTTTCTGTGAGGCCATCTTTGGGCCGACGCGCGACTGGCAGTGCTACTGTGGTAAATACAAGAACCCCCGTTACAAAGGTCTCACCTGCGATAAATGCGGCGTGGAAGTAACCCGCTCGGCCGTGCGGCGCGAGCGCATGGGTCATATCCAACTCGCCACACCTGTCGCGCACATCTGGTATACGCGGCGCATCCCCTCCTACCTGGGCCTGCTGCTCGACATCTCGCGCCGCAACCTGGACCGGGTGCTGTATTTCGCCCAATACATCGTCTCCTACGTTGACGAGGAGTCCCGCCAGAAGGCGCTCAAACGTTTGGAAGACGAGATTTCCGTCTCCGAGCGCGAACAGGCCACCGTGATCAACGCCAAGATCGCCGAGATCAAAACCTCGCGTGACCACAAGCTCAACGAATTCTCGCAGCACAAAAATCGACTAGAGCACCTGTATGACGAGCGGATCGCGACCCGCCTGGAACCCATCATCCAGGAAGGTCAGCGTCTCGAACGCCTGCTCCAGGAGAACATGGGAAATCCCTTGAAGGAAGCGGTCGTCTTTGGCAACTCTGGGATGGTCATCGCCGAAGCCGGCAAGACTGCCGCCGCTTCGCACCACAAGAAGGTGCAAAAAGCCGTCCAGGAACAATTGGAAGGCCTGGAGAACGAGCTGAAAGATCAGAAGCAGCGCGAACTCGAAGCGGTTAAGATGGAAGCCGCCAAGGTCAAGGCCGAGGCGGACGAGCAGATGAACGCCCTGCGCAGCCAGTTGGAGGATCAGGCCTCCGTTTCTAAGGATCAGAACACCCGCACGCGTGACGAACTGATGGAATTGCGCCCATTCACCTTTCTGGGCGAAACCCGCTACCGCGAACTTAAATCTCGCTGGGGACAGGTCTTCCGCGCCGATATGGGCGCTGAAGCCTTTTACGAAATCCTGCGCCGCCTCGATCTGGATAAACTCTCCGAAGAACTCTGGCACGAGGTCAAGACCACCAAATCCAAGCAGAAGCGCAAGAAGGCCACCACCCGCCTGAAGGTTGTGGAAGCCTTCCGCCGCTCGGGCAACAAGCCTGAGTGGATGATCCTGACCATCCTGCCGGTCATCCCGCCGGACCTGCGCCCGATGGTGCAACTGGACGGCGGACGCTTCGCCACCTCCGACCTGAACGACCTGTATCGCCGCGTCATCAACCGCAACAACCGTCTCAAGCGTCTGCTCGAACTCGGCGCGCCGGACGTGATCGTGCGCAACGAGAAGCGTATGCTGCAAGAGGCAGTGGATTCCCTGATTGACAACAGCCAGCGCGGCAAGGCGCTCTCGCGGCGCGGGCGGCGCGAACTCCGCTCGTTGAGCGACATGCTCAAGGGCAAGAAGGGCCGCTTCCGCCGGAATTTACTCGGCAAGCGAGTAGACTACAGTGGCCGCTCGGTTATTGTAGTCGGCCCGCAATTGAAGCTTAATCAATGCGGGCTGCCGAAGACGATGGCGCTGGAACTCTTTCGCCCATTCGTTATCGCCCGCCTGGTCTCTCACAACTACACCGCCAACGTCAAGGGCGCCCGGCGCTTTATCGAACGCAGCCGGCCCGAGATATGGGAGGTACTCGAAGAGGTGATCAAGGAGCGGCCGGTGCTTCTCAACCGCGCCCCCACCCTGCACCGCCTGGGCATTCAGGCCTTCGAGCCGATCTTGATCGAAGGTTCGGCCATCCAGCTTCACCCGCTGGTGACCACCGCCTTTAACGCCGACTTCGATGGCGACCAGATGGCCGTCCACGTGCCCCTTTCGGAGAAAGCCGTGCAGGAAGCCCGCCGGTTGATGCTGGCTTCGAAGAACCTGCTCAAACCCGCCGACGGCGAACCCATCATCGGCCCATCGAAGGACATGGTGCTGGGCGTCTATTACCTGACCATGAAACACCTCCAACCTCACCAGGGTGACGGCCGCGCCTTCGCGGATATTGACGAGGTTGACCTGGCTTACCAACTGAGCCAGGTGGACATTCACAGCGAGATCAAGCTGCGGGTCAAGACCTGGTACAGCGACGACGGTACGCGCCTGGCCGAAGCGGAGACCCGCATAATCGAAACAACGGTCGGTCGCGTGCTTTTCAATCGCGTCCTTCCCGAAAATTTGCAGTTTGTCAACGAGAAACTGGAGAAAGGCGGCGTAAAAGACTTGATCGCGGAAGTCTACGAACTCTGCGGACAGGAGGTGACGACCAACGTGGCCGACGAGATCAAACGCATCGGTTTTGAGTACGCCATGCGCTCCGGCACCACCCTCTCGGTGTCCGACATCACCATACCACCCGAAAAACAGGAAATCATCGCCAACGCCATGCAGGAAGTGGAGCTGGTGCAACGCGACTTCCGCCGCGGCCTGCTGACCGAGCAAGAACAGAACGAGCGCGTCATCCAGATCTGGCAGCAAACGACCAATGATGTCGCCAAAGCTGTCAGGAACTATCTGGACCCGGACGGCAACCTGGCTACCATGGCCAACTCCGGCGCGACCAAGGGCGGCTTCGGCCCCATCTCGCAACTGGCCGGTATGCGCGGCTTGATGGCTGACCCCTCCGGGCGCATCATCCCGTTGCCCATCCGCTCGAACTTCCGCGAGGGCCTGAATGCCCTCGAGTACTTCATCTCGACGCACGGCGCCCGCAAGGGTCTGGCTGATACCGCCCTGCGCACCGCTGACGCCGGCTATCTGACCCGCCGGCTGGTGGACATCGCCCAGGACATCATCATCAATGAGTATGATTGCGGTACTAAAGAAGGCATCCTGATCCGCAAGAAGGATGACATTGCCGGGCAATCCATGTTCAACCGTTTATACGGACGACTGACAGCCGAACGCCTGCTCGACCCGAATACAGGCGAGGTGCTGGCTGAACCTAATGACATGATTGACCACGACCTGGCGCGTAAGCTCGCTAATGTCGGTCTCCAGGAAGTCAAAGTCCGCTCACCGTTGACTTGTGAATTGAGGCATGGCATCTGCGCCAAATGTTACGGCATAGACCTGGGGCGTGGTTCGATGGTAGAGCTTGGCTCGGCGGTCGGCATCGTAGCCGCCCAATCCATCGGTGAGCCTGGCACGCAGTTGACCCTGCGCACCTTCCACACCGGCGGCGTGGCTGCTGGCGGCGACATCACCACCGGTCTGCCCCGCGTGGAGGAACTTTTCGAGGCGCGCAAGCAGCCCAAGGGCGAGGCGGTCGTCTCCGAGATCAAAGGCGTGGCGCGCCTTATCCAGTCAGAAAAATATACCGACTTGCGCCTCATCCGGGTGGAACACAGCGAGATGATCCACGATGAATACGAGGCGCCCGAAGAGTGGACCATCATCATCAAGGAAGAGGCCGAGGTCAAGGCCGGCGATTTGCTGGCAACCCTCGGCGAGGCGACTGTGGTCGCCGCGCACAGCGGGCGCGTCCGTATCGAGGCGCGCAAGATCATCGTCTCTTATGAGCAGCGCGAGGAAGTTGAATACGAAATCCCGACCACTTCCCGTGTCCTGGTCAAGGAAGGCGATCACGTCGAGGCCGGCCAGCCGCTGACGGAAGGCTCGCTCAACCCGCATCGCATCCTGCGCATCCAGGGACGCAAAGCCTGCCAGATGTACCTGTTGACCGAGATCCAGAAGGTGTACCGCTCGCAAGGGCAGAACATCCACGATAAGCACTTTGAGGTCATCATCCGCAAGATGATGGCAAAAGTGCAAGTGACCCGCCCCGGTGATACCAAGTATCTGCCCGGCGATCCCGTGGATCGGCTGGAGATCAAGAAAGTCAACGAGCAAATGCTTGCCAACGCCAAGTCGCCGGCGCGCTTCGGCGAAATCCTGCTGGGTGTGACCAAAGCTTCGCTCAGCACCGATTCGTTCCTCTCGGCCTCCTCGTTCCAGCACACCATCAAGGTGCTGGCCGGCGCAGCTATCGGCTCGAGCACCGACCCGCTCTTCGGCCTGAAGGAGAATGTCATCATCGGCAAGCTGATCCCGGCCGGGACGGGCTTCGTCCACGGACGATTTGTGGAAGCCGATAAAACCTCCGAAGCCGGTTCCTCGCAGTGGACGGACATCCCAGACGGAGCGGCAACGGACTAGGTTTCCGCAGGGGTTGTTCAAAAAGTTGACCAGAATTCACAGAGACCACCTTTTTGGTGGTCTTTGTTGTTTGTGCTATGCCAGAGGTAGCGGCGAGATAGTATCCCGCCCTACTTTCCAAGAGCCTATCCGATAAACCCCCGGACCGCGGACTTTAGTCCGCCATGCCAGGCAGACTGAAGTCTGCATTCCGTTATTCGGATAGGCTCTTAGCTGGACTTTGTCCATTTGCACATTAACAAAAAAC
>CAZTZE010000022.1:0-66718 GCA_964618215.1 uncultured Chloroflexus sp.
CAAGTTCGCCATTCGCGAAGGCGGTCTGACCGTCGGCGCCGGCGTCATTACGAAGTTATTGGAATAGGTGATTTATGGCGAAGCAGAAAATACGTATCCGCTTGAAGGCGTACGATCATCGCGTTTTGGACCAGTCTGCCAAGCGGATCGTAGAGACCGCTGAACGCAGCGGCGCCCATGTGGTTGGCCCTGTACCCTTGCCAACCAAGAAGGAACGGTTTACAATACGCCGCTCGACTTTCATTGACAAAGACTCGCACGAACACTTTGAGATCCGTACGCACAACCGTCTGATTGATGTCCTCGATCCTGATTCAAAGACGATTGACATGTTGATGCGGCTCAACCTGCCGGCGGGAGTGGATATCGAGATCAAGATTTAGTTGGGTAGTTAGGTAGTTGGGTAGTTGGGTGGTCGAAACTATAAGACTACGAAACTATAAGACTATAAGACTAAGACTGACAGCACAAGAACGGTTCTGTTCGTAGGCCCCAAGATAACGAGCGCCGCGGCAGACCGATTGACTGTGCTGCGCGGAGATGATGCAGCCTAAGCCCAGGCTGACAGTCTCGTAGCGCAATTTGACAAATTGCGCAACACTGTTGATAAAGGAGAAAACCGAGTATGTTGAAAGGGCTGATTGGCAAGAAGATCGGCATGACCCAGATCTTCGATGAGTCCGGTGCGGCAGTACCGGTCACTCTGATCGAAGCTGGGCCATGTTACATTACACAGGTACGCCTTCCAGAGAAGGAAGGCTACGCAGCGGTTCAACTCGGATTTGGCGAGACGAAGCCCAAGCGTCTGACCGGTGGTCAACTGGGTCACCTCAAGAAGAGTGAAGCGCCTCCGCTGCGTTTTTTGCGCGAGTTCCGCATCAAGCTCTCCGAAATCAAGGTTGGCGATAAGCTCACCGTGGATATGTTTGGCTTGGGTGAGCGGGTGGACGTGATCGGCACCAGCAAGGGCAAGGGCTTTGCGGGTGTGGTCAAGAAGTACCACTTCAAGGGCGGTCCGAAGACGCATGGCGCCTCTGACCGTTTGCGCGCGCCTGGTTCGAGTTCTGCGACGACGACTCCGGGGCGCGTGTTTAAGGGCACCCGGCGCGCGGGTCATATGGGCAGCGAACGAGTGACCGCTCAGGGTTTGAAAGTTGTGTTGGTGGACGCTGAACGCAATTTGCTCGGAGTGAACGGCGCGGTACCCGGCTCAAGGGGCAGCCTGGTTATGATCAAAGATGCGCGTAAGCAATAGCAACGCGGCGTGATGGGAGCATAGGCACTATGAACGTAGATGTATACAACATGCAGGGCGAGAAGGTCAAGAATGTTGACTTACCGGCCGAGATCTTTGAAGCCCCGATTAACGTGGATTTGATGCACCAGGCTTACATCCAGCAGATGGCGAATGCTCGTCTGGGCACCCACAAGACAAAGACGCGTGCCGAGGTATCCGGCGGAGGTCGAAAGCCGTGGCGTCAAAAGGGCACCGGTCGCGCCCGACAGGGTTCTACCCGTGCACCGCAGTGGAAAGGCGGCGGCCGCGTTCATACCCCCCGGCCACGCAAGTACACCCAGCACATGCCGCTCAAGATGCGCCGCGCCGCGTTACGCTCGGCGCTCTCGGCCAAGGCGGCTGAGGCGGGCGTGGTGGTTGTGGATGAGCTTTTCCTGTCTGAGCCGAAGACCCGCCTGATGGCGCAATCGCTGGGTTTGTTGGTCGGTACCGCCAGCGCCTTGTTGCTGGTCACCGAGAAGGACGCCAATTACGAGGTCATCACTCGCTCGACCAACAATATCCCGGATGCCAAGGTGTTAATGGCAAATTACCTGAATATCCGCGATATTCTTGGTTACGATAAACTCGTCATGCCGCTCAAGGCATTAGACGTGTTGAAGGCTTATCTGGTATAGGAGGCCGGCATGACGACGATCTATGATGTACTCCGCCGCCCGCTGGTTACTGAGAAGTCGAATTTCCAGTCTGGCAAGCTTCACCAGTACACCTTCGAGGTGGCCGGCCAGGCCACCAAGACGCTGGTGAAGGATGCCATTGAATCGCTGTTCGACGTAACGGTAGTGCGCGTAAATATCCTCAATACAGCCCCCAAACGCAGCCGCCGCGCTCGCAGCCGCCGTTTGCTGGTGCGTTCTTCGGGGATCAAGAAAGCGATCATCACCCTTAAAGAGGGTGATACACTTCCGATCTATGAAGGGGTGCAGTAATGGCTGTCAAGAAATATAAACCGGTAACACCCGGTCAAAGGGGGATGACCGGCTACAGCTTTGATGAAATCACCAAGAGCACGCCTGAACGCAGCTTGCTGATTGCGCCGCGCAGACATGGCGGTCGCAATGTGCATGGACGCATCACAGTGCGCCATCGCGGCGGCGGCCAGCGCCGCTTGATCCGTGTGGTGGATTTCAAGCGTGGGAAGCAAGGAATCCCAGCCAAGGTGGCGGCAATCGAATACGATCCAAACCGCACGGCGCGCTTGGCCCTGCTGTACTTTGTGGATGGAGAAAAACGTTACATTATCGCTCCTGTAGGCCTGAAAGTAGGCGACATGGTCGTCTCCGGCCCGCAGGCCGAAATCCGCCCCGGCAATAGCCTGCCGTTGGCAAGCATTCCGGTTGGCACAATGGTGCACAATATTGAGTTGACGGCTGGCAAAGGCGGTCAGATGGTGCGCTCGGCAGGCAGTGCGGCGCAGTTGCTGGCGAAAGAGGGTGAGTATGCCCATCTCCGCCTGCCCTCGGGTGAGGTGCGTCTGGTTCGCCAGGCCTGCTACGCGACCATTGGCCAGGTCGGCAATCTGGAGCATAGCAACATTAAACTGGGCAAGGCTGGACGCAAACGCCATATGGGCATCCGCCCGACGGTGCGCGGAACCGCCATGAGCCCGCGCGATCATCCGCATGGCGGTGGCGAAGGTCGCCAGCCGATCGGTATGCCAGGTCCGAAAAGCCCGTGGGGTAAACCCACACGCGGTAAGAAGACCCGCCTTAACAAGCGGACGAATAAATTCATCGTGCGCCGCCGCAGCAAATCCAAGCGCTAAGACGTTAGAGTAAGCGAGGAACGAAGATATGTCTCGATCGTTGAAAAAAGGGCCTTACATTGACCCGAAACTCTTGAAGAAAATTGAAGCGATGAACCAGCGCAGCGAGAAGAAAGTTATCCGCACCTGGAGCCGGGCGAGCGTCATCTTCCCCCAAATGGTGGGGCACACGATCGCAGTTCACGACGGTCGTCGCCACGTGCCGATTTACATCACGGAGAACATGGTCGGCCATCGCCTGGGTGAATTCGCGCCGACGCGCATGTTCCGTGGGCATGTGACTTCTGAGAAGTCAACCAAGGCCGCCTAGGAGTTTTAAGATGGCTCATGATATTCGCGCTCAATTAAAGTTTCTTTCAATCTCCGCGCAGAAGGTACGTCTGGTGATTGATGTGGTCCGCGGCAAGGATGCCAGTACCGCGTTGGAAGTGTTACGTTTCATGCCCCAGCGTGCGGCCCATCCGGTGTCGAAATTGTTGGCTTCTGCCGTTGCCAATGCCGAAGAGAACTTCGGCGTCAGCCGCGATGACCTGTACGTTGAAAAAATCTTTGCCGATGAAGCCCCCACTCGCAAGTGGCGTCGCTTCGGCGCACGCGGTCGCCTCAAGCCGATCTTACGCCGTTCGTCACACGTCACGGTGGTATTGCGCGAGCGTGAAGCCGCCCAAGCAGCAAGGAAAGGACGCTAATGGTAGCCAGTAGGCTACCATAAGGAGAAATTATGGGTCGTAAAGTTCATCCGATTGGTTTTCGTCTGAGTGTAACCCGGGGTTGGCAGGGTCGTTGGTTTGCTGAAGGTGAGCAGTATCGAGAACAGCTCCGGCAGGATTTTGCCATTCGTAACCTGATCTACCGTGAAGCCGGTCGCGCGGGCGTCTCGCGCATAGAAGTGGAGCGTTACCCCGGTAAAGTAAAAGTGACTGTCAATACAGCCAAGCCCGGCATTCTGATCGGCCGCAAGGGCGAAGGCGTAAAGAAGATCCGTCAGAGCTTGGAGGCGCTGGCGGGCAAGAAGATTGATCTCGACATTAAAGAGATCAAGACCCCGGATATTGACGCTTTTCTGGTGGCGCGCAACATTGCTGACCAGCTTGAGCGCCGCATCAGCTACCGCCGCGCGATGAAGCGCGCAATCCAGCAAGCCATGCGCCAGGGCGCTGAAGGCATCAAGATCGAGGTCGCTGGCCGCTTGAGCGGTGCGGAAATGGCGCGCAGCGTATGGCTGCGGGATGGGCGTGTCCCACTGCAGACCTTGCGCGCGGACATTGATTTCGCCCGCGCCGAAGCCACCACGACCTATGGACAGATCGGCGTCAAGGTGTGGGTCTACAAGGGCGAGATGCAGGCCGAGGTCGAAGACAAAGTCGAGACGACCGAAGGCGTGTACGTTAGTGCATAGAGAATAAAGAGTAGAGAATAGTGGGTGTAAAAAGCCCGGACTAGTCTCTAATCTCTACTCTCTAATCTCTTAGAAGAGGTTGTTGCTATGTTAATGCCAAAACGTGTAAAGTGGCGCAAGCAGATGCGTGGTCGCATGAAGGGCAAGGAATCACGCGGCACCGAGATCAGCTTCGGCGATTATGGCCTTCAGGCGTTGGAGCCTGGCTGGGTCACCGCCCGGCAGATCGAGGCAGCCCGGCGAGCCATTGTGCGTTCTATGAAGCGCCGCGGGAAAGTCTGGATCCGCATTTTCCCGGATAAGCCCTATACCCAGAAACCCCCGGAAACTCGCATGGGTAAGGGTAAAGGTAACGTGGAATACTGGGTTGCCGTGGTCAAACCGGGGCGTGTAATTTTTGAAATCAGCGGCTTGACTGAGGAAGCAGCCCAGGATGCCTTGAACCTGGCCCGGCATAAATTCTCGATCAAAACCAAGGTCATAACCCGTCTTGATCTGGTTGCAGGAGAGCAGGCATGAAGCCGGAAGAAATCCGCAAATTGTCTTCGGAAGAGATCGTGGTCAAACTTTCAGATAGCCGCGAAGAGCTGATGAAATTCCGCTTCCAGCAGGTGTCAGGCCAGTTGACTGATACCAGCCGCATGCGCCTCATGCGTCGCGATATCGCGCGCCTGGAAACTATTCTCAAGGAACGCGCTGGAGCGGCTGTTCAGGAAGGTGAAGCATGAATCAACGTCGTCGTATGACTGGTTTCGTAACCAGTAATAAAATGACCAAGACTGTAGTGGTCGAAATTACCCGGACTTTTCAGCACCCTCTCTACCGTAAGGTCGTTCATTCGAGCAAGCGCGTCAAAGCGCACGATGAACTGGGCTGCCAGATTGGTGATCGGGTTCAGATTGTGGAGAGCCGTCCCATCTCGCGCGACAAGCGTTGGGTTGTGGAAACCATTCTCAAGCACGAGATCCGCTCGGTTGATACTGTGGTAGAGGTGTAGCCATGATCCAGCAAGAAACTCGTCTTAAAGTTGCCGATAATACCGGCGCCCGCGAGCTGCTGGTCATTCACATAATGGGCGGTTCCACCCGTCATTATGGCAGCATCGGTGATATCGTGGTGGCCACGGTGAAGTCGGCCACACCGCAGGGGGCGGTGAAAAAGAGCGAGATCGTTAAAGCCGTGATCGTCCGCTGCGCCAAAGAATATCGCCGCGAAGACGGTTCATATATCCGCTTTGACGATAACGCCGCCGTAATTCTGGATGCCGATGGTCATAACCCCAGGGGCAGCCGCATCTTCGGGCCGGTGGCGCGTGAGTTGCGCGAAAAAGGCTTTATGAAGATTGTTTCACTGGCCCCGGAAGTTCTTTAGGCCGCGGATGCAGGAGTGAAGGATGAGAGTCAAGATTCGTAAAAGTGATACCGTTGAAATAATCAGTGGACGCCTGGAAGAAAAGGGCAAACGCGGCGAGGTGATTAAAGTGTTGCCGGATGACCATCGCGTGGTCGTTTCGGGTATCAACATCCGCACCAAGCATCAGCGCCAGGTACAGACCAAGGGTCGCACAATCAATCCTGGTCGTATCAAGTTCGAGGCTCCGCTGGATATATCCAACGTCATGTTGGTCTGCCCAAAATGCAACACGCCTGTCCGGGTCAGTGTCCATCGCGATGAAAGCGGTTCCCACCGCGTCTGTAAAAAGTGCCAGGCGATGATTGACTAAGCCCGCGGGAGCATCGAGATTATGAATAATCTAAGAGAAAAGTACCTGAAGGAAATCATCCCGGCGCTGATGAAGGCATTCGATTTCAAGAATGTAATGCAGGCGCCGCGCATTGAAAAAGTAGTGCTGAATATTGGTTTGGGCGAGGCGATGGATAATGCCAAGGCTCTCGAAGCGGCTGTCTCAGACCTGACCCAGATCACCGGTCAGAAGCCGATCATGACCAAAGCGCGCAAGAGCATTGCCAACTTCAAGCTGCGCGAAGGGCGCATCATTGGCAGCAAGGTGACCCTGCGCGGCGCGCGCATGTGGTTCTTCCTCGATCGCCTGATTAACATCGCCCTGCCGCGCGTGCGCGACTTTCGGGGCGTCTCGCCGGATGCTTTTGACGGGCGCGGCAATTACACCCTCGGCCTGCGTGACCAACTGGTTTTTCCGGAGATCGAGTACGACAAGATTGATAAGCTAAGAGGCCTGGAAGTCACGATTGTCACCACGGCCAGAACTGATGACCATGCACGCTTGCTGCTGCAACTGCTTGGGATGCCGTTTAGGAAGGAAGCGTAAGCTATGGCGAAGACTTGTATGCAATTTCGTGAGCTGCGACGAAAATATCCGCACCGCGTGCGCAATCGCTGCACCCTCTGCGGACGCCCACGTGGATTTATCCGACGGTTCGGATTGTGCCGGATTTGCTTCCGCGAATTGACATTGGAAGGTAAGATCCCCGGCGTTATCAAGGCTTCTTGGTAAGCGGGTGGAGGTGAAAGCATGAACTTATCTGATCCTATTGCTGATATGCTGACGCGCGTCCGCAATGCGGTTATGAGTGGGCAGGCATTGACGGCTATGCCTCACTCCAAGGTCAAGGTAGAGATTGCCAAGATCTTGAAGGAAGAAGGATATCTGGAGAGCTTTGATGTAGCCGAGGGTGAAAAACCCGGCCAGAAAATTCTTCGGCTGCGCATCAAGTACATCGGCGAACGCCGTGAACGCCGACCGGTCATAACCAATCTGCAACGTGTCAGTCGTCCGGGCCGGCGCGTATACACCAAGAAGCAGGATATCCCCTGGGTGCTTTCGGGCATCGGCGTTGCCATTATGTCCACGCCCAAAGGGATCATGACCGGCCATCGCGCCCGCCAACTTGGTGTGGGCGGTGAAATTCTTTGTAAAGTTTGGTGAGACGGGAGGTTTGAACTGTGTCTCGAATTGGACGTATGCCTGTGGATATCCCGGCTGGTGTTCAGGTGGATGTCAGTGGATCGTATGTGCGTGTGAAAGGCCCGAAAGGCGACCTTCAGCGTACTTTCTCCCCGAGGATCTCCATTACGATGGAGAATAACCAGGTTATGGTTGCGCGATCTTCGGAGGCTCCAACCCAACGCGCCCTGCATGGGACAACCCGTGCAGTGATAGCAAATATGGTACACGGCGTGAGCGCCGGTTTTGAAAGAGTGCTGGAAATCGAAGGTGTAGGTTACCGGGCTGAGTTGAACGGCAAGAACCTGGTGCTTAATATGGGTTTTTCCCATCCGGTAGAAATTGAGCCGCCTGAAGGCATTACTTTCGATGCAGAGCTTAAGTTGCGCCGGATATTTGTGCGCGGTTATGACAAGGAACTGGTCGGGCAGGTGGCGGCGAACATCCGCAACATCCGTCCACCGGAACCATATCATGGCAAAGGCCTGCACTACCTGGGTGAAAAGATCCGCCGCAAGGCGGGTAAATCAGGAAAGGCGAAGGTGTAACCGATGGCTGATAAATCTAAGTCTGCAGCTCGAATTCGGCGGCACGCGCGTGTCCGCAAGCAGATCGCGGGCAGCGCGCAACGCCCGCGCCTGAACGTCTTTCGCAGTTTGTCGGAGATGTATGCCCAGGTCATTGATGACCAAGCTGGGCACACCCTTGTTTCAGCCTCGACGATTGATAGTGAACTTCGCTCAAAGATGAAAGGCTTGAACAAGACTGACCAGGCGCGATTGGTTGGCAAAACAATAGCCGAACGCGCCAAGAGCAAAGGCGTCAAGCTGGTTGTCTTTGACCGGGGCGGTTTCCGTTATACCGGTCGTGTCAAGGCGGTGGCGGATGGTGCACGCGAAGGCGGCCTGGAATTCTAAGGCCTGATTGGAGAAAGATATGTTGGCATCCCAGGTAATGGAACTCGAACAACAAAAAGAACAACAATTCGACGAGCGCGTAATTGAGATCGCCCGCGTGGCGAAAGTGGTCAAAGGTGGCCGCCGTTTCCAGTTCCGCGTGACGATGGTGGTTGGTGATAATAACGGTAAGGTCGGCATGGGCGTCGGCAAAGCGAATGCTGTGCCAGACGCCATGCGTAAGGCTACCGAACGCGCCCATAAGGATTTGCGTCCAGTCTTTCTCTATGGCACAACCATCCCGCACGAATCGGTGGGGAAGGTTGGCGGCGCGGTCATCATGATCCGACCGGCATCGCGGGGTACCGGCGTCATCGCGGCGGGCGGTGTGCGCGCCGTCCTTGAAGCGGCCGGTGTGCGCGACATCCTGACCAAATCCATGGGGAGCGCCAACGTGCTCAACGTGGTGCAGGCTACTTTCAAGGCGCTCGACCAGCTCAAATCGCCGAAGGAAGAGGCGGCGCGACGTGGAAAGCCACTGGAAGATCTTCTGCCATTTTGGGAGAGGAGAAAGAAGAATGGCTAAAGCGGAAACTGTTTCCAAAACGATCAAGGTCACTCTTGTGCGCAGCCCTATCGGTTATCCTAAACCGCAGAAGGCTACCGTCCGTGCGCTGGGTTTACGACGCATGAACCAGATAGTGGAACATGTCGATTCACCTGCCTTGCGTGGCATGTTGACAAAAGTGATCCATCTGATTCGAATTGAAGAGTAGGTAAGAACATGAAACTTAATGATCTAAAACCCAATCCGGGGTCGAAGAAAAACCGCAAGCGCGTTGGGCGTGGCATTTCAGCCGGTCAAGGAAAGACTGCCGGCCGGGGTACCAAAGGCCAGGGCGCGCGCGCCGGTTCGGGTGGTCACCTGTACCGACAGGGTGGCAACCTGCCTTTCTTCCGCCGCTTACCTTTCATCCGTGGTCAGGGCTTTACACCCATCAACCGGGTT
The DNA here is from genome assembly GCA_964618215.1 of uncultured Chloroflexus sp. GTDB lineage: Bacteria > Chloroflexota > Anaerolineae > Anaerolineales > Villigracilaceae > CG2-30-58-95. The sequence continues at coordinate 9,293 of CAZTZE010000022.1, forward strand.
GAATATAACGAAGTCAACCTGGACCAATTGACTGGATTCCAGGCGAATACCGTTATCACGCCCGAAACCCTTGCCGACGCCCGCCTGCTGCGTGACCCGCGCAATCCTGTCGCCATTCTGGGGCGTGGCGAGTTGAAGGCCTCCCTCATGGTGCGCGCCCATCGCGTCACCAAGAGCGCCCAGGCGAAAATCGAAAGCGCTGGCGGCAGTGTGGAGTTAATTGGATAACTCGTCTTAACGAGGAGACCCCACTATGAAATTCTCGTTTTCTGGATGGCGCTACTTATGGAAGTCCCAGGATATCCGGCGTAAGTTGCTGGTGACCCTGGCCTTGTTGGTCATCTATCGCCTGGCAGCCAATGTCCCCGTCCCGGGACTGAATGTGCAGGCGCTGGCAGAATTACGCAATCAATTTGGTTCGACCGGGACTTTCTTCAACTTCCTCGATTTGCTCTCTGGCGGTACGATCTCGCGCTTCTCGTTACTTTCGATGGGAGTTTATCCATACATTACGGCGCAGATCATCCTCCAATTGTTGGTGCCGATCATCCCTGCATTGCAGCAGAGGATGAAGGAAGACCCGCGGGAGGGCCGCAAGTGGATGGAGAAATGGACCTACTATCTGGCGGTGCCGATGGCCGCGCTCTCTGCCATTGGTCAAATCAATATCTTTAACTCCTATGCGACTCAATTCAACCTGCCGTCCATTATTGATTTCAACCTGTCCGGCGCGAGGCTTGTACCCTCTATCGCGATGTTGTTCAGCATGATCGCTGGCACCATGTTCGCCATCTGGCTGGGCGAGATGATCTCGGAATATGGCATCCGCGGCCAGGGACTGTCGCTGATTATCTTTGCAGGGATCGTCGCCAGCATGCCGGGCAACTTTGCCAGCCTGATGGTGGATGAGAAAACCCGCTGGATTAACTTGATTATCATAGTGGTTACTATCGTGGCGACGATCTTTGCCATTGTTTTCGTCCAGCAAGGACGCCGCAACGTGCCAGTGATGTACCCGGGACGGCGCATTGGCAATCGCATGTCCATGCCGGTCAAGGGCACTCTGCCACTGATGGTCAATATGGCCGGCATGATCCCGCTCATCTTTGCCAGCGCCATCCTCCAGTTCCCGGCCATCCTGAGCAGTTATTTTGTCAACTCGACAAATGATTGGGTGAGAAACTTCGCCATGGGCACTCAAAGCACTTTCAGCGGCTCAGGGGCGAACTCCTGGGTCTACTGGACGTTGTACTTCACCGGCGTGGTTGTCGCCACCTTTTTCTACACCGACGTGCTGTTTGCGCAGCAGAATTACGGTGAGAATCTGAAGAAAGTCGGCGCACAGATTCCAGGCATCAACCGCGGCGCGCCGACGCAGAAATATCTGACCAAAGTTCAGCGCCGCATTACCATGCCTGGCGCATTCTTTCTGGGTTTCGTCGCGATCATGCCTTTCCTGTTGGGGCTGGTATTCCCACAAATTTCTCAGGGCGGCGGTCTCTTACTGGTCTCATCAGCCGGTTTGCTGATCGTCGTGGGTGTGGTGCGGGATACCTTCTTGAATATCGAGGCCGAGTTGAAATTGCACGGCTATGAGGACTCATTGCTCGTACGTTAAAAAGCCAGCCATGCCCATGTATATTGTTCTCCTCGGACCACCCGGTGTTGGCAAAGGTACTCAGGCGAAGATACTCGCCGAGAGGACTGGCCTGCCGCACATCTCGTCTGGCGATCTGTTCCGCGAGAATATCCAGGGACAGACCGAGCTGGGCAAATTGGCGCAGACTTATATCAACAGAGGTGAGCTTGTCCCGGATGACGTAACCATTGTCATGATCCGGGAGAGGCTCTCCCGCCCGGATTGCGTGCGTGGGGCGCTCATGGACGGTTTCCCGCGCACACCGGCTCAGGCGGATGCTTTCACCGAAATGCTGGCTGATTTTGGCGGAAAAGTGGATCGTGTGCCGTGCATCTTCGCTCCTGAAGCGATGCTGGTGGAACGCTTGAGCGGTCGCTGGACCTGCCGGGCGCGGGGTCACATCTTTCACCAGGTAAATAACCCGCCGCAAAAACCCGGCGTGTGTGATATAGATGGTTCTGAACTTTATCAACGGGACGACGATAAGATCGAAACGGTCAGACGGCGTATCCAGGTTTATACTGCGCAAACTGCGCTCTTGATCGCCTACTACCGTCAACGCGGTTTGCTGGCTGAGATTGACGGTGGGCGCCCGATCGAAGAAGTTACTGCTGACCTCTTGGCGATCTTAGAGACCAATTAGTTATGGATTGGGCGCGCCAGATACATATTAAAAACCCGGCTGAGATTGCCCTTATGCGTGCAGCCGGTCGAATCAACGCCATGGCGCTGGCGGCTGTACGGGAATTAATCCAACCCGGTATCACCACCGCAGACCTCAACACGGCTGCTGAGGAAGTTCTGCGGAAGTATGGCGCATATTCGCCCTTTAAAAATTATGGTTCCCCGCCTTTCCCGGCTTCCATCACCGTGAGCATCAATGAGCAACTGGTGCATGGCATTCCGGGTAAACGAAAATTGAAGGCAGGTGATATCGTCTCAGTGGATTGTGGCGCGGTCGTCGAAAAATACGTCGGCGATGCTGCTTTCACGGTCGGCGTCGGCGAAATCTCCGCAAAGGCGAAGACGCTCCTTGAAGTGACCGAAAAAGCGCTCCATCTGGCGATTGAACAAATGCGGGCTGGGAACCGTACCGGTGATGTATCTGCAGCGATCCAGCAATTTGTCGAAGGTCGCGGCTTCCACGTCACCCGTGAATACACCGGACACGGCGTTGGGCGGCAGATGCACGAAGGGCCGCAGGTGCCGAACTATGGTAAACCTGCTACGGGCAGACTGCTTCAACCAGGTATGACCATTGCTCTCGAGCCAATGGTGCTCGTCGGCACGCACCGGACGCGTGTCCTGTCTGACCAGTGGACAGTCGTTTCTACCGATGGGTCATTGACGGCACATTTCGAACATAGTGTCGCCGTCACCGAAGGAGAACCCCTCATCCTGACAGTCCTTTGACCATCGAGTAGGCCTATGGCGGCAATACGTCTGATAGCTGGACGGAAGATAAGAGAACATGTATAATTCAATCTTTGGCTGTAAAGCCAGGAGTATTTCAAGGAGAAGTGCAAATTATGAAAGTCTCCCCCTCCATTCGCAGGCGCTGCGCGAAGTGCAAGGTCGTCAAGCGCAAAGGCATCTTGTTTATTATTTGCGAAAACCCTAAGCATAAACAGCGACAAGGATAGTGTGATATATGGCGAGAATTGAAGGTGTTGATCTTCCGCGTAATAAGCGGGTTGAAGTTGGCCTGACCTATGTATTTGGGATTGGCCCGACGCGTGCACGTAAAATCTTAGCTGAGACCAAGGTCAATCCGGATACACGGATAAAGGATCTGACCGAAAGCGAGGTTTCTGCCATCCGCGAGTACATTGGCAAGAACTGGAAGGTCGAAGGCGATCTACGCCGCGCAGAGCAATTGAATATCAAACGTTTGATCGAAATCGGCTGCTATCGTGGGCTTCGTCATCGCCGCAACCTGCCGGTGCATGGTCAACGCACGCGCACCAACGCGCGCACTCGCAAGGGTGTGAAGAAGACGGTCGCCGGACGCGGGCGCCGCCGCGGCGGAAAGAAGTAATCTGGAGTTATAGAGAGGTATTATGGCTCAAAGTGTACGCTCAACGCGTCGCGGTAGCGGCGCTAAGAAAGCCAAGCGCGCCTTGTCCTCTGGACAAGTGCATGTCTTTGCTTCCTTCAACAATACCATTGTGACCGTGACCGATCCGGATGGGAATACCCTCTCCTGGGGCAGTGGGGGTTCAGTGGGCTTTAAAGGCTCACGGAAGAGCACGCCCTTTGCAGCCCGTCTGGCTACCGAACAAGCCATCAAAGCTGCTCAAGGGATGGGTATCCAGGAAGTGGACCTGATCGTCAAAGGTCCCGGCCCCGGGCGGGAATCAGCCATTCGGGCTGTGCAAACCATGGGTATGAAAGTGCGCTCAATTTCGGATAAAACGCCGGTTCCACATAACGGTTGCCGGCCTCCGAAGAAACGCCGCGTCTAGTTTAGCGAGAGAGGTTAGAACGTATGGCGAAAGATCTTGGTCCGGCCTGCAAACTGTGCCGGCGTGAAAGCGAAAAACTATTCTTAAAGGGCGAGCGTTGTTTCTCCCCGAAATGTGCATTCGAACGGCGCGGCTTCGCGCCCGGCCAGCATGGTCGTTCGACCGGAGGCCGGCGTGGTGGTAAAGGCGGCGGCAGTGGCCGTGAATCGGACTATTCCCGCCAGTTGCGCGCCAAGCAAAAAGCGCGTCGCATCTACGGCATTTTCGAGCGCCAGTTCCGCAGGTACTACGAGACGGCCCAGCGGCGGCGTGGAATTACTGGTCTGGTGCTATTACAGACCCTGGAATCCCGTTTGGATAATGTTGTTTTCCGAATGGGCTTTGCCAGCAGCCGCGGTCATGCCCGTTTACTTGTCACTCACGGCCATTTCATGGTCAACGGCCGGCGCACGGACATCCCCTCGATGGTCTTGGGCGCGGGTGACGTGGTGGCTGTGCGGGATGGCTCGCGCGCGGGTACTTATTTCAAAGAATTACCTTCGTTTGCCGAAACGCGCAATATCCTGCCGTGGTTGAGCCGTGACTTGAAGAACCTTTCGGGCAGCGTCATACGTCTCCCGGAACGCGCAGAGATTGACGGAAATATGAACGAGCAGTTGATCGTTGAATACTACTCGCGATAATGATAGCCAAACCCAGCCCGTCAGGGCTGGGCGAAGGTAGGCTACCATTACCCGAAGCTTCTTGCTCTATTGGAGAGTGCTGCGCTTATCTCAGCAAATTTATGCCGACCCACAGGGTGCTTCGCGAAGGCCTACTCGACAAGAAGCAGGAGATGTGGTGTACATATCGTACACCGGTGAGAGGTGAACCGTGACAGTTATTACGAACATGGTCATGCCGAAGATCGAACGCGAGGACGAGGCTCGGAATTATGGCAAGTTCATCATCAGCCCGTTAGAGCGTGGCTACGGTGTGACCCTGGGCAATGCTCTACGACGGGTATTACTTTCGTCGCTTGAAGGGATTGCAGTGACATCCATTCGCATCGCGGATGTGCTGCACGAGTTCAGCGACATACCGGGTGTCCGTGAAGATGTATTGCAGGTGATGCTGCAAATCAAGCAGCTCCGCCTGAAGCTGGATGATGTAGACACAACCCGAATGCACCTGGAGGTGCGCGGCGAGGGCGTTGTGACCGCAGCGGATATCGTTGCGCCGCCAGAGGTGCAGATCATCAATCCAGACCTGTATCTTTTTACGGCGGATAATGCCAAGACCCGCATGGACATCGAGTTCATGGTCGAACGCGGGCGCGGCTATTCCCCTGCAAATGAGCGCGGGCACATGCCGATCGGTGAATTACCCGTGGATGCTATCTTCAGTCCGGTCAAGCGCATCAATTGGAATGTGCAATCGGCGCGCGTTGGCCAAAGCACCAACTATGACAAACTGGTGCTCGAAATCTGGACGGATGGCACTCTTTCGCCGGAAAATGCACTGAGCGGTTCAGCCAAGATTCTCATTGAGCATCTGCGCTACATTGCCGGCGTCAGCGAGGAGACCCTGACCATTGCCATTGAAAAGGAAGTGTCAGGTTCCCGTTTGACCAGCGAAGTAGCAGAGGCGCCAGTTGAATCGCTTGATTTATCGGTGCGCGTTTTCAACTCTTTGAAGCGTACCGGCATTACCACCGTCGGGGATGTGCTTGATCTGCTCGATAAGGGCGAACAGGCTGTGATGTCCATCCGCAACTTCGGCGAGAAGAGCCTGGATGAATTGCGCACCAAGATGTACGAGAAGGGCTATTTGAAGGACGAAGTTAAGAAAGAGTTGGAGTAACTTAGAAATGCGACACCAAGTATCCGGTTATAAACTGAATCGAAGCAAGGGTGCGCGTATCGCACTGCGCCGCACACTGATTAAGCAGTTTTTTACGCATGAGCGCATTCGCACGACAAAAGCCAAGGCGGCTGCGATCCGCGGCGAGGCTGAGAAGATGATCACACTGGCGCGCAACGTCAAGGATGGCAGCGATGTCGAGAAGGTCAATGCACGCCGTCACGTCGCAGCTAAACTGGGCGACAACCAAGTGGTCAAGAAACTGTTCGATGAAATTGCACCGCGTTTTGGGGAACGTCCCGGCGGCTATACCCGCGTTTTGAAATTGGGTCCACGCCAGGGCGATGCCGCAGAGATGGTGCTGTTGGAGTTAGTAGAAGAGTGAGCAGTGATTAGTGGTCAGTCATCAGTAATCAGTGATCAGTACTGATAACTGTTGACTGATGACTGATAACTGGCACTATGGAACGTTACCAGATTATCCTGGCTTACGATGGCACCGGCTTCTTAGGCAGCCAGCGGCAAGCGACAACCCGCCGCACGGTGCAGGTTGAGCTTGAAAAAGCCCTGCGGGCATTGGGCTGGAGTGGGCTAACGGTCTTCCTGGCCGGACGCACCGACACCGGCGTCCATGCCAGTGGTCAGGTGGCAGCGTTCGACTTCGAATGGCAGCATTCTCTCGAAGACTTGAACAATGCCCTGAACGCCAATTTGCCTGCGGATATGGCCGTCCGGGAGGTGGTTCTGGCGGCGGATAATTTCCATCCGCGCTTTGACGCCACATCCCGCCGTTACCGCTACCGGCTCTTCTGCCAAAGCGTGCGCGACCCGTTGCGGGAACGCTACGCCTGGCGGGTCTGGCCGCCCGTTTCAGACCTGCGACCGCTGGCGAAAATCTGGCCCGGCAGGCACGACTTCGCGGCCTTCGGTACACCGCCCAGGCGCGGAGGAAGCAGCCTGCGCAGCGTCTTTTCGGCGGAATGGCAACTGCAGGCCGACGAATGGAGCTTCGAGATTCAGGCAGATGCTTTCCTGTACCGTATGGTGCGCAGATTGGTTTTCGTCCAGGTGGCCGTCGGGCAGGGCAGACTTCCAGCGCAGGCATTGGCTCAAGCTCTGCAACGCAAGCCCGGGGTCCACAGTCTGCCGCCTGGCCTGGCTCCGCCAAATGGCCTGACGCTTGTGGAAGTCCGTTATGATAATCTGGTTTGATTAATACTGTGGAATGCGACGGCGGAATACCCTGAAGAGGCACATCCGTCGCGGAGGCGGAAGCAGGCTTCCGCATTCCAGAAATGAATCGGAGAGACGACAGTGCAAAAAACATATTATCCTAAGGCTGGCGAGATTGACCGCCAGTGGGTGTTGGTAGATGCCGCCGGTCAGACCCTGGGCCGTTTAGCGACTCAAATCGCCGGCTTATTGCTTGGCAAGCATAAACCCACCTTCACGCCAGGCGTTGAATTGGGCGATACCGTCGTCGTGATCAACGCCGCCAACGTGACCGTGACCGGTACGAAACTGGATGATAAAGTTTATTATCACCATTCGAATTACCCCGGCGGTTTGAAATCCATCACCCTGCGCGACCAGTTGCGCAAGCATCCCGATCGCGTAATCCGTTCGGCAGTATGGGGTATGCTGCCACATAACAAGATGGGCAAGCATGTCCTCAAACGGCTCAGGATTTTTGCCGGCGCCGAGCACCCACACACGGCGCAAGTCTCGCCGAAGGTTACCTAATAAAGCAGGAAGGAACTTATGTCTGTTCAATATTACGAAGGTGTAGGACGCCGCAAGGAAAGTGTCGCCCGCGTGCGCTTGATGAGTGGTTCGGGCCAGTTCATCGTCAACGAGAAAGAGTTGCAGGCCTATTTCACCCGCCTGGGTGACGTTGAAACCATCCTGGCGCCGCTCAAGGCCGCCGGTCAGGATTTGGCTTCTTTCGACATTTCCATCCACGTACTGGGTGGCGGTGTGAATGGCCAGACTGATTCGGTGCAGCTCGGCCTGGCGCGTGCTCTGGTCAAGATGAATGAGCAATGGGGCCCGATCATGCGCAAAGGCGGATTCATGACGCGTGACCCGCGCGTCAAGGAACGCAAGAAGCCCGGTCTCAAGCGTGCCCGCAAGGCGCCGACGTACACGAAGCGGTAAAGACGTAAACAAGTAAACACGTAAACACGTAAACACGTAGAAAGTAAAACGTAATGTGTGCGGCGTAGACGTGAGACTCCTCTTACGTTTTACGTTTCACGCATTACGCTTTTAATTTGGGAGCTACTTATGTCTGGTATAACCATCCTCGGCCTCGGCCCCGGCGACCCGGCAATGCTGACGCGCGAAGCCTGGGATGTGCTCACTTCGGCGGACGAAATCTGGCTGCGTACCCGGCAGCATCCTGCCGTTGCTGGCTTGCCTCCTACGCTCAAGATTTATTCCTTCGATGAGCTGTATGAAAAGGGGGAATCTTTCGAGTCCGTTTATGCCGCTATTGTGGAGAAGGTGCTGGAATTGGGACAGCGCGAGCAGGGCGTGATCTACGCTGTGCCGGGCGACCCGTTTGTAGCCGAGGCGACCGGCCCCGAAATTGAGCGTCGTTGCCGGACCTCTGGCCTGCCGCTGAAAATCGTGAGCGGGATCTCGTTCCTCGAGCCGGTTTTTGCTGCCCTCGGCCTTGACCCGTATCCGCGCCTCGTTTTGATGGACGCTCTCGAACTGAGCCAGGCGCACGTCCCGGCCTTCCCGCCGGATATGCCCGCCCTGATCGCCCAAATTTATTCACAGATGGTGGCTGCCGAGGTCAAGATGACCCTCAACGCGGTCTACCCCGATGAGCATCCCGTCCGCCTGGTTCACGCCGCGGGGACGAAGGACGAAATCGTCGAAGACATCCAACTGTATGAAATTGATCGCAGTCAGCACATCGGCCTGTTGACCGTGCTTTACCTCCCGCCATTGGGCGAGGGTACTTCCTTCGAGGCTTTCCAGGAGATCGTCGCGCATCTGCGCGCGCCAGACGGCTGCTCCTGGGATCGCGAACAGACGCATCAATCCCTGCGCACGCATTTGTTGGAAGAGGCCTACGAAGTCATGACCGCGCTGGATGCTGAAGACCCGGCCAAGATGGCCGAGGAGTTCGGCGACCTGCTGCTGCAAATCGTCCTGAACGCCCAAATTGCCAGCGAAGAGGGCGAGTTCGGAATGGCAGAGGTGCTCAAAGGCATCTACGACAAGATCATCCGCCGCCATCCGCACGTGTTCGGCGATTTGAAGATAGAGGGCATCCAGGGCATTTTGCAGAATTGGGAGAAGCTCAAAGCGAGCGAGCGCGAGACGAATGGCGAGGCCGGGAAAGGCCTGTTGGATGGCGTCCCGCTGGCGCTGCCGGCCCTCATCCAGGCGCAGGAATACCAGGATCGCGCCGCCCGCGTCGGCTTCGACTGGCCGCAGATCGAGGGCGTGCTGGATAAGATCGCCGAGGAGATCCAGGAAGTGAAAGAGGCGACGAACGGCGAGGAATTGAGCGATGAGCTGGGCGACCTGTTCTTCGCGCTGGTCAACCTGGCGCGCTGGAAGAAGGTGGATGCCGAGTCCGCTTTGCGGGCGACCAATTTGCGCTTCAAGCGGCGATTCGCTTATCTGGAGCAGAGGGCGCGGGAGCAGGGGAAGAAGGTGTCGGATATGTCGCTGGAGGAGATGGAGAAGCTGTGGCAAGAGGCGAAGCGGTATGATCGGTCGTAAATTCAGGGACAATTAATCATGAAGAATAACTACACCATAGATATCCAAACCTCACGATTTCTGGATGTCATCCGAGGCATCAGCGCGATCATTGTAATGTTCTACCACGTTATCCTGATTTATATCCTCCCGAAAGTGGGGTTGGGAGGTTATCTGGATGGCGTCGCTGAATTGCTCGCATCCTATGCTGTGATGGCCTTTTTCGTAATCAGCGGGTTTGTGATCACCATCAGCATCTTGAAAAACATCGAGCGTAATGACGGTCAATTCAAATTATCAGAATTCATGATTAGCCGTTTGGTCAGGTTGTATCCTCCTTTGATATTTTCTTTAGTTCTGACAATAGGCGTCTACGGCCTGATCCACACTTTTAACCTGCACGGAAGTGATACTTTCCGCCTCGCCGGAGACTTATTTGCGATCAGAGAGAAGGCCATTTTGGATTGGGATAATATCCTGTGGAGTTTGATTTTCTTGCAGGGTTTTTTCTCGAAAGAAGCTGCCCCGTCTTTAAATGGCCCCTTGTGGAGTCTGAGTTATGAATTCTGGTATTACATGGCGGCCATGTTTTTTACGAGCTGGCTGGTCAATAAGCGCCAATTCTGGGGCTGGTTATTAATAATAGTCCTCCTCCCCTTGGTTTACATCGAACATCTCTTTTTCTTTCCATTTTTATCCACCTGGCTGGCTGGATCTGTCTGGGCGCTTCTGTACATTAAACGACAAATTATTGAAAAACAGTTTAAAGTTCTTTTCGGGCCAATAGTAGTTGGGATAACAGCCCTGGTAATATTTATTGTTTATAAAAATGACCATTTAGTTATTGCAAATCCCTATACTGATTCCTTGTCCATGATCACCCAATCCCTGATTTGCTGGTTGGGAATGTTGGTTGCAATGCGTTTTATCTTGTGGCAGGAGAGAAGATCATTCAACTTCTTCCGCGCGGATCAACTGGCGAAATTCTCCTATACCCTTTATGTGATCCACTTCCCACTCCTGATTCTCGGTTTTAGCTTTTTGCACCCGCTTTTACACCCATTGCACTGGCTGTATAGTGCTTTCACCGGTGTTCTTCTGGGATTGGTGATTATATTAATAAGCAGCAAGTTGGCGGCCTGGATAGAAAATAAAGCAACCATTTGGAAATATATCCGGCGATTGAAGAGTCTGCTGGGAGCAGGCAAGGCATAGTAATCATTAGGGTGTGTTTCATTTCGGTTGAAAACGTCCCGCAGGTTGTTTGCAGATAATCAAATTCGGCATGATTCAACCTGCGGGACGGTGATTTCCAAAAAGCGGCGACGAACGGCGAGGAATTGAGCGATGAGCTGGGCGACTTGTTCTTCGCGCTGGTCAACCTGGCACGCTGGAAGAAAGTGGATGCCGAGTCCGCTTTGCATGCGACCCATTTGCGCTTCAAGCGGCGATTCGCTTATGTGGAGCAGGGGGCGCGGGAGCAAGGGAAGAAGGTATCGGAGTTGTCGCTGGAGGAGAGGGAGGGGCTGTGGCAAGAGGCGAAAAGGCAGTGAGCAGTGAACAGTGAGTAGTGAACAGTGAAAATAATACTCCCGCCGATTATTTCGCAGGAGGGATGTTTTAACCCGAGAGTTTGCGTTCGCGGTGAGGCGGGCGTGGACTCGCTTTGAGAGCAGGATTCTGCTGAGGCGTAGAAAAATTTCTCGAAAATGCCACAGAATCCCCACCCTCCGCTGCCTGCTGTATTAGCCTGCTTTTTGCCTTTCGCTCATTCCGTTTTCACGTACTCGAGATATTTATTCACTATCTTAAAGCCAATCGATTCATAGAGTCGTAACGCAGGCGTATTCGAATCGCCGGTAGAGACGCACACGCGGTCCATCCCACGCGCCTGCATCCGGCGCAAACCTTCGAGTAGCACGGCGCGCGTCAATCCTTGCCGGCGGTAAGCCGGACGCGCGCCGACCGGACCAAAATCACCGATCCGGTTGAGCGGGTCAATCCAGCCATTCACGTACGCGGCGATGACGCCATCCGGCGTGACTGCAACCACATCGAGATCGCGATTGTAACCGGGCAGCCGCATAAAGCGTGCGTAATCGTCGTCGCTGACATTGCCGACGGTCCACGGATGCCACACCTCGCGCTGGGCTGCGGCACGGTTTGAAATTTCGCCGGCGTCTGCAACTGCGCGGGCTTGGTAACCGTCGGGTAACACTGATTTGGGAATCGGCTCATCCAACGAGCGCAGCATATTAACCTCGGAAAACTCGCCGCCGCGCCGGAACCCGTGTTGCTCCAGAAACGCAATTCGTTTTGCATTGTCCTGCCGAGCACCGGAAACAAAATTGCCGCTCCATCGTTGCGCGTCGCGCTTGCGGAGTTCGGTTAGACGCGTTTCTGCCCAGACAAGCGCCTCGGTCTCGATTCCGGACCATTCATACTCAGGCAACACCTGGCAGTCGAAAGATGGATCTTCGCCCAAAACCGCGTAGCCGACCAACTTGCCCTCATCATCGTGCCAGAGGCGAATGTGTTCTTGTGGATTCAAGTGGCAATCTACCATAAAAAATCCCCACGCCAATTCGCCGACATGCCAATAGTGCCAGTCATCGGTACGCGAACGCGCCTTCATCAGCAAACCCTGCATCTGCTGTAAGTCATGTTCGTTTTCGTAGAACCGGGATGTCAACGAGCGTCCGTGTGCGGTGGGATAGAGATCCGATTTCAATGGTTGTCTCCTACATTCGTTTCTTCACATGGGTATGCGCTTGATCGGCGGGCTAACTTGAATTCAATTGACAACCTTAACGTTAGGGCTTATATCTTGCCCATGTTACTCTTTTGCGGTTTAGGTGGATATTATCATCGCCGCCCTGTCTCTAGCCGGCAGGAATTCAAACTTCATGCCACAAGAACATCCCCATCATTATAGAATCTTTCCGCTGAAAGTCAAGAAGCAATTGATCAGGTTTGTTCGTGAAATTCGTGTTCAAAAACTGTCAGGTAACTGGAAACGATCTACTTGCAGGTGATCTTGTTCGGGTCCGGGTCGCGGCCCAGGGACCAGATGCGGTTGAATTCTTGAAGATAGAGCGCGGCGATATCTTTATTCTTGAGGATCACGACATTCTCGTTGTTAGCTTCATCGGCATTGGCAGTGAAATTCAACGAGCCGGTGACGACGATCTCGTTGTCAATGATGATCACCTTGTGGTGCATGAATTGGGGGTTGCCATCCTGCCGGACGGGAAACTGGGCGCAAAATAGCGGGATCATTTCGCTGTATTGGGCATCGCTGCCGACCGTTTCGAAAACACCGCTCACCTCCACCCCGGCGCTGGCGCGCGCCAGCATCGCTGCGCCCAATTCGTCGTGTGTAAATGTGAAGGCCATGAAGTGGATGCTGGTTTGGGCGCTCTGGATATATGCGAGGATGTGAGCGATGGCATTGTCTTCCGGCGAGAAGAGAATCTGGATTGGTGTCCCGGCGATAGTTACATTTTGCTGGTCAACCGTGGAAGGTGACCGGCTGTTAAAATTCCCATTCCACATATTGGCCCATTTATATCTGTGAATTGACCGGGGGTGATACAATCGGGACGGGAAATTATCCACTGGAGGCTTCATGCAAGCAGCACAATTGCGCGCCCGGTACCGGCGCATCATGACATTTTTTGCCCGCGCTACGCTCAGCTTCATCGTTTGGGAGCTTGTCTTGCCGCGTCTTGGATTGCGGCGCATCAGCCGGCGAACACGTCCCGCCCGTTATCGTCAGACTGCCGCCCGATTTCGTACTTTAGCCATTCGGATGGGCGGGGTGATGATCAAAGTCGGTCAGTTCCTCTCCTCCCGGCTGGACGTGCTGCCGGTGGAAATCACCGCTGAACTCTCCGGCCTGCAGGACGAGGTGCCGCCCGAAGATTTTCAAGACATCCGGCGGGTCGCGGAAGCTGAACTCGGCGCGCCGTTGGAAGAGACATTCGAGTCTTTTGACGCGACGCCCATGGCGGCCGCCTCCCTCGGACAGGTTCATCGCGCCCGCTTGTGTCAGCGTGATTCCGCCTCGCAACCGTTTTGCGACGTGGTTGTCAAGGTGCAGCGTCCGCACATTGAGCAATTGATCGAAGTAGATCTTTCGGCGTTGCGCAGGGTGGGGGGTTGGCTGGAAAAATACCGCCCCATCCGCCAGCGGGTTGACGTTCATGCGCTGATCGAGGAATTTACCGCCACCATACACGAAGAGATAGATTATCTGGCCGAGGGCCGCAACGCCGAGACCTTTTGCGAGAATTTCAAGGATCACCCGCGCGTGCACGTGCCGCGCGTGGTCTGGGATCACACCACGCGGCGCGTCCTGACGCTGGAGGATGTTTTCGCGATCAAGATCACCGATTACGCCGCGATCAGCGCGGCCGGCATCGAGCGGGGCGAGGTGGCGCGCCAATTGCTGGATACCTACCTGAAGCAGATCTTCGAGGACGGCTTCGTCCATGCCGACCCGCATCCGGGCAACCTGTTCGTGACGCCACTGCGCGCTCGAACCGGGGACGGCAACACCGAGTGGCAGTTGACGTTCGTGGATTTCGGCATGGTCGCGCGCGTCCCAACCAACCTGCGCGACGGGCTGCGCGAGCTGGTCATCAGCGTAGGCACGCGCAATGCGGCGCGCCTGGTGCGTTCTTACCAGACATTGAATATCTTGTTACCCGGCGCGGACTTGAAGCTGATCGAGCAGGCCGAAGCCAAGATGTTCGAGCTGTTCTGGGGCAAATCCATGAGCGAGCTGCGCCAGATCAGCCACAAGGATATGCACCGCTTTGCTTACCAGTTCCGTGAGCTGATGTACACTATGCCGTTCCAGTTTCCGCAGAACCTGCTCATGCTGGGACGCACGGTTGCCATCCTTTCTGGCATGTGCACCGGACTGGACGCGGATTTCAACCTGTGGACCCAGCTTGCGCCGTATGCGCAGAAGCTGGTGAGCGAAGAGGCGGGTTCCAACTGGCGCGTCTGGTTGGACGAATTGGGCGAAGTGCTGAAAACGCTGATCGCCATCCCGTCGCAGGCCGGGCGGGTGTTGGCCCAAATGGAGCGCGGCGAGTTGCTCGTGCAAGCGCCCCAGATCAACCGGCAGCTTACTTATTTGGAGAAGGCGATCTACCGCTTGATCGGCAGCCTTCTATTCGTCTCGCTGATGTTGGGGGGTGTGCTGCTCTACAATGCTGGGAACGGGTTGTTCGCCGGTATCTTGCTGGCCGCCTCCGCCCTGGCTCTTCTCTGGACGATATTCTTCGCACGCGGGCACAGTTAAAACAGGAACCCGTTTTCTCCGAGAAAACGGGTTCCTTTAGCTGGTGGCGGCGTCAATCTGTGTACTGTCGGCAGGCATGTTTTTCCCCTTTGTGCATATCGAATGCACCTTCTAAAAGTCCTTTATCATCCGCTCGTATTCATCATGGGTACCGATCCAGACCCACATGAAGTCTGCGCCATCTTTTACCGCAATTGCTCTATGACTGCTTCCAACTCGAACTGACCAAAACTTCCCAACTTTCTTGAAATGCAGAGAGGAATGCGAGGGATCCTTCTTCAGCAACTCGAAGTTTTTCTCTGCTGTATTTTGAACGGCTTCCGGGAGGTTATCGAAGCATCTCCAAAAACGGCGCGTTGTCCGATGCATTTAGAGTTCCTTCAATCGCCCCATAACTTTCTCCTCGAAGGATTCTTTAATGAGAAAATCCAGCTTTCCTGCTTCTGAATCTTCCTCTATCTGCTTATCCCATTGCTGCCAGTCCCTCTCTGAAAACCACTGCCGCAAGCGAGCATATTCTTCCCAAGGGAGAGATTCGATTGCGATCTGAATTTCCTGTACCTTGGTCATTTTTGTCTCCAACTCTGTATGGTTGCTATACCGCTTTAGCTTTCTTCTCGCCCTCTTCCATTCTGTTGATGGCGCTGTCAATCATGCTGCGACAGGCGAGCAGCATCTCCTTGCGCGCCTTACGGTGGTGTTCGATGAATTCAGGCGGGAACAACGCCTCGAAGCTGGCGTGCATCTCTTTGTGTGCCGCTTTGGCATGTTCGCGCACTTCTTCGGGGATTTTACCTTCGAACGGTTTGGTTTTACGGGCGGTTTGTTCGGCCATAGTTACACTCCTTACTTGGTGAAACTATTATAACGCGGAGTCGAAGGGCAGGCAATGTTCTGTGAGCATAGTTGTGCAATGTGCTATTTTGTTGTAAACTTCCTTAGTACAGTGTTTCTTAGTTCCATTCCGAGTTGACTTGCGTGCGTGCTCGGTAGTACAGCACTAAAGCGTGGCAGATGCACTTGACTGACCTGTCAGGGCGTTTTAGACACGGATTTCACGGATTGGACGGATTTACAAGGATTTTTACGGAACATATTTACATGGAGGTGGAATGATGGAATACCGTAATCTGGGTCGCACCGGGCTAAAGGTCTCGGCGCTGTGCCTGGGCACAATGCAGTTCGGCTGGACGGCGGATGAGCCGGTCTCGCAGCGCATCCTGTCCGCGGCCTGTGAGGCCGGTGTCAACTTCATTGATACCGCCGATATCTACTCACGCTGGGCAGATGGCAATCCTGGCGGCGTCGCTGAGCAGATCGTTGGTCGGTGGCTCAAAGGGAGCGGGATCCCGCGCGAGAAACTGGTCATTGCGACCAAGCTGCGTGGGGACATGGGCGAAGGCCCGCATGACGAGGGCCTGTCGCGGGCACACATCCTGAAGGCCGTTGAAGCTTCGCTGCGCCGTCTGCAAATCGAAACCATTGACCTCTATCAGGCGCACTGGCCGGACGAGGCTGTGCCGATCGAAGAAACGCTGCGCGCCTGCGACGATTTGGTGAAGCAGGGGAAAGTCCGCTTTATTGGGGCATCGAATTACGCCGCCTGGCAGTTGATGCAGGCGTTGTGGGCTGCGGACAAGTACAATCTGGCGCGTTTCGATTGCCTCCAGCCGCACTACAACCTGGTGCATCGCGCCGAGTTCGAGGCTGAACTGGCGGCGGTCTGCCGGAGCTATGGGCTGGGTGTCATTCCCTACAGCCCCTTGGCCGGCGGCTTCCTGACCGGCAAATACCGCCGCAACCGTCAGGCGCACAGCGCCCGCCTGGGCGGAGTAAAGCGCTATTTCACCGAGCGTAACTGGGATTTGCTCGAACGCATGGATGAGATGGCGAAGGAGAAGGACGCGCTGGTTTCACAGCTCGCCCTGGCTTGGCTCCTGGCTGACCCGCTTATCACCAGCCCGATTATCGGCGCCAATTCGCTCGACCAATTGAAGGATAACCTCGGCGCGTTGGCGATCAGCCTTTCGGCTGACGAGAAGGCGGTTCTCGACAAGGCCACGGCGTGGAAGGTCGAAAACGAGGAATAACCTTTCGGTGAGGTTGCGCGACGATCTGCCCCTACGTAAGTCAAAAGTGGTATAGAATATTGACTGACTTGAAAATAGCACATTTTCATGCTTTGCGGTGTCCAGCAGACATGACATCTCCACTGCAAAAAGCAAAATTTTTAACGCGAAGACGCCAAGAAAAACAAAATCTGTTTCAAAATAAAAACAAAACCAAAGGGCGTTTCGATGGATTTCCTCGACGTAGAACTTAAAATTCTTTGCGGCTTTGCGCCTTTGCGTTGCATCGTCCCGATGTCCTTCGGAAAAAAAGAGAGTTTTTTAGTGGACTCAATATTACAAGACTAACTATCATACTGGAGGCCCCCATGACTGCCAAAGTTATCCTAAACCCCTATGCCAACCGCTGGAATGCTCAGAAACGCTGGCCGGAAGCCGAAGCCGCGCTCAAAGCTGCCGGTGTGGATTTTGAATTAGCCGTGTCTCCACTTCCCGGTGGCTCTGTTGAACTGGCTGCCGAGGCCGCCCGTTCTGGTTTTTCCCCCATCATCGCCGCTGGCGGCGACGGGACAGCCGGCGATGTCGTCCACGGGCTGGCTCAGGCTGCCCAGAACGAGAAAGCCCGGCTGGGGCCGTTCGGATTGATGCCGATGGGCACCGCCAACGATCTGGCTTACAAACTGGGCATCCCCACGGATTTCCAATCTGCCGCGCGGATCATCGCTGCAGGCAAGAGCCGCCGGATGGATATTGGCAGGGTCAATGACCGTTACTTTGCCAATAACTCCGCCATCGGCATCGAGCCTTTCGTCACAACGATCCAGATCAAGATTACCTGGATCAGCGGCATTCCACGTTACCTGATTGCTGCGTTGAGCGCCATCGCGGCGCGCCCCAAATGGAGCGGACGGATCGAATGGGACAAAGGCAGTTATCAAGGCCCGCTCAGTATTGTCACAGTCGGCAACGGCTCGCGCTCCGGCGGCCTGTTCCATATGATCCCGCACGCCGATCCCTTCGATGGTAAATTGACCTTTGTCTACGGCTTCCGGGCCACCCGGCGTGAGATGCTGCGCACCCTATTCCGCATCATGAAACCGGGACCCGGCAATTATGTGGAGATGGAGGGTATCTTCGAGCAGGATTGTTCCTGGTTAAAGATACACCTTGATGATCCCTCCCCGGCCCATACCGATGGGGAACTATTCTCCTTCGGCATACAGGACCTGGAGTATCGCATCTTCCCCGAACGGCTGCATATCTTGTTGCCGTAAAAAGAGGTAACTGCTCAGCCAGAGTGTCATTCTCCCGAAGGACATCGGGACGATGTGAGACGCTGGTGTTCTTCCAGCGGCGAAGAATCTCCTCCGACTGGCCTGGAGACCCTTCGGTCGCACAGAACGCTCCCTCAGGGTGACAGGCCTGAGCAGTTACAAAAAAAGCTTACTGGTTTTTGGTGGGGTAAAACCTCTTTGGACACGTAGTACACGGATGTGGATATATAAAGTCTGGAACACCGTAACGCGGAATTCATTCCGCAACCAAAGGGCGATATGAATATCGCTCTACAAAAACTTCGCGATTGGGATAGTTTTTCAAGAGTAATACTATACAGACACACGCCCACACGCCAGGAGTGCGAGGAATTTGGATATTTTGAAGTATACTAAAACAAATAATTCCGGCGCTGCTCAGTTGATGCGGACCCATGTCCTTTCGGAGCCAATATGAAAACTCTCTCGGTGTTTAACCAAAAAGGAGGCGTGGGCAAGACAACAGCCACAATTAACATCGGCGCGGCATTTGCCCTGATGCTCTCCCGCGAAGCAGACCCCGATATTGAACCGGGGCGCGTCCTGATCATCGATCTGGACCAACAAACCCACGCCTCTGTTTTGCTCTCTGGGGGCTTCTTCGGATATCACGATGTCAGCCTCGGTCCCTATGATAATATGGCTGGCCTTCTTATGCTGGAAACAGAACGCCCTACTGTCGAGATCATTGTTACTGCGAACATCCCACATGGGGGGCGCAGCAAAATGGATTTTATCCCATCCTCTAAGGCAAAGATGGCAAGGGCAGAGACTGTATTAAGTGGCGAACCTCTGGATGGGCTATATCGCCTTCGTGAGGTACTTGAACCAGTAACTTCCCTGTATCAATATGCGTTTATTGATAACCCGCCCTCTCTTGGGCATCTGGCTTGCAATTCGCTTATCGCGGCCAGTCACGTGCTGGTTCCGATCCAACTGGCGGCGCCTGCCCTGTTCTCCCTCTCGGAAACCATCCGCACCATCCAGAGCATTCAAAGCAAACACAACCAGGAGTTGCAACTCCTTGGCATTCTGGCTACGATGTGCGATTTCAGGTATCAGGAGCATAAGGAGTTTTATTCCGCCCTATCTCAGCAATATGGAGATTTGTTGCTCCCCCCGATTACCCGACTCGCTGAGATAGAGTACGCTTCTTCGGAGGGTTTGGACATTTTTAGTTTCAAACCCGGCCGGCGCGCCGGTGTTTTGGCCTCCGCCAGCCGGGCCACCCAGGAATATGCCCATGTGGCCGAGATCATCCGCCAGAGAATGGATCGGTAGATATGTTGTCGGACGGCAACATATCTCAAGGAGTGGGCTATGCCAGCTCGTAAACCTCACAAAAACTTAGCTAATCTGGGCCTGGCGACCGGACAGGCCGAGGAGATGCTCGGGGATGTAAAAAGAGCAGTCGAGACCTCCGGGCGGGCGGAGCGAATCGTTGCCATCCCTCTCAGTCAGATAAAACCGGATCGTTACCAGGCCAGGGAGATCTTGCCCCCAGAAATCAAAGAAGCATTTTACAAAGGAGAGATAGATTGTTATCACGCGGCCAAACTGCTGATAAATGCCGCCGAAGGGGATGATGGCCTGCACACTCAAGTCGAAAGCTTGCTTTCGCTTGGCGCATCGATTCATAAAGACGGCCAGATTTCGCCCGCCAGGGGTAAGTGGGTATCCACTGGTTCGGCTCCCTACTTCCTGCTCGAGTCTGGTGAGCGGCGATTTTGGAGCCTGGCTCTTAAATCTTTAAAGATGAACTTACAGAATGAACCCAGACTGAAGGTTGTTGAACAGAAAGATACAAGCCGGGTAGGGCAGGTCAGCGAAAACTTGCAACGCGAAGATCTGTGCGCCGTTGACTTGAGCAAGGCGATTGCATCTCTCGTCCTTGCCCTTCAAGGCATTGAGCCGGCCCCCGGTCAGGACCAGATGGATTATTGTCGCCAGGCTCTGCAGATCAGGGTGTCTCGAGGGATCTGGCCCGAAGTTAAGCAGATCGTCAAGCTTGATAGAACTTATCTCTTTCGCCTCCTTCAAATACTAAACCTGGACGATCAACTTCTTCGCTTGGCCTGCGACTACCGCCTGGAGGAATTTCGTCTGCGCGAGATCGTCGCAGCGCCGGAAGAAAACCGCCATAGGATGATTTTGGGGGCTATCAATGAGAAATTGACGCAGGCCGACCTGGCCCGGCTTGCAGAAAAGACGCAGGCGGATGCCGAGGGTGGGAGAAGTGGGAAGGCAGTTACGGCCCCTGGGCCGCACCGGAAATTAGCCAGCCGGGTCAAATCCATTTTCAATTTTGTAGGCCGATCTGATTTTGATCAAGACTTCGATGAGGTGTCCACCGAACTTGTGACGCTTCTACGCAACCCGCATGAAGACCTGGAAAAAGCGGCTGATTACCTCGAGGCGCTTGCGGACAGTATGCGCAGGATACGGTCCCGTATATAGATATTTATTACCTATGCAATCCTTGTACCTTACCCCCGCTTCCATCGGTTACCTGACGCAGTTCATCCTGTCTGCGCTGATCACTGCTTATCTTGTCAACCGTCTCTGCCGGCGCGAGAAACGGAGTGTACAGTCTTCACTGCTCACCAGGTTCTTTCTCGCGGTCACCCTGTTCATCGCTTATCTTACCAACCGCCTCCGCCGGCGCGAGAAATGGAGTGCGCAGTCCATCCTGCTCACCGGGTTCTTTGCCGCGGTCACCCTGTTCATCGGGCTGTTGTTCCTCGATGCAGCCCTGCTGCCTACGCCGCGCCTGGCCGTCGTTTATCTGGAAAATACCGTGCTGGGGATCGCCCTGGTGCTTCTGCTCCAGTTCACTTACCGCTTTCCGGCGCTGTACCCGCGCCGCAGATGGGAATCGTACATTGTGCTGGGGGTGAGCCTGTCCTATGCGTTTTACGAGGCGTATTTCGCCATCTATCGTTTATCTGAACTGGTTCTCGGCTGGGTGAATTATCGCCTGCCTCAGGCCGATTATGCGCTGGCGGTTTTGTTTGCCTGGGCGCCGGTGGCGCTGTTCCGCCAGGCCGTGAGCGCGGACGAACGCCCTGTCCACTGGCTGCGTAAACTCTGGTGGCCGCAGGGAGCGGGCGCGCGCGGGGCGCGCGATTTTGCCCTGATTTACCTGATGCTCCTGGCATTGAGTGTCGTTAACCTCCTGCGGGGGTCCTATACGGTCTCCACTGCTTTCTACAATGCTTCGCTTTCTGTGGGTATCCTGCTCATGTTGTGGCTGTTCGCCACAGCGTATCTCAACTACCAGCCAGGAACCACTTCGTTCATGGTCAAACTATCGGGCGTGACGTTGACCCTGCTCCTGGCCGTGCTGGGCATCGTCGGCTGGGTGGTGGCGCCGGCTTCGATTGCCGCTTACCGTCCCGCCATCGCCGACCACCAGACTTTGCATTTCACTCCCAATGCGCAGGGCGGCTACGACGCGGCCCCGGCTCCCTTCCACTTTGAAACGGACCTGGGAGACAGGCTGACCGTCACCTCGCGCGGCCAGGGCCGCAACCAAAAGGTGGATTTCACTTTTACGCTGTTTGGCCAGACCTACTCCGAGATTTACGTTACCAGCGTTGGCCTCTTGAGGATGGGACAAGAACTCTGGCACCCCAACCTGCAAAATGACTACGGTTCCTTCCCCGGGATTTTCCCGCTGCTCGTGGACCTGGAACCTGCCTCCGGCGGGGGAGTTTTTGCCCGCCTCGAAGCGGACCGGTTAATTGTCACCTGGGACCATTTACCTGCGCTCCAGCACCGGGGGGCTATATTCACTTTCCAGGCGGTGCTGTACCGGGATGGCAGTTTCGACTTTACCTATAACGGCCTGCCTGACCCGCTGGCCTTCGACCCGGATGCCACCCCTTCGGCCAACCCCTGGCTGCGCGGCGTCACCCCGGGATTGGCAGCGCCGGTCGGACAAACAGCCGACCTGTCACAGCCGGCCAGCAGCGGGCCGCGGGGCGTCATCCAGGATTTGTACCTGGATTTCCGGCGCCATCTCCACCGGGATATTGTCCCGCTGGCATGGCTGGTGCCTGGCGGCAGCCTGCTCATCATCTTCGGGCTTCCGACTCTGCTGCGTTCCAGCCTCGTCAAGCCGCTGGAAGCCTTGCTCTCCGGCGTCCAGCAGATGAACGAGGGCAAACTGGATGTCCATGTTCCGGTGCGGTACAACGACGAAATTGGTTCCCTGACGGCTTCTTTTAACGGCATGGCGGCAGAACTGCATTCTCTGGTGACCGGCTTGGAGACGCGCGTCGCGGAGCGCACCAGAGAGTTGAAAGCGGCGAATGAACAGATGCGCCTGGAAATCAGAGAACGTGAGACCGCTCAAGAAAAGATCGTCCAGCACCAACGGACGCTGGCCGTGATGGAAGAGCGCGAACGGGTGGGGCGCGACCTGCACGACGGCTTGGGTCAGGCGATGGCCTATATCAACGTAGAAGCGCAGGCAACGCAGGCATTTCTTGAGGGTGATCAGTTACCGGCGGCCCAGGCCAGCCTTCAGCGGATTTCACAACTATCCCAGGCTGCGCATAACGATATCCGCAATTTTATCCTCGGCCTGCGTACACCGACCATCTCCGAGGATCTTTTCGTTACGCTGGAAAGATATCTGCGCCAGTTCAGCGATGACTTTGGGATACAGGCGACTTTGAGTATCCCGGCAGATGTGCCGACTCCTTTCTTTGCTCCGGCAGTGGAGGAGCAAGTCCTGCACATCCTCCGGGAGGCGTTGACGAACGTACGGAAACATGCTTCGGCTCATAAAGTAGAAGTTCTTTTCAGCATTACAGATGGCCAGGTGCAGATCATTGTCTCTGACGATGGCGTGGGATTTGACATGCGTCAGCCCATGGAAGAAGAGGGTCAGCATTTCGGATTGAAGATGATGCGAGAGCGCGCCAGACTGGTCGGTGGCAATGTGGAGCTGCGCGCTGCGCCCGGGAAAGGCACAAAAGTACTGGTGAGAATTCCATGTTTGATTTCTATGCCCGGCAAGGCGACGGAGAGTGACCTGGCGGCTGCCCGGGAATTGCGTCTCCTGCTGGTGGACGATTCTCCTCTCTTCCTGGACGGCCTGCGCAATCTGCTCATGGCACGTGGTTTGATGGTCGTCGGACTGGCGCAGGATGGCTACGAAGCGCAGGAAAAGGCGCGCGCCCTGCGTCCGGATGTGATCGTGATGGATATTCAAATGCCGAATTGCAATGGACTGGAAGCAACACGGGCGATAAAAGCTGAGCTGCCTGAAGTCAAAATCGTCATGCTGACCGTCTCGGAAGACGAAGAAGACCTTTTCGAGGCCATCAAGAGCGGGGCGTCGGGATATTTACTGAAAAGCCTGGATGCGGATGACTTTTGCAGGCTGCTGGCTGGCCTGGCGCGCGGCGAAGTGATCCTGACACCCAATATGGCCTCTCGTCTGTTGGCTGACTTTTCTCAAAGCAAGTCCCCGCTTGCAGATGGGACTATTCGCCAGGTAGACCGGGAGTTGACCCCGCGCCAGTGGCAGATCCTGGAACAGGTTTCGGAGGGTATGCAGTATAAAGAAGTTGCGGCAGCTTTGCACCTGAGCGAACAGACTATCAAATATCATATGGGACAGATACTCGAGCGATTGCAATTGGAGACACGGCGACAGGCTATTGCCTATGCCCGCCGTATTCAGCGCAAGGGAAAGTGAACCACTATACTTTCTTGTTACCTCAAGTATATTGAAGCCGTTTCACATTTGTAATAAACTATGCAAAGGCATCAGAAAAGATGTCTATCACTGATTTTATTTACTACCACTTGCATATTCCATGGATGACAGCAGAGGCCTTTATGACCGCAAATTCCAGCGAGTGTAACCGAAACTTCTTGCACGGTAGCGAGAAACACTTGGTGATGTTCCTGCGCTTGTTGATTCTAATCGGCGCGCTCGTCTTGATTGCCCTTCCAGCACAGGTCGCTTATGCCGATGGTGGGGAAACGCAACCGGCTGACAATCCGGTAACGGTCGTCACTTCCGAAGACGCCCAACCCGCTGAATCATCCAATGCCACAGAACCGGCAGCTGCCAGTGAAGATAGTACACTGCCTGCCGGTTTTGATTTAACTGACACCAATAATGGTGAGGAAACGCAACCGGCTGACAATCCGGTAACGGTCATCACGTCCGAAGACACCCAACCCGCCGAATTATCCAGCATCACAGATCCGGCAGCCGCCAGTGAGGATAGTACACTGCCTGCCGCGTCTATTATCGGTAATGACCCTTACTTTACCCGCGGTGGTGTGACGTTCTATAACCGCACTGACTGCAGCGGATTTGAAAACTGCACTGAGTCGTCCGCGCCAATCACGGCCGCGATCAACGATGTGCAGATCAATGGTGCGCCGGATGACAGCACCATCTACGTGGAAGGGGGAACTTATAACGAGAGCCTCACCATTGACAATCTCGGAGTTGATCTCACCCTTCAGGGCGCGGCGGATAGCAGCGAGTCATTCCTCGACAATATCGTCCTTGTCTCGAACCCATCCAATCGCATCACGTTCTACGGCTTCACTTTTGGCGGCGGCCTCTACGTACAGTCGGGGAGCGTCACCCTCTCGCAAAGTGTTTTTGATGCCGGGGTGGTTCTCGCAGGGGCGAGCGACGTAATTGTCACGGAAAGCGTTTTCAACGCCGGTTTGTTTATTGATAGTTCCAACGGGGTGGCGATTGATTCCAGCCTGTTCAATGCCGGCTTGATCATCCAGGATTCGTCCAGCGTTAGCGCGGCGGGTTCGACATTTAATGCAGGTGTCATTGTCACCAATTCGACCCAAGTGTGCCTTGACGCGAGCGCGGTCGAAGAAGTGGAAATGGTTGCTTCGGCATTGACGGTTATCGGCACAGCGCAGGATGACACCACCAGAATTCGCCTGGAGGGTGGCAATGTTTTGCAGGTGAGCGGCGGGGGCGGGGACGACACCCTGCGGATTGATTTTGGAGCAGGCAGTCCGTCCGCGGCGAGCCTCATCTCCTATGATGGTGGGGACGGCTACGATAAGATGGCTTTCGCCGGCGGCGTGTTCGATAACGCGGCCTACACCCCCAGCGGGCCCAATTCCGGCGCGATTGACTTTGGCGGTCTGGTTGACGTTGTCTATGATCAAATCGAACCGATCTATGACTATACCCCGGTCGCGAATCTAACCATAAACGGCACGATCGTCGCTGATACAATCGCTATTGTTGATGGTACTTTCATAACTTCTATAATGGAACCGGTCAATTGTCCGGCGGGCTGCCAAACGATCTGGGTGCAAAGCCCAAGCTTTGAAACCATCATATTTGCGAACAAGACCAACGTCACAGTGGATGCTGGAGATGGGGATGATTCCGTCACTTTAAACGTCACCACCCCGGCTACAGGGTTGTCCACACTCACGCTGAATGGCGGGAACGGGAACGACACATTCAATGTCAATGCAACAGCCGCGGGTGTGACCTACACCCTTCACGGCGACGACGGTAATGACACTTTCAACGTGAATGGCGGCACGGTGGATTTGATTTATGGCGATGCCGGTAATGATGTATTCAACTTCCACGGTGGCACGGTTGGATCTGTGTATGGTGGCTCCGGTATTGACATCTTCAACTTCCTCGGCGGCGTGGTTGGATCAGTGTTTGGCGATGCCGATGGTGACATATTCAACTTCCTCGGCGGCGTCATTTCGAATTTTGTAGATGGTGGCTCGGGGGACGATACTTATGCCTTCAACAATGGATGGGGGGGCATCATTGCTATCGTTGAGGCCCTTGCTGGCGGAATCGATACGCTGGATTTCAGCGCTGTGACCGTAAACCTGTCGTTCATCATTCTTGCGGGTAGCCTGGCGGTGGCTGACACAACCATCCCCATACCCAATCAGGTTACACACACCGGCAACAACATCGAGAGTTACAAGAGCGGAAGCGGCAAGGATACCTTCTCCATCAAAGCCTCGACAACTGCGCCATTCACGATTGACGGCGGCAGCAGCATCGAAGACGAGGCGACTTTAGATGCCGAAGAAAACGCGATCAGCACATACAACAAGGGTCCGCCCGCCTCGGTTACCATCACTGGTCGCCAGCCAGTGACATTCAGCGCTGTCGAACTCATCCAGGTCAGCAACTCGAACGCCAACTATACCCTGACCGATGCAGAAGGAAATGCGTTGGATGCTCCACTGGCTGCTTTGTTTAATTGGGCTTTGGGGATCGGTGACGACGGTTTGTTGAACGAAGGGAAAGACCCCTACTTCTGGCGCAACGGAGTGCTTTATACCTTCACCGCTACAGATTGCGACCCCTATACGGCGGGGAATCAAGCATGTGTCGCACCTAAAGGCCCCATCCAAACAGCCATTGATGACATCAAGGCTAATGGCATGCCGGATGGTAATGCCATTTATGCTAAAAATACCATTTATGTAGAAAGCGGCACTTATACAGAAGATATTACCCTGGACGGGATCAACTCGGATTTGACGCTGGTCGGCGGGGCGGGGGGCGGTACTACAACCCTGAGCGGCGCAATCAAGATTTCGAATAATGGGGTAGCGGCCACTCGCACAATCACGCTGCGCAAATTCATTTTTAGCGGCAATACCCTGACGGTGAGTTGCGCCTCCTGCACCACCGCCGGACTCGATTTTGTCTTGGAGGATGTCAATTTGCAGGGGGCCACGGTGAATGTCACCGGCACGATCAACGCCGATTCTGTGGCTTTCGATTTCAGTGACAGTTCCGGCGCTGAGACAATAAACGTAGACAGCAAAGGTGGCGCAGATACATTGTTTATTGGCGGCACGAGCGGGGCGGATACCTTTACGATCGCTGCGGGTTCCATCACGAACGGTACATGGACAGTCAACCGCACGCATGTGGAATCCGTCGAAATTGACGGCGAAGCGGGGAATGATATTTATCAGTTTGCCGCTAATTGGGGTGACGTTGTGATCACCGAGGCGGCCAGCGGCGGCAGCGACACGCTCACCTTTGCGGCTGTGGCCTCGCCGCTCACATTCCAATTCGGCAGCCTCACCGTCACCGATGGCGCGGGCAATCGCGTCTCTCATGCCAACGACAACATCGAAAACATCATCAGCGGGACGGGAAACGATTACTTCGAACTTGGCGCTGGCGCGAAGCTGGCGGGCGGCCTTGGCAAGATTGACGGCGGCGCGGGGGTCAACACGCTGGATTATTACGGGTATACGACCTCCGTTGTGGTGGACCTAGCGGCAGGCACCGCAACCGGCTTCGCGGTGGTCGCGGGTATCGCGAACATCCAGAATGTCTGGGGCGGCAGCGGCGCCGACACCTTGTCTGGGACCAATGGCGCCAATGTACTGGGTGGCCGGCTTGGCAGCGACACGCTTGTGGGCCGCGGCGGGAACGATACCTACCGGTTCGGTCCAAACGAATGGGGGGATACGGTGACCGAAGTCGCTGGAGAAGGGACCGACACGCTCGACTTCACCGACGTGACCGTCCCGCTCACGTTCCAGTTCACTACCACCAGTGTCACCGTCACCGATGGCAGTGGCACATTCGACGCCACCGGCAAGAACGTCGAGAACTTCATCGGCGGGACGGATGACGACCGCTTCGCGGTCGGCGCCGGCGCAGTCGGCTTTGGCGCGATCAATGGCGGTTCGGGCAACAACACGCTGGATTACTCCTACACGACCGCCGTTGCGGTGGACTTGCTCTCCGGCACCGCAACCGGTTTCTCGGGTGTCACGAACATTCAAAACGTCTGGGGCGGCAGCAGTGACGACATCTTGTCTGGCGACGATGGCGCCAACGAACTGCGTGGCCGGGGCGGCAGCGACACGCTGCAAGGCCGCGGCGGCGATGACAGCTTCATCTACGAGAAGAACGGGGGCTGGGATAACATAGACGGCGGAAACGGCAACGACGTGGCGACAATTGATGCGAAAGCGACAGCCTTCACTTACACGAAGGATCCTGCCTCGGTGACCATCGCCGGTCAGACGGCAAACTTCACCACTGTCGAACACATCAAGATCGGCAACTCGGGTGCCAACTATACCCTTTCCAGCGCAGAAGCAAACGCACTGAATACTCAACTGGAAAAACTGTATAACTGGGCTTTGGCTCACGGCGATGACGGCCTGTTGAACGAAGGCATCGAAGGCATCGGCTCGGCGTATGATAACGATCCCAACAACCCGAACGCCACAGGCGATTTGATCCGCGAGACGCTCGGCAGCTCCTTCGCTCTCGACTCGATAGATGCGCACTATTACGACCTGGGGAATATCCTGGAAAAAGAACTCTACGATAAACTAAAGACTTATCTACAAACTCTTGGCGCCGATACAGATGGCATTATTAATAAACTCAAATTACTTACTGGACCGGGCAGCGTTGATTATAAGTATGGTTTCCCGGAAACGACTATCCATTTGGGCAACCTGGCGGTGGCGGTCACGAACACGGATACGCGCCTGGACCTCTTCTGCGCCTCGGCGTGCAGCGAACAGGTGGTGGTGGATTTCACCTTCACTGCAACGCGCACCAAAGAAAATAACCTGGCGAAGGATAAAGATGGGAAATTCGTTGCCAAGCCGCTCTTCCTCGACCTGAACGATGTCGAAGCGCTAACCGATCGCGGCTTCACTTTCTCGAAGGATGGAAACGAGCCCAATGGCGACCCTGTCGTCCCACCTGACTATCCTATTTCGCTGGATACGATCTACCAACTCGATCTCGACCTGGGTTACGACCGCACCAACCTCAACTCTTTCCTGCGCTCGAATTCGCTGACCGTGACAGGGGATGCCAGCCTGACCACCTATAACGATCCGCAGATTGATTTTGGCTTCATCGCCCTCGCCAGCCGCAGCAACGGCACCTTCGATTTCAATTCCCCGATTGGCGTAACCGTCAACGATCCCACGCCGGCGAATGGTTATCTCACCCAGGCCGATCTCACCACGGCCACCACCACGACCGATGAACTGCCCGCCACGGTCAATATTAACCTGCCCGTCAAGATCCGCGCTGGCGCGGACGTGCCCCTGGTGGGCGGCGGGGTCCTGAGCGGCCTGCCTTCCGTTGTCACCGCGGCGATCACCATTACCGATCCGCGCTACATCGGCCCGGTAGACCCCTCGGTTAACCTGGATGATTTGGGCGAACTGAAATACTTCGGCAACGTCGAGCCGGAGAGCGTGCTGGCGGAACTCAATGCTTTCGCCGCCTTCCTGACCAACTTCAACACCACCTCCTATCTCGAAGTGGAGGTGCCTTTCGCCAAAGATTTGATCCTGGCCGATCTGTTCAATTACGGCAAGATGCTGAAAGCAAACCTTAACAGCAAACTGACGAATGCCAGCGGTGGACCGACCTTTGGCAACGCCGCCGACCTCAAGACCAAGATGGATGCCGCGCTTGGCATTACCATCCCATTGCTCTACGACCCGGCAACCCATGAACTGACCTACGATATCAGTTTCAGCCGACCTTGTACGTATAGGGAGAAGAATGCGGCTGGTAATTGGGAGGATAAGGTTTGCCCGCGCTCGGTGGCGATCAATGTGGATTACGACATCTCGCCTTACGCCGACCTTTACGCCGTTACCCAGGTGAGTGTGACTGGCACGGTTACATACGATTTCACCTTTGGCATCCCGCTCACCCCGGTCAATCAACTGCCAATCATCGGCCCGGTCACCAAGACCATCCCCGAACTGGGTTCCGGGCTGGTATCCGCGCCGGAGGCGGTTTCCAGCGGCGCCGGGAACTATGTGGTGAGGAAACTCGGCGTCCTGGATAAGAATGTCAATTTCAAGTTGAAAGTCACCACCGATTCGGGTACTACGGAATACACGCTCGAGATCCTGGCCGCCAATACCTCGACGAACGACGGCCTGGATGACTTGGTGCAGGATATCCAGACGGCTGTGGATGCGATCGCCGGTCTAAAAGATGCCGTGAAGGTGATCCAGATTGCCGGCTCTGACAAGCGCTTCGCCTTCCAGGCGAAGACCGACAGCGTGACGGAGATCTCCATCGGGCTGGTCACTGATAACGATGATAATAAGGAGCGGCTGGCGCAACTGGCTTTGAGCAAGGATCAAAAGAGCGTCAATGTCGCCAAGCCCTCACCGCTTCCGCAGCTCGGGGTGCTGGCGAACACCGTCAGTTTCCTGCTCACCGTGGACGGCGATGAAGGTCATCTCATTACGGTTGCGCGGGACACAAATAATAAAACGCTTGACGATTTGATTGCCGATATCAACGCTGCCCTCGCCGCGGCAGGGCTGGGCGCGCAGGTAGTGGCCGAGCGGATGTTCAACTATTGCAGCGACGGCGACCCGATCCCTGGCGTAGAACTCGATACGACCACCGGCTGCCCGAAACCGGTCTACGATACTGACCTGGTCACAGGGGCGGAACTTGACGGTAATCCTGCTGGTGAGGCTACCGTCAGGCTCTTCACGCCAGCCGGCCGCAGCAACTTCATCGTCCTGCGCGGCCTGAGCGCGGCTGTCACCCTGCTCAAGATCGTCGAAGATCTGGGCCACCTGGCAGACTTCGCCTGGGAGGAAGGCGCACATTCGCGCGCCACCACCGCGCAAAGCTACGTGAAGGACGTCGAACTTGGCGGCGCAGTGACTTTCACCAATGCGAATTTCGTCGCCGTGATGCGCCTGGGCGTGGTCGCGCTGATCGTCCCCAGTGCCAGCCTGACGGCAGGATTGAGCAATTTTCACTTCACACTGCACGCGGTCAATGATCCGTTGAATACGCGCGTCAGCATTTCTGATCTGCTCGAAAATGCCCACCAGGTCAGCCGCATTTACCCGTCCAGTCAGCCGAACTATGCGCGCATCATCGGTTTCCCGACCGGCTACACCGCCACGGCTGCGGCTACCTTCCCGGTGAACGCGGACGCCAACTTCGGCGTTTCCGGCACTGCTGCAGAACGCACAGTTACAATGACCTTCCCCGACTGGTACGCGCATCCGCGCGATGTCACCATGAGCGAGCCGGCGGGCCTGGCGGGCGCGCGACAACTCTATAACCTGACCATCGCTAATGTGGTCGCCGCACTGGATAACGTCACCGCCTTCCTGCGCTCTCTCGAAGCGAACGCTGCCATGCGGCTGAATGCGCCGCTGCCGCTGATCGGCGCCTCGCTGAATGACATCCTCGACTTCGCTGACGCCTTCGACAGCGTGGTGGATGTCATGCGCGACGTAGCGGTGGTGACGATCCAGGGATTCAGGGATGCCCTCAAGACTGTCCTGGGCCCGACGCTGGCGGCCACGGTCATGTTCCAACTGGCCGGCACGAATCTGAACATCGGCTTCGATTACGCCATCACCCGTTCCAAGGTGCTGCCGCTGACGATTGACTTGCTAAAGTTGAACCCTACTGCTAGTCCATCACTAAAAGACGATCCAAGTACCATCGGCATTAACGAAAGCACTTTCCTCAACGATCTCTATCTGATGTTTGCCAGCGACATCACCGGCAATTTGAATGCCACCGCCAACGCCAAGCTGGACCTTGACATGGGCATTGACCTGACGCGCATAGATGCCAATTTCACCACCACGCCTGACCCGTGGCAGACGAACCAGTTGTCCTTCCTGTACGATGGGGTCGGAGGCAGTACAAAACTGGCCTTCGATGTCTATGCCACTGCCAACGGCTTCACCTCCGGCCTCATGGCGGGGCCATTGAATATGACCATTGTGAACGGTTGGGCGGCGTTGAACAAAACCGGCGTGGCGACAGATTCAAACCCGGCTACCTTCGATTACGCCATTGCCGACAACGACGCCAATGGGCGGCACTATTTCAATGAGACAATTACCAGCCACATCACGCCGGTGATCGTCGGCGCGGCCGGCGCTGACCTGCCGCTCTACTATCCCAATCCTGATACTTCTGTTGACGGTGGGCCTTTCCATCTGACCATTAGCAGTCTATCTGAATTCCTTGCGGGGAACACCACGCACGTGACGATCAGCACGCCCAACCTGGGCAGCAACGATGGCCTGCTGGCCTATGCGATCACGCTGATGCAGATGCTGCTCGATCCCGAGACGCTGGTGGACGGCCTGGACAACGTTTTCACCCTGCTCCAGGATACGCTCAACCGGCAGATCTTCAATTTCAACCTGCCGATCATCGGCGACGCCTTGGGTATTAATCCGCAGGCGCAGTTCCTGCTCGAATTGCGCCCAACACTCCTGAACGAACTAGCCACCAAACTGCGCGCCGCCAATCCAGACCTGCTCGACGAGAACGGTGTAGTGAACCTGATTCGTGATGCGTTGTTCTACGGATTGTTCACTGGACTTGGGGCAGGTGCGGTGCTGAAAGACCTGAACGGTATCGGCGGAGTTACGAAAGAGGACATCATCGTCACCAGCAACAAGCAGGACGTTGCATACTGCGGCGCGGATGCCTCCTACTGTCAGTTCAACATGCGCCTGGGACAGACGAGGGTCATCACCCAGGCAGGCACTTTCGATGCAGGTCTGGATGGCCTGGACCTGCAAGTGAACGCGCCCATTGATATCACCATTACCTGGGAACTCTATTTCGGCTTTGGTGTTGACCTGGTCAACGGCTTTTACTTCAGCACGCTCGATAATACCCCGCCGACCGGTCCACCCGGTTCGATCTATGCGCCGCCTGCGGGTATCGTTCTCAAACCCGCGAACGAGATGAGTGTAAAAGTTACGGCTGGTTTCCCGGCTGGCGGGCACTCCGGCCAGTTGGGTTACCTGCCGCTCACGGCCACCGACGGGACGCCGATCACCGCCCTGGAACCGGTGGGCGCGCCCAGTCATGCCAACGGCAAGATGAGCAGCGATACCACTTTCAAACTGTATCTCGATCTTGCAGAGGGCACCGATTTTTCCAAGGACGTTACGCTTGCCAAAACCGCCACCGATGACAACACCGGCATCGAGGACCTGGTCAAAGACCTCAACAAGGCATTGAGCGACGCCGGCTTCGGTTCGTACGTCATCGCCCAGGCGCGGCCGGGGGATCAGATCGCCATCGTCTCCCTGTACAACAACGTTAACGCCATCTCGGTCACCGGCGGCAACGCCTCCGCCCTCATCGGGACAACGCTGGCGGGCGCCAAGCACACGCAGTACACCTCCTTCGACATGGATGTCACCATCAACGTCAAGGATCCGGGCGCCGGCAGCGCGGCGGATGGGCGACTCTCCATCTCGGAGATGAACAGCCCCACCCTTACCCCCGACCAGTTGATGAATGTGACGCTCGATGTCCAGGTGGAGATGCACCTGCACCTTTATCACTCCTTCCCCAGCGGCATTGATTTTCCAGACATCGTCGAGGAATTCAACCTCTCCTGGGCCTTCGATTCGATGGCGCCCATCGAGCGGCTGAGCGAAGGCATGTACCTGACGGACGATATGCCGCATCCGGCCGTGACCTTCGCGGACGTGCGCGAAGATCTGCGTTCCTTCCTCGAGAGATACGCCAAGCCAGTCATAGATACGATCCTGGCCATCCTCGATCCCTGGGGCTGGCTGATTGACCCCGATACCGGCTTATTGTTCATAACCGATCCGGTCATGTCGTTCCTGATGGGCAGCAATATCACCTTCCTCGACGAATTCATGATGCTCTTCGAGGGCGGCAAATACGTCAAGCCCTTTATCCGGGCGATCTCCTTCATCTACCGCCTGGCCAAGACGATAAACGCGCTGTATAACGCGGTTGGCCCCGGCGAATTGCTCCCGGTCGGCAGCATCAACCTCCCGTTCTACGACGGCTCGCCGCTCAAGGACTGGCAGGATGCGGAGGAATTGTTCGACACGCCGAAAGGCGCGGAATCCTGGGCAGAGCGCGTCGGTTTCATGAAGGAGATGGGGATTGGAGACGAGATTGCCGATGAGCTGAGGGAGAAACTGCAGGAGGATGAGAAAGACGGCGAGAAGAAAGAGGAGAAGAAAGATGGGGAGGAGGAGAAGAAAGATGGTGAAGAGGAGAAGGAAGAGGATAAGGATGAACCTTCGCCCGAAGCCGAATTCGGCATCGAAGGCGATTTCAAATTAGATTTCCCCATCATCACCGATCCTTCGACAATATTGCTGATGATCATGGGCAAGAACGCCACGATGATGATCCTGGATCTGCCCACCTTCTCCCTCGAAGTGACCATCGAGTTCAACATCCCCATTCCGCCGGTGCCGTTCATCGTCATCAAGATCGGCGGCGGCGTGGCCATCAAACTGCACATGGATTTCGGCTACGATACACTCGGAATCGCCACCTATGCCGACAGCGGCAATACCGATGATATTGCGGATGGCTTTTTCATCGTCTCCAAGGATGCTGCCGGCGAAAGGCAGCCGCAGTTGATCGTCGAGATCAGCGTCAGTTTTGGGGTGGCCCTTGACCTTAAGATTATCGAAATTGGCATAAAGGCTACCTTTACCGCCACCTTCGAGTTCACCTTGAACGACCCGGATGGCGACGGCAAAGTCCGCATGAAGGAAATCCAGGAGAACTGGGAAATTGACCCGTGGGCGGTCTTCGATTACAGCGGCAAACTGAATTTCAAACTGGAGATCTACGTTAAATTGCTGGGGATCACGGTCTTCAAGATGACCATCGTGGATTGGGATCTCTTCTCATGGGAGATCACATTCGACCGTCCTGCGCGCCTGGGAACGAAGGTGGGCGACACCCTGTACCTGAACATGGGTTCCAACGCCCCCAAGCGCATCTTCGGCAATGTCGAAGATGAGAGTGAGTGGATCAAAGCCGAGCATGACGGAGCTTCGTTCAAGCTCAGCATCAGTTGGAATAGTGGCTCTTCGTGGACCGAAGACAAGCGCCGCAGCAGGTATAGTGGCGCCACAAGGATCATCGCATACGGTGGTGAAGGTGACGATTATATTGATGCCACCTCCATTACGATACCGTTGATCTTCTATGGCAACAATGGCAACGATACGCTCAAAGCTGGCAAGTCCTCCCAGGACGTTCTCTATGGCAATGCGGGTGACGACACGTTATACGGCGGCAACGGCAGCGGCGACACGAAGCTCTATGGCGGCAAAGGCAACGACACGCTCATCGGTGGCAACGGCAACGATACGCTGGACGGCGGCGAGGGAAATGATACCCTCTATGGAGGTGGAGGCAACGACACCTTCAAGTTCTACGCTTTTTGCGGCAATGACCAGATCCACGAAGCCGTTGGGCAGGGTAACGGCGATACGCTCGACTTCACCGGCGTTCCCGGCCAGATCAATCTCACCCTGAATACCGGCGGCATCCACGTCACCGGCCTTGGCCTGACCGTGAATACGTTGACCGGTTTGAATCCGTCCTCCATCGAATTCGAGAACATCTATGGCTCATCCGGCCGCGGCACGTTCACTATCGGCGCTAGCGGCCAATACGGCCTGTACGTGGACGGCAAGGAAGGCTCGGACAAGTACATCATCAACCTGGGCTTTGGCTTCCAGGGCCCAGTAAAGGTCAAGGATACCGGCGCGACCTGGTTCACCGACCGCCTGATCGTGCACGGCACGCCCAACGCCGATAACCCGACTCCGCTGCCAAATCATAACGACACCATCCTGATGACCAGCAGTCAGATCAACATGACTGCGCCCTATACCGCCTCGCTCATCTTCGACGATCCGGCTGACCCCAACCTGGGCAACCATGGCTTCGAGTTCATGTTCGTCTACATGCACACCGGCAACGACCTCTTCGACGCCCGCGGCAGCGCCCTGGTCAACCTCAAGCCGACGATCTACGCGGATGATATCAATACCACTACTCCGATTGGCCTCTATAACGACACCATGTACGGCGGCGATAGTGACGAAACCTTCGTCTTCCTGAAAGGTTGGGGCGACGATTACCTGGATGCCGGCAAGGGCTTCGATACGATTGACTTCATCAGCCTGAAGGCGCGCATGTTCTTCCGCATGGGCGGGCCTGGCGGCTCGGACGCCTTGGGCACTGTCCACGACCTGGATACGAACTTCGTCGAGATCGGCAACCGCTTGCAGTTCGTCTGGGATGTGGTCGAAAAAGCGCTCGGCGGCCTGTTCAGCAAGTACGATGCGCTCAATGGTCGTGACATGGCCAGCAACTGGATCTGGGATAATGTTGACAACAAATACCAGATTCCAGGGCATACGGTGAATGATGTCGTTGGCGGCAACGATTACACTGCGACGACGCACACCTATGTGCTGCATTTCAAGTACATGGAGCGGCTCTACGGCGGCGCGACGACTGATACGTTCAACATCAATGCCGCGCCCAAGATGATCCTGCGCGGCGGCGGCGGGGACGATATCTTCAAACTGGCGGATGGCGCCGCCTTGCTGGATTTCGCCACTCCAACCATCGAAGCGAATATTGACGGCCAGGCCGGGCGCGATACGCTCGATTACAGCGCCTTCACTGCGCTGCATCCGGTGTACGTGAATCTCAGCGATGGCCGCGCCACCAATGTCGGCTGTACTGAAAAAACGGTTGCAGGCAAGAAAGTGGCTGACTGCCCGGCTACCCCAGCAACGTACCCATTGGGGCGCATCGTCAATGTCGAGAACTTGATCGGCGGCAGCGCGGATGATACCCTGATTGGCGACCTGGCCGATAACGAGCTGGATGGCGGTCCCGGCAATGACATTCTCCAGGGCGGCATCCGCAATGACACTTACATTTTCGGCAATACCTTCGGCACGAACGATCAGGTCACAGACACCGATGGCATCACCACCCTTGATTTCTACCGCATGACGGCTAACCCGCTAACCTTTAATCTCAACGCCCGGACGGTTACCGGCGGCGGAAACATATTCTCCTACCCGACCTTGACCGTGCGCAACTTCCGGGGCGGCTGCAACAACGATACATTCCTGTTCACCAACAGCGTGACCGTCACCGGCTATGTTGACGGACACAGCGGCAGCGATACGCTCGATTTCAGCGCCTATACGCCGGTTCGTTCCGTATTGCTCACCGCGTTGGGCGACCAGGATGGCTTCAACGGCACGGATGCTGCGATCGGCGAGAACTTCAGGAATATAGATGTCTTCATCGCCACGACGATCACTACGCCTGTTGGAAACGACACCCTGCACGGCATGGACGCGGACGCAACCTGGACGCTCAACGGCACCAATTACGCCTCCGGCGGGCACACGCTCACCTTTTCCAACTTCGAAGACCTGATCGGCGGCACTGAAGACGACACCTTCACATTCATCGGCGCGCGCTCGTACCACCTCATCCTCGGCGGCCTGGGCGATGATCGCTTCGCCTTCGCGGATGGCGCGACGCTGGCGATCTCCCTCTACCTCGATGGGCAGGGCGGCAGCGACTGGCTTGATTACAGCCCGCCCACGTACACCGCCTACACGACCCCCATCAGTGTGGTATTGCCCAACGGCGCGACCACTGCCATCAACGGCAACGCGCACGGCGCGTACATCAACATCGAGAATGCCCGGGGCGGCTCGGGCGCGGACACGTTCATCGGCGACGATTTCAACAACATCTTTTACGGCAACGCGGGCAACGACCTCTTCCTCTTCGATGATCGCTGGGGTGATGACATTGTCGAAGGCGGCGATGGCACTACGATGAACGACGTTGGCACTGACACGGTAGACATCGCTACGATCACCGCGCCGATCACCTGGACGATCAAGACGACCGGCTTCACCGCCGCGAGCGGCGAGAACAGCATCACCAGCACCACGCACAGCATCGAGCGCATCCTCAGCGGCACACTGGATGACTGGTTCAAATACGAAGACCATGCCACCCTGCCGAACCCGAGTCATATTGACGGCGGCGGCGGGATCAACTGGCTGGATTACACGCTCGATTCGGACAATATCACCGTTGATCTGACCGCCGGAACCGGTTCGAATCCGCTCACCCTGGCCCACATCCGCCACGTCTACGGCGGGACGGGCAGCGACACGCTGACCGGCGACGCGTTCGATAACATCTTCCGCAGCAACGGCGGTAAAGATGCGATTGATGGCAAGGCCGGGTATGACCGGCTCGACTTCTCCGCCGATGTCGCCCCTCATGCGGTTACGCTCACCGCGCTGGGCAGTATTGACGGCTTCGCTGGCGGATTCGACCTGCTTGGCAGCACGTTTGACAACATCAATCTCATCAACGGCAGCAGCGCGGACGGCGATACCCTGACCGGCATGAACGCTCCGGCTACATGGAATCTTGCCAACAATAAATATGTCAGCACGAACACGCTGGACTACACCAGTTTCGAGAATCTCGGCGGCGGCAGCGGCGACGATACCTTCATCATTGACCAGCCGTTTACCCTGAATTTGAACGGCGGCGCGGGCGCGGATCGCTTCGTCTTCAGCGGTACGGGGTCCCTGACCGGCGCGATCAACGGCAACACGGGCAGCGATACTTTGGATTACAGCGGCTACGGCAGCGCCATCACCGTCTCCCTGACCGCTGTCGGCGGCAGCGACGGCTTCAATGGCACGGCCTCTGCAATCAGCGGCGGGTTCAGCAACATTGACAACTTGATCGGCACCTCCCTGACCGATACGCTGAATGGTACGAACCTCGCGGCAACGTGGACCTTAGGAGCGGCGAATCAATACGCATTCGGCGCCAATTCCCTCACCTTCTCCGCTTTCGAGACGCTCAACGGCGGCGCGGGCAACGATACCTTTGCCTTTGTTGGCAGTGCGACCCACACGGGTACGATCAACGCCGGGGGTGGGAACAATACGCTCGATTACAACGCCTATGCCAGCGGTCGCAGCATTACGCTCACTGGTCTGGGTGCGAACGGCTACAGCGGCACGGAAGCGACCATCTCCGGCGGGTTCAGCAACTTCTACAATATCATCGGCAGCGCGGCAGCCGCTTCGTCCGATATCGTGCGCGGCATGAACGTCGATTCGTGGTGGGAGGTGGACGGCACGAACCGCTACAGCACGGATGCCGCCTTCACCACCCCGCTCAACCTGACGGGCGTCGAGAACCTCTTCGGCGGCAACGGCCTGGATCGGTTCACGGTGACCGGCACGCAGTGGCTCGACCTGCGCGGCGGCCCAGAAACCGATACATTCATTTTCAACGACGGCGCGCTGCTGGAAGGCACGCTGGACGGCGAGGGCGGCGAGAACAACACCCTCGATTACAGCCTCCGGCTCGCCGCGAATCCGGTTGTTGTCAATCTCTTCGCTCATTCCGCCA
The DNA here is from genome assembly GCA_964618215.1 of uncultured Chloroflexus sp. Classification (GTDB taxonomy): domain Bacteria; phylum Chloroflexota; class Anaerolineae; order Anaerolineales; family Villigracilaceae; genus CG2-30-58-95. Next base: position 48,965 of record CAZTZE010000022.1, read on the forward strand.
CGAACACGCGCGGCATCTACAACATCCAGAAAGTCATCGGCAGCGCGGGCAATGATACCCTGACCGGCAGTTCCTCCGACGAAATCTTCATCGGCGGGCCGGGCAATGATGCTCTGGCGGGCGGCGATGGCGACGATCTCTATATCTTCTTCATTGGTTGGGGTGTGGATACTCTCACCGAGAACGCAGCCCAAGGGAACGATACGTCCGATTTCTCCGCCGTGACGGTGCCGCTCACCTTCAATCTCGGCAGCGTGGTCGTCAGCGATGGCGCGGGCAATACGTTGACGCACACCCAGTCGAACCTCGAGAATCTCATCGGCGGCACGGCGAATGATACATTCATCTTCGCGGATGGCGCGACCCTTGCTAACAGCACGGGCACGATTGACGGCGGCGGCACGGCCAATGTGTTGGATTACTCGGCGTACACAACCGGTGTGACGGTCAATCTGGCCACCGGCGCCGCGACCGGCACTTCGGGCATCACGCATATTCAGAATGTCATCGGTGGCTCCGGGAACGATACGATAACCGGCAATACCGAAAACAACGCCTTCACCGGCGGCCTGGGCGACGATACTTTCGTCTTTGCAAATGGCTGGGGCAATGATACGATCACCGACGCGGGCGGCTTGGATACCCTTGACTTCAGTGCGGCGACGGTTGGCCTGATCTTCGAGATCAATCTGGCTAACCTGGTGGTGCATAACCCCGGGGTGAGCACCCTGACTACGGCGGCCAACAACATCGAGAGGCTGCTCGGCGGCCTGGGGGATGACACGTTCGTATTTGCCAACAACGCCAAACTGGCTGGCGCCATCGCCGGTACCTTCATCAATGGCGGCGGCGGCGTGAACACGCTGGATTACTCGGCTTACAGCACGCCGGTCTATGTTGACCTGCTGGCAGGCAAGGCGACCGGCGTCAACGAGTTGGCGGGCGTTCCGCAGGCGGGCGGCATCACCAACATCCAGAATGTGATCGGCAGCCCGGCCGGCAACGAGATGTGGGGCGATAACGGGCCTAACACCTTCGAGATCAACCGTGTGGGCGGCGTGGCTAACGATATTGTCCACGGCCTGGGCGGGGATGATACATATATCTTCTATCAGAATGTCGGCTGGGGCAACGATGTCATCCATGAAGATGCCGGCGGCGGGAACGATACCTTCGACTTCAGTAACATCACCACCGCGCTGGACTTCGTCTTCAGCGGCATCCTCGAAGTGCTCAACGTGCTCGGCAAGGTCGCCACACAGGCCGGGTTGAACGTCGAGAACCTGATCGGCGGCAGCGGCCTGAATACCCTCAGTTTGGCGGCGCTGGCGGTTGGATACACAGCTACGCTCAAGAAAACCGGAACCCTTGGCGGCTTCGATGGCTCGCTTGCTCCGCTCGGCATCGAGTTCTCCAACTTCGATAACCTGACGGGCAGTGCAGGCGCGGATACGCTCATCGGCGCGGATTTGGCCGGCAGCACCTGGACGCTGGGCGCGACCAGCCAGTACGCCGTCGGCGCGAACACGCTCGGATTCACCGCCTTCGAAACGCTGACTGGCGGCGGCGCGGCGGACCTGTTCAACCTCAGCGGGGCGCGGACATTCGATATCAACGGCGGCGCGGGTAACGATAACATCGTCTTTGCGAACGGCGCGACGCTCACCGGCCGGATTGACGGTCAGGGCGGGACGGATACGCTCGACTGGTCGGCTTATGCCACCGCGCGCAATGTCGCGCTGACCGGCGTGGGCGTGACGGATGGGTTCAACGGCACTGAGGCAACCATCAGCAACGGCTTCGCCAATATCAATAATCTGGTCGGGACGGGCGGCAACGATACGCTGCGCGGCGCAAACCTGACTTCAACCTGGACGCTGGGGACGCCCAACCAGTACGCCTCCGGCGCGAATACGCTCGCCTTCAACAGTTTCGAGACGTTGCAAGGTGGTACGGGAGTGGATACGCTGATCGGCCCGAACCCGCTCCATACCTGGCATATCACCGCAGCCAACGCGGGCGATGTGGATGGCGCGACGGCCTTCACCGGCATGGAGAACCTGACCGGCGGGAGCGGCGACGACACCTTTGCGTTCTCCGTGGGCGGGTCTGTTTCCGGCGCAATCAATGGCGGCCTCGGCTCGAACACCCTGGATTACTCGGCCTTCCTCACGCCGGTCACGATTGACCTCGCGGCTGGCACGGCTTCCGCTGCGGGCAGCATCGCCAACATCCACAGCCTCATCGGCGGCGCGGCGGCCGGCAACACGCTGACCGGACCTAACACGCCCAACACGTGGCACCTCACCGCGAACAACGCCGGCGATATCAACGGGACGATCCTCTTCCAGGGGATGCGCAACCTGGTCGGTGGTACGGGCGACGACGCCTTCGCCTTCAGCAATGGATTTGGGGTCGCGGGAACGATTGACGGCGGCCTGGGTACGAATACGCTCGATTACTCGCTCTACGACGCGGCTCACCCGGTCACTGTCAATCTCCTGACCGGCACGGCGACGAACACGGGCGGCGTCACGCGCATCCAGAACGTCACCGGCGGCGTGGGCGCGGATACCCTGACCGGCGACGCGGGCGCGAATATTCTCGTCGGCAGCGGCGGCGCGGACATAATGGACGCCGGCGCAGGTAACGACACCCTCAACGGCGGCGCGGGCAACGATACCCTGAGCGGCGGGGCGGGCGATGATACCTTTGTCTTCGCAGCCGGATTTGGCGTAGATTCCATCGTCGAGAACGCAGCGGGCGGAAATGACACGCTCGACTTCTCTGCGGTCAATGTACCTCTCACCTTTACACTTGGCAGCGTGACCGTCACTGCTGGCGCGGGCAACACCGCCACGCACGCCGCGGCGAACATCGAAAATCTCATCGGCGGCAGCGCGGGCGATCAGTTCATCTTCCAGAACAATGCAACGATCGCGAACCTCGACGGGCGCGGCGGCGGTGACACGCTCGACTTGAGCGCATACACGACGGCGCGCACCATCAACCTCAGCGCAACTGGCACGGACGGATTCAATGGCGCGGTTGTCGGCGTGACGGCTTTCAGCAACATCAACACGATTACCGGCAGCGGCCTGGCGGGCGATACGCTCAATGGCCTAAATGCGGCTGCCAACTGGAACGTGACCGGCGCGACCACGGCGCAGTATGTCAGCGGCAATACCCTGTTGCTATCGGGGATCGAGAATCTGAACGGCGGCAATCTGGACGATACGCTCAGTTTCGCCGCATTCGGCGCCGCGCGTAACATTTCCATTGCTGGCACGGGCGCCCTCGACGGCTTCCGCATAACCGAGGCTGCCTTCACCGGCGCATTCGATAACATCAACACGCTGGTCGGCGGCAGCGGGGGCGATACACTGACCGGCATGGATAGCGCCAGCACCTGGACGATTGGGGCGGCGAACCAGTACACCGGCAGCGCTCGCACGCTGGCCTTCTCTGCAATCGAGACCGCTCAGGGCGGCACTGCCATTGACACCTTCGATGTTACTGGCGCGGCTGCAATCCTCCTCAACGGCGGCGCGGGCAATGACACACTGAACTTCAACGCCTACATCGGCGCGGTCAACGTCACGCTCGCCGGCCTCGGCGGGACAGACGGATTCACCGGCAGCGCGACCGGCATCATTGGCACATTTACCAATGTGGACGATCTCGTTGGTTCGCCGCAGGCGGATACGCTGACGGGCATGAACACGGCCAGCACCTGGACGATAGGTTCGCCTTCACAATATGCGGTTGGCGTGAATGTCCTCACCTTCTCCGCTTTCGAAACCGCGCAGGGCGGCAGCGTCGTTGACACTTTCAATATCACCGGCGCGGCCGCGCTCGACCTGAGCGGCGGCGCGGGCGACGACCTGTTCAACTTCAAGGGCGGCGCGCTCAGCAGCGTGCTGGATGGTCAGGGCGGCAGCGACACGCTCGACTACAGCGCGCACACCTCCAGCGCGACCGTCGTGCTGACGGCGCTCGGCGGGACGGACGGCTACAACGGCACGGCGACCGGCATCAGCGGCACGTTCGCCAATATCAACATTCTCGTTGGCAGCGCGGGCAGCGACATGCTCACCGGTCCGAACAGCGGCGCAACCTTCAACCTCACTGGCAGCAAAGCCGGCAATGTCAACGGCGTGCTTACGTTCACGGCCATCGAGAGTCTCATCGGCGGCGCGGGCGCAGACAGCTTTGTCTTCGCCGACGGCGTGAACTTTAGCGGCACACTGAATGGCGGCGCAGGTGTTGACCTGCTCGACTACTCGGCGTTCAGCGCGCCGAATCCGGTGACAGCCAACCTGGGCGCGAATACCGCTACCGGCACGACCGGCGTCTTCAACTTAGAAAACGTCTACGGCGGCGCGGGGAATGACACCCTCACCGGCAGCGCGCTTGACAACACCATCCGGGGTAATGCGGGCAACGACACTCTCACGGGCGACGCAGGCGCGGACACCTTTGTCTACTTCAATGGCGGGGGCGTGGACACCGTCGTCGAGAGCGCGGGTGATGACACGCTCGACTTCTCGAATGTGACGGTTCCATTGGCCTTCACCTTCAACGGGGCTACCGTCACGGTTGCAAACGGCGCCAACTCGGCTACACACACCGGTAACACCATCGAGAACTATCTCGGCGGCAGCGCGGACGACACCTTCCAGGTCAAGACCACGCAGGCGCAGATTGTGATCCTGAGCGGCGGGCCGGGTAATGATACCTTCAGCTTCGACGCGGCGGTCACGCTGACCAACCCCCTCAGCCGCATCAATGGCGGCGCTGGGGTGGATACCCTCGACTATTCGGCCTACACCACACCCGTTACCGTGAACCTCGCCACGGGTTCGGCGATGAACATCGTCGCCGGCGCGGCTGGGACCTTCAGCAACCTCGAAAACGTCTTCGGTGGCAGCGGGAATGACACCCTGACCGGCGATGCGGCCGCAAATATCCTCAAGGGCTTTGGCGGCGCGGATACGCTTGACGGCGGCGCGGGCAACGACAGCCTCTACGGCGGCGCGGGCAACGACCTTCTGATCGGCGGCGCGGGCGATGACACCTACTTCTTCGAGAATGGCGGGGGCGTGGATACGGTTGTCGAGAACGCCGCTGGCGGGAATGACACACTTGACTTCTCGGCCGTCACGGTACCGCTGACCGTTACCATGGGCAGCGTGACTGTCAACTACGGGGTGGGTAACACTGCCACTCATACCGGGACGAACGTCGAGAACGTTGTCACAGGTACCAACGCTGGCAATACGCTCGATCTATCCACCTCCGCTGCTGACCACACGGTCACGCTTACCACGAACAATGCCCTCGGCGGGTTCGATGGCTCGGTGAACGGCGTCAACTTCACCAACATGAGCATCCTGACTGGCGGAACAGGGAACGATACCCTGATTGGTACTAATCTGGCGGGCAGCACCTGGACAATCGGCGCGACCTTCCAGTACGCGGCCAGCGGGAGCAACTTCACCTTCAGCGCGGTCGAGACGGCGACCGGCGGCAGCGCGGCGGATACATTCAATATCAGCGGCGCGCCGACCATCAATCTCAACGGCGGCCTGGGGAACGATCAATTCGTGTTCGCCAATTTGGCGACGTTGGTCGGCGCGATCAACGGGCAGGGCGGGAATGATACCCTCGACTTGCACGCCTACACCAGCGCTCTTGGCGTGACTCTCAATGCAGCCGGCGGCACGGACGGGATGAACGGGTCCGTGACTGCCGTCCTGCCTGCCTTCAGCAACATGGATATCCTGCTTGGCAGCACGAGCGCCACGAATGATACGCTGACCGGCGCTAATCTCGATGCGATCTGGCGCCTGTACAATGGCATCAACAACCAGTACGCCATCGGCGCGCAGACGCTGACCTTCTCCAACTTCGAGAACGTGACCGGCGGCAGCGCGGGCGATACCTTCCAGGTCGCCGTGGGCGTGACCATCAACCTCTATATTGACGGTGGGGCCGGGTCCGATACGATTGACTACAGCGCCTACGCGATTGACCTGACCGTCAATCTCCTGGCTGCGGCATTCCCGAATATTACGCATACCCCGACCAGCATCGAAAACATCACCGGCGGCAGCGGGGACGACACGCTGACCGGTGACAATGGCGCCAACGTCCTCAACGGCGGGCCGGGGGATGACACCCTGGTGGGTGGCTTGGGCGATGATACCTACCTGTTCGGCGATGGTTATGCCACCGATACGGTCAACGAAAACCCCAACGAGGGCAACGATACGATGAGCTTCAGGCTTGTCACTTCTGGAAACGCGCTCCTCTTTGCCTTCACCACCTACGATGTCAAAGTATCCTATGGTGCGAACCTTGCCACTCATAACGCGACAAACATCGAGAACTTCATCGGCGGGCAGGGCAATGACCGCTTCGAGTTCCGCGATTTTGTCAAGATCACCGGTTTCCTGGATGGCTGGACTGGCAGCGACACCTTCATCTGCGTCAACTGCGAGAAGGCGCGGCATTACATACTCACCGGCCTGGGTGCGCAGGATGGCTTCCGCGGCACCGAACAAGCCGCATTCTCCTACTTCACGGACATGGAGACCTTGATCGGCAGCCGCGATATCGACTCGCTGGTCGGGTTGGATGGCGTCACCAGCACCTGGCAGATCAATTCCACCGCCGCCAACCGTCACCTGTTGAACACCTACACCTGCAATACCTGCCTGAGCAGGATTCTCTCATTCGGCACCGACGGCCTCGAACCGCTCACCGCCATCGAGAACATTATCGGCGGCACGGGCAATGACAACTTCTTCTTCAGCAATGGCGGCACCCTGCCGCCGGTCAACAGCAGCATAGACGGCGGGGCGGGCGTCAACGCGCTGGATTACACCGCCTACACCACGCCGGTCTCGGTGATGCTCGATTACACCCTGGTTATTGCGCAGGTAGCGCCGATACCTCCGTTCCTGTTCACCGGCGCAAGCGACGGCGCGACGGGCATTATCAATGTCACCGGCTCGACCACGTCTGCCAATTCCATCTATGGGAATGACCTGGATAACATCCTCATCGGCGGTTCAGCGAACGACATCATCTACGGCATGGGCGGGAACGACCGCATCGTTGGCGACCGCGGCTCGGATACCCTGCGGGGCGGCGCGGGCACGGATACGGTGGACTACAGCAGCACGACGATCCCCGTGAACGTCAATCTAACGGCCGGTACTATCGTGGTTGGAACAGGAAACGGCACGATCGCCACCATCGAGAACATCACCGGCACGGCTTACGCGGATACACTGACCGGCGACGGTGAAAATAACATCATCCTCGGCGGCGATGGCGCGGATGTGATGAACGGCATGGCTGGCTATGACACGTTCCGCTTCACCGGAAACTGGGACAATGATACCCTCACCAAGACCGGCAGCGGCATTGACACGCTCGATTTCTCGACCACCTCTGCCAATATGACCGTCACCCAGACCGTCGGCTCGACGACGATTGCCGGCAATGGGTACACGGTGCAGCATACCAGTGCGGGTCCGCTCAACCAGGTTGGCCTGCTGACCGGCTCCGGCAATGACCGCTTCATCTTCAATGGCGCAGCCCGGATGTCGGGCAGAGTGGATGCCGGCGCAGGCACGAACACGCTCGATTTCGCCAATCACACGATTGCCTCGAATGTTCTGATCACCCATCTCGGCTCGCAGGTCGGTTTTGCCGGCGCGGATGACGCGGTGATCCAGGATGGCTTCGATAATATCTCCGTCATGGTTGGCAGCCTCAGCGTCACTACTGATGCACTGCGCGGCCTGGATGCCAGCAACGCCTGGGATATCCACGCGACCTTGGGCGACCCGACCAACACCTACACCTCGCTCGGCCGCACCCTCATCTTCTCCAATTTCGATGATCTGGTTGGCGGCGTGCAGGTGGATACCTTTACTTTGACCGGCACACAGACCAACGATATCTTCGGCGAGGGCGGCAACGACACGGTCATCTTCAATGACAACGCGGTCCTCAATGGTCGCATTGACGGCGGCGGCGACAGTGACACGATTGACTTCCATCTCTACACCACCGGGCGATCTGTCGTTATTGATTCGCTTGGCACGACCGATGGACACCAAGGCACGGCAACGGGTATCAACTTTGCCGGGCTGGGCTTCGACAACATCGAAACGATCATCGGCAGCGGCGCGGCGACCGATCACCTGACCGGGCGCAACGTGGACGCCTACTGGGAGGTGGACAACACCAATCGCTATGTGTCCTTCGATCCCGCCGTGGCGAACCCGATCAACTTCGCCGGGACCGAGACTAGCACCACTTTACGGCGGCAGGTTGCCTTGGACGCGGAAAATGGCGTTTCGGCGGCTTGGTTCCGCATCCTTAACTTCGGCTCGTTCGAGACCCTGCAGGGCGGCAGCGCCAACGATGTCTTCAATTTCTCGAACGCAAACTCGCTGGCAGCCCTCGGCGGCGGCGAGGTGGACTACTTCATGTTCAGCAATGGCGCAGTGCTGACCGGTTCGATCAATGGGCAGGGCGGGCGCGATACCTTCGATGAATATGAATATGCCACTGCCCGCAATTTCACCGCCGCTGCGCTCGGCGCAACCGACGGCTTCAACCTGACCGAAGCGACGAGCATCGTTGGCAGTGCCTATAATATTGACGAACTCATCGGCAGCAACGCGGCCGTTGATTCCCTGACCGGATTGAACCAGGTCAGCCAGTGGACGATGAAGGTTCCGCCTGCCTTCAGCCAGTACGTCAGCACCAACACGTTGTATCTCGCCGCCGTGGATACGCTCATCGGCGGCAGTGCGGCGGATACCTACTCCTTCTTTGATGTCTTCACCCTGGCTGGCTACGTGGACGGGCGCGGCGGGAACGATACCCTCGACATGAGCCTGTACACAACCGCCCGTACCTTTACCCTGGCTGGCGCAGGTCTGACCGATGGCTACGATGGCACGGCAACTGGCCTGACGGGCGGCTTCTTCAACATCAACAGCATCGTCGGCAGTTCTGCGCTGACGGACACGCTGGTCGGCCTGGATGCCGATAGTGAATGGCTCATCAATGGCCCGGTCAGCGGCACGTACACGGTCGTCAACACCCTGGCCTTCTCCGGCGTCGAGAACCTGACCGGCGGCATTGGCAAGGATCACTTCGCCTTCTCTGGCACTGGGACGGTAGGCGGGACGCTCACCGGCGGCCTGGGCATTGACTTGCTGGATTACTCGGCTTACGGCGCGGGTGTCACCGCTCATCTCGGTACCACCACCGCCACCGGCACGAATGGCGTCTATGGCGTCGAGAACCTGACCGGCAGTAACTTCGATGACGATCTCTCAGGCGATGCCGGGAATAACCTCATCACCGGCGGCCTGGGCAGCGATACGATCAACTACAGTGGCAGCACGGCTTTCGTAACAGTGGATCTCTCTACGGGCATTGCCACTGGCACTGCCATTGGCACAGACACGCTCGTTGGCATCGAGAACGCCACCGGCAGCCCGTTTGCCGACACGCTTACTGGCAACAGCGGTGATAATGTTCTAACCGGTGGTCTCGGAAACGATACCCTCACCGGCGGCGCTGGCAATGACACCTATGCCTTCGGCGATAACGCTGGAACAGATCTTGTCACCGACAGCGGTGGCACAGACACCTTCGACTTTACGGTTGCCGTTGGCGATTTGATCTTTGCCTTGAATGCCACCAACCTGCTCATCACCGGCACGGGCATCAACCTCAATTACGCCGGCACCTCCATCGAGAATCTGATCGGCGGCGGCGGGAACGACACTTTCAATGTCAACGCCTCCTGGACCTCCAGCCTGTTCGGCGGCCTGGGCAACGAAACCATCAACTTTGCAGGCGGAACGAGTCTCACCGGCCAGGTGGATGGCGGCGCGGGCATTGACACGCTCAACTATGCGGCCTACGGCGCGCCGGTCAACCTGACGCTGACGGCGGCTGACGCGGATGGCTTCGATGGCACCGCCTCGAATATCAGCGGTGGCTTCTTCAACGTCAATTCGCTGGTTGGCAGCGCAGCCGCAGATACGCTCACCGGTTTCGGCGCGACCGCGACCTGGGAGATTGACGGCACGAATCGATACAGCGTTGGCGTGAATGCGCTCGCCATCACCGGCTTTGACAATTACATCGGCGGCAGCGGGGTGGATACCTTCAACCTCAGCGCGGCGCAGACGCTCAACCTGAACGGCGGCGCGGGCAACGATACATTCGTCTTCCATTCATTCCTGTTGGGCACGGCGCTGACGGGTCATATTGAAGGCGGAACTGGTTGGGACACACTGAATTACTCGAACTACGGCGCGAACGTAAACGTCAGCCTGCCGGCTGGTTCGGCGACAGCCGTCAACGGCGGCGCGGCCGGCAGCGTCAGCGGCATGGAGCAGGTCATCGGCAGCAATCTCAACAACACCCTCGAAGGCACGGACGGCGATGACATCCTGGTCGGCGGCGCGGGTACGAATACCCTCGTCGGGCACGCTGGCAATGACCAATATGTCTTCAGCGGCGCCACCTGGGGTACGAACACCGTGGTCGAGCAGGCCGGTGAAGGGAACGATACCATTGACCTCTCCGGCGCGACGCTGGCGCTCACGCTGAACTTCGGCGCAGCCGCGGTCAACATCGGCGATGGGACGAACACGATCACGCACAATGGCGGCAACGTCGAGAATTACCTCGGCAGTACAACCGTCGCGAATAACTTCATCTTCGGGAACGGCGCAGTCGTGACCGGCAATATCACCGGCGGCAACGGCAACGACACGCTCAACTTCAATGCCTACACGGCGCCGCGCAACGTTGTCTTGAACGGGCTCGGCACGAATGATGGCTTTACCGGCACGGTGAACGGCATCGGCGGCGCGTTCGACAACATCAACAACTTCATCGGCAGCGGCGTGGCTGGCGATACCCTTACCGGCATGAACACGGCCAGCACCTGGCAGGTTGCCACCCAGTACACCGATAACGCCAGCGGGCGCACCTTCACCTTCTCGCAGTTCGAGACGCTCATCGGCGGCAGCGGCAGCGACACGTTCAATATTGCTGGCGCTCAGACGAACGACCTGCAGGGCGGCGCAGGGAATGATACCTTTGCCCTCGCGGCTGGCGCGACCTTGACAGGAGCCATTGACGGCGGCGCGGGCGATGATACCTTTACCCTCGGCGCTGGCGCGATCCTGACAGGAACAATTGACGGCGGCGCAGGCACCGATCTGCTCGATTACTCTGCTTACCTCAGCGTCGTGAACGTTGACCTCACATTGCATACTGCCACCAACACCGCTGGCGTGTTCAATATCGAGAACGTCAATGGCGGCAGCGCCAATGACACCCTCATCGGCGATGGCTTTGCCAATGTACTGCGCGGCAACGCCGGGAATGATACGCTCAGCGGCGCGGATGGCAGTGACACACTGTACGGCGGCGCGGGAGCGGACATCATCGGCGGCGGCAATGGCGACGATGCGCTCTGGGGCGGCGCGGGCAACGATACGCTGACCGGCGACGCGGGCAACGATACGTTCGTCTTCGAGAACACTTACGGCGTGGATACGGTTGTCGAGATTGCCGCTGGCGGCTCGGACACGATGGACTTCTCGCTTGTCAACACGAACCTCACGGTCACACTGGGCAGCGTCACGGTAACCGATGGCTTGGGGAGCAGCGCCACGCACGCCAGCACGCAAATCGAGAACGTGATTGGCAGCGGCGCGAACGATACGTTCATCGTCAACGGCGCGCAGACCATCAACCTGTTTGGTGACGCGGGCAACGATGAATTCCAGTTCAACGTCGGCGCGACCCTGACCGGCACAATTGATGGTGGCTTGGGCAACGACACGCTCAACCTGAACGCTTATGCGACTGGCCAGGGCGTCACATTGAACGGGCTTGGCGCAATGGACGGCTTTACCGGCCTGGTGGCGCTGATAACCGGCGAGTTCCGCAACATCAACGCCCTGACGGGCAGCGGCGCAGCCGGCGATACGCTGACCGGCATGAACACGACCAGCGACTGGCAGGTGAACGGCGCAGCGAGCACGTACACGACCGGCAGCCGCTCGCTCGCCTTCTCCGGCTTCGAGACGCTGCAAGGCGGCAGCGGCAGTGACACGTTCACGATCACTGGCAATCAAACCCACACCCTGTTTGGCGGCGCGGGCGACGACACCTTTGCCTTCAACAACGGCGCCCGCCTCTTCGGCGATTTCGACGGCCAGAGCGGCTATGACACCCTGGACTTCAGTAACTATACAACCGCGCGCACGATCACGCTGACCGGTTTCGGCAGCCTGGATGGCTTTACCGGCACCGACAATACCACCCGCACACCGACGGCTTTCACTGGCACATTCGATAACATCAACGACGCCATCGGCAGTTCCGACCCGATCAATCCCGATATTCTGATCGGTATGGATCGCACGAGCACTTGGAATCTCAGTGCGCTGCACACCTACACGACTAACCCCACGCTCGAATTCTGGTCATTCGAGGGCGCATTTGGCGGCAGCGGACAGGATACCTTCATTATTATCGGCGCGCAGGATATCAGCCTGCTTGGCGGAGCCGGTGATGACCTCTTCATCTTCTACGACGGCGCGAGCATCACTGGCAGCGTCGGCGGCGATGGCGGCACCGATACACTCGATTTCAGCCGTTACACCACGCCATGGTTTGTGAATCTGGTTACCGGTGTGATGACCGGCGCCGCGGGCGGCAATGGTGGCATCGAAGGTTTGTGGACTCCTGGTCCTGCTGCTGCTCCATCTCCTATCACAGCTCCTCCTCCTCCTTCTCCTGCTCCTTCACCAATACTTGCTGTAACGATTCTGCCGGTTCGCCTCATCCGGGTGGTGAGCGGAGAGATCACAAATATATCCTGCTTGGGTTGCAGTGCTGTTATCCTTCGCCTGCCGGAAGGTCACCAGGTCAACTTCGGCTGCGGAAACGGCGATCAGGCCAGCCTCACGGCGGTGTTGTGGAAGAAACTGCCGGGCAATCTTCTGGCCGGGGACTCGCTCATTGCCGGCATGAAGGTTCAGGTGTTTGTAAATGGTCTGGCGATTAACCAGACGGCTACATCAATGGTCGTGTCCTACTTGATCCCCCGCTGGTTGCGCGGCAATGCCTTTAGGATCCTGTATTGGGATGGGAAACTCAATAATGGGCAAGGCGGTTGGGTTAATATACCGACCGTGATCACGGTGGATGGACGGGCCAATGCCTACGTAGACACGACTGGCACCTATGTTATGGTCGCACGGGGTCAACGCTGGCCACTGGCTTGTATGAGTGGCAATGCGCCAGTGATACTGCTTCTGCCGGATGGAAACCGGGTGCAGATTCCGTGCGGGACAGGTGAGATGACCAGCCTGGCGCCTGCCGTGCGCTGGAACCTGCCGCAGGCGTTGCCAGATGCTCGCTCCTTCATCTCTGCTGTATCCGTGGATGTCTACACAGGCGATACGAACCTGACAGCCCTGCCCGATCAAAAATCTTTGAGCGTCTCGTTTGTGGTACCGCAGACCTTCAAGGGCAGTGAGTTGATTATCCTGCACTGGGATGGCAGTGGTTGGAGCGAGCTGCCGACAACCATCACAGCAGACGGGCGGGCAGAAACGGAAAATACCGGCACGGGATTGTATGTCCTGGCGCAGAAGATGGAGCAGTTTGCGTGTGGCGATACTGCGATCGAGCGGCAGGTTGGTAATGCGCAGGTGAGCGTGACGTGTCCTGCCGGGAGCACAGCGGCGGTAAACGTAGAGTTGGAAGAAACTCTGCCTGACCAGTTGCGCTTCGATGATACATTCGTCGCTGGTTTGACGCTTACCGGACCTGTGACCGGCCACCTTACTTTCAAAGCGCCTGCGTCACTGACTGGTGAACAGTATAGCCTGCTGCTCTTTGATCCAGCCCTTTACGATGGGGCGGGCGGCTGGGTAGTCGTGGCAGATGGCGCCTCTGCTGCATTGGAAATACCCGGGACATATATTTTAGTGCTTCACCCGTTGGGAAAGTAACCCTTTCGCTGAATGCGCCTGTGAAAGCAGGCTGTCCAATAAGATTGAGTGCGGATTGGAACCAACGTCCCGCCGAGCAGGTCTTCGGCAGGCAGAATTGAGCCAAGTCTGACCGTCAGAAAGCAGCCTGCGGGACGTTTTCAACTGAAATGAAACCCATCCGAAAGATTTACGGAGACCGCCAGCAATAGCGGTCTCCGCGTTTGTTTTATCCCAAAGGCGCACCTTCTTTCGAGCGCCATTGACTTTTCATCTAACTTCACATACACTGGGCACATGCGGAATCGTTTTCTTGTCATCATGATCATCATCGTGGGGATGGCGCTGTTGGCGGCCTGCAGCGGCGCGGTTGACGTCCCTACGCCCACGCCCACCGGGATGCCAGACCCACTTGACCCCTCTGTCCGGCACCTTTCGAGCGCAAAAGAGCATATTCAGCAGGGCGAATATAAACTTGCCATTGCTGAGTTGACCGCGGTCATTCAACTCAACGCCAATTCAGTCTTTACTGCCATGGCTTACTACCAGCGCGGCGTGGCATATGCCGGGCTGGGGGATTCAATATCGGCTCTGGCTGATTTTTCGCAGTGTATTATCCTGGATCCTGCCTTTGCGCCTGCCTATTTCGCCCGAGGTTCGGCCTATACCAGGCTCGGGCAGATCGAACAAGCCATTGCAGATCACAGCCGCGTCATCGAACTGGAGCCGGAAGGCGTCAACGCTTATATCAACCGGGCAATGTTGTACGATGCCATCGAAGAATATGATCTTGCGATAAGCGATTATGACCGCGCGATTGTCCTCTCACCGGGTGAGGCGGCGCTCTATAATAACCGTGGCACTACCTATTTTCATATGGGGGATGAGGACGCCGCGCTGGCAAATTTCAACCAAGCCATCCAGATTGATCCCGCATACGCGCCGGCTTACTATAATCGCGGCCGCCTGTGCATGGCCGGTCAGGAATGGGAGGCCTGCATAGTCGATTTTACCCGGGCGATTGAACTTGCGCCTGATATGGCCGATGCTTATTATCGGCGCGGGCTGATTTATTACGCTACGGAGAATTTCGAGTTGGCCCTGGCCGATTTCAATCTCCTGGCAGGGATTGCCCCCGATGCGCCGGAACTCTATTATTACCGGGCGCTTACCTATGCCGCGTTGGGCAGGAATGAAGAAGCGCTGGCAGATTTCAGCCGCCTGATTGCGCTGCAGCCGGAAAACGCATCTTACTATTTCAATCGCGGCATCATCCGTGAGCGGTTGGGGCAGCCTGAGCAGGCTGCTGCAGATTACACGCAGACGATTGCCCTCGCGCCTGATGACCCGGCGGCATACAACAACCGGGGGAATGTTTACCTTGAGATGGGGGAATATCTTCTGGCCATTGATGATCTAACCGCTGCCCTGGCGCTCGATCCTGCATATGTGTTGGCATACCAAAATCGCGGCCGGGCTTACCTGGCTCTGGAACAATACCAGAAGGCGCTTGATGATTTCACCCGCCTCATCGAACTCCAGCCTGGGGAAATGAACGGCTATATCAATCGCGCCAATGCCTATTACCGATGGGACAAAATGCAACCGGCCATTGCTGACCTGGACAGGGCTATCGAAATCTCTCCCGATGATCCAGAGGCCTACCATTGGCGCGGAGCGGCCTACACGCAAATTGGGTATTATAATCAGGCCATCTCGGATTTCAACATGGTTATCAGTCTCGTACCTGATGACCCCACGCCATATTACAATCGGGGGCTGATCTATAAATATCTGGGCCAGCAGAAGAACGCCATCGCCGATTTTCAGCGCTGCCTGGAACTCGGCCCGGATGCCGATCTCCAGAAACAGGCGCAAGATCAGTTGGATACACTGATGGGGAAATGACAATTGGTGATGCTGCTGTTTCAGTCAACTGAGCGACCGGTTACCAGCCATTCATCATGAAACAGACCTCAAATTTCTGTGGGCGCGGATCGCCGAAGGCACTCGAACCCATAAATCAAAAAAGCCACAAAGGGCTTTTTTGATTTAGTGGCGCGGATCGCGCAGCACTCGAACCCCCGAAAACAAAAAGGCCACAAAGGCCTTTTCGTTATAAGTGGGCGCGGATCGTGCAGCACTCGAACCCCCGAAAACAAAAAGGCCACAAAGGCCTTTTCGTTATAAGTGGGCGCGGAGGGGCTCGAACCCCCGACCTCATCAATGTGAGTGATGCGCTCTAACCGACTGAGCTACGCGCCCGAGTGACCGGAATTATAGCCCAGGTCACTGGCTTTGGCAAGATTTTACTTATTTTTTACGGTGCCGGTAACCATTCGAGGGGGTTGATTTTCCCGTAGACCGTGTTCATCAACTCAAAGTGCAGGTGCGGGCCGGACGAGTTGCCTGTGCTGCCCATCAAGCCGATCAGTTCGCCCTGCCCCACGCTTTGACCGCAGGCTACATTGATCTGGCTTAGATGCGCATAGAGCGATTGCCACCCGTTGCCGTGGTCTACCATGATCAAATAGCCGTAGCCATAATCGTTCCAGCCTGCGTAAACGATCACACCGGCATCTGTCGTAAAAATGGCGGTACCTATTTTACCGCCGAGGTCAATGGCGCGGTGATTCGTCTCTGGGGAGTAATTATATCCAGTGACACGATGGTTAGTCGTCGGCGTCGGCCAGACGAAGGTACCGAAGCCAACCGCGCCGCCTGTGATTTTTCCACACGAGCCTGCGCCCATCACTCGGGCCAGAGCGGGCTGGTCGCGCGTGACGCCGATCGGAGCCTGCCAACTGGTAAACTCGCGCACCCCACCGGGGATGACCAGCCGGGTGCCCGGCTGAATATTCGGGTGAGTGTAATCACCGATGTTGTCCGGGTCGAGGTGGTTGCCGGGAAAAGTGAGGATCACTTCCGCATCCACACCAAAGAATTTCCCCACCGCATTCAGACCATCGCCGGCCTGCCATTCATAATAGGTGCCATTGACAGGCAGGATGTTGAGTTCCTGACCTGGCCGCAAGCTGTGGGGGGTATCCTTGAGGGTTGCATAGTTCCCGAACAAGATCGTGCTTGGCTTCAGCCCGAATTTATCCGCAATCCCAAAAATCGAGTCGCCTGGCTGGACAGTGTAAGTGATGACATCCATGCGCGGCCGGGAAGGGATGCTGGTATGGGGCAAAGCCAGGCGCGAAATGCTAGCCTGCGAAGCTGTCAGCGGCGCGGGGATGGCGGCAGGAGAAAGCGTCGGGGTGGCAGTCGGCAGGGACGCGGCCAGCGCGCCCGAGGTCCCGTTTAGCTTCGCCTGAGGGTAGACGTTACGCATCAGCCAGACAACGGCCAGGATCAGGATCACCGAAAGTACATTCGTCCCGATGCGCAGCGTCAACTCACCCAGCCCCAGGTGGGCCAGGGTCTCCAGCCAGCGTCCAAACAGGCTTATTTTGGGTTGTACCGAGTAGGTGCTGCGCAAAGAAGATTTCTCAGACCCGCTTGCATCTCGCGTGGCAGAACCGGATAATTCTTCTGGGAATTGTGTATTGCTCATGGTTGGCATGATAACATGCCCGCATAAGACCGTCAAGCAGGGCTGCGGATTTGTTAGCCCAAAGTAGAAATGTCCCTTTTCGCCAAAGTTAAAATGTCCCCTTCGGAGGACAAGAAAGTGGACAAACTACTG
>CAZTZE010000023.1:0-47883 GCA_964618215.1 uncultured Chloroflexus sp.
ACCAGAAAAACCCCTTTACGTTGATACCTATGGTCGGATTGCCAATCCGACTTACGCCAAGCACCATATATGGCGGTCTATCACGGCAAATCCCAGAGAGCCATATTACCTTTTATGGAGCAAATCCTATGGAAACTCTATTTACCCCCGAAAATGGCATCGCCCTTCTCACCCTGACCGCGCTCGAGATCGTGCTGGGCATAGATAACATCATATTCATCTCCATCCTGGCGGATAAACTGCCGCAGTCACAGCAAAAGCGCGCCCGGCAAATAGGGCTGGCGCTGGCCATGCTCACCCGCATCCTGCTGTTACTTTCGATAAGCTGGATCATCCGTCTCACCGCGCCGCTTTTCACGGTGTTCACGCAGGAGATTTCCGGCCGCGATCTGATCCTTATCGGCGGCGGTCTCTTCCTGCTGGCCAAGAGCACCCATGAGATTCACGACAAGTTGGAAGGCGGGCAAGGAAAGGCGCAAACAAAGCGTCCCGTGTCTTTTCTGGGCGTGATCTTCACCATTGCCCTGCTGGACATTATTTTCTCGCTGGATTCCGTTATCACCGCGGTCGGCATGGCCAATGAACTGGCGGTGATGGTCACTGCCGTCGTCATCGCGGTCATCGTCATGATGTTGGCCTCCGACTCGATCAGCGATTTTGTCGGCAAGCATCCCACGCTGAAGATACTGGCGCTCAGTTTCCTGCTGCTGATCGGCATGTCCTTGATCGTCGAGAGCCTGCACCAGCACATCCCGAAAGGCTATATCTACTTTGCCATGGGCTTTTCGGTTTTTGTGGAGATGCTGAATCTGCGCATGCGCGCGGTGAGCGAGCCGGTAAAACTTCGCGCTGCCTATGTGAGGGAAACAGCCGGAAAAACGACGCTCAAGAAGAGCAAGAAATAAAGTTTTTCGACTGGCCGGCTGCCAGTGACCCGTATCCCGACGCATCATGCAACTGAACTCACTCCTTGACCGCTGGCGCGCCGATTCGCTGACCGCCGCCAGCTTCGTTGAATGGCGCACCCTGCCGCCGCGCCGCGCGGACCTGCGGCCGGTTCCCCCTGATGTACCCCCTGCGCTGGCCGAGACCTTGCGCGCGCGCGGCATCACCGCGCTGTACAGCCATCAAGCCCAAGCCTGGGAGCAGGCCCGCGCCGGGAAAAACATCATCCTCGCCACCGGCACCGCCAGCGGTAAGACGCTCGGTTATAACCTGCCCGTTTTGGCGGCAATGCTTGCAGACCCGCAGGCGCGCGCCCTCTACCTTTTCCCCACCAAAGCCCTCACGCAAGACCAGTTTTCAGTGATCAGTCATCAGTGTTCAATTTTGAAGCAAACACTGAAAACTGAACACTGGACACTGAACACTGGCATTTACGATGGCGACACCCCCGCAAGCCAGTGCAAAGCCGTCCGCGAAAAAGCCCGCATCATCTTGAGCAATCCCGACATGCTGCACACCGGCATCCTGCCGCATCACACCAACTGGGGCGACTTCTTCCGCAACCTGAAATTTGTCGTCATTGACGAAATGCACACCTATCGCGGCGTGTTCGGTTCGCACGTCGCTAACGTCATCCGGCGGCTCAAACGCGTCGCGGCTTTTTACGGTGCAAAACCACAGTTCATTCTCACCTCAGCCACCATCGGCAACCCGCAGGAACTGGCGGAGCGGCTGATCGAAGAGCCTGTCGCGCTGATTGATAAGGATGGCTCCTCGCGCGGCGAACGCCATTTCATTATTTACAATCCGCCCGTCGTTGACCCCGCCCTCGGCCTGCGAAAAAGTTCGCTGCTGGAAAGTGTCCGCCTGACACAGGATTTGCTGGCCGCGGGCGTGCAGTCGGTGGTGTTTGCGCGCTCGCGGCGGAGCGTGGAGATCATTCTCAGGTATTTGAATGAAGGTCAGGACTCGCAGGCTGGCAATCAGCAATCTCAAATTCGCGGCTACCGCAGCGGCTACCTGCCCTCTCAACGCCGCGAAATTGAAAAAGGATTACGTGACGGAAACACTCGCCTGGTCGTCGCCACCAATGCCCTCGAACTGGGCATAGACATCTGCGGGCTGGGCGCGGCAATCCTTGTTGGGTATCCGGGGACGATCGCTTCCACGTGGCAGCAGGCGGGCCGGGCGGGACGCGGCGACGAACCGGCTGCGGCGGTGCTGGTCGCCACGGCCAGCCCCCTCGACCAGTTCCTGGCCCACCATCCCGAATACTTTTTCGCCCGTTCACCCGAACAGGCGCTGGTCAACCCCGACCATCTGCTCATTCTGCTCAATCATCTGCGCTGCGCCTTGTTCGAACTGCCGTTCCAAAAAGGTGAGACCTTTGGCGGCCAGCCGGTGGACGATTTTCTCGAATTCCTGGTCACGAACAACGAATCGCATTTCTCGAATGACCGCTTTTACTGGATGGCCGATTCCTATCCGGCGGCCAATGTCTCGCTGCGCTCGGCCTCGCCGGAGAATGTTGTTTTGCAGGAGAATACTGGCGGCCAGCCGCGCACGATTGGCGATGTGGATTTTGCCAGCGCGCTGTGGATGGTGCATCCACGCGCTGTCTATCTGCACGAGGGGCAGCAGTATTACGTGCAGGAACTGGATTTGGAAAAGCGCATCGCCGCGCTCATCCCGGTCGGGCTGGATTACTACACTGAGCCATTGCGTGAGACCAGAGTGCAGGTGTTGTCGGTCATCGAGCAAAGCCCTCACCCCCCATCCCCCTCTCCCGCCCCCCTTTCATCCCCCCATTCTCGCCCTGCTTTGCATAAAAAAAGCATGAGGCGAAGGGGCGAGAATGGGGGGACAGAGGGGGGCGCAGGGGGTGAGGGCTGTTCCAAGTCCTACGGCGAACTGCAAGTCACCACGCAGGTGACAGGCTTTCGCAAGCGCATGTGGCTTACAGGCGAAAATCTGGGCGAAGAGCCGCTCGATCTGCCGCCGACCGAGTTCCAGACCACCGGTTACTGGCTATCGCTCTCGGAAGAAACAGTGACGCGCTTGCGCGAGATGGGCGCGTGGACGAATGACCCGAATCCGTACAGCCGCGAATGGCCGAAACTGCGTGAGCGTGTCCGCGCCCGGGATGGCTACCGCTGTGCGGTCTGCGGCGTGGCGGAAAACGGGCGTGAGCATGATGTGCATCACAAAATTCCATTCCGCGCCTTTCTCAGTGACCGGCGTGCGACGACTCCAGTCATCACCAAGCAAAGTCAGGAGACTCTGCGCTCCGCGGCGGCGCGTGCAAACCAGATGGACAATTTGATTACCCTCTGCCCGGCTTGCCACCGCAAAGCCGAAGCCAACGTGCGCATGAGAAGCGGACTGGCCGGACTGGCCTACGTACTCGGCCAGCTTGCTCCATTATTCCTTATGTGCGACAGCCGCGACCTGGGTGTCCACGCTGACCCGCAGGCGGCGTTTGCGGATGGCCAGCCTGCCGTGGTGATTTATGATAACGTGCCGGCCGGTATCGGCTTCAGCCAGAAGTTATTCGATATGCACAACGAGTTGTTGGCGCGGGCGCTGGAACTGGTGCAGGAATGCGAGTGCGAGGATGGCTGTCCCTCCTGCGTGGGACCGGGTGGGGAGAATGGCGCGGGAGGGAAGCGGGAGACGGTGGAGATAGTGAAGCTGTTGGTGGCTGGCGGCTTGCCCTGAGACGTACTTTCGTTCCGCGGAAGGTTACTCCTCTATAATGGTGACGCTTTCGATCGCATCGCCGGGGAAGGTGGGGTTCTGGCTGGGGTCGCGGCGCGTGAGGCCGTTGACCACCTCCATGCCGCGGATGACCTGTCCAAAGATGGTATAACCGCCGTTCAAGCGTTCCGCCGGGGCAAAGGTGATGAAGAACTGGCTGCCGTTGGTATCGCGCCCGGCGTTGGCCATAGCAACGACGCCAGCTTTGTCGAACTTCAGATCGCTGTCTTCGTTGACAAATTTATATCCCGGTCCACTTCCACCTGTACCGGTCGGGTCGCCGCCCTGGGCCATAAAACCCTCTAAAACACGGTGGAATGTGACGTCGTCAAAGTATCCCTGACGCGCCAGAAAGACAAAACTATTCACCGTGATCGGCGCTTTATCGGCGTAGAGCTGGATGACGAATTCGCCGCCTTTCGCCATTTTGACCGTGGCGAAGTACTTTTTGTTCTTGTCAATCAAGATGGGCGGCGCGGAGGCATATTGCTTGGTGCCCACCAGCGGCGGGATTTGCCCCGCATCCGCTTTTGGCTTCTGGCTGGATACGATCATCCAGGCGATGGCCGCCAAGACCACGAGGATAATGCCGATCACGATTGCCTGAACGGTCGCTTTCTGCCTGGCCTTGCGCCGACGTTTATGCGCAGCACCTACTCGGCTGGTTTTCTTCGAGCGTTTCTTTGCGGACATGATTATGATCTCCTTTCGCGATCTTTTCTCCTCGCCAGCAGCTTCCTTATCCGCGCGTGGCGTTCGCGGGTCAGCGGGTAGAACCAGGCCATCAACACTGCGCTGAATAAAAGCACCGCGCCGAGCGGGCCAATCAGGATGCGGATGGCCAGCACTGCGCTATCCGGCTGGGTGAAGAAGGTCACGCCTTCCGGTGGCGTCTGGTAGCCGAATCGCTCCAGCGCTTGTAAAACAATGAACATTGCCACTGCGCCGGAGAATTTACGGATGAAATTCTTGATGCCGTAGTAAATGCCTTCCTGCCTGCGGCCGGTGCGCAGTTCGTCCCACTCGATGACATCCGGGAAAATCGAATCGGGCAGTACGTGCGCAGTCGAGACCGAGATGCCTGCCAGCGTTGCCAGCACCAGGATGAAAGTGATTTGTCCGGGCTGGATGGCAAAGATTAGCAATTGCACCACCGCCCAGAATGACATGCCGATCATGTAGGCGGTATTCTTGCTCAATTTTCCCGATAACCATACCCAGAAGGGCAGGACAAGCACCGAGACGATGAGCAGCAGCCCCAGCACGACCGAATCGAGCGACAGGCCGAAGACCCTGACCAGCAAATTGCCGCCTGCCACCCAGTAAGCCAGGAAGAAGGGAATGGTTCCGGCAACCAAGTCGAAGGTAATCCAGTTGAGCATGTAGAGAGCAGTAGCGAAGCGGAAGGGAATGTTGCCCCAGGCGGTTTTCAACACTTCGCGCAGCGGCGTGGCCTGTTCCTGCCGGATTTCCGTCTCGCTGCGCGGGCGCTCGCGCACGACGAAAAAGATGAGCAGCAGCGGAATGACAGCCAGCCCGCCGAACAACGCCCCGACGATGACGTAGCCCTGCTGCTGGCTTGCCCCCGAAACCAGCGCCGCCTTGACGATTTCGGGCGCGGCCACGGCGGTCACCAGCGAGGCGATAAGGTTAAATAACATACGGTAGCCGGTCAGCGAGGTGCGTTCGTCGTAATCTGGGGTGATTTCGGGTGTGAGCGCATAGAGCGGCACGCTGACGAAGGTCTGGAAAGTATCGGCGAGCATGAAGGCCAGCGTCACGCTCAAGGCCAGCAGGTACTGGTTTTCGAAAGGAGGCGTCCACCACAGCAAGGCGAATCCCAGTCCGTAGGGAATGGCGAACCAGAGCAGAAACGGCCGCCGCCGGCCCCAGCGCGTCCGGACTCGATCGCTCAAGCGGCCGACGAGTGGGTCATTGATCGCATCCCAGAGTGTCCCGACCACGATGGCCACGGCAGCCAGCCCGGGCCGCAGCCCGACCACGTCGGTGAGAAAAATGGCATAGAAAATCTGGCGCAGCGTGCCGAAGCTGGAAATGCTCCAGTCGCCGGAGCCGAAGGCGAGTTTTGTCCAGAGCGAAAGATATTTCTTCTTGGGTTGGATATGTTCGGCTGTGCTCATGCGGTTCTCCTTTGGCGATAAGGGTGTCACGTATGATACTTACTGTTCACTGCTCTTATGGCGCGTCATGCTATCCAGCAAATCTAACACCAGTTCCTTCAAATCCCCTCGATTGGGCAGGGTGCCAATCAGCCCGTACATTGGCGCCATGCGCTCCGGCAGGCCGCCGCCCCCGCCGAGTAATGCTGAAACCTTGTTCATCAACGCCGTCACCCATTTCTCCGGCAGGAGGGGCGTCAAAAAGTTGGCGGCTTTCAGCAGGAACTTGCTGGTCGTGCGCCGCAGGCTGGGCTGGCGGACGGTCGCGGTGCAGGCGGCCAGATCCGCGAGGAATTCATCCGCGACCGCGGCGTGAACGTAATTGACCGTCATGTGCAGGGATGGTGGGCGGTGCTGGCGGTCGAGGTGCCAGCCGCGCAGTTCGAGTTCATCGGCCACTTCGTAAATGTCAAATTTGTCTGAGGCGATGGCGAAGACGCTCATCTCCGGGTCGCTCAGGATTTTCAAACCGGGGATGGCGTGGATGCCCTCCTGGATCTTGTTCACGGCCTGCATGGTCACCTCGGTGATGTGCAGGTAGCCGGTCTCGCCGAGAAAATTCATCAACGCCCAGGCCGCCGCCACCGGCCCGCCAGCGCGCGAACCGCTCATCGTCGGGGAGGGGTAGATGCCGCCCGGCCAGTCGGTGTAAACGAACATCTGGTGGCGGCGCAGTTCCGCGGTGCGGTAAAGGATGACCGAGGCCGGTTTGGCCGCGTAACCGAATTTGTGCAGGTCAGCCGACATGGAGCTGACGCCCGGTACGGAGAAATCGAAATCCGGCACAGGGTGGCCGAGCTTGCGCACGAAAGGCAGCATGAACCCGCCTACGCAGGCGTCGGTGTGGAAGAGCAGGCCGCGTTCCTGGGCCAGGGCGGCCAGTTCAGCAATCGGGTCAATGACCCCATGCGGATAGGACGGGGCGGAGCCGGCCATCAAAATCGTATTGGCTGTCACGGCGGCGCGCATGGCCTCCACATCCGCCCGAAAATCCTCCCGCACCGGCACGTGGACGGCGCGCACGCCGAAATATTCGGCGGCTTTGTCGAAGGCGGGATGGGCGGTGACGGGCAGCACCATCTCCGGCTGGCGGATTTCAGGCCGGTTGGCACGCGCCCAATCGCGGGCGGTCTTGACGGACATCAGCAGGCTCTCGGTCCCGCCGGTGGTGATGTTGCCGCAGACAATCGAAGGGTCGCCGCCGAGCAGCGCGGCGGTCATGGCGACCACTTCGGTCTCGAATTTGCGCAGGCTGGGGAAGGCGGTCGGGTTGAGGCCGTTCTCGGCAAAGAACATGGTGAAGGCTTCTTTGAGCAGGTCATCAATTTCGTCTGAGATGTGATAGACCAGCCCGAAGACGCGCCCCTGTTCCCACTTGATGTCGTGGTCACGGGCGGCGCGCATATCGGCCAGGATTTCTTTCTTGGAACGTCCTTTAGGGGGAAATGAGGATATGACTGGACTCAAGGCAGCCTCCTTTGGCTAGGAATAGTTTAGCATGGAAATGCAAATTCCATCCGCGTTTTCCGCGTCCTATTCCAAAAGGACTTGTGTAAAAACAACTTCCGTTTTCTGCTCTTGGGTTTTGAACGCCATTGTTTCGAATTCACCGGGGATGAACAGAGATAAAGAGAGATTCTACCTGTTTAGCCAGGAAGCTCTGTGGAAAACGCCAAAAATCTTCGTTCATCTCCGTTTATCCCTGGTTTAAAAAACGCGCAAGAATCGGCAAGAGTGGAAAGTAGGGAAGTTGTTTTTACACAGCTAAAAAGTGTCAGGTGGTTAGTATTACAGCGTAATGTTCTGGAAAAACTCTTTAGCATGTCACCCTGAGGGCGCGTTCTGTGCACCCGAAGGGTCTCCACTTACGCAAAACGGGGATTCTTCGCACCCGGAAAAGCGCCGGGTGCTCACATCGTCCCGATGTCCTTCGGGAGAATGACATGTTAACGGAGTTACTTTAGCAACCTTGCGCTGTAATACTAATTCGTGAAGATTAGCGCCAATTCGCGGATAAAATAAGCCCTATGCCCTCTCTGGCCGATAAACTTAAATCCTTGGGCGTCAAAGTTGGTCCGTCTGAGATCACCCTGCCCGCCCCCAAACTAAAAACCGGCGTCCCCATTGAAGAAGTGGTGGACGGGCGCTATATTTCGACGCGTCAGGGCGATACCTTCGTCTACGAAAACCATTATCCGCTCGATTACCACCACGGCGTTGTTCCCATCTGCCCCATTGCTCCCCTGCACACCCTGGCACAATGGGCCAACGATATGCGTCTCGCCGACCTGCCGCTCGAAGCCTTCACCTTCCTCGACACCGAAACCAGCGGACTCTCAGGCGGCACCGGGACGTATGCCTTCATGGTCGGCGCGGGACGCTTCGAGGTCGGCACCTTTCGCCTGCTCCAGTTCTTCATGCGTGATCCAAGCGAGGAGCCGGCCCTGCTCGAAGCCCTGGCGGATTTCCTCGCCCCGGCGCAGGCCCTGGTGACGTATAACGGCAAGGCCTTCGACGCGCCGCTGCTCGTTACTCGTTACTCATTACACAGTATCCCCATTCCATTCAAAGATTACTCCCATGTAGATTTGCTGCCATTGGCCAGGCGCTTATGGCGCGACCGTCTCCCTAGCCGCTCGCTGAAGTACATCGAAGAGAATGTGTTGGCCGCGCCGCGCAACAACCAGGAAGTGCCGGGCTATGAAATTCCCTATCTCTATTTCGATTACCTGCGCAGCGGCGACGCCTCGCCTCTCAAAGGCGTGTTTTATCACAACGCTATGGACGTGGTTGCCATGGCGGCGCTGCTCAGTCACAGCGCGGCCATCCTGTCCGACCCGTTCGATGGTCGTGTCGAGCATGGGCTGGATTTTGTTGCTCTGGCAAAGTTGTTTGAAAACTTAGGCAAATGGGATACCGCCGCCCGTCTCTACGAGCGCGGCCTGGAACTTGGCCTCTCCGAGAATGATTTCTGGCCCGCTGTCCAGCGTTTGTCCACTCTCCAGCGCCGCCGCGGGGATTTGGCGGAGGCCGTCAAACTATGGGAAAAGGCCGCCGCGCAGGGACATGTCTATGCCTGTGTGGAGTTAGCCAAGCACCACGAGCACCGCCTCAAAGATCCAGCCGCGGCGCTGCGCTGGGCGCAAAGTGCGGTGGAGTTGGTTAGTGCGACTGATTTTCCAGCCTATGCGCGGAAGCACTGGATGGAGGATTTGGAGAAGAGGGTGGGGAGGCTGGAGGGGAAGGCAGGAGGGCGTTGATTATCGTTCCGAAATAGAGAAGGGTATTTGCAAATAGTGGGTATAATGGAAATAGATGGCTATCGTTTCAGGCGCAGTGGTAATGTTATGAGTGAACAAACTCTTCAATCCGGTTTCAAAATCGAAAGATTGCCAAGAGATTTGCAGGATACATTTCGCGCGCTTTACGCTAATGGAAGCGCACATGTGACCTATTTGCATCCAAACAAGATATACCGTGGGGACGCGCGCGACCTTTTACCGCAGATTGAACCCAACAGTATCGCTTTAAGTGTTTGGTCTCCCCCTTATTTCGTCGGCAAGGAATACGAGGCGCATCTAACTTTTGAAGATTGGCAAGAATTATTGGAAACGGTTATCGGCTTACACTTCCCCGTAATAAAGCCCGGCGGTTTTTTAGTAGTGAATATCGCGGATATATTGTGTTTCAAGGACTCTGATATGCCGCGCGTTCAAGCCGAAGCGGTAAATAAAAAACGCTCGCCTGTTACCAGAGAAGCTGTCTTAAGAGCGATGGAAGAGCACCCCGATTACAACCGCTACCAATTGGCCAGATTATTAGGATGCAGTGAGCAAACAGTAGACCGCCGCCTTTACGGCAACAACATACGCGGTGGTAAACACGAACCACAAACAAGGGTGAAGATTGTGGGCGGCCTGATAGAAGAATGGGCGTTGAAAGCTGGTTTTTATCCTTACGACCGTAGAATTTGGGCAAAAGACGCTGCCTGGGAAAACTCGCGTTGGGCCAGTCTATCCTACCGTTCCGTGGACGAATTCGAGTATTTGTACTTTTTCTGGAAGCCAGGAATAACCAGGTTCGATAGGACAAGGTTATCTTCGAATGAATGGAAAGATTGGGGGTCAAGAGGAGTGTGGTACTTCCCTTCGGTCAGGGCAAACAATGACCACGAAGCCAAGTTTCCTGTAGAATTACCGCTGCGGGCAATTCGCTTACTGACTGACCCTAACGATATTGTCCTCGACTGCTTTATGGGCAGTGGGACAACAGCCGTTGCCGCCATTCAGGAAAATCGGCAATATATTGGGATTGAACTCGAAGAAAAATATGTTGCCTTAGCCCGCTCAAAAATTGCATCCGGCGCACAGATAAGACTAATTTCTGATTCTAAAACCTGACCTATGCTTATTAATCCCCAAGAACTCAGTCAAAACCTCGACCGATTGGAAGAAATCGAAAAAGTGTCCTTGCGGTTGGTAACTCAAGCGATTTTCGATTATCGCGCCATCGCTCAAGAAATCTTTCGCGAAGAAAGCGATTTGGTTGCAGATATTGGCGAGGATATAACGCGGGAAGCTTTAGACCGCCTGGGAATGCCAAGAATTGACCAGCGTTTGTTTGGCAAAGTTGATTACAAGCGTGCCTGCTACCTGTTTCATCCCGATTATGCCCTCAAGCAGGCATTATTCGTTGATTCGAAGGCTGAAAAGGTTAGCGGCCAGGGTACAGCAACCTTGCAAACCACACAATTCTCTATGACGGTAAAACAAGTTCGCTTTGGGGGTGACATAGAGGTTTCAGGCAAATTGCCTGCAATCCTTACTCTCAAAGGCGAATCCTATCTAACGACAACTTTATTTGTGAAGTACAACTATCATGAGCAGGATGGCGTTAATGCGCTGACAAGCATAATCGTTGCCGCTGTGCCAAATGGGATGCTACAAGACAGATATAACCCCAATGCGCAAGATACAATTTGGATAGCCGGACGCAATGCGCCTACATTGGGGGAGGAGTTCAGGGTTCGGTTAAGTTTTCATCGTTTGAAAGAGAAAGCAAATTGGCGCGTTCAAAGGATTCCTTTACCGCCAGATGAGTTTCATTGGGAAGCATAAGGTTTGTGCAGACCTCCGAGGTCTTCGAGCCTGGAACTTGGCCTCTCCGAGAATGATTTCTGGCCCGCTGTCCAGCGTTTGTCCACTCTCCAACGCCGCCGCGGGTATTTGGCGGAGGCCGTCAAACTATGGGAAAAAGCCGCCGCGCAGGGACGAGTCTACGCATGTGTGGAATTGTCCAAGCATTACGAGCATCGCGTGAAGGATCATACCGAGGCGATGAGGTGGGTACAGCGTGCCGTTGAATTGGTCGGTGAAGAGGATATTCCACGTTACCAGTACGATCATTGGACGGAAGAGTTGGAGCACCTGCGGGAGAGATTGGAAGGAAAAATTGGGTAGGTCACGCTTCAAGCGTGACCTTTTGTTCCAACCAGCACCCAAAGGAAAACTTTAAGGAAAGCGAGGACTCCATGTCTAGAAAACACATTGCCGCCAAACGGGCGGCCCGCCGCCGGTCTGCTCTGACGCGCCGCTGGGCGATGCTCGGCGCGTTGCTGGTGATCGTGGTGATTGTGGCGATTGCGTTCTCTCTCAAGGCCAATCCTGACAATGCACAGATTTCAGCCCCGGATATAACTGTACAGGAAGCCTACGGGTTGTACCAGGAAGGCGTTTTCTTCCTGGATGTCCGGGAACAATCCGAATGGGACTCGTTCCATATTCCCAATACCACCCTCATCCCATTGGGCGAACTGCCAAACCGGCTGAACGAACTGTCAACTGACCAGCCCATTGTCGTCGTCTGCCGCACCGGGAACCGCAGCCCGGAGGGACGCGACATTCTGCTCGCCGCCGGGTTCACCAACGTCACCAGCATGACCGGCGGGGTGACCGAATGGAGCAACCTGGGGTATCCGATCGAAGGGACGAGGCCGTAAGCGAACAGTTCAAGGAGAACCCATGAAACAAAAAATCTTTACCCTTATTGCGCTGGCCGTGCTTGCCACCCTGCTTCTGACCGCCTGCGGCGGCGGGAATGCCGGAGATATCGGTGACAGGCTCCAGGTCCTGGCGACGACTTCGATCGTCGCGGATGTGGTCGAACAGGTGGGCGGGGATTACGTCGAAGTCACCACCCTGCTCCCGCTCGGTACGGACCCGCATACCTTCGAGCCGCGCCCGCAGGATGCCGCTGCCATCGCCGACGCAGCCATCCTCTTTGCCAACGGCGCTGGGCTGGAAGAGTTCCTCCAGCCGCTGCTGGAAAGCGCCGGGGCAACGGATAAACTCGTCGAGGTTTCGGCCAGGATTGAACTCCTGGCCTTTGAAGAAGAGCATCTCGAAGGTGGCGACCCGCATACCTGGATGGACCCGAACAACGTCATCCTCTGGGCGGAAAACATCGCTGCCGCGTTGAGCGCCGCGGACCCGGAACATGCCGCCGATTACCAGGCCAACGCGGCCGCCTACATTGCCGAACTGCGCGACCTGGATGCTTGGATCCGCTCCGAGGTGGCGCAGGTCCCGGCTGAAAGCCGCCTGCTGGTGACCGACCACGGGGTCTTCAGTTATTTTGCCGACGAGTACGGCTTTACCCAGGTCGGGACGATCACCGGCTCATTCAGCACCAACGCCTCGCCTTCCGCTCGAGAGTTGGCCGCACTCGAGGATGACATCCGCAGTTTCGGGGTCCGGGCCGTGTTCGTGGGTGAGACGGCCAACCAGTCGCTGGCCAAGCAGGTCGCCGCGGATACCGGTATCCAGATTGTCATCCTTTATCATGCTTCGCTGACCGATGACTCCGGCCCGGCGCCGAGTTATCTGGAGTTCATGCGATATAATGTCAGCGCGATTGTGGAAGCTCTAAAATAGTGTACCCTCACACCCATCACCAACCCGACCAGCCCATTCTCGACATCCAGCGCTTAAGCGTCCGCTACGAGGGACGCGGGGCGCTGGAAAATATTTCGTTCCACCTGCACTCCGGGGAGCGCATCGCGGTTGTCGGGCCAAACGGAGCGGGGAAGAGCACCCTGTTCAAAGTAGTGGCCGGAGTGCTGACGCCCACCGACGGGGAAGTGCGCGTCTACGGCTCTGGGCCGGGCGGGCATGTTTGTATTGCCTACCTACCCCAGCGTTCACAGGTGGACTGGCGTTTCCCGGTCTCGGTGGCAGATGTGGTCATGATGGGGCGCATCGCCAAACTGGGCTGGCTTGGCTGGCCAAAGAAGCGCGACTGGGATTTCGTCCACGCTGCGCTGGAGACGGTGGGGATGGCCGACATGGCAAAGCGCCAGATCGGACAACTCTCCGGCGGCCAGCAGCAGCGCATGTTCATCGCCCGTGCCCTGGCGCAGGAAGCCGAACTGATGCTGATGGATGAGCCGCTGACGGGTCTCGACACGCCCGCGCAGGAGGGACTGCTGGCCCTGCTCGGCGATCTCCAGCAGAGACGCGTCACCGTGATGGTCGCCACCCACGACCTGGAACAGGCGGCGCGGTATTTCGACCGCATTCTTCTGCTCAATCACAGTCTGATTGCCTTTGGCTCTGCCTCCGATGTTCTCAAGCCGGAGACGCTCTTGCAAGCCTACGGCGGAAAATTAAGCATGGTGAATGGGAAGACGATGGCCGTAACCGACACCTGCTGTGAAGGAGACGAGCATGACCACGCTCATTAACTGGCTGGTTGAGCCGCTGAAATATGGCTTCATGCAGCGCGGCCTGATAGCCGCCGTGCTGGTGGGCATCGTCTGCGCGGTGGTCGGGACGTACGTCGTCCTGCGCGGCATGGCGTTCTTCGGCGACGCTCTGGCGCACACCATCCTGCCGGGCGTGGCGGTGGGCTACCTCGTCAGCGGCGGGGCACGCGAACCGCTCTTCTGGTGGGCGCTGGGGACGGCTGTCCTGGCTTCGCTGGGGATTGGGGCCATCACCCGCAACGCCCAAATTAAGGAAGATACCGCCATCGGCATCATCTTTGCCGGGATGTTCGCCCTCGGCATCGCCATCATTTCCACCGTCCGCAGTTACGCCGTGGACTTGAGTCACTTTCTCTTCGGCGACGTGCTGAGCGTCACGCCCCAAAGCCTCGTCTGGATGGCAGTCTTCGGCGGGGCAGTGATCCTGGTCATCCTGGCTTTCTACAAAGAATTTATGACCATCTCCTTCGACCCGGTGCTGGCTACCACCCTGCGCCTGCCGGTCAACCGGCTCAATAACCTCCTGCTGGTGCTGATTGCCGTCAGCGTGGCAGTCGCCATGCAGACCGTCGGCGTCGCGCTGATGGTCGCCATGCTGGTCACACCGGCTGCCACCGCTTCCCTGCTGTCCAACCGCCTGCCGTCCATGATGACGATTTCCGCCACCATTGCCTCACTTTCGGGCGTAGTCGGGCTATACATCTCATACTACATTGGGATCACCTCCGGCTCGGCCATCGTCCTGACCGCCACGGCCTTTTTCCTGTTGGCTTTCCTGTTCAATCCAAGACAGGGGATATTGCGGCGGAGAAATCGTTAAACACAAAACGATTCAGCGATTCGGCGAATCAGCGAGTCGGCGAGTCAACGAGTCAGCGAGTCAGCGAATAACGGGTCAGTGAAACGAACAAGAAACCCTGTGTCAGTCCGCGACATACCTCTTTGGTGTACACACCCATGCCCAAAATTCAGTTCATACTCCTTACTTTTTTCTCGTTACTTTTTTTCGCTTGCACCTCGCCAGCATCCTCACCCACTCCCGCGGGTGTGACCGTTACGCCGATGCCCTTTGGCGCGCTTGCCACGCCCACCGAGACCTCCACGCCGAGTGCCACGCCGATCCCCGCGCCGGAGCGCCAGCAATATACGCTGTTCGCCACATTCGACTATGACGCGCATCATCTTTCGGTTGAGCAAACCATCCTTTACCCGAACCAAACCGGCGAGAGGCTCGATAACCTCCTCCTGGCAGTTGAAGCGAACACCTGGCGCGGTAGTTTTATTCTGGATACCTTGACCGTGGACGGCCAGGCATCCACGGCGTACACGTTGGCCGGACAGCGGCTCGAAATCAATCTTTCCGAGCCGCTTGCGCCCGGCGCGAGGCTGACCCTCGGCCTGAAATTTCAACTTATCCTTCCGCGGCGGGATGTCAATACAGACCCGAACGATGTCCGCCCGCAAATCTACGGCTGGACGGCGCAGGCCAGCAATCTGACTCACTGGTTTCCCTTCATCGTGCCGTATGTCTCAGAACAAGGCTGGCTGCTGCACGCCCCGTGGTTCTACGGCGAACATCTGGTTTATGACGCTGCCGATTTCGAGGTCAACCTGCGCTTCACCGACGCGGCCCGCGTGCCGGTCGTGGCTGCCTCTGCGCCGGGAGAATCCAACGGTGAGTGGACGCGCTACCGTCTCGAAAAGGCGCGCACCTTTGCCCTCTCGACCAGCCGCGAATACGCCGTCAAGAGCCAGACGGTCGGCGCGGTGACGGTCTTCAGTTACTATTATCCGTACTTTGCATCCGCCGGCGAGGCGGTCATGCAGGCCACCGCCCAGGCCGTGCAGATTTATTCCGAGCGCTTTGGGCCGCCGCCGCACGCCGTCGTCAGCGCGGTGCAGGCCGATTTCAATGACGGCATGGAATATTCCGGCCTCTACTTTCTCAGCCGCGATTTCTACAATCAATACGATGGCACGCCCAAAAACTATCTGACCATCATTGCCGTGCATGAAACCGCGCACCAATGGTGGTTCGAACTGGTCGGCGACGACCAGTCCCTCGAACCCTGGCTCGATGAAGCCCTCTGCACCTACAGCGAACACGTCTACTACGAGAGAGCCCATCCCGACCTGATTGACTGGTGGTGGGCTTACCGCATTGATTATCACCAGCCGACCGGCTGGGTGGATACACCCGTCGCCAAAGCGGGCGGTTACGAACCATATCGCCAGGCGGTTTACCTGCGCGGCGCCAAGTTCCTCGAAGCCCTGCGCCAGCGCATCGGCGACGAAACCTTCTTTGCCTTCCTGAAAGACTATGCCGCGCAAATGGCATTCAAGCGCGCCACCGCCGCGGATTTCTTCGCCATCCTGCGCCAGCACACGTCAGTTGATATTTCTGATATTATCGGAAAATACTTCAAGGACTCGTAACTGCTCAACCAGATTGTCATTCTGAGCCGCTGGTGTTCCCATTCGCTGCGCTCAGGGCATGCTTCCAGCGGCGAAGAATCTCCTCTGACTGGCCTTGAGACCCTTCGGTCGCACAGACTTGTCTTGAGCGAAGCCGAAGGAACGCTCCCTCAGGGTGACAGGCCTGAGCAGTTACAAGGACTCACAATAAAGACCAGACATGCAACGTACCTCATCCCTGACGCTCCCTTTCCTGCTTCTATCGGTTCTGGCCTGGACTTTGGCCGGTTGCGCCGGTCTCGATCTTTTAGCCCCATCCCCGGCGTTTTTCACTGCCATCCCGCCGACGGTCACACCCAACCCCAACCCCTCGCCCACCCCCACGCCTTTCCAGCCGCTGGCGGATGCGAGTGCAATTGAGATTCCGCCCGCGACTCTGACGCCTGTCCCTCCGCCAACTTTACCGCCAACGCCGACGAGTGCACTGCCTTTACCCCCCACACCGATCCCGGTTTCCGTCCCCACGCGACCGCAGTATGTTCTCTCGGTATTACTGGACTATACCAACCATTCCCTATCGGTGGACGAGACCATTATCTATCCCAACCTATCCGCTGATTCCCTTTCGAGCATCGTTCTGGCGGTCGAGCCGAACCGCTGGATGGGGGCATTTCAGTTGGGTTCACTTGCCATCAATGGTCAAGCCTCCGCAGATTACCTCCTGAACGGGCAGCGGCTGGAAATTTACTTGCCCCAACCGCTCGTCCCGGGTGATGCGGTCGTCCTGAGCATGCATTTCGCGATATACCTGCCATGGATGTCTTTCAACCAAATTTTTGGTTATAACAACGCCCAGGCCAATCTGGTGGACTGGTACCCGTTTGTCACACCTTATCTATCCGGACAGGGCTGGCTGCTGCACGAGCCAAGACCGGTCGGCGAGCACCTGGTCTACGATGGCGCTGATTTCGACGTGACCATCCAATTGGCGGATCCCACCTTGCCGGTGACGATTGCCGCCAGCGCGCCCGCTGAGCCAACCGGCGTGGGCATGCATTACACTCTTTCGAATGCCCGCGCCTTCGTCTTTTCAGCCAGTACGAGGTACCTTACCAGCACCACGACTGTCGGGCCGGTCGTGGTCACCAGTTATTATTTTGCCGGCCACGATGCCCCCGGCCAGGCTATTCTTCAGGCGGTGGCAGCGGCGCTCTCGGTCTATAGTGACCGTTTTGCGCCCTATCCTTATGCCAGTATGAGCATCGTGGAGACCTACTACCCGGACGGCATGGAATATGGCAGCCTGTTCTTCCTGAACAAGGATTTTTATCGCGACTATGGCGGCACGCTAAGGAATAATCTGATCACGATCGGCGTCCACGAGGCGGCCCATGCCTGGTGGTTCGGCACAGTGGGTAACGACCAGGCGCTCGAACCCTGGCTGGACGAAGCCCTGTGCATCTACAGCGAGCGCATCTTCTACGAGACGCTGTATCCAAACCTGGTGGGCTGGTGGTGGAATTTTCGCGTCTACGGTTTTCAACCATCCGGTTGGGTGAATGCCAGCATTTACGATCTGGGCAGTTTTCGACCCTACACCAACGCGGTCTACTTACGCGGGGCGCTCTTTCTGGAAGCCCTGCGCGTCCGCATCGGCGATGAAGCCTTCTTTGCCTTCCTGAGGGATTACGCCGCGCAGATGGCCGGCCGCCGCGCCACGGCCGCTGATTTCTGGGCCATCCTGGCCCTGCATACCTCGATGGATATCAGTGATTTAAGGCAAGTATATTTCAAGCCATGAAACAAAGACTTCCGAAGTCTTCGCGAAGCACCCCGTAGGGGCTGGGACTTCGGAAGTCTTTGTTTCTAGAGCGGGCAGTCATCCGGGAATCGAAAGAGGAAACGGGGCTGGACGTTCACGAAGTCGTATTCATCAATTTCCATGAATTTATCTACGATACCGCCTTCTGGAAACATCGTCATTTCATCTTTTTCGATTTTGCCTGCAAGGCCGATAGCACGGAGGTGAGCCTCAACGATGAAGCGCAAGGCTATATCTGGGTGGATCCGCGCCAAGCCTTGTCGCTGGCATTGGACACGTACACGCGCAGGTCAATCGAGGTGTATTTGACAAGGTTTTCGCAGGTTTGAAATCTGCTTGCGGCTAACGGATTGGATTGTGCCAAATGGCGTGTAGTATCATAAGGTAAAATACTTCACGGTGTAAACATTGGTGTTGGTGTACTAATTATGGAAATTATCGTTTCCCATGTATTATCTAGGCCGAACAATCTTCCGAGGAGCTCAATACCTAACACTAAAAGAACCAATATTAAGCCGAGTACCCATATTATTATTGAACTCAATCCACAGACGATGCTGAGCCATTTTATAGTTCGATTTTTCAACAGGAATCCCATAATAAGGCTATAGATTGAATTAATTCCGAAAATAAGGGGGAAACAATAACATGCAAAAGTACCTGTAAAAAAACCAATTTGAGGGACAATCACTGAACCGCAATATGTTAACCATTGAACAATAATTGATGTTGTCAACTCTGCTATGAGAAATTTTTCGATTGGGATATTGAATATGGTTTTGGCATATGCTTTAGCACCTGATCCAGCAGCCTGAGCTATTCCAGTTCCTTCTGCTTCTTGTTTTATTGTTTCGTTTGGCTCAGGCATATTCAGAATCCCAACTCAGTGTACGAACGTTGATAATGCAAGGATATACTTTACTTCTTACGCTCTTCGACTTTTGATGTTGCTGATGAGTGGCTACCGGCCGCTTGGGCTATTCCAACACCATCGGCAATTTGCAAAATCTTATTCGAGTTATCCCCAAACTCATTCTGGATGATGGTTCTTAATCTTTCTCCAAACAAAAGATCTGTTTCGGCTTTTTCCCTGACTATGTCAATTAATGCCCCTTTGTATCTGACCGGTTTCTTTGTGAAGTTATTCAAGATGTTTCTTGCTTCTTTGTCCCCTTTAAGTTTCTCCTTAATAAGAACGAAAATATGTTCACCTGTTTTCTCTGCTATTTCTTCCCCAGCTTTAGTGAGGAAGATTGTAACAAGGTGAATAGCAGTTGCTGCAACAACATTCCAATCCATCATCACGTACTCTCCTTTCCATGCCAAACGAGATCTCCAATCAGACAGGAGAAGAATTACTGTGTTTTAAATTGCCTTCTTCTCAGTTTTAAAGTGTTTCAGAAAGCGGGCTAATCCGCTTTAGAAATCATCATTTGAATTTGAAGATGAGGCAGTTTGCTTGGGTTTGGGCAGTCGAGATGCCTTGTAATCTAACTCATAAAGGTAGTTAAGCAAGTCTTCACTTACCTCTAAGGCAATTTGGAGATCATGTCTATCTGGCGTTGCTAATTCATGCACAGCGTCATTTCCCATGAACCGGAAGCCATGAAGGTTGTCAACTATATTCTTTGGCAAGTGAGCGGTCAGGTTATCGATTCGGTTCTTTAAGTTCGGTCCGGCAACTT
This sequence comes from uncultured Chloroflexus sp., assembly GCA_964618215.1. GTDB lineage: Bacteria > Chloroflexota > Anaerolineae > Anaerolineales > Villigracilaceae > CG2-30-58-95. The sequence continues at coordinate 19,567 of CAZTZE010000023.1, forward strand.
GTTTATCTGAACATATTCCTTCTATCAATGCACGAAGGCCAGCCGCTGTCAATGTATAAAGCCCATTGTTAAACGCCCTAATCGTCTCGTGATATATTCGACTTAGTTTCGATGGTAGTTGGAGAAAGAACTTCTCTTTTAGGTCGTGCGTACCTCTTTTAGGCCAGAATCTCGAGTCGAAAATTTGATTGCCTTTCTCGTCATGCATACCGGCATCTGTGGATTTATCTTCTAATACGCCTGTATCACATCCTGCACAAACCCAGAAAAGGTATTCTGACTCTGCCCAGTAGGTAATACTTCCGTCTGGGTCCTCCTCGTGATAATCCTGCTTGTGTGAGGCTTTCAGTGTATGACGAGTTATAGTGTTACAGTGGTTACAAAAAATGCGCTTTGTAATTGTTGATTTGCTTACTGGCTGGTCGGACATATCCTTGGCCTTTGCTCTCTGAGTGAAGACTCGTTTTGTCAATAAAGGCGGGCTAACTATTTTTTCACCCGCCGTATGTGGTAGCCCGATCTCAGGCTATCATTGGCGGGTCAACGGCTTATGGACTGCCAAAGATTAATATCAGTATAGCACGAGTTCGAGAAGAAGAGATGACTTTACGCCGTCTCTCCCGTCAGTCGCCGCAGCGGGAGAGAAATCGCTGTTCGGCGCTGGTTTCTTCCTGTGGGGTGCGCGTCCCAACGCCGCCGATTCAGTTGTTCCCGTCAATTCCTGCACCTGTTCCACAAACGCCAGTTCAACAAAACTTCCCCGGCTCTCTTGAAAGTGCCTGGGACTTTTTTTTATTCTACTTTGTGCACCGTTAACTGCTGGCGCAGCATATCATTTGCCAGGCGGCTGACGGGAACGCCTTTTTTTCTGGCTTGCTTGCGCAATGCCTGAATGACGCCTGGCTCGATTTCAACTTCATAGCGTCGTCCGCGGAACTCGCTGATCGTTTTGATTGGGCGCGAATCTTGCAGGTAGTCGGTGGTATCATGCGTATCCCAGAATTCGGCGGCCTGCTCGTAACTGTCGAACTCTTCGGGAAGCGAATCAAAGGGTTTCTTTTTGGTTGTCATAACTTATTTTTCCACCAACTCCCTCGCCTGCTCCACATACGCCAGGGACTGATGGCAGAAATACGTGCTGTACAGCGCGGCAATACCCGCAGCATCGCCAGTTTGCGATAGGCAGCGTTTGAATTACTGTCGCGGCTTTATTTCAGGGGCGCAATCTTTTCGGGTTTTTGCTGTTTTCTGGCAAGTTCCCAATCGAGACGGAGTTCATCCTGATGCATGGATGCCCATTCAATCATCAGGCCTAATGCGCGCGATGGGAGACTGCCATGAAACACCGCCAGCGTGTTGATGTTGACCCACGCTTCGTCATCGCCATACAGCGCATGGAAATGAGGCGGATTGTGATCGTCGTAAAACATGCGAATAACGATGCCGTAAAAGCGGCTAATCTCAGGCATAGGCAAGGTCTTCCTTGAGGATGGGGAAAAGCTCATCAGGAGTTTTTCCGGTCAGCTTCATGTAGAGGGTATCGGCGTCAATGTCAATGTCATCTGACCACGCAAGCCATCTGCCCCCTTCGACAGAAATCTTCTTGAAATTCTCGTAATTGTTCCAGCGTGCAAACACGCCTCTTCCAGCCAGATGGGAAAGGTCAACTTCACCAGTAACGCCATCGGCAAATTCCAGGCGGATTTTGTAATCATCCAGCGGTTGCGCCTTTACAATCTTGGGTATGGACATAGGATTTTCCTCGCGACGAATAACAACCTTTTACTTCAACTTTTCTTATTATACAACCAACTTTCAACTTTCCAACTTCTCCACCAACTCCCTCGCCTGCTCCACATACGCTATCCTACAAAACGTCCCCGGCTCTCTTGAAAGTGCCAGGGACTTTTTGTTATACTACTTTGTGCACCGTTAACTGCTGGCGCAGCATATCATTTGCCAGGCGGCTGACGGGAACGCCTTTTTTTCTGGCTTGCTTGCGCAATGCCTGAATGACGCCTGGCTCGATCTCGACTTCATAGCGTCGTCCGCGGAACTCGCCGGCCATTTTGACAGGGCGCGAATCTTGTAAATATTCGGTGGTATCATGCGTATCCCAGAATTCGGCTGCCTGTTCGTAGCTGTCGAATTCTTCGGGAAGCAAGTCAAGGGCTTTCTTTTTTGGTGTCATAACTTATTTTTCAACCATCTCCCGCACGGATTCCACATACGCCAGGGACTGGTGGCGGAAGTATGTGTTGTACAGCATGGCGTAGTGACCGCCCTGCGCCAGCAGCCCGTCGTGGCTGCCTGCCTCGATAATCTTCCCCTTTTCCATGACCACAATCCGATCTGCCGCCTTCACGGTGGATAACCGGTGGGCGATCAGGATGCTGGTGGACTCGGCCAGAATGAGTTTCAACGCCTGCTGGATCTGCCATTCGGTAAAGGGGTCAATGCTGGCGGTGGCCTCGTCCAGGATGAAGATGGCCGGTTTTTGCACCAACACGCGCATCAGCGCCACCAATTGACGCTGTCCCATCGAGAGCCGCCCGCCGCGTTCGCCGACTTGCGTCTCCAGGCCGTCGGGCAGGGTCTCCAGCCACTCGCCTTCGCCGATGCGCTGCGCCAGCGCGGTCATCTCGGCGTCGGTCACGTCGTGGATTGCATAACGGATGTTTTCAGCCACCGTGCCGGAGAACAGGAACGGCGCTTGCGAGACGATGCCAAGCTGGCGGCGATAATTTGTCAGCTCAAAAGTGCGGATGTCCATGCCGTCTATCAGTAGTCGCCCACTATTGAACTCGTAGAAGCGGGCGATCAGCCTGGCAATCGAGGTCTTCCCCGCGCCGGTGTGCCCGACCAGGGCCAGGTTCTCGCCCGGGTGGATGCGCAGGTTGAAGTCCGTGAGCACCGGCTCGTTTTCTACATAACGGAATCCCAGCCCCTCGAAGCGGATGTCGCCCTTAAAACTGGGTGCATCCAGCGAGTCAATCTGGATGACGTTCGGATCGGCGTCTATCAGGGCGAAGACGCGCTCGGCGGCCCCCAATCCCTGCTGGATCTGCGCCCAGAAGGCCGAGAGGTTCATCACCGGGAACAGGAAACGGTCGAGGCTCAAGATGAACAGGTACCAGGCCCCGGCGGAGACCGCACCCGCTGCCGCGCTCAGGCCGCCCACGTAGACCAGGATGGCGGCGCCGATCCCGCCCAGGGCGTTGAGCGTGGGGAAGACCAACGAGAGCACGAAGCCGCGCCGTACGTTGACCTGGTAGGAGGTGCGGTTGGCGGCGTCGAAGGTGGCGAAGATGTTGTTCTCCTGGCGGAAGTTCTTGGCGATGGCGATGCCGCTGATGGTCTCTTTGATGGCAGCGTTGACGTCGGCCATGGCTTGCATACCGCGCTTGGTGACGCGCCGGGCAATGCGGCGATAACCGAGCGCCAGCAGGAAGAGGAACGGCAGGAACGAGAACAGGAGCAGGGCCAGTCGCCATTCGGTGAGGACGAGCACCACGCCCAGCAGTACTGCCTGGACGAGCTGCGAGGTCACGTCGGTGACGATGACGACCAGTTGCCCGAAATCGTTGCTATCCGAGGTGATGCGCGAGAGGATGCGCCCGGAGGAGAACTGATCGTAGAAAGAGAGATCGTGCGCCGCGGCGGCCCGGAAAGCCTGTGTGCGCAGTTCGAGGACCACATCGCCCACGGCGCGCACCGTCAGGCTGCGGCGCGCCCAGTTCAGCCCCCAGGTAACTACGCCGACGAAGAACACCGCCAGCCCGACCAGGCTGATGGCGTTCAGCGTGGGCTGACCCTTGAGCAGGTCAATGCTTTTGCTGACTACGACCGGCAGCGCCGCGCTGATGATCGAAATGACGATCACCAATGTGACGATGAGGGCCAGTCGTTTGGCTTGCGGCTTGAAGTAGGCGGCGATACGCCCGCTCAGTTGGCGGTCGGAGTATTGGCGGTCGTATTTTTCTGCATTAAGTCCGGCGAAGAAGGACATGGTTAGTCTGATAGTCTGATAGTCGGGTAGTCGTTAGTCGGGTAGTCGGGTGGTCGGTTGGTCGGGAAAGAGGGAGCAGGCGTTTTGTTTTCACTTTCGGCTCACAACTAAAGACTCGTGGTAACTATTAAGCCTGCTCGTTTTAGGCAGTTAAAACTGCACCAACAAAGGCCGCAAAGCCGACCATTCGGCAAGCTCAGGGCAAGCCCTTCGTCGGCTGGAAGTCCACGCAGGCGGTGTGTTGAGCCTGTCGAAGCATGGACTTCGCGATCTGGTAGCGGCGATTTCCCTGGCCTAGCCCGCCAGGGCAGGCAATCGCTTGGCTGAACTATTCTCTATTCTCTATTCTCTAAAAATCCTGCTATAGGCTTCCGACGTTTTCAGCAACTGATCGTGATTGCCAATGGCCGCAATTTTGCCTTTGCGCAGGACGATGATCAGATCGGCCCAGCGGATCTGCGAGAGGCGGTGGGTGATGATGAAGGTCGTCCGGCCGCGCGCCGCGTTGGCGATGGCGCGCTGGATGTTATCTTCGGTGGCGCTGTCAATTGCGCTGGTCGAGTCGTCCAGGATCAGGATGCGCGGGTCGGTCAGGAAGGCGCGCGCCAGCGCCAGTCGCTGGCGCTGCCCGCCGGAGAGGGTCACGCCGCGCTCGCCAATCACGGTCTCGTAACCGTTCTCGAATTCCAGGATGAACTCGTGCGCCTGGGCGGCTTTGGCGGCAGTTTCGACCTGCTCACGTGTTGCCCCGGGTTTGCCAAAAGCAATGTTGTCGGCAATCGAGCGGGAGAACAGGAAGATATCCTGTTCGATGATTGAAATCTGCGAGCGTAAGGCGGCCAGGTTCCAGTCGCGCACATCCACGCCATTGACAAACGCCTGCCCCTGGGTGGCGTCGTAAGTGCGGTTGATGAGCTTCACCAATGAGGTCTTGCCCGCGCCGGTCTGCCCGACGAGGGCGACGGTTTGGCCGGGATGGACGGTGAAGGAGATGTTTTGGAGAACGGGTTCCTGTTCAGGGGAAACAGGAGTTAGGGGGTAGGAGTTAGGGGATAGGGGGATTCCGCTCCCTTGTCCCTTATCCCTTATCCCCTCATAGATGAAGGAAACGTCTCGGAATTCAACCTGCCCTTTCATTTCACCAGAAAAGCCAATTTCATTCTGGTCGAGGTTGTTCTCGCGGTTCATCAGTTCGAGGATGCGCCGGGCGCTGGAGATGCCGAGCGAAAGCTGCGTGTAGGCGAATGATGAAGCAAAGGTGGGAAAATCCAGCATCAATAGCAAGCCGAAGTAGGCGACCACGTCGCCGGTGTTCAGCAGCCCCTGGCGGAAGAGCAGCAGGGCGTGAAACAAGCCGCCGGCCAGGGCAATACCGAAAAGCAGCATCGGCAGGAAGCGGGCTTCCAAGTCGCCCTGGCGGACGTAAGCATTGCGGAAGCGGCGGGCGTTCGTATCGAAGCGCCCGACCTCGGCTTCCTCCTGCGCCGCGCCCTTGACCGTCTCCACGCCGTCGAGCACCTCGGATAAACGCGAGTTCATCTTTCCGAAGGCGCTGCGGACTGCATCGGTAACGGGCGAGAGTGAATGCAAGTATTGCCACAGGGCGAAGAAATATGCAAGAGTGAAGAGCGCCGGGGTGAGCAGCAGGGCAGGATGGTAGCGCGGCGCGAAGACGAAGGGCATGACCAGGAAGAACAACGAGCCGGTCACCAGGCTGACGCCCGGGCTGAACATGAAGTTGACCTCGCGCACGTCGTTGGTGGCGCGCGCCATAGTATCGCCGACGGGTTGGATGCTGTGGAAGGTCATGCTCTTGCCGAGCAGGGTGACATACAGCTCGTCGCGGATATTGCGTTCAACGCGCTGCGCGATCAACTCTGAGCCGAAGTTGCGTCCCAGTTGCAGAATGCCGCGCAGGATTTGGGAGCCGCCGATGATCAAAGCCAGGGGAAGCAGTAACTCTGTGCGCGGCGGCCTGGCAAGCATCTCGTTGAAGGCTTGCCCGGTCAGCATCGGGACAACCGCAGCCAGGGCCGCGTTGCCAATCGCGCCGGCCAGGATCATGACGATGATCCACCAGTGGCGCGTGGCGTGCGACCAGATCCAGCGCACGGGCCCGTTCTGGTCAGTGACGTGGTGCTGGGGGAGGGTGAATTCGGCGAGTTGGGCGGTCATAGGTTTGGGGAGCAAACGGGTTGATTTTACCACGCCGATTATAAGTCGAGTAACAACAAGAAAACATCCAGCGATAGGTTAGTTGCATCCGTCGTGTATCCATGCTACAATTCAATCGCAGAGAATAAGGGTGTAGACTGCAAGTCCCTTTTGGAAGGAGGACAAAGCCCCATGATCATTGACGCTTTAGTGGCGCAGGTAGCGCCGCTCCAGATGGACGAGAATGGCGTCCTACGGTTGGCAGGAACGCGGGTGCGATTGGAAACTGTCATTGGCGCGTTTAACCAGGGCTACGCCGCCGAGGAGATTTTGCTCAAGTATCCCTCTCTTAATCTCACCGATATCTACGCCACCATCACTTACTACCTCTGGCATCGTGAGGATGTAGATACATACCTTGAAGAGCGGCATCAAGTCGCTGAACAAGTGCGTCGAGAGAATGAGACGCGGTTTCCGCCCCAAGGCGTGCGAGAGCGACTGCTGGCGCGCCGGACTGCTCACCCATGAGCAATCCGCTTCATTTTCTCGTAGATGAAGATTTCGACAACGACATCCTGCGCGGTGTGCTGCGGCGAAAAGCGGACCTCGATATTGTCCGCGCTCAAGACGTAGGGCTTGGGGAAACACAGGACCGAGAGATTCTCGAATGGGCAGCTCGAGAAGAGCGCATCGTGCTGACACATGACGTCAGCACGATGACAGCACACGCATATGCGCGGGTCAGCAACGGATTGCCGATGCCTGGCATGTTCGCTGTGAGTCAGACCGCTCCCATCGCGCGTGTGATTGACGACATCTTGCTATTGGCGGAATGTAGCTGCGAAGGGGAATGGGAAGGGCAAGTGCGTTATTTGCCACTGTAGAAAAGACGCATCTCAGGTCACCGCGCTGCGCGATTGGCTGATGTCGGAGTAAAAAATTCGCCTTCGTCCACGTCCCGGTGAGTTTTGGACTATTTTCCTGCAAAGCCCAGGCTGATCCGCCCGCGCTCGGGTTCGATTTTCAGGATTTCCACGTCAATGATATCGCCCACTTTTAACACTGTTCCAAAGGGGATTTGGGTGCGGTGCAGCAGGCCATCCTGCTTGACGCCGATATCCACGAAAGCGCCAAAATCAACCACGTTACGGACGGTGCCTTTGAGCGTCATGCCGACGGCCAGGTCTTCCATGTTGAGCACATCGGAGCGCAGAATTGGCGCCGGGGTGTCGGCACGCGGGTCGCGGCCCGGGCGCAGCAACTGTTCGAGGATATCCTTCAGCGTCGGGAGTCCGCAGTTCAGTTCGGCGGCCAGTTTTTCGAGCGGGATTTTGGCGAGCAGCGCGTCCAGCGCCGGTTTACGTTCGGTCAACGGCGACTCAGGCTGAAGTCCGGCGCGCTGCAAAACGGCGCGGGCAACGGGATAACTTTCCGGGTGGATCGCGCTCCCATCCAACGGCTCATCCCCATTCCGAATCCGCATGAAACCGGCCGATTGCTCGAAGGCTTTGGGGCCGAGGCCGCTGACCTTACGCAGTTCGGCGCGGGATTTGAATTGGCCGTTTTCATCGCGGTGGGAAACGATGGAGGTTGCCAGTTTGGGGCCGACACCCGCCACATGCGTCAGCAGCGCAGACGAAGCCGTGTTGACATCCACGCCGACGTTATTGACCACGTTTTCGACCACGCCATCCAGGGCGTGAGTCAGGGCGGCCTGGTTCACGTCGTGCTGGTACAGGCCGACGCCGATGGATTTGGGATCTATCTTGACCAGTTCGGCGAGCGGATCCTGGGCACGGCGGGCGATGGAGACCGCGCCGCGAATGGACACGTCGAGGTTGGGGAATTCGGCGCGGGCAAGCGGGCTGGCCGAATAGACCGACGCCCCGGCCTCGTTGACGATGAGATATTTTGTTTGCTGCGTGTTGCGTGTGAGTTCAGCCGCCAGTTGTTCGGTTTCGCGGGAAGCCGTGCCGTTGCCGATGGTGATGAGCGTGACGTGGTGGCGGTTGATCATATCTTCGAGCGTCGTCAGCGCGCCGGCCCAGTCGTTTTTAGGTGCGTGGGGATAAATAGTACCGCTATCGAGCAGTTTGCCGGTCGGGTCAACCACAGCCACTTTGCAGCCGGTGCGGAAGCCGGGGTCAATGCCGAGCGCCGTCTGACCCGCCAGCGGCGGCTGGCCGAGCAGGGCGCGCAGGTTGGTGGCAAAGACGTTGATGGCGTGGCCGTCGGCTTTTTCGCTCAGTTCGCGGCGCACGTCGCGCTCGATGGATGGCAGCAGCAGGCGGCTGGCGGCGTCTTCTTCGGCCAGTGCCAGTTCGTCGGCGAAGGGTGAGAGAATATCGGCTGCGAAGACATTTTCGACGGCGGCGCGCCAATCGCGCTCGTTGATCTCGACGCGGACTTTGAGAATGCCTTCTTTCTCGCCGCGATTCAAGGCCAGAATCTGGTGCGGCTGGAGGCGTTCGACGCGGCCTTCGAAGGCGTAGTAACTCTCGTAGACGCGTTTTTCATCAACCGCATCCTCGACCTTTTCGACCGTGGTTTTGGCGAATTTCAGCGCCTTCTCGCGCGTGGACTGGCGCACTTCGGCATTATCGCTGATCGTTTCAGCGACGATGTCACGCGCCCCTTGCAACGCTTCTGCAACGGTGGCGACCTGCTCCGAAAGATACGACTCTTTGATAATCTCTTCTATCGGGCGCTGGGTAATGGTCTGATTCAGGATGTGGGTAGCCAGGCCTTCGAGTCCCTTTTCACGCGCAATCATGGCGCGCGTGCGACGTTTGGGCTTGTAGGGCGCGTAGAGGTCTTCCAGCGCGGTCATCGTTGCAGCGGCATGGATGGCGGCGCGCAGTTCGTCGGTCAGCTTGCCCTGCTCCTCAATGGAAGCCAGGATGACGGCGCGGCGCTCGTCAATGGCGCGCAGGCGGACGACTTCATCGGCGACGATGCGCACTTGCTCGTCGTCGAGCGTGCCGGTCATTTCCTTGCGGTAGCGGGCGATGAAGGGGACGGTGTTGCCCTCGTCGAGCAGGCGGATGGCGGCTTCCACCTGATGCGGGCGGACGTTAAGTTGGTTGGCGATGGTTTCAGCGTAGGACATGGCGAAGATTCTACCATGCTAAAATAAAAATGGTTCATTGGGAATCCCCGTGGTGGCTACCCAAATGTAGGGCGAGATTAATCTCGCATTACCGCCGACCGCCAGATATGGTGGTCTATCACGGCAAATCCCAGAGAGCCGAGTTTTTCCAGAACTTTGCACTGTAATAATAGTTTAGGGGATGGTGGTAGTTTGCAAACATCCATCCCCCATCTTATTGAGCTGCCACCTTACAGTTTTGTTAGGTGGCATGAAAAAATTGTATCGAGTGGCAATTTCTTTATATAATAATTTCATGAGCCGTGTGGGGTTATACCTGTTAGGGCATTTTGAAATACACCTGAACGGCACGCGGGTCTCAACTTTCAATTACAATAAAATGAGCGCGTTGCTGGCTTATCTGGCTGTTGAGTCAAAACGGCCTCACATGCGCGAGACCCTGTCCGAGCTGTTTTGGCCGGATCGGGCCAATGGGGTTGCCCGCGCCAATTTGCGCAAAGCCCTATCAGATATTCGGCAAGCCATTCAAGATCATCAAGCCCCCTCGCCTTTATTGGAAATCACGGTCAGCAAGGTTCAAGTTAACCTTGCAAGTGATTTTCTGCTGGACATTGATTCCTTTGAAAGACATATCCGAACAACAAGAGCACACATTCATGAAAACTTGGTATCCTGCCCATTCTGCATGGCCCAACTTAAGACCGCCACGGAACTTTATCGAGGGGATTTCCTGGAGGGCCTGAATTTCAACGAAGAGGCAGGGCTTCAAGAGTGGCTGCAATCCCATCGTCGCTACTACTTCCGCCAGCAAATGGAAGCATTGCAGCACCTGGCAAATTATCACCAAAACTTGAGTCACTATGACCTGGCAAATCATTATGCCTCCAGTCAGTTAAAGATGGATCCTCTGATAGAGTCCGCCCACCGACAGATTATGTATTTACTCGCAATCGCCGGGTGGCGCAGCACAGCAATTGAGCAATATCATATTTGCCGCCGGAATTTAGACAATGAACTGGGGATCAAGCCAGAGCCAGAAACTGTCGCCCTGTTCGAGCAGATCAAAGCGGGGACGGTGATAAAAAACGAACGGTAATTGCCTAACGAAGCTTCGCCTGCATTGATGATAGCAACGCAAACAAAACCTCCCGCAGACTTTGTACCTGCGGGAGGTCCGCTTGAGGCCTATTCACCCACCCCACCACGATCTCCGTCACGTTCAGCACCTTGACCTATCCCCTATCCAAATGCTTCTTTCCCGCCGCGTGGACGAGCGCGCCTGGGTGCTGCACCGCCAGGGCAAGATCGCCTTCCACATCTCCGGCATTGGACAGGAAGCCGCGCAAGTCGGCGCGGCTTTTGCGATCCAACGCGGCTACGATTGGGTCTCGCCCTATTACCACCTACCATCAGCGACCTTCGCTCACCGCATCCTGAATGGCGCATCCGCTGATTGGTTCCTGGCGAAAGTAGCGGATAGTTTGCAAAATTGGTCATAGTGCCAAGTTTTAGATCTTTTCTTAGAGACGCGCCCATATAGTAAGAATTCCCTAAGAATAGTGGCAGTCAATGTCCTTTCTGTTGTCTCCTGCGCTATAATGGGAGCAAGTTTGATGACAATTGACGAGGTCAACGCGGCGCAATATCCGTCTCCATGATTCGTGAGGAGGCAGAGACGAGGGGAAAGTCTAAACCACCGTTCGTCAACACCGCCCCGATAGAAGTAAGCCGATCAGCAAGGGATTTCGACAAAAAGATCTGCTATCGTATCGCGAAGCAGAGAAGATCACCGGATGATAATGGCTTCCTCGTTATATCTTGGATTGGAGATTGAGATGAAAATACTTTTAATTTATCCTGAGTTTCCAGATACGTTCTGGAGTTTCAAACATGCCCTGAAATTTATCCGCAAAAAGGCTTCCACGCCACCCCTGGGCTTGCTGACTGTAGCTGCCATGCTGCCCTCTCGATGGGAGAAACGCCTGGTGGATTTGAACGTGAGAAAACTCAACGATAAGGATCTGGCCTGGGCAGATTACGCCTTCGTCAGCGCCATGGTCGTCCAGAGGGAATCCACCCGCCAAGTCATTACCCGCTGTAAGGCGGCCGGCTTGAAAATCGTTGCCGGAGGGCCGCTCTTCACTGCTGAGTACGCGCAGTTCGAGAATGTAGACCATTTTGTGCTGAACGAAGCCGAGGTGACACTCCCGCCTTTCCTGCGGGACCTTGAACAGGGTCAGGCAAGACACGTTTACACCTCGACGGAATTTCCCGATATCCAACAAACCCCTGCACCGCTGTGGGAACTGGCCGACTTGAAGCACTACGCGACCATGTCGGTCCAGTATTCGCGCGGCTGCCCCTTCGATTGCGAGTTTTGCAACATTACCGTACTTTTTGGACACCGGCCGCGCGTCAAAACCGCCGGGCAGATCATTCGCGAGTTGGATGGGCTGTACCAGCTCGGATGGCGTGAGAGCGTCTTTTTCGTTGACGATAACCTCATGGGGAATAAGAGGCATCTCAAGGAAGACCTGTTGCCTGCCTTGATCGAATGGCGCAAGGGGATAGCTGGCATGCCGTTCAATACGGAGATTTCCATCAATCTAGCTGACGATGAAAAGCTCATGAACTTGATGGCACAGGCGGGTTTCACCACGGTCTTCATCGGCATTGAAACGCCGGACGAAGACAGCCTGGCCGAGTGCAACAAGACACAGAACCGGCACCGCGACCTGGTCGCAGACGTGAAACGCATCCAGCGCGCCGGTTTGCAGGTTCAGGGCGGTTTCATCATCGGATTCGACAGCGACACCCCTTCCATTTTCCAGCGGCAAATTGACTTCATCCAAGAAAGTGGCATTGTGACCGCCATGGTCGGCCTGCTGCAAGCTCCCATCGGTACCCGGCTTTACGAACGCTTGAAGCGTGAGAAGCGCCTGGATGGGGCATTCTCAGGCGATAACGTAGACGGCGCAACGAACATTATTCCCAAGATGAGCCTCGAAACACTGCAGAGGGGCTACCGGGCTGTTGTTGGGTATCTCTACGCTCCAAAAAACTACTATGCCCGCGTTAAAACCTTCCTGAAAGAATACAAGCCGCCAAAGATCACCATTCCCTTTAACTTCCAATATGTCAGGGCATTTTTCCGCTCTATTGTCCAACTAGGGATCGTCGGCAAGGAACGCCTCCAATACTGGAATCTTTTCCTGTGGACGCTCTTTCGCCGCCCACGCCTGTTTCCGCTGGCAATTAGCTTTGCGATCTACGGTTATCACTTTCGCCTGGTCTGTGACCGGCATATTCTCTGACGGAGATCCATCATGGAATCATATGATGTTATTGTTGTCGGCGCGGGACCTGGGGGCTACGTGGCCGCCATTCGCGCCGCGCAACTCGGGCAGAAGATTGCCATTGTGGACAAGCAGTGGCTGGGAGGCGTCTGCCTCAAGCAGGTACTTTGACTCTTTCAGCCAGCCACAGGTTGACCAGCGTTTCGGTCGTCACCCCTCTTGCCTTCGCTGCGCGCCCGATCACTTCTGCCAGTTCTGGCACAAGCGCCACGACGAAAGCCTCTTCGCGGAGGTCAATGTCGAATGTCACGTCTTGCATCTCGTCATCGTAATCCGCAGTGCTGTGAGTGTCCCAGAATTCGACGATCTCATCGATGCTGGCGGAAGAATCAGGCATCGGGTCGCGAGTCAGTTTATTTTTTCCCATACTGTTTTCGCTCCTTGCTATCCATGTCACGGGCGCTGATGATCAAGGCTTCGTGTCCAGCTTTGTGGATAAAAAAGATGGTCAGATAGCGCCCTGAATCTGTTTGCCCGTAAGCGACATACAGGTGTTCGCCCTCATGTGATTGGCCTTTTCCTACGAGTCGGATACGAGGCGCGCCCATGAGAATTTGTCGCATTTCTTCAGGGTAAATGCCATGTTTTGCTTCGATTTTTACAACGTACTGGCGAAGCCAGATGATACGAGTGATTTTCACTCTATTGCTCCTGCCGAATGTTGACTCTGATTTAATTTTATCATGTTTGTTGCATCAAAACTCGGTTCTACCTGTTTACGTGTATACTTGATACCCTCACACCAAGGAGTTCCTATGAGCACTTACGACCTCATCGTCATCGGTGCGGGGCCTGCGGGCTACGTCGCCGCCATCCGCGCCGCGCAACTCGGGCAGAAGACCGCCATCGTGGATAAGCAATGGCTGGGCGGCGTGTGCCTGAACGTGGGCTGCATCCCGTCCAAGGCGCTGCTGCGTAATGCAGAAGTGGCGCACATCCTGCGCGAGCGCGGCAAGGAATTTGGCTTTTCGTTCGAAAACCTGCAATTGGATTTTCCCGCAGCCGTCAAACGCTCGCGCCAGGTGTCGGATAGATTGGTCAAAGGCATTGGCTTCTTGATGAAGAAAAATAACATCGTTGTCCACATGGGAACGGCGAAACTGACGGCGAAGGATGCGGTTGCCGTCACAGACAAAGACGGCCAAGTCACCCAACTCAAGGCCAGGAACATTATCGTTGCGACGGGAGCCAGCGCGATGGTTCCCGCGGGATGGAAGGTGGACGGCGAGAATGTCGTCACCTATCTGGAAGCCATCCAACAGGAGAAACTGCCCAAGTCGGCGGTCATTATCGGCGCGGGGGCGGTTGGCGTTGAGTTTGCCACGCTGTGGAATTCCTATGGCTCAGAGGTGACGCTGGTCGAAATGCTGCCGCGCCTCGTCCCGCTAGAAGATGAAGAAGTCAGCGCAGAATTGGATAAGGCTTTCAAGAAGCGCGGCATTAAAGCGCTGGCCGGGCATAAGGTCGAGTCGCTCGCGGCGAGCGGGACAACGAATGGGGGCGTGCGGGTAACGGTATCTGCCGCGGGTGAGATAAAGGTCCTCGAAGCGGAGCAGGCCCTGGTCGCGATCGGCTTCCGGCCCAATTCCAAAGGACTGGGGTTGGAGGAAGTCGGCGTCAAAATTTCGGAGCGCGGCTTCATCGTCATTGACGAAAAAATGGCGACGGACGTGCCGGGCATCTGGGCGATTGGCGACGTGACCGGCAAACTGATGCTGGCGCACGTCGGCTCAGCGCAGGGGATCGTCTGCGCCGAGAATATTGCCGGGCAAGAAACGGTCGCGCTGGATTACGAGATGATGCCGCGCGCCACCTACTGCCAGCCACAGATTGCCTCCTTCGGGTTGAGCGAGGCGCAGGCCAGGGAACGCGGCCACGCCGTCAAGGTGGGACGTTTCCCGTTCCAGGCGAATGGCAAGGCGCTCGGACTGGGCGACTACGCCGGCTGGGTGAAGATCATCGTGGATGAGAAGTATGGCGAGATTTTGGGCGCGCACATGATCGGCCCGGAAGTGACCGAGCTGCTTCCCGAACTGACCCTGGCGCGCATGATGGAACTGACCCCGGCCGAGATTGCCCGCAACGTCCATGCCCACCCGACGCTTTCGGAGGCGCTGATGGAAGCGGCACATGGGGTGGAGGGGAGCGCGATACATATATGAACCGAGAACAAATCTTTCAAACACTTCGCAAGAATCCTGAAATCTCCGTTCTCATTATCGGCGGCGGCATTAACGGCGCGGGAGTGTTTCGCGACTTGGCCGTCAATGGCGTGGACGCACTGCTGATTGACCGCGCCGACTTTTGCTCGGGCGCGAGCGCGGCCTCCTCCCACATGGCGCACGGCGGCATCCGCTATCTCGAAAATGGGGAATTCCGCCTGGTGCGTGAGGCGGTGCAGGAACGCAACCGTCTGATCGAAAATGCGCCCCACCTCGTCCGCCCGCTGCCCACCACCATCCCCATCTTCAAAGTCTTTTCGGGCATCCTGAACGCTCCGCTCAAATTTCTTGGCTGGCTGGAAAAGCCGTCCGAACGCGGCGCGCTGGTGATCAAAATCGGCCTGATGCTCTATGATGCTTACACACGCGGCCAGGGTACCGTCCCGCGGCATCAATTCCGCAATCGCGCCGCATCGCTGAAACTCTGGAATCGTCTGAATCCCCAAATCCGCTACACCGCCACCTACTACGATGGCGCCATCTTCAGTCCCGAACGTCTGACCGTCGAACTCATCCTGGATGCCGAAGCGGAGGGAAAACATGCCCGCGCGATCAATTACCTCTCGTTCAGCGGGATCAACGGGAACACAGTTACACTGAAAGACGAAATGACCGGTTCGACGTTCGACGTTCGACCGCAGTTGATCATCAATGCTGCCGGCCCCTGGATTGACGCCTCAAACCGGACCCTCGGCCTGTCGACGCGTTATATCGGCGGCACCAAAGGCTCACACCTGATTCTCGACCATCCCGAGCTGCGCGCCGCCATCGGCAAAAACGAATTCTTCTTCGAAAACGAGGATGGCCGCATTGTGCTGATTTTCCCGCTGGGCGACAAAGTGTTGATCGGCACCTCCGACATCCCCATCGAAAATCCCGATGAAGCCCGCTGCACGGATGACGAAGCGGATTATTTTATCGGCATGTTAGAGCGCGTCTTTCCGGATATCAAAGTCGGGCGCGAGCAGATAGTTTTTCGCTTTTCAGGCGTGCGTCCATTGGCTTATTCGAAGGCCAAAATGGCCGGACAAATTACTCGCGACCACCACATTCAGGAAGATAAACTGGGCGAAATCGGGGTTTATTCACTGGTTGGTGGCAAGTGGACGAGTTATCGCGCCTTCTCCGAGCAGGTGACTGATAAGGCGCTGGCATTCTTAGGCCGCGAACGAAATCGGAATACGCAGCAATGTCCCATCGGCGGCGGCAGGGATTTTCCCTGGACAGGCTACGCCCAGGTTCAGTTCATGAAAACCATCAACCTGTCGGCGCCGTGGCCTAAGATTCTTTTCAACCGATACGGAACGCGGGCGAAGGATGTCGCCGCGTTCATGGCTGCCGGTGAGGACACCCCGCTAAAGCACAAGCCGGATATGACCCGGCGTGAGGTGATTTTTCTGGCGCAGCACGAAAAGGTCGTTCACTTGGATGACTTGCTGCTTCGCCGGACGATGCTGGCATATTTGGGCCAGTTGCCCCGTGCGCTGATCGAGGAATTGGTAGATATCTTCGGTGATTCGCTGGGCTGGTCAAAGGCGCAAAAAAAGGCCGAGGTTACGCTAGCGCTCGAGATTCTGCGTGACAGGCATGGGGTCGAAGTCTGACAAGTGGGACAGAATGGCTACGAACTTTGTGAACTTGCCAGCCGGATTTGCAGATTTGCGCCAACCGCGTCCGCATAACGGCGCAAAGTCGAAAGGCGCACGTCATCGGCGTGATTTTCGATGCGTGAAATGGCAGACTTCTTGGTTCGCAACCGTCGGGCCACTTCTTCTTGGGTCAAGCCTGCCGATTCTCTTGCCTGGCGCAAAATGACACCAATCTTGAAATCGGCATAGCCTTCTTCGAAGTTTATTGCGAATTCTGCATCCCGTTCAGCATGTTTTTGAATATAACTTTTTACATCGCTCATGGTTTTCTTCTCCTTACCCATAAAACCTTTTGCGCCTGCTTGCCATTCAAAGAATCAAGGAACTCTTCGATGGAGCTGCTGCCATTTGGAAGGCGATAAAATTCTACTGTCCGCACATCCCTATGTTATCACAAATGTGAACACGGCGCAAACACATTTTACATGCTGAAAGAAAGCGCCCGACGATGTGGCTCACTTGCCGGCAGTGGGCTGTCCTTCTGCATGGTGATGCCTGGCTCTTATTGTAGTCGTTTCAACTCGGCCTGCATCTGGACCCGGAGCTTGGCATCCAGATTCGAGAGCAGCTCGTCCATCAGGAAGACCTTGGGCTGGCGTACGATGGCCCGGCCCAGGGCCGCCCGCTGCATCTGCCCTCCGCTCGACGCCTTCGGGAACGTGTAAATATCGAATATAATAAGAGTGGCTCTCGCCTTTGGTTAATGTCATTCTGGGCCAGCTTTTCGCCCTGCACTTGACCTTCACAAGGGTATTGCCCCCAGCCATCCCCGCGGGATGATGATGCAAGTTGCAAGGCCAGACCCGATGAATAGGCATAGTATTTCCTGAAGATGTGGAGAGGGGAGTGGCTACAAGATACGATGGACAAAGTAAACCCCTTTGTCTCCCTGGCGCGTGGATTAGTCTACGCCACCGTGTTGCTGCTCTACACCGTCTGGGGCGGGTCGGACCTCGCTGCCCGTGTCACGCTGCTGGCTCCCTTCGTGCTGCTCACGCTCGTCGCGCTGGAGGCAGCCCAACGCTGGCGGCGGACAGCGCGACACAGGGCTGTCTGGGCCGCGCTCGCCGACTTCGCGCTGATGACAGCCCTGACCCTGTGGCTTGACCCGGCGTCGAGCCTGCTCTTCGGCCTAGTCATCGTGGCGGACGGCATCCTGGCGGGTTGGAGAATCGCGCTGCTGCTCGGCCTGGGAGCCAGCGCCGTTGAGGCACTCGTGGCATTCATGATCCCCGTTGGTCAGGGCTGGTTCAGCGATGCCAGTGTGCGCGTCCTCTTTTGGCTCGCTCTGGCATGCATCACCACTGCGTTGGCCTGGCAGCACGAGCGCGAGTGCGGGACGCGAGCCGAGTTGGAGAAAACCGTCCAGGTCAGGTCAGACCGCCTCTCCATGCTATCGCACGAGATACGCACTCCCCTGACGTTGATGCGTGCCTCGCTCGAACTGCTCTTCGACGAGTCGGCCGGGCCGCTGACGGAGCAACAGCGCACTTTTCTGGAGACCATCTTCCAGAATGAGAAGCGCATTGACACGCTGGCGCAGAACCTGCTCACCCAGGCGCGGCTGGAGTCGGGTGTCTTCTCCCCCAAGACCCAGCCTGTGGACCTGCGTCGCATTGTGCGCCTGGTGGTCAACGATTTGCGCATCTTGATCGAGCAGCGCAGCCAGCAGATCCGCACCTACTACCCGCAAGTCTTACCGCCGGTGCCGGCCGACCCAGCCCTTATCCGCCAGGTGCTGATCAATCTGATCCAGAACGCCAGCCGCCACACCTCGGAAGGCGGGCGCATCATTGTCTCCATCGCCCGGAATGACCGCAACCTGCTCGTCTCCGTGACCGACGACGGAGCCGGGATGGGGCTCGAGCATCGCCGCCAACTCTTCAGGCGTTTTTCAACTTCGGGAGCCAACTCAGGAGAAGGCACCGGCCTGGGACTGGTCATCGTCAAACAGATTGTCGAGCGGCACGGCGGGCAGGTCTACGTGGACACGTTGCTGGGACGAGGCACCAGTTTCTACTTCACCTTGCCGCTCGACAAGACAGGGATGTAACATGAAAGAGCAACCTGTGGTATTGATCGCCGATGACGAGCCACAGATGGTGGGTGTCATCGCCTACGCGCTTCAGACGGCCGGACTCCAGGTCATCATGGCTTACGATGGTCTCCAGGCGATGCAACAGATCGAGAAGCGCCACCCCGACCTGGTGATCCTGGACGTGACGATGCCTGGCATGGATGGCTTCGAAGTTTGCCGGCGTGTGCGCAGCGAGACGACGATCCCGGTGTTGCTGCTGACGGTCAAAGACGAGCAGGAGGATGTGATCAAGGGGCTGGAGCTGGGCGCGGACGACTATATGACCAAGCCGTTCAGCACGCGCGAGTTGGTTCTGCGTGTGCAGGCGATCCTGCGGCGCACGCGCACCCCGGAGGTGCCGGTGGTCGAATGTGGCCCGCTGCGGATAGACTTCGAGCGATACCGTGTCACGCTTCACGGTCTGCCTGTCGAACTGACGCCGTTGGAGTACCGCCTGCTAGCTTGCCTGGCCTCCAATGCTGGCCGCGTGCTGACCTGGCAGGCGTTACTAAAAGAGGTTTGGGAACTCGAACTCTGGCAAGGCAGCAAAGAGATGGTCAAAGTGCAGATACATCGCCTGCGCCATAAGTTGGAGCCGAACCAGAACCTGCCCTCGTTCATCCACACCGAGCGGGGCACGGGATACCGCTTTGACAACGGGGAAACAATCAACTCCCTGGCCGACATGTAACCAAACTGTGACCATCTGTGACCGGTGGGAAACCATAGAAGTCTGGATTTATGCTAGATTAATATCAACGGATTCTCTATGGCTTTCTCGCGAAAGCTCCAAGGTCAATTAAAGAGGAGATGAAACATGAGACGCTTTATTATTCTGTTTACCGGGATGTTGATTCTATCCCTGTCGCTAGGCGCGTGCGGTCCTCAAGCAACACCAGTACCGACGCAGCCCCTTACGGCGAACACTGCGGTGCCATCCACCGCGGTGCCGCCCACCATGGAACCGACAAAAGAACCGGTCACTGGTCCTTTGACGGTTCTGTGCGGCCCCCAGGAGGATTGGTGCCAGGCCATGGTGGCGGCCTTCCAGAAGGCGACCGGCATCGAGACCTCGTACGTGCGGCTCTCTTCAGGCGAGGCAGTCGCTCGCCTGGAAGCGGAGGCCGGCGCGCCCACATTCGACGTGTGGTGGGGCGGCCCCAGCGACGGACAGGTGAACGCCTACACCAAAGGGTTTATCGAACCCTACATCCCACCCAACGCCGCCCAGATTCCCGACGCTCTCAAAGACCCCAATGGTGCCTGGACCGGAATCTACGTTGGCGCGTTGGGCTTCTGCTCCAACCAGGACCTGCTCGACGAATTGGGCGTTGCCCCACCGACCTCGTGGGAGGACCTGCTGAACCCCAAACTCAAGGGGAACATCGCCGTGGCCGACGCGCGCACCTCGGGCACGTCCTATACCTTCCTCTACACTCAGGTGATATTGCGGGGTGAGGATCCGGCGTTTGAGTACCTGAAGCAGGTGAATGATAACATCTTCCAATATACCAAGAGCGGCTCCGCGCCGGGGACTATGGCGGCGAAGGGCGAGGTGGCTGTGGCCATCATCTTCTCGCATGACTGTGTCAAGTTCCGCGAGGAAACCGGCGCCAACCTGGTGGTCACCTTCCCCAAAGAAGGAACCGGCTTCGAAATCGGCGCCGAGGCGCTCATCAAGAACGCGCCGAACCCCGAGGCGGCCAAGGTGTGGATGGACTGGGCATTGAGCCCCGAAGCGCAGGCGATCGCCGCCACCGTCAAGTCCTACCAGGTACCCACCAACCCCAACACCGTCGTACCTGCTGAGGCTATCTCTCTGAGTCAGGTGAAACTGGTTGATTACGATAGCATCGCCGCCGGCAAGGCGAAAAGCGCTCTGACAACGCGATTCGGAGAAGAAGTGCGCGAGGGCGCAGCCGCACCCGATAAATAAGAATTGACTGTCAGAACCCCTGAACTTGCAGGATTTGTAGATGCGGCGGCGCTCGGCTACTAGCCTGAAGCGGGGCGCCGCCTCGCCTGACGGAGTGACCTATGTCCGAATTCATCGCTATTCGCCTGCGTGAATATCGCCGCCTGACCCAGGACGGCGTATTGGCCGTCGGGCTGTTGATCTCGTTGGTCTTCCTCGGCGTTTTTGTCGTCTACCCGCTGGTCAAGATTCTCTCAGTGAGCCTGAGCAGCGAGGCAGTAGCCGTATACCAGCGTCTCCTGGCGGGGCGCGCCACGGGGCAGGTCATCCTCAACACGGTGTGGATGGGACTGGGGGTCGCTTCTGTAGGCACAATGCTGGGCTTCCTGTTCGCCTTCGTCCAAGTCAAGCTGGATGTGCCCTTCAAGCGTTTTTTCAACCTGGTCGGCATACTTCCCATTATCTCGCCACCCTTTGCCGTGGCTATGTCCGTCATCGTACTCTTCGGCCGCAGCGGGCTGATCACCAAGCGCTTGCTGGGCATCCGCTACGACATCTATGGGCTGGATGGGCTGATTCTTGTCCTGTCGATCTCGTTCTTCCCTGTCGCCTACCTGACACTGCTGGGCATGATGCGCGCGCTGGATCCATCTCTGGAGGAGGCGGCGACCAACCTGGGTGCCGGGAGGTGGCGCTACTTTCGCACGGTGATGCTGCCTATGCTCACTCCAGGTTTGGCCAGTTCTTTCCTGTTACTGTTCGTGGAGGCGCTGGCCGACCTGGCGAACCCGCTGCTCATAGGGGGGAACTATACCGTGCTGGCCTCGCGCATCTACATGGCGATCATCGGCGAGTATGACCTGCACGCTGGCGCCGTGCTCTCGCTCATCCTGCTATTGCCTTCCCTGACGATCTTTTTCGTTCAACACTACTGGGTGAGCCGGCGCTCCTACGTGTCTGTCACCGGTAAGCCGACGGGGTACCACCAGCCGATCCGCTCGCCGTGGGTCAAGTGGCCGCTTTTCGCCCTCTGCATGCTCATCTCGGGCCTGATCCTGTTGATATATGGCTTCATCTTCGTGGGCGCCGTCACCAAAGTGTGGGGCATCAACTACGGCCTTACATTGGAGCACTTTCGCTTCGTCCTGTTCGGCTACGGCTCCAAGGCCATGACCGACACCACGCTTCTCTCGGCGATCGCCACGCCAGTGGCCGGTCTGATGGGTATCCTGATCGCCTTCCTGGTCGTGCGACGGAAATTCTTGGGCCGCAGTCTTGTGGACTTTACCTCGGTGCTGGGCCTGGCGGTGCCTGGCACGGTGGTAGGCATTGGCTTTATCCTGGCCTTCAACCAACCAATGTGGGTTGGGCTGGTACCAAAACTGACTGGCACCGCGCTCATCATTATCCTGGCCTACGTGGTGCGCAGCATCCCGGCCAGCGTGCGCTCGTGTGTGGCCGCGCTGCAGCAGGTTGACGAGGCGATGGAGGAGGCTTCGGCCAACCTGGGAGCCAGTTCGGCCACGACTTTCCGCAAAATCACGATACCGTTGGTCCGGCCGGCGTTCCTGACCGGCCTGATCTACAGTTTTGCCCGTTCGATGACCTCCCTCTCGGCGATCATTTTCCTGGTCACGCCGCGCTGGCGCATCATGACGGCGCAGATCCTCAACGAGGCGGAGACGGGCCGCTTCGGCAACGCCGCTGCCTATTGCGTCGTGCTGATCGCTATTGTTCTGTCATCTATCGGTCTAATGTACGCCGTCGTTGGCTCCACCACCGGGGCCGAGCGACTTATCGAAACATGAGGCTAGGGTTATGGAAACCTCTACACTCGTTTTAGACAATCTAGTCAAAGCCTTCGGCCGCCGGAGTGAAGTACGAGCCGTCGATGGGTTGAGTCTTGAAATCCGCCAGGGGGAGTTCCTCACGTTGCTGGGGCCGTCTGGCTGCGGCAAGACGACGACACTGCGAATCATCGCCGGTTTTGAATTCCCAACGGGGGGAAGGATACTCCTCGATGGTAAGACGATCAACGACGTGCCGCCCAACAAGCGGCCCATGGCCATGGTCTTTCAGAGCTACGCCCTCTTTCCACACATGTCGGTGTACGAAAACATCTCTTATGGCCTCAAGGTCAAGAAGCAGCCGCAGGCCCTGATCCGTGAGAGCGTCGAGATTGTGATGCAGTTGATGAACCTAGTGGGGATGGGCGACAGGATGCCGCACCAACTATCGGGCGGCCAGCAACAGCGGGTGGCACTGGCGCGAGCGCTGGTCATGCAGCCCAAGGTGCTGCTCTTCGACGAGCCACTGTCCAACCTGGATGCCAAACTGCGGATGCAGATGCGCCTCGAGATTCGCCGCCTGCAGCAGCGGCTAGGCATCACCACCGTCTATGTCACCCACGACCAGGCAGAGGCGATGAGTCTTTCCGATCGCATCGCGGTCATGCACGATGGTCGGATCGAGCAGGTTGGCACACCGTCCGAGATCTACGAGCAACCGGCCTCTCTCTTCGTCGCCGATTTCATCGGCAGGGCGAACTTCATCGAGAGTACAGTGCAGGATCAAGCAGATGGGCAGATGACGTTCGATCTGTTCGGGCGCCCGCTGATTATTCCTGCCCCCCAGGGGAAGTTCGCTACCGGTGAGCAGGTCTACCTGATCATCCGGCCGGAGGCGGTGCGGGTGAGCCAGCAAAAGGGCAGTTACCCAGGCGAGATCAAACAGGCAGTTTACCTGGGCTCAATCGTGGAGTACGAGGTCGAGATCCACGATCAAGTCATCTCAGTGGTAGTATATGACCCGCAAGAAGGAAGCATCTTCGAGGAAGGGAGCCGGGTGTTTATAGAACTTCTCAGCAATTCGTTACATGTGTTGCCGCGAAATCAATAGCGACTCCACTGCAAAAAGGGTAGCCAACCCTCCTCAAACCAGACCCAAACAAATTCAACATCTCCGCCTTTGGCATCCAGCAGGACGAAAAGGGCAACCCCGCCACGCTCACCTGCCCGCAGGGACAGACTGTCCCGGCGACGTTCGCCCGCACCCAACCACTGCTTGCACTTGCCGGGGCTAAGGTTGCGCGATTCAAGCGTTCTGGGGCAGCAGAGGTGTCTTGGATGGCCGCGAGTCTTGCCAGAGCCGCCCCGCAAGTGAAGCAGAATGTTAGGAAGTAACAACACCCAAAAACGAACTTCCCGCAGGTTTATTGACATCTGCGGGAAGTTTGTTTTAAGTGAGGGGCAGTCTACATTGCCAGCGCCTGCTCCAACTGCTGCTTCACGTGAGTAAAGATGATGCTCAACATGAATATTCCCTTTCACCCCTTGCACGAAATCGCGGGCGGCTTCTTCCGGCGGTGCATTTTTTACCTTGAGCACATCAACGACAAAGGATTGATGTGGCGGAAAGGGCGAAAGTCGAGGCTTCGGTTCACTGCGCCTCCACATTAATCCTAATCGTTCAACGGCTCTTGTTGCGCCAGCCCCGATTATTGATTTCAGGCTTCAACCAATGCTTCGGCTTTGTGGTAGGCGGGGGAATGGGCTTCGATTTTCAGCATTGCTTCGCGGTCATAAACCTTCTCACCGCAATTGGGGCAATCGTAAAACTCCACCTCTGGAACGGTGTAAGATAACCCCTTGTATTTGCGGACAATATCGCGCACCACGCGCCGAATTTGGTCACTGCCACAGGTTGGACAAGTATTGATTTGGAATTTACCGTTCATGATTTAAGTATAGCACAGGGAACGCATTTCAGATTCAACACTTTGCTATGCAAGACAGCATAGCACCTCCGTCAATCCCCTTCTTACGGCGCGGACTCCAGCGTCTCTACCAGTTTCTGCTTCACGTGCGTAAAAATGATCCCCAGCGGCAAATGCTGCGGGCAGGATTGCTCGCACATGCCGCAGCCGGCGCAGGAGGCCAGCCAGTTGGCGATCTCATCTTTGGCAAAGCGGCCCGATCCGTCGCGGCGGGGATAATGGATGGCGCAGATCGGGCAGTTGTCCATGCAGGTCTGGCAGGCGCCGCAGGTATCTAACTGTTCGAGCAAGGATCCCACATCCACCGGCAGTGAACCGGCCAGCCCGGACATGATGCGCTCGCGGCGGCGGGCGTGGCGCTCGTCGAGCCTGGCGACCGCCCGGCTGCGCTTTTCGACCAGCGCCGCATCCGCCGCGCCGTCGGTGAGGGACGGCCAGTCCAGCCCGCCGTCTTTCACCTCCACCAGCACCGTCTGGCGGACCGGCAAGCCGAGGATGCCGATGTTCACATCCGCATTGGAAGCGCCGGGGGAGATGCACACCTGGCAGGCGGGACGGTAGCGGTAAGCGGCGATGCCGCCCTGCGGGGCGAATTGCAGCGCTTCGCCGGTCAGGTTTTTGCGCGCCGCGCGCCACTCGAATTCATCTTCGGGGAAGGTGCCGAGACAGTCCACGCAGAGGGTCAGCAGGCGAGAGGTATCCAGGCCGTCGCGCGCCAGCATGGCGCGGAAGGCGCGCATCTCGCATGGACGCAGGATGGCCCCGATGCGCTTGTTCTTCCCCTCGCGCAGCACATCCGGGATGAGTCTGGCAGCGTTGACCAGCATCAGCGGCTGGAATGGATTGACGCCCTCCAGCCCGGCCGGGTCTGCGAGCATGATGGGTTTCTCATGGCCGGAAGGCGGTACGAGCATGGCCTCCAGCCCCGCCGCCTGCCAAACCGCGCCGACGAATCGCTGCACCGCCCCGAGCGGGTCACCTTTGGTATTCAAGACCCAGGCACCCATCAGACACCTCCTCACTAATCCACCGCGGAGTGCGCACACCGTCCCGGTGTCCTTCCGGGAGAGAACACAAAGAGCATTGTACACGGATTACGCGGATAGCACGGAAAAACACGGATTTTTAAAGGCTTTTTCCGTGTGAATCCGTGAAATCCGTGTCATCCGTGTACAGAATCACGGCAACTCCCAGGGAGCCGTTATATTTCCATCTGCGCGGCCAGCACCTCTGCAATATCCAACACCTTCACCTGCTCACCGATGCCCTTCGAGCGGATCGCGTCGTCGAACATCAGCAGGCAGTACGGGCAGGCGGTGGCCACCACCTCGGCTTTGGCGTCCAGCGCGTCCTGGAGACGGCGGTGATTGATGCGCGTGTTGGCATCCGTCTCGACCCACATGCCGCCGCCCCCGCCGCCGCAACAGAACGAATCCTCGCCGCGCCGCGCCATCTCGACGCGGGTCACGCCGGCTTTATCCAGCAGTTCTCTGGGTTGATTATAAATGTTATTGTAGCGGCCAAGGTAGCACGAGTCATGGAAGGTCAGTTTGCCGTGCACGCCGTTGCCGTTGGCTGTGGGGTTCGGAAGGTTCAATTCTGCCAGCAATTCGCTGTAATGCAGCACCTCGTAGTCCCCGCCCATCTGCGGATACTCGTTCTTGAGCGTGTTGAAGCAGTGCGGGCAGGCGGTGACGACGCGGTTGAATTTGACCTTACCGAGCGTCTCGATGTTCTGTTTGGCAAATTCTTGGAAGATGTACTCGTGCCCCATGCGCCGGGCAGTCTCGCCGCAGCACATTTCGTCAAAGCCCAGCACGGCAAAATCCACGCCGGCTTTCTGCATCAGTTTGGCAAAAGCCCGCGTCACCTTCTTGTTGCGCTCGTCGAAGGCCGCCGCGCAGCCGGTGAAGAGAAGCACGTCGGTCGTTTCGCCGGGCGCCAGTTCCTTCACGTTGAGTCCTTCGGCCCAGGCCATGCGGTTTTCGGGCGGCATGCCCCACGGGTTGCCCTGCCGTTCCAGATTGCGCATCGTGTCGCCGACCGACTTGGGCATCTTGCCGCTGGTCAGCAACTGGTAGCGGCGCAGGTCAACGATCTCATCCACCGGGTTGATAAAGGCCGGGCACTTGACGATGCACGCCCCGCAGGTGGTGCATTGCCAGGGATACTCCTCGTTCATCACGCTGCCGAAGATCTCGGCGTCCAGCCTGGCTTCGCCCGTATACAGCCCCGCGACCATCGCCTTGCGCATCAACTGCACCACTTCCTTCGGCGAATACTTCATCCCGCTGAGGGTGGCTGGGCAGGCATCCTCGCAACGTCCGCAGCGAAGGCAGGCGTCGAACGAGAGCAGTTGCTGCGAGGTGAACTCGGCCGCCTTGCCCACACCCAGGATTTCCGCCGTATCAATATTCTCGATTTTCGCCAGTTCGCCGGTTTTGCGATTCGGGCGGAGGAGGATGTTCCACGGCGCGTTGACCAGGTGGCGCATCTTGGTGAACGGCAGTGCGCCGACCAGAGTCAGCGCCAGGATGACGTGGGTATATACCAGCCCATCGTGCCAAGCCGCGGCTTGTCCGGACGGGAAGCCGGTCGCCGCCATAATGGCCGCGGCCCAGTTCCCGACCGGCGACCAGGCCGCCCAGTCCGGTTTGGTGACGAGAATGCGGATGCCCTCGTTGGTGAATCCCACAAAAGCGATGAGGAAGAGCATCACCAGCGCGAACCAGTCATCCCATTTGGTATCCAGATATTTCGGGCGCAATACCAGGCGGCGAAAAGCAGCCATCAGCACGCCGAGGATGATAAACGCCCCGGCGATGTCCATCACCAGTTCGTAGCCCAGATACCAGCCGTTGCGCGGAACGGTAATGACCCAGGGCAGGAAGAGCTTCATGTTCAGGATGTTGATGATCGTCCCGAGCACCTGGATGGTCACCCCCCAGAAAATCATGAAGTGCATCAGGCCGGGGTAAATTTTCTTGAGAATCCGCACCTGACCGAGGATATGAACGAAGAAATCGCGCACTTTAGGCATGGCGCGGACGAACCCATCGCGGAGTGTTGAGTGACGAGTGATGCTAGTCTCCGCGGTCATGATTCACCTCCAACTTTGACGTAGATTTGCCCATCCACCACCTCGGCAATCAGTGGCATCAACGGCGCGGGCGGCGGACCATGTAACACACTGCCGTCGTCGGGGCTGAAATAACCCTCGTGGCAGGGACAATCGATCTCTCCGCTGGCTTTGTTCCACTTGACGAGGCAGGCAAAATGCGTGCAGACCGCCGAATAGGCTTTCAGGCCATTTGTCGTCTGGATGACAATCGCCGGGTAACGCCCAAACTTGACCGTTTTGGACTCGCCCACTGGCAATTCGCTTTCGGGACAGACCAGCACCGGCTCGGAGGGTACCTCTTCCAATTTTGGCGGGTAGAAATAGGCGACGACGGGCGTTGCCACCACGCTGACACCCAGCAGCGCGCCCGCGCCTTTGAGCAGTTTCAAAAAGTCACGTCGAGTCAGGTCGCTCATATCAACTCACCTCTCCCCAGATGGTCAGGGCAACGGCAATGATGACACCGACGACAGTCACGGCCAGGCGGATCCACATCGCCTTCTTCTTGTCGTCCTTTTTATCCAGGAACGGCCAGATGGCGACGACCAGCAAGGCAATCATCACCATCGAAGTGGAGAAAATCGCCCCGTCAATCCCCAGAACTTGTGGCGGGACGTATTTGAGTAATTGGTACAGCGCCAGGAAATACCACTCCGGTTTGACATGCAGCGGGGTATCGAGCGGGTCGGCCGGAGCCTGCAGGCCGATCGGATTGATCATGCCGAGAATCCCGAGGATCACCGCCAGCACGACAATCCCGATGGTGACGTACAACTCGGTCATGAAGTGGTCGGGGAAGAAGGGAATGGTATCTTTTTCGGTTTCAGGATGTGTTGTATCCATAAGTTCCTCCGGTAGCGCAAATTGGCAATTTGCTCCGGTAGCGCAAATTGGCAATTTGCTCCGGTAGCGCAAATTGGCAATTTGCTC
>CAZTZE010000023.1:47983-66677 GCA_964618215.1 uncultured Chloroflexus sp.
CGGTAGCGCAAATTGGCAATTTGCGTTACAGTGGCTTCTTCACGCCCAGCCGCCGCACCATCATGAAATGCACCAGCATGAACGCCGCCGTCGCCAGCGGAATGACGATGACGTGCAGGGCGTAGAAGCGGCTCAAGGTCGCGTCGGAAACGTCCCAGCCGACGCGCAAAAAGACCAGCGCCAGGTTGCCGATCGCGGGTATCGAACCGGCGATGTCCGTGCCGACCGTGGTGGCCCAGAAAGCGCGCTGGTCCCAGGGCAGCAGGTAGCCGGTGAAGCCGAAGGCCAGCGTCAGGATGAGTAGCACCACGCCGCTGAGCCAGTTCAATTCGCGCGGCGGCTTAAAGGCGCCCATGATGAAGACGCGCAGCATGTGGGCGATACACATGACGATCATGGCATTCGCCGCCCAGTGATGGATCATGCGGATGGCCGACCCGAAGCGCACCTCGTTCTCGATGAACTGGATGCTGGCGTAGGCCAAATCCGCGCTGGGTTTGTAATAGAAAGCCAGCATGATGCCGGTGAGGCCCTGCACGACGAACAGGAACGCGGTTATCCCGCCCAGGCAGTACCACCACATGGTGGCGTACTTTGGCACCGGCTTTTTCAGCATCTTGGACAGCGGCTCGGAGATCTGGTAACGCTCGTCCACCCATTTTGCTGCCCGCGTCACCAGCGGCGTGAACGGCTTGCGCTGACTCCAGACGGAGGCCGAGCGGTAGACGCCGTAGACGAAGGCCAGCCCAAATGTGCCGAAGACCAGCCAGCGCGCCAGCGGCGTCCAGATGCTTTCGGCCTCGCCACTGATGTGGCAGGAGAGGCATGGTTCCAGTTTGGGTGGGGGGATTTCGCTATCTGTGGTCAACGCAGCGCGCTCGACTTCTGACAAGCCCAGCGCGCCGGAGACGACCGCTGACTGGTAGGCCTCGCCGTGCGTGAAGAGGGCGATGCTCAAGGTCCCTGCCAGAAGCAGCATGGCCAGGCCGGTGAAAATCAACTTACGGGAAAGTCTCATAGGCCACCTCAACAAAGGGATTTGGGAGTGCGCATGATAATTATACACGACCTACCGAACGGTCGGTAGGGTGAAATTGTCTCCCCATCATTGTACATCCTGCGAGAAGAAAAACATACAGACAGAAATCAGGTTAATGTTTGACAATACTCCCATTTATGGTTTAACTTTCAACCTCTCCGCCACCAACTCCGCCACATCCTTAACTTGTACTTCCCCGCCATCCGCCTTAGAGGCGTCGGTCAGCATCACCATGCAGAACGGGCAGCCGACCGCCAGGGTCTCTGCGCCGGTGGCTTTAGCCTCGGCGAAGCGCGCCTTGTTGATGTTCTGCGTGCCGTGCTCCTCTTCCTTCCACATTTGCGCCCCGCCCGCCCCGCAGCAGAAGGACTTGGCCGCATGGCGCGGCATTTCGATCAGATCCAATTTAGCTTCTTTCAACAAGTGGCGCGGCGCATCCACGATCTTGTTGTGCCGTCCTAAATAACACGGATCATGATAAGTGATGAGTGACGAGGGACTGATCACTGATGACTGATCACTGTTCACTGAAAACTGATCACTGGTGACTGATAACTGGATTTTCCCCGCGCCGATCAACTCATTGATCAACTGTGTATGATGCACCACCTCGTAATTCCCGCCGAACGCCGGATATTCATTCTTCAAAGTATGCAAACAATGCGGACAGGTGGTCACGATTCGTTTGGGCTTGACCTCATTCAAAATTTCCACATTGGATGTCGCCAGTTCGTTGAACAGGTACTCGTTGCCGGCGCGCCGCGCCGAATCGCCACTGCACTGCTCATGCTGGCCCAAAACGGCATAATTCACACCTGCCGCGTTCAGGATCCTGGCAAAAGCCTGGGCGGTCTTCTGGGCGCGCACATCCGTGGCTGGGGCGCAGCCCACCCACCACAGTATCTCCGCCTCCGGGTTCTGCTCGACCGTCGGCACCTTCAGCCCTTCAGCCCACTTCATTCGTTCGGTTGGCGATATGTTCCACGGGTTGACCGTGCGCTCCATGCCGCGGAAAGCGGTCTCCAGTTGCTTGGGGAAGGCATTCTCCATCAGCACCAGCGAACGGCGAATGTCCAGGATGTCGCGCATCGGCTCGTTGCCCACCGGGCAGATGTCCACGCACGCGCCGCAGGAGGTGCAAGCCCAGATGGCCTCTTCCGGGATGGCGAATTCAGTCAATGGGGTATCGGGTAGGGGCGACCCTTGCGGTCGCCCTGAGAGGGCAGGGGTAAACCCTGCCCCTACGGTATTCAACAAATATCTTTTATTGATTTCCAGCGCAGCCGGCGAAAGCACCTTGCCCGTCCCATACGCCGGGCAGACCTCCTGGCAACGGAAGCACATGATGCACGCATAGGCATCCATGAGCTGCTCCCAGCCCAGGTCGGCCAGCTTCGAGGCGCCGAACTGCGTCACACTCTCGTCCTCGAAATTCAGCTTGCTCAACTCGCCGATCGAACGCCGCAGCGGCTTGAGCAGCCAGTTGAGCGGGGTGAAAAAGATGTGGATGTGTTTCGAGTATGGGAAATAGGGGATGAAGGCCAGGATCAGGCCGAGCGCCAGCCAGAAAGCAACATGTTCTCCGATGACCAGAGCTGCCGGACTCCATCCGGACCATAATCCGGCTGCCGTTGAAGCGAACGGCTGCCATCCGTCAGCATGACCCTCCGCCGCGAGGGCGAAGGACTCGCCCAGGAAACGAGCGCCGACATGCAGCAGGATAAACGTCCCGACGATGGCCGAATCGCGCCGGATTCCGGAACGCGCTTTCGGGTGGAGTAAAGTTGATTGGCGCGCGGACAAGTTGACGGGTCGAAAAACGAAGCGGCGGATGAGAAAGAAAATCATCCCGGTCAGCACGCCCACCGAGAGCACGTCCGCCAGCAGCCGGTAAATATTCCCGATCCCACCGGGGATTTCAAAGCCTGGGATGTAGCCGCGCAGCACATCCACCAGGTTGACCAGTAAGTAGAAGCCAAATCCCCAGCCGACGAAGGCATGGAACAGGCTGGGCAGTGGGCGGAAACGAAAAACCGGTTGGAAAATGCCGACTTTTGCCAGCACGGCCGGCAGTCGCTTGAGGACTGGTTTCCAATCCGGTTTGCCTTGCCCGCCTGTGATAATGCCGATCAAACGTTTTACCGCAAAGTAAGTCGCCACCAGGGTAGCGACGACAGCCAGGGCAAAAAGGGTTTTTTCAACCAGCGTAAGCATCAGCGCCTCGTCATTTACAGAGTACTGCGTAAATATCTGAACCAAAATCCTGTACTTTTCGAGCCATTCGATACAGGCAAGTTCATAGGTTTATGCAAGAAGCAGTAGAAATAGGACGGGGGAAGTTTACCACAGGCAGAAACTGGGCGCAATTGGGGGTCAATCGCGTTTGATAAGGGTGTGTTTCATTTCAGTTGAACCACTCCCATATTAGATGTGCATCGCGCTCCCCTTCGCTGCGCCAGCCTTTCCCATCCTGCGCAGCGCCAGCAGCGCAAGCCCGTTGAACACCACCGCCCCCGCCGCGACGGCCGGAAAGCCAAAGCCATACAGCCAGGGCGCCAGCGGAGCGCCGAGGGCGCGGCCGAGCGAGAGGGAGGCCACGTTGAACGATATCAGCGTGGCGCGGGCTTCGGGCAGCACCTGGGTCATCAGTGATATGATGGTGACCAGCGTGAATTCGAACGAAATGTAGAAGAAAAACAGGCCGATCAGCGCGCCGATTTCCGTCCCGCCGATGAACGGCAGGGCTAGCGCGGCCAGGCTGTTGGCGAGCAAGCCAATGACGACCGCGCGCGGCTTGCCCAGCCGGTCGGTGAACAGCGCCACCAGCGACTCGCCGCCCAGCTCCGAGATGCCGATCACCGCCGAGGCCGCGCCCAGCGCGGCGATCTTCAGCCCGAAGGAATCCTCCAGCCAGACACCGAAGATGAGATTAACCATCTCGTTGGCGGTGCTGGCCAAAAGTCCGAGCGAGAGACCGGCGAGGGCCGGGGCGTGGGTCAGCACGCTGCGAAAGTTTGTCCACAGGCTGTTGTCACCGTTGACCGGCTTCGCCTCTTTGGGCAGCAGCAGGAACAGGCCGGTGAAAGCCAGGATGCCGAGCAGCGTCAGGAGCGGGAAGGGCGCCATCCAGCCGCCGCGGGCGATGAGGAAACCCATCAGCGGTACGCCGACGATGAATCCCAGCGACCAGCCCATCTCGGCGATGGCAACGGCCAGCCCGCGCCGCTCGTAAGGGACGTGATCGCCGAGGTAGGCGTGCATGGACGAGTCGAAAACGTATTTGCCGAGCGTGGTCAGGATGAGCGTCAGAGTCAGCGCCGGGAAGGTCGGCCAGAAGACGACCAGCGCCGTGCCGAGGGTGAACAGGCCGAGGCCGAGGAGCATACCGAACCTGCGCCCGCGGCTGTCGGCGACCGAGGCGGCGAACGGCCCCAGGCCGCCAACCACCGAGCGGGCGGTGAGCGCCAGCGACATGGCGGCGATATCCACGCCCAGGCCGCGCGCAAAGACCCCCAGGAACGGATAAGCCATCCGGTGCATGGTGTTGAGGATGGTGCGGATGGCGGTGAAGGCGGGCAGCGGCAGGCGGAGGCGGGTCAAATGGCTGATGGCTTATGGCTGATGGCGAATGGCTTATAGCGAATGGCTGATAGCGTATGGCTTATGACGGATGGTGGAGGGAACTTGGCGGCCTCACCTGCACTTGCAGCAGGCCGTCTCGCCCTCGCGTAGCACCTTTGTCGCTCGCGACGAACGGCGGCGGGCTCCCGGCCCGAACGGGGTGCAAGTGTCGCATCTTCGCGGTGAATCTTTTTGGTTGCGGTTGGATGCCGCGCGGTGAGAAGTTACAATCAGCGGCTGATATCTTCGACGTAATCAATCGCCCCCTGGCAGACCGGCGTCAGGTGCTGCGAAACGTTTTCCCAAATAAAATCTTCACCAGCATCCTCAGTGTCCTCTATGGCGATCGAAAGACAGCCTGGCCCGGCGTTATAGTTGACCAGCGTAAATCGCCATAAATTCTCGTAGCTGCTCACTTCCCCAGGCGCTTTTCCAGATATGTTGCGGATGATCGCGCCGGCCTGTTCGCAATTGGCCAGCAGGGTCTCGGCAAAGATACTGACGCTCAAATCCGCCAGGCGTAAGTCGAGGCCGAGCGGGCAATCGGCGCAGAAGGCGTCCACGCTGCGCACCAGGGCGCCGCGCAGGGTGGACTGCTCCGAGTCTTTCAGATGGGGATAGCCCTTGCGGCAAACGCTATCCAGCAACACCAGCGGGCAGAACTGCTCGTAGAATGAAGGGTTCCAGAGCAGGGCCGTATCCGCGCCGTTATCGGTCAACTGCCCCAGGCCGACCTCGGGGATACTCTTGACAATTCCCGGCCAGAACTGGCTCTCGCGGCTAAAGAGATTCTTGAGCAATTGCGCCGGGATACCGGTATCCTGGGCTACATCGAAAATCAGGTCGTCGAAGCGGTTCTGCCACTCCGCGACAGCAGTCCGCCCTGCCTCCTGGCCGCAGGGACTGGCCGCCCCGCTCGGCAACAGGCCGCCATCCGGACAGTTGCTGACATCCACCGCGCCCTGGATGATCAGATTACCGGCCAGGTATTCATAGGGGATGTTCGAGGCCAGGTCTTCCGGCTTTTCAGGCGTCCGCAGCCAGGCTGGGGGGCCGCCAACCGGAGGGAAGGCTTCCCAAGTTTGGGCGCAGCCAGCCAGGGGAGCGCCCGCCCATTGCGTGCTGAGCACGTCCACGTACCAGCTTTGCCCATCCGAAGCGTCCTCATTCTCCGCAACCCGCACCAGAGCCTGGTAAGGCTGGCTGCTATCGCCATAACTCGAATATGCCCAGAAATCCACGACGATACTTTCCTCTCCCGTCGTACCGAGTGGGAGTTTACAGCTTGCACCGCAAGCGAACGGTTCACCATCCAGCCGGCCTTCGATGCCGCGGATCTTCTCATTGGGCAGGGGTTCTTCAGCGGTCAATACCAGGAGCGGCCGGTTCACACAATGGTTGGTGGATGAGGTCGAGGTACAACCTTCAAGCGACACCCAGACGACCGGCGATGGCAGGGTCACAGCAATCGTGCGCCTGGCTGGGGCAGATTGGACAAAATGAAGGTAATATCCGGAGCAGTCGGAAGAGAGTTCCCCATCATCGAGTCCTTTACATGGTTGAGTGACGGCCCATTTATCGAAAATGTCTTTACCACAAGCTTTGTAGATATCTCTGCCGGTGGGTAAACCTGCGTGGTCAGCGAAGATTTGACAGACGACTTTGTCATCCTGCCAGCGCGTCAACCACCATTCGTAGGAGGTGTAATCAACGATCACCGCCGCGACCCGATCCGGACCCGGGGGCGGCGTCGCGGCAGCCGAGGCGCGTGAGCTCCGCGGGCCGAACGCAAACGCCAGCCCGCTGAAAATCAGGAGGGTCACACCCGTTACCGTTCTAACCCAGAGATGATATTTCATGTTGCACGCGTGAAAAAAGGACGGCTCACATTATGGTAGCCTACTGGCTCCCATTATATAGCGGATTCTCGCCATAATGCAACTATATCAGCTGGCTGAGGTTGCGTGTTTAGATGATAGAATGATAACAAGCGTCCGGAAACTAAAAGTTCAACCGGAAATAAACGGAGATAAACGGAGTTTTGATCAGATAAACGGCAAACGAGCGAAAAAACGTCAAAGCCATCACGTTTATCAGATTATCCCTGTTCATCTCTGTTCACACTTGCACTTGCAGCAGGTGCAAGTGTCCCCGGTGAATCCGAATTACTGAACGCTCTCTGATATACAAGGAAAAAAATATGCTGAAACGCAACGTGATTTTTTTGATGACCCTGCTGGCAATTTCCGCCTGTTCCAAGCCGGCAGCGCCCCTCCCTGCTCCGGCTGCCACTTCCACTGGGGCACCAACGGCTGCCGCCACTTTGCCGCCTACGCTGACGCCAATCCCCACGTTGACATCCACTCCGACGCTCACCCCCAGCCCGACGCCATTTGTGCCGTTTAACGTCACAGCCATGGTGGACAATCTCAATATCCGTACCAATCCGGGCTATTTATTCCCCGTCATTCGCATGTATAAACAAGGGACGACATTCAGCGTGCTGGGCAAGGCCCCCGGCGGCGAGTGGTTCTACGTCCGGGCGCCGGAAAATATCGAAGGCTGGGTGTTTGGGATGTTGCTGGAGAACGATGAAGACCTGCAGGCCGCGCCGGTCAGCGAACCAAAGGATGTGCAGGTCGTCAGAGGCCGGGTGACGGATGCGCAAGGGACACCCATCCGCGGAATCGGATTTGCCATTGTGCAGGGCGCCGGTGAACGTCCGCCCCGCAATGACGCTGTAACGGATGCCAATGGCGAGTTCTTTGCCTTCATGCCTGTCACGGTAAGCGGCGAATGGGTAGTTTCCTTTACTTCCATTGCCTGTACAAGCAACGTGTGGAAAGATAATAATTGCAGTTTTTACAAGGATGAGTATAAAGGCAACGTCGAACCCCCGACGATAACCATCACGCTGCCGCAGAATGAGTTGCTGGTGTTTACGTGGAAGTGATTACGTACATTCGCGGCGCACCACCCCTCACGCCGGGACCGGGCCTGGAGAGGCTCGAAGGCGTTGAAAGTTGAAGGTCAGAAGGCCACAGGAAGTGATACAATTTAACGCAATAAAGGCGTAAAGAAAGAGAGACTGCTATGCCTGAAAAATTACTGGAGCGGGTTGAAATCAACCCCGCCGTGATGCTCGGCAAGCCCGTCATCAAGGGCACGCGCATCCCGGTTGAGTTGATCTTGCTCAAACTGAGCGAAGGCGCAACCGAGAGCGACTTGCTGGATGCCTATCCCCGCCTGACCAAACTCGATATTCGGGCGGCGTTGGCGTATGCTGCCAGTTCGCTGGCGCATGAGACGATCCTCCTACAGACTGCGGCATGACCCCGGCTGACCTGCGTTTTCTCGCCGATGAGAGTTGCGATTTTGCCGTTGTCCGCGCTTTACGGGCAAAAGGTTATGATGTTACGGCTGTCAGCGAATATACTCGCAGGTCGGTTGACAGCAAATTGATCGAGCAGGCCCATCGGGAGAACCGCATTTTGCTGACAGAAGATAAGGATTTTGGCTGGCTGGTGTTTGCCAGCCATTCTGTTTCTGCGGGCGTGATTCTAATCCGCTTTCCGGGAAATGCCCGTAAAAAATTGGGCCCGTCTGTCGTGGAATTGGTCGAACAGAAGGGCGGGGAACTCAAAGAAGCGTTTGTCGTCATCCAGCCGGGGCAGGTGCGTTTTAGCCAAAAGGGAGCGAAAAGCCTATGAATAAGAAAACGACTGAACTTAATGATGAATTGCGCCCCGAGTATGATATGAAATCTTTACTTAAAGGCGGTGTGCGCGGGAAATATGCACAGCAATACCGCGAGGGGACGAATCTTGTCTTGCTCGAACCAGACATTGCCAAAGCATTTCCAAACGAGAAGGCGGTCAATGATGCGTTGCGGCTGGTGATGAAGTTGAATAAGGTGCAGGATAATGCCAGGCAGGGCGTGAGGCAGTAAGGCGGTGTGATGGATAGGGCGGCTGCCCGGCTCAACCAGATCCACATTCTCTTTAGCGAAGATTTTCAGGATGGACAAACTCTGGAAGGCGTGCGCTTTGTCAACCCATTTGCCGGGACGTTTGAGGTGGATGCTTGGGTGTAGACACCTACTGGGGAAATCGTTTAACGCAAAATAGGATGGAAGCGCAAAAGAGAAAACCGTAGGCAATAATCATGCGGTTCTTCGTTCCGACAAATTGTATAATAGTTTATGTCGGAATGATGAAAGATTACTATGAGCATAAACTGGAATAATATTCGCCCTCTCAATAACTCACTAAATGACGGATTTGAAGAATTGATTCGTCAGTTAGCTAGGAGGGAAGAAATCGAGGGTAAACATAAGTTTGTACCATTAGGAAAGCCAGATGCTGGTGTGGAATGTTTTTGGATTCTTGATAATGGAGATGAATGGGGCTGGCAGGCAAAATTCTTTACGGCTAGTTTAACCACTACAC
The DNA here is from genome assembly GCA_964618215.1 of uncultured Chloroflexus sp. GTDB lineage: Bacteria > Chloroflexota > Anaerolineae > Anaerolineales > Villigracilaceae > CG2-30-58-95. The sequence goes on from CAZTZE010000023.1 coordinate 57,092, forward strand.
AATGGGGTGAAATAGATCATTCTGTTGAGACTGCAATAGACAAGCACCCGAACTTAAAGAAATACATCATTGCTCTGCCTATTGACCCACCAGATGCAAGGCTTAAGAATCAAAGATCGTTTTTGGATAAATGGGATGTTAGAGTAGCAAAGTGGAAAAAGTGGGGGGCGGATAAAGGGTTAACTATAAATTTTGAGCCGTGGTGGAGTTCTGATCTAATTTCGCGGTTGCTAAAACCTGAAAATGCTGGACTTACTTACTATTTTTTCAGCAAAGAAGAATTTACAGATGAGTGGTGTGAAGAACAAACAGAGCTATCAATTACCGAGCTTGGCAAAAGGTATACTCCAGAACTTAATGTAAAGCTGGAAGTCTCTAAAATTTTTGATGGCATTGCCCGCGATGATATATTTGAAAAGCAGATTAAGGCAGTGTTTGACGACTTCTTTATTAAAGGCAATAAGATAATCGTAAATGTTGAAGAGTTGAAAACCGAAGTTTCCGAATTACAAAGCAAGATTCATGAACTCTATCAATTATTCATTAACTGTGAATTTCGTGGTGTAGACAATATTCCATATACTGAAATTGAAATCTTGCTGGTCTCAATACGTGAGCTTGCAGAATGTCTCAGGTCCTATTGCCTAAAGTTTGAGCGAGAAATTCAAGATAAAAAGAAAGAATATGGCTACTATCAAAAATACGGTTCAGAGTTGTACGCCCTGCAAAAATTTGCTTCTTCCTTAGAAAGTGTTAGCTCTTTTATCTCCAGCCCTACTGCAAAACTTTCAAACAATCCTATTTTGTTGCTGGATGGTGAAGCAGGCATTGGTAAATCTCACTTAATTGCAGATGTTGTAAGGAATAGAAATTCCGAAGGCAAGCCTAGTTTGATTCTTTTGGGGCAGCATTTTGTTACTGATGAAGACCCGTGGACACAGATCTTCAAGAGGCTTAATGTTAAATGCACCACAGATGAGTTTTTAGGGGCATTAAACTCAAAGGCTGAAATAACAGGTTCACGTCTTATTCTATTCATCGACGCAGTGAATGAAGGCAGAGGGAAATACTTCTGGAGTAATAATATTAAGAGTTTTATAAAAAAGATAGCAAAATATAAATGGTTGGGACTGGTACTTTCCGTTCGAACTTCATACAAAAAACTGATGTTTCCACCCGATGAATGGCACGATGACGACGCTGTTACTCAATACACTCATTATGGATTTAGAGAAGTTGAGTATGAAGCCACTAAACTGTTCTTTGGCGCATATGGAATTCAGCTTCCTAATGTTCCGCTATTGCATCCGGAATTTCAAAATCCATTGTTCCTTAAGTTGTTTTGTGATGGACTTAATAAATTGGGCTATTCAAAGATTCCCGATGGGCTACAAGGAATAACTTCAATAATAGAGTTTTTTGTAAATAGTATTAATCTTCGTCTTTCTCAACCTGAAAGATTAGAATACCCCTCATCCATTAATGTCGTAAAAAAGGCGATTGATATATTGATAGCTGAAAAGATTGACAAGAAACTGCGTTATATCCCTTATGAATCTGCTTACGTTTTGGTTGAAAAGATAATAATCGCTTTTTCAGCCAAAAGAGGATTACTGGGTGAGCTGATTTCCGAGGGCGTGCTCTCAAAAAATTTGTTCTGGGAATCAGATGGCGAATATGAGGAAGGAGTGTATCTGGCTTATGAAAGATTTGAAGATCACTTAACTACATCATTCCTGTTAGATAGAACTTCAAATATCAATATAGCCTTCACCAAAGATGGGGATTTGTTTTACTTGGTAGAAGATGAACGGGCCTGTTACATAAACAAAGGCTTAATCGAGGCTTTTTCAATTCAACTGCCAGAAAAGACTGGAAAGGAATTTTACGAATATGTTCCCCACATTGCGAAGACATATCCAGTGATTGAATCTTTTGTTCAAAGCTTGCTTTGGCGGAAAGTAGATACCATCTCTGAAAAACTAACAGATTATGTTAATACTTGCGTTTTAGCTTATCGAAAAACCCACGAGTTATTTTGGGACACTTTATTGTCAGTAACGGCAGTACCTAACCACTACTTCAATGCGTATTCGCTGCATAAAAACTTAATGAGATTCAGTTTGCCTGATAGAGATGCATGGTGGACCGCCTATCTAAAGAATCAATTGTATGAAAATTCTGCGGTAAAACGTTTGGTTGATTGGGCTTGGAATGAAAATAACAAAGACCATATTTCCGACGAGTCAATTAAGTTGACTTCAATTGCTCTTGCGTGGTTTCACACCAGCACAAATAGAAAACTGAGAGACTCGGCAACCAAAGCACTTATTTGTTTGCTGGAAAACAGAATTAATGTCCTTGTGGAAGTCTTGAAGGAGTTCGACGATGTAAATGACCCTTACGTGTATGAAAGACTGTTTGCTGTTGCTTATGGATGTGCAATTAGGACAAAACAAAAAGACGCTTTGCAAAACCTTAGTCAATATATTTATGAAACCATCTTTGATATAGAAGACGAAATATATCCTCACATTCTCTTACGTGATTACGCTAGGGGGGTAATTGAATATACATCCCATCTGGGAATTATAAATACGACTATTGACATCAGTAAAGTAAGGCCACCATATAAAAGTTCTTTCCCTGAAGAATTCCCAAATAATGAGGAAATCGATAGTAAATATAAATTCGATTACAAATCAAAGGATTTCAAGGATTACTATTGGGCCCAAAATAATATCCTAAGTTCTATGACAACAGAATATGGTAGAGGTACTGGAGGCTATGGGGATTTTGGAAGATATGTTTTTCAGCAAGCGCTTGAGAGTTGGGATGTGGATAAGAACTCGTTAAGTAATCTAGCTACAGAGTGGATTTTTCAGAAATATGGTTATGATGTAGAAAAGCATGGCAAATTTGACCGTGAAATTGGTTCTGGAAGAGGGCGTGATACTTATCCACATGAAAGGATAGGAAAAAAGTATCAATGGTTGGCTTTTTATGAAATGCTTGCTAGAGTCTCCGACAACTTTTCAAAATACAGTGAATGGGACTACAAAAAAGAGTCGAATGAACTCCATGAGGGACCTTGGAGTCCATATGTAAGAGATATAGATCCCACGATCACCATTAAAAGCACTGGAAAATACAACGAGGAAGAGCTATCCAATTATTGGTGGACTAAGGAAAATTATACTCATTGGAATTTGCCTAATGAAGCTTGGATAAAACAAATAAATGATTTACCATTGCTGCAAGGCTTGATTAATGTTGTTGATACTGATGGCGTAGAGTGGTTGGTTTTGGAAGGCCATCCGGAATGGGCAGAGCCCAAAGCCTTGGGAATTGAAAAATATGATATGCCTCATAAAAGGTTATGGCTTCAAATCAGAAGTTATTTTGTGCATAAAAATGATTTTGAAAAAATGAGAAATTGGGCGAAGCAACAAAACTTCATGGGAAAGTGGATGCCTGAAAGTCAGGACAGGTATGAAGTTTTTAGCCGCGAGTATTATTGGTCATCTGCGCATAAATATTTCCAGAAAGAGTACTATAGTGGTATTCAATGGCAGAATCTACAAAATCGTGGAAGCGAAAAAATAATTGCCCCAGTGATGGTTACATGTGAAAGTTATTTATGGGAAGAAGAGTTTGATGCATCAAAGGATTCAACATTGCATATCCTGAAGCCCTGTGCTGACTTATATGAAAGAATGAAATTAATTTATTCCAACAGGGAGGGTGAATTTGTTGACAAGAGTGGCAAATTGATATGTTTTGATCCATCTGTCTACCATGCCTGTATATCGTTCTTGCTTATTAAGAAAGATAATCTTTTAAAATATTTGCGGGAAAATAATCTACAGATAATTTGGACTGTTCTTGGGGAGAAAAATATTATTGGCGGTTGGCTTGCACGCAAGACCGAATTTGTTGGGAGGCAGGAAATAAATGGCGTTTATTACATGGGCGGAGATATCATAACAGGAGAATGTAAAATAAAAATTACCTTGTAGTATTATGGAAGAGCGGGGCTCCTAGTCTGAAAATGTATCGTTTTTTTTATTTTTGCGATATAATCCGAGTTGTCAGACAACTTCCCATAGAGAAAACAATATGACTACAATTGACCTCACCATCCACAAAGACCGCCGGGCGCGTCATCCAGCGTGCCCGCGAACGCAAGATCTAAAGACCTCCGAGTTCTCGTAGAACTCGGAGGTCTGTATAACAGGCAATCGTATTCTTCATGGATTTTTCAAACACTCGTCGTGGTTATCCACATTCCGCAGAACACAGATTGTCTCGCCGTCTGCCTGCTCATATTGAAAGGTCAGGCGGTATTTGATGTCCACGCGCGCTTCCCATATGCCGGTATAGCCACGGACTTTTTTGACCGCCAGCGATGGATAGAACGGGTCTTCGGCTAACAGCCGCAAGGCGCGGGCTGCCTTTTTCTGGATCTCTATTGGCAGGCAGCGGAATGCCTGCTTAAACCGCTCCGAACGGATAAAGATCATCGGTCAGATTCCAGATCGGCGATCAAATCCTCTACACTGTCGAACTTCTTTACGCGCCCGGCCTTGATATCCTCCTCGGCCTGGCGTTCGCCTTCCTGCCAGCGCCTGGTCCAGAAGTAAGCCTGTGAGCGATCAATTGCCATCTGGGGCATCAGGCGAATGGAACCATCCTCTTCGATAATCACTTCTAGTAAATCGCCTTCTTTCAAATTGGCCTTGCGGCGCACGGCGGTGGGCAGGGTGATCTGCCCATTGCTTCTGATTTGCAGTACCATTTTGGCAGCACTCCTTCCAGAATCTCATATTTACGAAATCTGATAAAGCGATTGTAGCACGATGCCCTTCAAACAGCAAGCCGCCTCCGCGCCATCCAGCGCGCCCGGTTCCAAAATGCACTATAATATGGTTATAGCGAGGGAGCGTGGTATGAAAGGCATGGGATGTCTCATCATTGCTTTTGCAGGCATGTTCGGGTCGGTGCTGTTGTACCCGATTGCCATCCTGGCCATCAAGACAGGTGATCTGGCCACGATCGCCCGGATCGTCTATGTCGAGATGGCAGTCTTCAGCCTGATCGGTGGAGTGATCCTCGCCTTCCGGGAGTCCGACACAGCCTCCGGCCTGGGCACCGGGGTTCTCGTGGCGGCGGCGATCGTGGTGGCGGTCTACCTGAGCTACAATCTCCCCGCCCAGAGCGACTTTGACCTGCGCGGTAATTCCCATTACACCCACTATCTTGGCATCCCCCTTGCCCTGGGATGTTGCTGGATCGGTTACCTAGGCACACATTATCTCCGCGAGAGAAACCCGGGAAGAAAGCGGGTGAGGACAGGCACAGCTGGTAGCGCCAAGGCAAACCGCTGCGCGAACTGCAACCGCCGGAAACCCCTCGGACACGGCTGGGAGACTTTCCGGGGGAAGCTGTATTGTCCCGATTGTCTCGGCAAGGTGAAGAAACTCGCCGAAGATGAAGAACGCATCGAAGCCCTGGCTGAAAGCCAGGTGCGGAGCGGACTGGAAGGCCTGAAGACCCTGCGGCAGAGGCTGGAGGATTTCGCACAGGGGAAGGTCAGCTATGCGGAGGCGCTGCAAGGCGCATACCAGGCGCTGGCGGCGCGGCTTCTGGATGACTTTAACAGTAATTATATGGACAGGCAGTTCAAAGAGATCGAAACCACAGACAGGGGCTGGTTTGCAAAATCGCGGGTCCTGGACAATATCCACAAGGAGATATCCGGTATGCTGATCGAGCCAACCCTGGAATTCCTGGCCAACAACCAGGTTCCGCAGGGCGAAGAAGGGGTGCGGGCAGTGCTGGCGCAATGCCTGGAGCTGGCGCGCAAGAAACGGTTCGACTATCATTATTTCAAGGGACCACACGGCTTCCCGATCAACTTCATGATTGGGCTAGCGGCGCTAGACCGCAAGACGACCCTGGACGAACTATGCCGGGTCGTTTCCAACCCGCACGAGACCCCCTGGGTGCTCCAACAGGCCATCATCGCTTTGGGCCAGATCGGTGACCGAGGCACCACCGAGGCACTCTTCGCGGTGCTCAACAGAACGGACCCGTGGGGCAGCCTGGTCTCCTCCGCCGCCTGCGCCCTGGTTGACCTGAAGGATGAACGGGTTGCCCTGCCTGTGATCCAGTCGATCGGCCGTTTCTCCAGCGGCAACTACCAAGACTGGAACGGGCGAGAATATGTTGCGGAAGGCCTGGGCAGACTGCTCACCCCGGGGACGGAGCTTTATGAAAAGGTATGCGCCCAGTGGAAGGAAAAGAAGGCCTCCTGGGAGGACGGGGATAAGGTGGTGGCGGAGGTGCTGGAGGTGGCGCTCTTCAATGCCGGCGGCAGGGCAGCGGTGATGATCGCCCTGGAAAAGGTGAAACAGGATTACGTGTCTGCGCTGGAAGGGGTGAAAGCCCTGGCGAAACAGGCCGTGGACCCGGAAGCGTTCTCAGCACTGTGCCAGGTCGCCAGCCAGTCGCGAACTTTTTATCACCTGGACCTGGAAACACAGGCCACTTCGGAGGCTGGGACGAACACGGAGCACCGCCTCATTGCCCTGGAAGCAATCGCCCGGCAGGGCGGCGTGCAGGTGAGACCTGTTCTGTCCCAGGCGGCTGGCGACCCGGACCCGCAGGTGAGCAGGACGGCCGCCCGTCTTTTGCAGGAAATCGATAAAACAAAGGCAGGATCCTCGAGGGACTGACCGGCGCGGTGGTCATGGTGTGATTGATGATCTCCCTGAAGAAGGGAAGCAAAAATTTGTAACTGGAAAAAGTCTTTTGTTGGATAAGAACCTTGGACCGTTAGATTCAAGGTTCAAGTCTTGGGCGAGGAAAAAGAGCGATATGACGAAAATGGGGCACTCTTTTTGTTTTCGCGATATAATCCAAGTTGTCAGACAACTTCCCCCTTTTTCCTCCCAGGAGTTTCCCGAAATGACCACCATTGACCTCACCATCCACAAAGACCGCCGCGCCCGCGCCATCCAGCGCGCTCGCGAGCGCAAGATCGTCATCCCCACCTTCGCCCAGATGAAGGATCCGGCCAAAATCCCGGCTAAAGTCAAGGAAGAATTGAAAGGCGTCGGCCTGTGGGACGTAGACCCGCGCAACCTGTTCCGCATCACCTGGAAGAACGAGCCGAAGGTGAAGGGGGGCGGGTTCGGCGGCGTCAACTTCCTCGAACTGCCCTCCTCGCTGACCGGCGTTAAAGCGCGCATCATCGTGCTGGTCGGCAAGTGGTTCCCGACCGGCGCGCACAAAGTCGGGGCGGCCTTCGGCTGTCTCGTGCCGCGGCTGGTGACGGGTCAGTTCGATCCGACGTCGCAAAAAGCGGTCTGGCCGTCAACAGGCAATTACTGCCGCGGCGGCGCGTACGATTCGGCCCTCCTGGGCTGCGAATCGATCGCCATCCTGCCAGAGGGCATGTCTAAAGAGCGCTTCGCATGGCTGGCCAGCATCGCCGGCGAGACGATCAAGACTCCCGGCAGCGAGTCGAATGTCAAAGAAATCTTCGACAAATGCTGGGAACTGCGCAAATCCGGCCAGGACCTGATGATCTTCAACCAGTTCGAGGAATTCGGCAACTACCTGTGGCACTACGAAGTCACCGGCCACGCGATGGAAGAAGCTGTGAAGCAGGCCGCGGGTCCGAAAGGCGTGTACCGGGGCATGGCCTCCGCCACCGGTTCGGCTGGCACAATCGCCAGCGGCGATTACATGAAGCAGGCCTTCCCCGGCAGCCTCATCGTCGCCAGCGAAGCCTTGCAGTGTCCCACCCTGCTGGAGAACGGTTTCGGCGCCCACCGCATCGAGGGCATCGGTGACAAGCATGTGCCGTGGATCCACAACGTCAAGAATACCGACATGGTGGTGGCGATTGACGACAATGCCGTGGTCAACATTTCCCGCCTGTTCAACGAACCGGCTGGGCGGAAATACCTTGCCTCGAAAGGTGTTCCCGAATCTCTACTCTCTACTCTCGATTTACTTGGTTTTTCCGGCATTTCCAACGTCCTGAGCGCCATCAAAGCCGCCAAGTACTACGAGATGGGCGAGGACGACATCCTGCTCACCATCCTGACCGACTCGATGGAACTCTACCAGAGCCGCCTGAAAGAGATGCACGCCGAGTTTGGCGAGTACACCGAACGTGACGCCGCCGCCGACTTCGCCCGCTACCTGCACGGACAGTCCACCGACAACCTGCTCGAACTGCGCTACAGCGACCGCCGCCGCGTCCACAACCTGAAATACTTCACCTGGGTCGAGCAGCAGGGCAAAACCTACGCCGAAATCCAATCCATGTGGCAGCAGCCGGATTACTGGACCTCGATTCAGAAACAGGTAGGAGAGATTGACGAGTTGATCGTGGAGTTCAATGGGGAAGTCGGGCTAGTCTAACAAGTTCCTGGCTTTCTCACTGACTTTTCATTCCTGCTTGACAAATATACGCCATTGGCGTATATTTGCATTCACCTATGCAATTCATCGAAACCAGCGTCTTCACCCGCCAGGTTACAGCCTTGCTTGCCGATGACGATTATCGTCAATTGCAGGCGGCTTTATCTGTCCGTCCTGACGCCGGATCCATTATCCCGCATAGCGGTGGCCTGCGAAAGATGCGCTGGGCCTTGGCCGGGCGTGGGAAACGCGGCGGTGTGCGTATCATTTACTATTGGGTTGTGGCTCAGGAGCGTATCTTGATGCTCTTTATGTACCCAAAGAACGTTCAAGATGACCTGACGCCACAACAATTGAAGGTATTGCGCACGATTATCGAAGAGGAGTACAAATGAAAGAAGAAATGTTTAATGAATTGGTATCCAGTGTGCGGGAAGGCGGAGAAATTCTGCGCGGCAGGAAGGCAGCCGCGCGTACGTTCGTGATCGAAGCGCCTGATGTCAAGGAAATACGCGCTGGTTATAAACTCTCTCAGAATGAATTCGCGGCGCTCATGGGAATCAGCGTCAAGACTCTGCGCAACTGGGAGCAGGGTCGGCGCTCTCCCGAAGGCGCAGCGCGGGTATTGATGCAGGTGGCCGCAAAACACCCGGAGGTAATCTGGGATGTTGTGCGGGCAAAAGCAACACATTGATCGTGGAGTTCAACAGGGAAGTGGGGTTGGGGCAGCCGGCCGTGGACGGCGGACGATAGACCGTAGAGGGTGATCTTTGGACGATAAACCGAGGCTGGAGCAGTTTTCCAGCCTCGGCTTTTTCTAGCCTAAATACCCCTTTGTCACGTTATTGTATGATCGGACGGATATTACGGTGATACACAACACGAATTTTATGCCGGGACCTTGCGTTTGATATCCTCCGGCATGGCCGTAATAAGCGCGCGCAAGGCCTTGTTCACCGCTTCGGGCGTGGTAAACACTTCCGCCACGTCCGGGTCCAAGACAACCACCAATGGCGTTACGCCTGCCTGGTCTGCAAAGCGGTTGGGGCGCGATCTGCTGTAATCACAACGGTACTCGGCGCGCATTTCGCCAACTGAATTCTTCTCTGGCTACCTTGCTACTTGATATGCCTGTCCCATCAATTGGAAA
>CAZTZE010000024.1:0-65803 GCA_964618215.1 uncultured Chloroflexus sp.
GACGGGAGACGGGAGACGGAGGACGGAGGACGGAGGACGGGAGACGGGAGACGGAGGACGGATGGTGGAAGAGTATAAATTTCAAAAATTGCAGGTGTATCAACTGGCGTTGGGGTATGTGGACGCAGTGTATGAACTCAGTCGTCTGCTTCCCGAACGTGAACGGTATAACCTTTCGAGTCAGATTGAACGCGCTGCAACTTCAATCGTATTGAATATTGCCGAAGGTTCCACCGGCCAGACCGACCCGGAACAAAATCGCTTTCTCGGCCTGGCTTTGCGTTCTTATCTCGAAACCATTGCCTGTTGTGACCTTATCGAACGCCGCGCATATCTCAAGCCAGAGTCCTTGATTGCCCTGCGGGAACAGGGACACCAACTCTTTATCAAACTCTCCGCCTTTCGAAAGTCGCTTCGGTAGAGAGAAGACCGGGGACGGGAGACGGGAGACGGGAGACGGAAGACGGGAGACGGGAGACGGGAGACGGAGGACGGAGGACGGGAGACGGAGGACGGAAGACGGAAGACGGAAGACGGGAGACGGACTCCGTCCTCTGTTCCCGGTCTTTCTTCCCGCATGGTACAATTCAATCGTTACCGCGAGAAACAATGCAAGCCTTAACTTTTTGGAAAACAATCACAATGGATCAATCCAACCTGCTCGAAAACCTGATTTCCCTTTTGAATGAGCAAGGGATTCAGTTTTGCGTCATTGGCGGTCAGGCTGTCAACGCTTACGTGGACCCCTTAGTAAGCCTCGATCTGGACCTGGTCGTTGCGGTTCACCAACTTGACCAGGTGGAAGAAATCCTCAACCGGTATTTTGTTTTAAAGCGATTTCCGCACAGTTTGAACGTCTCATCAGCCGGTTCTGATCTCAGGGTGCAAATCCAGACGGACGAGCAATACAGTTCATTTGTCGAACAGGCAGTCGTGCGGACGGTGTTGGGCCTCGAATTGCCGGTCGCCAGTGTGGAAGACGTGTTGCAAGGAAAGATTTGGGCCGCCCTGGACCCGGAACGAAGCCCTTACAGGATGCTTCGCGAGGGGAGCAAACGGCAAAAGGACCTCGCGGATATTTCCCGCCTTTTGGAGAAGTATCCCGAATTGCGCCTAAAAGTTCCGCAGGAAATCCGCGCCCGCTTGGTGGACGAGTCCATGGAAGGATGACCGGAGACAGAAGACCGGCGACAGAAGACGGGAGACGGAGGATGGGGGACGGAAGACGGACTCCGTCCTCGGTCCTCGGTCTTCAGTCCTCGGTCCTCAGTCCCCGGTCCTCGGTCTTTTCCACATGTGAAATGAACATACAAAAAACGGCAATCCCCGATGTGTTAATCATAGAACCCAAGGTATTCACTGACGAGCGTGGATTCTTTATGGAAACTTTTCACGCACGCAAATTCGCAGAACATGGCTTGCCATACAACTTCGTTCAAGACAATCACTCAGGATCCAAAAGGGGAACACTTCGAGGCTTGCATTACCAGATCCGACAGGCTCAGGGGAAGTTAGTGCGCGTGGTAGAAGGAGAAGTATTCGATGTTGCAGTAGATTTGAGAAAAAGTTCTTCCACCTTTGGTCAATGGGTAGGTACGCGCCTTGCAGCGGAGAGCAGAATGCAACTTCGGATTCCTGCAGGTTTCGCGCACAGCTTCTATGTTCTTGGCGACTGGGCTGAGGTGATCTATAAAGTAACCGATTTTTACGATTCTGAATGGGAACGCACGCTACTTTAGAATGACCCTGAGATCGGCATCAGGGACTTGACAGAGACCATTGCACGGTTGACTGGGTTTGAAGGCAAGATTACCTGGGACACTGCGAAGCCCAACGGCCAGCCTCGGCGCAAGCTGGACACCAGCCGGGCTAGGGAGCGCTTCGGCTTTGAGGCGACCACGTCCTTCAAGAAAGGGCTGCAACGGACAATTGAATGGTACAATAAGGCTGCGGCTTGATGAGAAATCCAATGTGTCAGTTGTCAACTGTTTAGCGCTGTGAGTTATCAACCACCCAGTCGGCGTCGTGCCGCCTATGCCATCCTTGTCGGTGGGTACCTCAATATTGGTGTTGTTGCCGTCCTGGGATTGCTGCTCGTTCCCCTGTATCTCAAATACATTGGCCCTTACCTATATGGGGCGTGGCTTGGCTCCGGTGATATTTTGGGATGGCTGGCGGTCATTGACATGGGGCTGGCCTCGTTGATGATTCAGAGAATGGGGGCCGCTTATGGCCGCAGTGACCGACAATTGATTTCTCAATACCTGGCTACCGGACTGGCCACGCAAGTGGTGCTGGTGACGCTGTTATTCGTCGGCGCAGTAGTGATTTCACGTTGGATTCCTGGTTGGATGGGTGTAAAGGGAAACGATGCAACCATTCTGGCAGGATGCATTGTCCTGGCAGCAGCCTCAAGCAGTCTCAACATTTTGAACAACGGCATCGCTGGTTTTGCGATGGCGCTCCAACGAACAGTGTTCATGAGCGCTGCTGCCTTGACAGGATCTCTAGTTGGGATTGGTGTCACTATCTCGCTTCTGCTGATGGATTGGGGGCTATGGGCTATTCCGTTAGGATGGGTTGTCAGAGAAGTCACCACGCTGGTGGGAAACACGATTTATGCTTCGTTTGTATATCGGTCGGAAGTCAGCGTTCCTTTACGGCTCAGCCGGAAGGTGTTGCGTGATTTTGGAACCGTGTCTCCACCCATGTTTCTCAGCAAGCTTGGCGATGCCTTTATGGGGCATAGTGAAGTTGCCCTCATTGCCATCTTCATTAAGCCCGAACTGGCCACGGTGTACGTCTTGACACGACGGGCGGCAGATATTATCAGAATGGTGCTGGATCGCTTTGGCGCAGCTACGTTCGCCAGTTTTTCAAATCTGATCGGCACGGGGCAGAAGGCAAGGGCCGCCGGCATTTATAAGGAAATCATGGACCTGTTTGTACCGGTTGCCGTCTTGTCAATCAGCATGTATCTGGCTGCAAACCAGACGTTCATGTCTCTCTGGGTTGGGAATGATCTGTATGGGGGTAACTTGCTTTCTACGCTGATTGGACTGAGCATCCTGGTAGCGGCTGGCAGTAATTTGATCAACTATCTCTACGGTGCCACTGGACAAATCGCGCGTGGTTCACTGATTCTATTTGTAGAGGCGCTGGTGCGCCTGGGGCTGATGGTAGTGTTGCTCTGGTGGTTGAGGCTGCCAGGCTTACCCCTCGCCATTATCTTGACGGGAACTGTGGCTAGCTCGATCACCTTGCGATGGACCAGACAGGAACTCGGCGAAGCGCCAGGGCTACGTATGGTGTCGATGAAGATGATTGCCTATGGATGTCTACTTGCACTGGGGGCACTGTTAGGGACACGCATATGGGCAGAGACGTGGCTGGGCTTTGTGCTTCTATGCCTTCTACTGGGCATCACATTTTTCGGTGTAGCCACCTACACAAGTCCTCCCCTACGGGCCTATTCTGTTGGCATAATCTGGCGAATCAAGAAAAAATGAACTCGGACGTTATGCATCCCATGATCGAGCAACCCAGTCATTGCATGAAATCGCGTTTTGTTAGGTTTCGGGAAGCATTGCACATCTGTTTATCTGATTGTCACCTGGCTAAATGAACTTTCACGCATCCGTGTTGTTGCAGAAAATATATGTTTTTTCAAGTGTAAGCAAAAAGCGAGGACAAGAATGCACTATTTGGTAACCGGCGGAGCCGGGTTTATCGGATCTCATTTGACAGAATTTCTGCTTGAAAATGGCCATCACGTAACCGTTGTGGACAATCTGTCGACTGGCCAATTCAGTAACCTAGCAAGTGTTGCAGATCATTCAGCCTTTCGCATCATCATTGGATCCGTTCGGGACGAAGCATTGATGGAGCCATTGATCCGAGAGGCCGACGCGATTTTCCATTTGGCATCTGCAGTTGGCGTCAGCCTGATCATGGAACGACCCGTTGAGACGATTGAAACCATCTTTCACGGCACGGATGTGGTTCTGCGTTATGCATCCCGTTATCACCGCAAGATTCTATTCACGAGTACAAGTGAAGTTTACGGGAAAAGTGATGATGTACCTTTTCGAGAGGACGGCGACCGGCTCGAAGGGCCGACTACGCTTCATAGATGGGCGTACGCCTGTGTGAAGGCACTGGATGAGTTTTTAGCCCTGGCATACCACAAGACAACCGGGCTGCCTGTAGTCGTGGTCCGTCTCTTTAATACAGTAGGACCGAGGCAGTCGGCTCACTATGGCATGGTGCTTCCCCGCTTTGTCGAAGCAGCGCTTCAGGGACGGACATTGACAGTCTATGGGGATGGACAGCAGACCCGATGCTTTTGCCACGTCCATGATGTTGTCCAGGGGTTGTATGCAGCAATGAACGCACGTGCTTGTGAAGGACAGGTAATCAATCTTGGTAGTGAGGAGGAAGTTAGCATCCTGGAACTGGCGCGCCAAGTCATCACTGCAACTGGCAGTCAATCAACGATCCAACAGATTGCCTATGAGCAGGCGTTTCCAGATGGTGGCTTTGAAGACATGCGCCGAAGGGTGCCATCCCTGCACAAGGCTCGTACATTGATCAATTGGATGCCAGTCCATACCCTGGCCGATATTGTGCGGGATACGATTGCCGAGCGCCGAGAGTACCTGGGGGTATCAAATGCATAAAGACACAGTTTTGGAAGGGAACGCTGGCGCACCGGCTACCCAAACTGACTCTCTACCATTGAGAGAGCGAATCAAACCTCTGATTCCTTTGCGTTTCCCTGGTTTTGAGCAACACTATATACATGGTAAACGTATCTTAGCATTCGGGTTTGAGCCACTGGATTGCCGTGAGTGGCACTCGGAAATGGTGAACAGAATCCTGAACGCCGTTGGACAACGTATTCATTTCCCCTTGTATCGCATGGGAGATGGTGAATATGCTTTTGCCATTAGGCGTGCTGAGGATAAATTGCCGCTGGGGAGACTTCGGCCCCGCCAGTTGGCTAAGCGTCTTATTATGCCTTTCCTTGGTCGCTCTGGCTATCACAAGAGTGGTTCTGTGGAATATGGCTATGAAGTGTATACCTCAGCAGAACGGAATGTCCTACAAGCGCGATATGTCGAATGTGTGCAAAAAGTTGCTAGGGATGGAATCCTGGCTTTGGGATTACACAATACTGAGATATATCTCAGGTATATACCAGCTATCTTTGACTGGTTTGATGCCAATGGCATCATGCTTCACCACCTCAATTATTTCCACGTCTATTCTGTGTACGTACTTATGCATGGCCCTGACCGGCATCGATTCCTGAAAGGAAGGCATGTCTTGGTGGTTACCGGTTTGACAGATGAGAAACGCCATGGAATTGAATCAGGTCTTCTACGCGAGGGGGTGGCTGATGTACAGTTCTTGCCGATTTCACGTAGTAAGGCCATGCTGGATGTGTTAGACCTTTCTGTCGTACGAAAGCCGATTGATCTCGCACTTGTTGGAGCAGGAGTAGGATCGGCAAATGTCCTCGAGCAACTGCGTCCGCTTCAAACTGTATGCCTTGATGTAGGCTTCTGCCTAAGCACACTAGCGAATCCGGACTTGCGGTGGAAGCGGCCATTCTGTGTGCCGGATGAGGAGTTTGACCTATCTCGGGCGGTGCAGTTCCTAGAGTAAGTGTCTTCTAAGGAAATGGAGGAGGAACAAGTCTACCACCGTTAATCGATCGAAGCATCGAGATTTCGAGGGATACTAATGGCCTACGGCAATGAAAAATCAAAATTCCATAGCACATTGAATGCATGGCGACTATCCAGAACGGATTTGCTGATTGTAGTAAGTCTTACTGGCGTAGTCGCTCTGGCGAGCGGTTCAGTCATACTCGTACTACCTCGTTTTGCTGAAGCATTGATTCCGGCTATCGTAATCGGTGGCATTTCGGCATTGGTACTTGCTATACGGCGCCATGATGTGGCAGCTCTAATTACGCGCGAGAAGGCATTGTATCAGCAGATTGAAGCCTTAATTACTCTATCGCGGTTCATGCATTTACGACTGCCACTACCTCCTTTCCGTGAAGGCGCGATTTCGCCGGATCTGGGTCTTTTATTGTACCAGGAACTGTCGCTGCTTACGCCTGCGTGCATTGTGGAGTGCGGGGCTGGGGTATCAACTTTGATCATCGGTTACTTTTTGCAAAAACAGGGCAGAGGACACTTGATCTCACTAGAGCATGATCCTATGTGGGCAACTAGGGTAAGAAAATGGGTTGACCATCATAATTTGCAGGAGCAGGTCACTGTCTTGGAATGCCCATTGGAACCGATAGCAATCCAGGGAAGGGAATATCAATGGTACGCAAAAACGGGTTGGGAGTCGTGTTTCTTGAATAATGCGACAATTGATTTTGTATTCGTTGATGGTCCGCCCGAGTGGACCCATCAATGGGCCCGTTACCCCATGTTGCCCCTCCTAAGGCCTTTTTTATCTCCTCAGTGTGAAATCCTAGTTGACGATGTTGATCGGCAGAATGATCGTAAGACAGTGTTACGGTGGGTAACCGAGTTCGATACAGCAGTGGAATTCTTGCCTTGTGAGGAAGGAGCTGCTATTTTGCGATTTAGCCCACTGGTTACAAGGTAAGGGGACTATGGCATCGTCCAGTTCAGTAAGAAACTAAAGATCCGGGATATAGAACTCGGTTGGCTCTGGTGTTGAATGCTCGTAATCAGCCCGAAGATAGAAATAGAGCGGTACATTTGCTTGAGGATGTTGTAGGGCAGTTTCCTCAGTGGCGCGAAGCTGTAATCCTTTTGGAACAGCTAAAGAAAGACCGATAAAGCAAACTTGCGCGGTCACAGGGAGAACCGTAAAGATGAATGTTAGTTACGTGACTACGAGCTGGGATGATGGACATCCTGAAGATATCCACATAATAGAATTATTGGAGAGATACAAACTTCGGGGTACCTTCTACGTTCCTACTGACCAATCGTCCATTCGCATGTCTAATGAGGCATTGAGACGCTTAGCATACACTCAAGAAATTGGTGCGCATACCATTCACCATGAACACTTGGTCGGGCTTTCAGATGATCGACTATGGAGGGAGGTCTCTGGTTCTAAGGAGATTCTGGAACAGATTGTTGGTTGCCCGGTCGTCATGTTCTGTTACCCGTATGGGCAATATGACGAATCTGTTCGTGAGATTGTCAAAAGGGCTGGATTCAGGGGTGCTAGGACTACGCGCACCTTTGTCGTTAATGATAGGTTCGACGCGTTGGAAATGGGAACTACACTGCATGTTTTTCCCCATCCTTACCTGCCGGCGCGGCTGGATTGGCAGACTCTACGCTACACATTGCTTAGAAATAGATATCTTGCAATTAATATATACCACTTGCGATTGTCTATAGGGGCGTTCGTGAATTGGGTGGAACTAGCCAAGAGAATATTCGATTATGTACTGAACAATGGTGGAGTGTGGCATCTGTGGGGACATTCTTGGGAAATTGATCATTTTAGGATGTGGAATCAATTGGAGCAGGTTCTGGAATATATCTCGGGGCGGCGCGAAGTGTTATATCTAACTAATGGAGAGCTGATAGCTTTTTTGAAGAAGCAGAATGAGGACCATTGTCCAGAATGAATTTGCAGAAAGAGGTTTATTTTCCAAATGAAAGCACCTAATTTGAGGCTGGTCGCGAAGTCGTTGCTTGGTAGGACTCCCTTCTACCCAGTACATATTGGTGGGTATACCCGGCAACTATATTTCTGGAAGGAGTTAGTGCGCCTTCCTGTCAAGGAATTCAGGCGGGTTCTTGATGCCGGTTGCGGTGCTGGGTATTATGCCCGTGATCTGGCTACCCGCTATCGGCATCTTGAGGTTGTTGGGCTTGATGTTGAGCTGGGGCGGGCAGTTTTGTCGGTTGAGCTGCCTGCGAACTTGCGCTTTTTTCAGGTTGACCTGCGTTCCTTGAATGACATCGGGAAGTATGATTTTATCTATTGCATTGATGTTTTGGACGATGTGCTAGAGTATGAAGCAATTCTGACTAGGTTTCACAATGCCTTATGTAGTCGTGGGTATTTATGGATTCATCTGCCGCTTCACCCACGCCGTATTCAACTGGTCAACCATCAAGCCATATCAGACTATCTTGAGCTTGATCACAGGGCAAGTGTCGCTGATTTCATTTCGGAGGAAGTTGTTGCGAGTGTCCTTAGGGCGTCAGGGTTCACCATACTTAGAACGTATTATACATTTGGTTATTCGGCAACGCTGGCTTGGGAACTGGATCGAATACTAGACAAATATCTAGTTCTAAAAATCGCTCTCATGCCCCTGCTGAGAACCATGGCGCGTCTTGATGTTGTGCTATCCAACAAGAGAGGGAATTCCTTCGCCATACTTTGTCGGAAGGAATGATGACCATGCAACACTACTCGAAGATATCAAGACGAATTGGTATTCCGGAATGCGTCAACGACTTTGAGACAACTCAGGCCAGAGTTTAGTGTACAGGTTTGAGGTGCTGGCGGCCCCGAGACGCTGGCAGAGCCGGTTGGCACCGACTTGCCGCCTGCTTTACAAACCCCTGACACCAGGGACCGATCATCTCAACAAGATTTACACCGAGGAATCCTATGACAATTTCTCGAAGCAGATTATGTTATTTGGATCAGTATGGGTTGGAAAATGCTGTATAGAACTTTGCTTGTAGCCGGCGCCGGACTGGCTTTTCTGCTCTTGTTTCAGGCGCGCACGTTAAGGGATAGCGTTCGGGTCAATGAACTGGCATTGCAGACTACTCGGATGGCTCTGGTTCCAGGTACTATGCTGGAAACACGCACCGAGGGTGGTAAGGCTCAGGTTGTTTATTTTCGAGGTTTACAGTCGCTGTGGGCTGGCGATAGTGCCGCAGCAATTGCTGCATTCCAATCACTTTCTCCCCAATGGCGTCAACCGGTTACCGGATGGCTTCTTGTTCAAGTCCTGGCGTCAAGCAACGACATTGTCCGAGCCTCTGCAACGCTTGGGGAAATGAACCTAGATACTGATACCCTAGTAGGCCTCGCGCGTGGCTTGCCCGCTCACGAGAACGATTCCCTGAGACAGCTGTTGGCCGAACAGGCTCTTCACCAAGGGCAGGGCAGCATTGATTCCAGGCGATGGCTGGGCTTGTGGAGTTTAGCCAATAGTAATCCGAGACAAGCCATAGAAATCATTGAGCCAATTATCAGCCCAGAGGATCATTACCTTTGGAGTCAGTTGGGATGGGGCTATTATATTCTTGGCGATTACACTCAGGCGGTGGAGGCATTCAAGCGATCTTGGGCACTGACACCTGAAGATCCCCTTTATCGGCTACGCCTCGCCCAGGCATATCAGGCGCGTAATGGGCAAGGAGATCGAGAACAAGCACGGGTTCTGTTAGAAGATTTAGTTTCAGAAGATGCTGGTGCCAGCGTAGAAACGTGGTATACCCTAGGATGGAATTATTACATCTCTAACAGGGGCGTCGATGCCGTGGCCGCCTTTGAACGGGTAGTCGGCATGGAACCGAACAATAGCCTCTATCAACTGCGGCTGGCACAGGCACTGGTTCTGCGATCAGAGGGAAATGATCGCATGCGAGCGATTGCCCTTTTACAAAAAGCTGTCGCTCAATCGCCAAATTTTACTGAGGCAGCCAATCTGTTACAAAGTTTGACTTCGCCGGGACAATAACTGGTACGCCGTATGAAGAGAAAAATCAAAGTGCTATATCTACAGCACGCCGGAGAACTGGGCGGTTCCAGCATGAGCCTTCTTTACACGATGCAGGGCATGCGCGATCTTGGTCACACCTGTGTGGTTGCGCTGGCTCGCCCATCTTCAGAACTGGAGAAATTGTATACCGATGCGGGGTTTGAGACGATTCCCTGGCCCGGTCTGGCGCTGTGGGATCATAGTGCTGGTGGTCCGCGTCCGCCGTTGGATCCTCGGACATGGATGATGTATGCCAATTTGATCATGGGGTGGCGACGGGCCGCGTTCCGTACGTTAAAGTTGGTGGCAGAAACCCAACCTGATCTTGTACACCTGAATTCCATGACTTTCACGGTATCGGCCAACACCCTTATACGGACCAACGTACCGTTCGTATGGCACGTCAGGGAACCCCCGCCTGACCAGGGGCTGCGCACCCGGCTCATCCGTAGCGTTATGCAGCGAGCGCCCCAGTTGATCTTCATTTCCGACTTTGACCGGCAACAATGGATCGGCGGTAAAAAGGGGGAGGTAATCCACAACTTCGTCGAGCTTCAGCATTTTCGACCTGACACCGACGGACAGCCCCTTCGGCAGGCGCATCACATTCCCTCCGATGCAAGGGTCATTCTCTACTTGGGTGGCGTTTCTGCAATCAAAGGATTTTTTGTGCTGCTCGACGCGCTGCATCTTCTGAAAGAGCGGGGCGATCATTTTGTCTGCCTGATGCCTGGAACCGTGCTTGGGCCCGCGCAGTCGTGGCAGGGGCGCATCGCCGGCAAGATCCTGCCCTTGGTGGGAAGTGGGACGCCGAAGCAAAAAGCCAGGAAACAGATCGCGCGGTATTCGCTTCAAGAAAACGTGCGTCCGCTACCTTTTGCAACCGACATCGTACCATTCTTTGCCGCATCGGATGTGGTGGTGTTTCCATCCACTAAACCGCATTTTGCCCGACCGGTGATCGAAAGTATTGCGATGCACAAACCAGCCGTGGGCAGCGACCTCGGCGGTGTGCGAGAGTTACTGGCCGTCCATCCCCTGGGACGGCTCACGCCAGCAGGCGACCCTGTTGCGCTGGCGGACGCAATCCAGCAAGCGACGGGCAACAATTCCCAGTCGGCTGACTTGGACGCACAGTTTAGCAACGCAAAGATGTTGTTTGATCGGCGCTATGGCGTCAAGGCGATTGAAGCGGTGTATCGAAGGGTACTGCAATTGAACCATGCGCAATACTAGTCAAGAAAATGGAAGAAAGCGAGCATTGCTTCTGTGCGTGCTTGCTGCAGGAATCTCGGGTTTAGGGTTTGTGTCGCCGCTGACTTCGACCGTCCTGTCCATCACCTTTGCTGCGTTTTTGATTTTCTGGGCCAATCCAGTGGGTCTTCCAGCACTGGCTATCCTTTGGATTCAGGCAGTCGCCTTTGGGGGAGCAGTCTATGATCCAGAACAACAATTTGCTAACGCGGTCTCTATTGCTGGGTTGCACCTCACACTTCAACTATTCACACTTTTTGGGATAACAATTCGTAGCTTGTTTGAATGGTTTTTCCATCCGCAGACCTTTGGTCATTCTCGATGGATTCTGAGGAGTTTTGCGTTATGGCTTTTATTTTTTCTGATCACGGTTATCTCTGCATTGTGGGGAAAGAACTCAGGTTACGTGAATGCTACAGAACCACTGCGTGCTTCGATGTCACTTGCTGCTCTGTTTTATGGCATGATCCTGACAGCAAAGATCAAGAGAGTGCCTTGGGTGGCGGAGTGGCTGTTGCGGATCGCAGCAGTCGTCCTGGTATTGGTCGCCGCAGGTCTTTATTGGAACCACATTGCCTATTTCTACGTACCGTTGGGGGCGTGCGCCTTTTGGTACGCAGTGCACCAAAAGCGCTGGTTGCTAGCCGCAGTCTGCGGCGTTGCACCGATTGCGATTGCTTTTTTTACGGGAGATACGCTCACGCTGATAGCATCGACATTGCTCGGTCTGGTGGCTGGCTTCTGGTTGTTTCACTCAAACAAGTCTCTCGGCAGAAGTGCAACTTCTAGATGGACGCGACTGGTCTTCCCAATCAGTTTTCTTCTGTTGTTGGCAGTCCTGTTTTCAACTTATTCTCCGGTATACGACACAAGCACCAGTACCGACCTGACTGATAGGTTTGTGTCGAAACTTTTTCTTGACCGCGGCATATTCTGGCGAGCAGCGTGGGCCAGAGTAATCGAGAACCCAGAGGTCGTGTCTCCTGCAGGCAGGCCGCTGCTGGTTTATTTCCCCGGTAGTGGTTTGCAAGATGATCTCTGGAAAATTCACGTTCATAATTCCTACCTTGAGATGCTTCGCCAGACTGGCATCCTGGGTGGGGTTATCTTCTTGATTCTCGTCATACGGTTTTGGCTAAAATTGCGTATCGCATTGCTTGACTCGGTTATACCTATCGAGCGTGTTTTTGCGGGCGCAGCGCTGATCACTGTGCTCGTGGGGGCGACCACGGACATTTATCCTTTCGACTTTTTTGTTGGCCCGTGGGTATGGTTGTGGGCCGGCATTGCCATAGGCTTGAGCCAATCCAGGTATGCAACAAACCCGTCAGTATCCACCAGTCAATCGGCTACCCTTGTCGCGCAGCGGATTCCTGTGAATCGCGGCCTTGGAGAACAGGCGCGTCCCAACTAATAGATGCACGAAGCCGATGTTGCTGCTTCATATTTACCAGTGCCAGTCGTTTCTAAAGAGGTATACCCGCAGTGATAAACGCCCGACCAGCTATTGCCTTTCTGGGAGCTGTTCTTCCTGATGAGATGTGTAGCCAATCACCTGCTTGTAGTCCGGCCGCCAATAAAGACGTGTTACAGCTTATTGGGGCGCTACGCCGGGTGTCGAATGCTGGCCCATCTGTTTTCAGCGTGCAACCAATTGCTGCGTATCCGAAATCACACCGAATTTTGGTTCGTCCTAGTTCTACGGATCTTGGTGAAGGCATCCGTTGCCAGATGATTCCGTTCATTAACATCGTGTTCTTTAAGCAGTTAACTATTGGGCTGGCAAATCTGTTCTGCTTGTCAGGCTGGTTGTGGAGTCATCGTCACCGTTCTAGGTATATCCTGGTGCATAATGTGTATCCACCCATGTCATTGCCCGTTCTTCTGGCAACCAAATTATTCGGCGGCAAACCAGTAGCGTTGGTGATGGACTTGCCACACAATATGTCCTATGACTTCCGCGGTGTGCGGGGCAAGTTACAGAGGTTTAATCTGTTTGTGGAAACTCGTGCGTTGGCCCATTTTTCAGGGATCATCGCCTACACGCGCTATATAGGGGAAGATCACGCGCCACACGTGCCCATGATCGTAATGGAGGGAGGCGTTGATGTTAATGAAGTGAATCTGGTCCCCACTACTGAGTCGGCAGACGCCTCTGCCAATGAGCGGGTTATCTGTTATAGTGGCACATTGAGCACGGTGAACGGCATCGAGTTATTGCTCGATGCGTTTCGCCTCTTGCCAGATCCCAAGTATCGCCTTTGGATTTTTGGGCGCGGGCCACTCGAGTCGCTGGTGCGTGAGGCTACGCAGCGAGATAGCCGCATTGTCTTTTTTGGATTCGTTCCAAATCAGATAGAGGTATTGCGCAGTCAGCGCAGATCGACAGTGTTGGTCAATCTACGGTTGCATGATAAACTTATCAACCGGTATACCTTTCCTTCAAAACTGCGTGAATATATGCTCAGCGCTCGTCCAGTTATCTCGACTGCTGCCCCCGGCATTCCAGAAGAGTATCATGAGTTCATTCATATCTTGCAGGATGAGACGCCACATGGCTTATCCTACCTACTGCACGATGTTTGCTCCAAGTCTCCGGTGGAACTAAATGAATTCGGCAGTCGAGCGCGAGATTTTGTGTTGCAGACAAAGAACTGGACGATACAGGGGCGACGTGTCTATGAATTCATCCGGAAGCTATGAGGTACATCCCTTGAATATCCTCCATTTGACTGCTTCCATTGGTCCTGCGTCGGGTGGTTTGGGTCCCGTAGCGATTGAGCTTACAAAAGAGCAACGTTTACTAGGTCACTCACCAGCCATATGGACCCTCGATACAGCTAACATTGTTGGGCATGCAGCCCAGTTGGAGGGGATAGAGCCAGCAGCGTTGAGTACATTCCCAAGATTCGGGCCACGCCAGTTGGGGTATAGTTTGCAAATGGAACAAGCGGCAGTATCAGCAAAAGGTGCAGGCTATGATATGCTGCATCAGCATGGCATTCGGCTGGCTATGTCGCGTGTCACCAACCGTTGGCGCTCTGTTTTCCGGCGCCCAACAGTAGTCGCACCACACGGCACCTTAGAGGAATATACACTCAGAATATCGGGGCAAATGAATATTCATGGATACTTAGTGCTCAACCGATTCATACTGGACGTTACAGATGCGAATTCTGATTGACGCGCTGAGTGCTCGCGTCGGTGGTGGCATAACCTACGTTCAGAATATCCTGCCCGCTCTCTTGCGGTTGAATAGTCAATACACTTTCGTGATCTACTGAGGCTGTTGTGATGAACATGATTGCAATTACTGGAGCAACTGGTTTTCTCGGACAACATCTATTGGATTTTCTTGCGGATCGGGATGATATCCAAGTGAGGGTGCTGATTCATCGGAATCGAAGCAACAAAATACTGAATAGAAAAAACCTTGTGGCGATTGAAGGGGATCTGGAGAATCCTGAAACACTAGATAAACTCATGCAGCCAGGCTGTACGGTTGTCAATCTCGTCTATTTGGGCAATCGGGCGAAACGGGAAAACCTGGAAGCGATGGAGAACTTGGCGCAAGTGTGCGCGAGGGCGAGGGTAAAACGGCTTGTTCACTGCAGCACTGCCGTAGTCGTGGGCGGAGCGCGCCATGGAGTGATCACCGAAAGTACTTCATGCCATCCGACCACCGAATACGAAGTGACCAAACTGGCGGTAGAAAAGATTTTCCAACGAAGAGCCGGCAATGACTTTGAGGTTGCGATCTTGCGTCCGACCGCGGTTTTCGGGCCAGGAGGCAAAAACCTGGTTAAATTAGCCAGCGATCTGAGGCAGGGGAAGCCAACAACCAACTATTTGAAATCCCTCCTGTTCAATCGCCGCAGGATGAATCTTGTTTACGTGGCGAATGTCGTTTCGGCTATCGCGTTCCTGATCGAGTTGGCTGGAGGAATTGACCGAGAGGTCTTCATTGTTTCCGATGACGAAGACCCATCAAATAACTATCACGACGTTGAAAAATACTTGATGAAAAGTTTCGGATATGCAGATTACCCGGTATCGCGCATCCCGTTGCCACCTTTCGTTCTCGCCTTCCTATTGCGGCTGGCTGGAAGATCCAACTGGAACCCATCGCGCGTCTATTCCTGCGAGAAACTCTTGAAGGCCGGTTTCAGAAAACCGGTTGCGTTTGAATCGGGACTGGCTTTTTTCGCCGACTGGTACAAAGATCAGTTTCGTCGGAACGGGAGTCAAGCGAATTCATGAAGGTGTTGAATGTGAATTGCACGCTTGACCCCGTAGGTGGCGGAGGGGGCGCGGAAAGAACTTTTCAGATGAGCCGGGCTCTGGCCAAGGCCGGCATACCCTGCACCGTTCTGACGCTGGACGTCGGCTTGATCCCAGAGCGCATTCAGGAACTTGAGGGTACTCGGGTCATTGCGTTGCATTGCTTGTCCAAGCGCTTTTACATTCCCGCTTTTTCGTATGCGCTCGTGCAAAAGGCTCTGGAAGAGGCGGACATTGTCCATCTGATGGGGCACTGGACTCTGCTTAATGCGCTGGTCTACTTCCTCGTGTGCCGTCAGCACAAACCCTACGTGGTCTGTGCTGCCGGGACGCTGCCTATCTACGGCAGATCCAAGTCTCTCAAGAGACTTTACAATTGGATTGTTGGCAGGAGAATAATTCAGAACGCCAACGCCTGCATTGCGATTACTGGCGACGAGCGCTCTCACTTTGAGGCTTACGGAGCCGAGGCGAATCAAGTCGTCGTTATCCCTAACGGAATCAACCCCGACAATTATCCGGAGAGCGATGGTGCGGAGTTTCGCAGCAAATATGGTTTGGGCGATTATCCGTTCATATTATTTGTCGGACGATTGAATTCTATCAAAGGGCCGGATTTGCTGTTGCGTGCTTTCTGTAAGGTTAAAGATGATTTTCAATCTCACCGCATGGTCTTTGCCGGCCCGGATGAAGGGATGCTGTCTGAGTTGAGAGAAATTGCCGCAGCGCACGGGATCAGCGATCGGGTCATCTTTACCGGTTATCTGGGTGGGGTTGCCAAGAACCAGGCTTTTCACGCTTCCGAACTGGTTGTGATTCCTTCCAGGCAGGAAGCCATGTCAATCGTCATTCTCGAAGCGGGGATTGCAGGGAAACCGGTATTAATCACAGACCAGTGCGGTTTTGATGAGATAGCCAGCCGGGGTGGCGGCCAGGTGGTCCCGGCTTCGGTGGATGGGTTACAATGGGGACTGGCTGAAATCCTAAGAGACCCGGCTAAATTGAACGCAATGGGAACAAACCTAAGGAAATACACGCTCGAATATTTTGACTGGGACTCGATAGTTCAAAGATATTTGGAGTTATACACTCGAATACTCCGGCCAGGCTAGCCCGGCCGGCAATGGTGTGTGAAAGTGGATCTGATGAGGGTATCAATCTTGGACAGTGCTGGCATGTTCGGTCATAAACTCTGGCAAGCCTATGCGAACGGTTTGACACTTGGGCCACGGTTCGATCGGTCTACAATACTTATGCCTATCGACCGTGCAGGCCAGCCGCGATGATGACTATTCGAGGAAAGAGGAAACGATCATGAGTCGAGATATGATTCCTTTACCAGACCATGTTACGGAGAACTTAATCTTGACAAGGAGTCCACAGTGGTTCACCCGGCTTCTGAAAGGTCGGATGGCCCTATGGCTGATCTTGCTACTTGCGTTGGCAACGCGGTTATACTCGGTCAACGCGCCGCTCACGGATGGCGGGCAGGAACGGCAAACGCAAGTGGCTATGATCGCGCGAAATCTCTTTCGAGACAACCTTAACGTGTTCTATCCGCGCATAGATATATTCGCCCCAGAACCGGGTTACGTCCTGCTTGAGTTTCCCCTTCAACCTGCGCTTATGGCAATAGTCTACTATTTCGTTGGGGTCCATGATATTGTTGGGCGTTTGGTGACCATCATGTTCTCCATGGCGAGTATTGTGGTAATGTACCTGCTCTCTAAACACTTCTTGCCAGAAAGAGGTGCCTTGCTTGCAACAGCAATTTATGCGCTCACTCCCATGAGTATCTACTTTGGGCGAGCGGTATTCCCTGAGGCTCTCTTGCTGTTCTTCTCATTGGGGGCATTACATTTCCTACTGTGCTGGAGTCAGTGTCACAAAACTCGATATTACGTATTGTCGTTGATATTTGCGGCGATAGCCTTCTTGGTCAAGGCTCCACCAGGGCTAGTGATGATATTGCCATTAGGTGCTGTGTGGTGGGTGGGTTGGCGATCGGCATCGCTTCGGCGTGCTGATTTCTATGCCTATTTTGGCCTTGCGATCATGCCCATTGCACTCTGGGCTCTTTGGTCATCGCATATTGGCCCGTCTGACTCGGGATGGAACCCCTATCAGGTATCTGCGATTGGCAGATGGGGGATTCCAAACGCGTGGTTTAGCCCAACGTTCTATTCATGGGTTTTTACGTCTCTTGTTTCAGTTACCCTTACTCCTCTTGTCGTCCTCTTGGGAATAGTGGGGTTGGTGGAGACAAAACAGCATCGCCTGAGAATTGTGATTTATGCCTGGGTCATAGCAATGATTGTCTTTGTCTTTGGCACACCCGGCGCTCAAGCAACCCACTGGAATTACCAGGTTCCACTGATACCGGTCGGGGCACTATTGGCAGGCTTTGGTATTTGTGGTTTGTTCAAGAGCCGTCGCGCCAAAGTTGTTTGGGAGGGCTTCATCCGGCGGCGACCCATCGCTGTGGGTGTGATTGCCATGGTGCTGCTCGGGTATGGGGTAATTTATGCGGTGGTACTTCGGGACGCATATGACGTTGGAAGGCGAGTTCCTGTTGCGATTGAAGTGGGGCAGATTGTCCAGAAGGAAATCCCGAACGAAGGCTTCATCCTGCTGATACAGCCCTACATGGTAGCTACGACTCAAACCTATTACATGGATCGAAAGGTTCACGTGAGTGATGCAGGTGATCCAATACCTGTATCAATTGCCAACCTAGAAAAGTGGCGTGCAAATGGCGCGATTGGGGTAGTTGTCGTAGACACCCCATATGGAAGTGGGACAGAATTGGTGCGAAGCGATCCTGAGCTTCTTGCCTATCTAAGAGCAAACTATCGTACGGTGATCGAAACTGAGCACTACATGATCTACTCTTTGCGCTGAGCAAATGATAAAATCAATGTCGGGATATTGGACCTACTATCCTGACGAAAAAGACAAAGGAGTAAAAGGGAAATGAGGATCCTAGTTGTCGGTGGGGCAGGATATATAGGCGGGGCGTTAACAGATCTCCTTATGCAGAAGGATTATTCCATTCGGGTCTATGACGTACTGCTGTATGAGGAATCATATCGCAAGCCTGTGGATTTCGTGTTCGGAGACATTCGTGATCACGAGAGGCTATTGCCGCAATTGGAATGGGCTGATGTGGTCGTCTGGCTGGCAGCCTTGGTGGGTGACGGCGCGTGTGCGTTGGATCCCGAGGTCAGTATTGAAGTGAACCAGGAAAGTGTCCGGTGGCTTGCCGAGCACTTTGATCGTCGCATTCTCTATTTGTCCACTTGTTCGGTGTACGGCGCGCAAGACGGCGTTTTGGATGAGACCTCGCCGACTAACCCGCTTTCCGTGTACGCCGTCACGAAACTTGCAGCAGAAGGTTATCTGAAAGACAAGGATGCAATCATCTTCCGTTTAGGGACGGTTTTCGGTTTGGGTGACCTGTTTTCGCGCATCCGGCTGGACCTGGTTGTCAATATTCTGACAGTCCGCGCAGCAACCAAGGGTGAGATAACGGTCTTTGGCGGGGATCAATTCCGGCCCCTGCTGCATGTGCGCGACGTGGCACAAGCGATCATGGACAATCTGGGTACTGCACATACAGGCATATATAATCTGCATAGTCAGAATGTCCGTATCATTGACCTGGCTTATCAGGTACGAAACCATTTTCCTGACCTGGTAATCCGCCAGACAGAGGTGAAGTTCCAAGATACAAGAAACTATCGTGTTAGCAGCGAAAAGGCTCGCCGTGAGTTGGAATTTTCATCCCGCTGCTCAATTGATGACGGAATTGCAGAGATCAAGGAACTGATCGAGCGCGGGCGTCTCAGGGATCTCTCCAATCCGCGCTACGCCAACCAAAGTTTTCTGGAAAAGTATCGCCCGCACTTGCGCTCAAATTCGAATAACGCCTGACGCGCGTTCACAGCCAGATACCAGGCAGGATCGCAATCGCTCTCCTGTCGGAGAATCGGAGCGGTCTGTAAGTTGGTCCCACGCGTCAGACCACGGGAGGCAACAACGACGATGAATCCGCAACTGAGTTTCTGTGTTATTGTCCCAATGTACAATGAGGAACAGGGAACAGAGAAATGCGTCCGAGTCCTGTGCCGAGCACTGGATTCATTTCCGTACCGTACGGCGTTACTCGCAATCAACGATGGGTCAGGAGATGGGACTGGCGAGATTCTGAGTCGCCTGATGCGGGAATGCACCAAGTTAATCGTTGTTAGCCACGGAAAGAACGCCGGGTACGGAGGGGCAGTTCGGACAGGGATCCAGAAGGCGGCTGAGATGAATTTTGATTACGCCTTGTTCATGGACAGCGACCTGACCAATGATCCGAAATACATAGCGGATTTTGTCGAAAAGATGTTGGCTGGGATTGATGTGATCAAGGCTTCCCGGTACATCAAGGGTGGGCGGGCAGTCGGTGTTCCATACTATCGTGTGATCGTCTCGGTTATTGGCAACACCGTAGCTCGTTTCATGTTCGGTTTACCGATTACCGACTGTACGAACGGGTTTCTGGCAATGAAGGTGGACATTCTCAAGCGCATGCCACTTACCGAACGGGGTTTTGCTGTGATTATGGAAGAGCTGCATTATGCCAAATCTCTCGCTAGGACGTTTGCCGAAATCCCTTACATTCTTACAGCGCGCCCGGACACTGTCCGCCGGTCAAGTTTTCATTATCGTCCTAAAGTGTTTTGGCAGTATTTCAAGCCTGTGATAAAGAGCTTTTTGAGAATTGGTGCTAGCCCTATTCGCATACCTAAGGAGGAGTCTTATGCTGCGCACGACCTGTCGCGGATGTGAAAGTGATCAACTGGATCAATTTCTGGACCTGGGCTTAATGCCTCTGGCGGGAGGGTTTCTACCGAACACAGAGGCAATCGCTGGTGAGAAGCCCTTCCCACTGAGCGCGCATGTTTGCCGAACGTGCGGCTTGGTGCAAATCCTTGAAGTGGTTGATCCTGAAATCCTATTTCAAGATTATTCTTTCGCGTCCAGTACTGTCAGTCCCCTGGTCCAACATTTCGAGAACTACGCAACTTGGCTGCGAGATAGACTAGATCCCAGGTTCGTGGTGGAGTTTGGTTGTAATGATGGCATCTTGCTTGCTCCTCTTGAGAGATTGGGCATCCAGGCATGTGGCGTTGACATCTCGCAAAACATCACTGAAATGGCGCGTGCCAAGGGGCTCGATGTTGTCACGGGCTACTTTGACGAGCAGACGGCGGAGACGATTGAGCGGAGACTCGGCAGGGCAGACGTGGTGACCGGCAGTAACGCTTTCGCCCATAACGACAGACCCGAACTCATCTTGAAGGCGGCTCTCCGAATCTTAAAGCCACACGGTCACCTGTGTCTGGAAGTGATGTATGCGGGTGACTTGTTGGAGATGTACCAGTGGGATACTCTCTATCATGAGCATCTGACGTTCTATTGCTTGAACACGTTGCAAGTCCTGCTGAATCGCTATGGCTTCCACATAGTAGATGCCGAGCGCATTCCGATGCATGGTGGATCGCTTCGAGTGGTCGCATCTCTGGACCCTGAGGAGAAGCCGAAACCCAGTGTGACGGATGTTCTGGAATACGAAAAGTCCAAGGCTCTAGCCGACCCCGCTACGTGGATGGCTTTTGGTCAATACATCCGCCGAAAGATCGAAGTTGTGCGACAAACACTCGGTCGGCTGAGCCAGAACAGCCGTATCTGGGGGTATGGCGCCGCCGGCAAGGCTACGCTGTGGGTAAACGCTTGCCAGATGAACTACCTCGAGGCGATGGTAGACTCTTCGCCTCTGCGGGCAGGAAAACTGATGCCTGGGACGCACACTCCAATCGTATTCCCGCAAGAGCTGCGGGCTAATCCACCTGATTATATTTTCATCACAGCGTGGAACTACGCAGACTTGATACGCTCCAAGGAGAGTTGGTTCAAGGGAATCTGGGTAACGCCGCTGCCGGAATTGCGCTTCTTCTAAGTCGGCGAGGAGAGTGTCATGCAATGTGTTGTTTGCGGTACGGACAGGTGGCCGAGGATATTCAATCGTCTTCAAACTGACTTTGTGCGTTGCGCAACATGCGGTCTAATCCGAATGGAGTTTCTCCCATCGCAAGAGGAGATCCAGCAGCACTACTCGCGCAAAGCAATCTGTGGCAATTACGAACTACTGCAAAGATATGATCTGGAATATGAAATCGTCTATCGCCAGTTCTTGAACCTCATCCTGAGATATTCTGGTGACCCGCGAGGTCTTCAACTGTTCGACATCGGCTGCTTTACGGGCCGCTTTCTCGACAAGGCGCAAGAGGCTGGCTTCATAACATACGGTGTTGAATATCAAACTGAAGCTGCTCGAATCGCGAATGAGAGACATGACGGCCGTGTGTATTGCGGATCTATTGAGAACTATTCTCCACTTCCGGATCCACAATTCGCTATAGTAACCGCCTTCGGCGTGATTGAACATGTCACTGCACCTGACATGATGGTTAAGTTGGCCGCGGGACAACTCAAGCAAGGTGGGCTATTTGTAATCCAAACTCCAAACACAGCGTCGTTTCCGGCAAGTATCCTCGGTAAGTATTGGCCTCCTTATACTCCAGTAGAACATATCCACTATTTTTCTTCTCAGAACATCAAGATTCTGTTGGGGCGATATGGATTTAGTGTGATCAGAACAATCAATCACTGGAAAAAACTTCCAGTTGGCTATGTATACAACCAGTTTCAGAACTTTGGGCCAGAGTTCCGCCAGATCTTCAGTAAAATCATGCCATTCTTACCACATTCCGTCCTAGACTGGAAATTACCTTTCTACGTTGGCGAAATGATCGTGATTGCACAAAAGACTTGACTGTCGAGTCCCTCGAGATTTGTACTGTTTCCGTTTTGCTGGGCAGGAGATAAGCATTGGATAAGAAGCGAGTTCTTGTTCTGGGTGGCACAGGTATGCTCGGCCAAATGGTTTACCAAGTCCTGTCCCAGTCGGTGGGGCTCACTGTCAAATGCACTAGTCGAAGCCAATCGTCCGATGTTTTGTGCTTCAATGTTGAAGATGGTACGGGCTGGCTGCAGCAGATCCTGGAGCGTTACGGTCCCTTTGACTACATTGTCAACTGCATCGGTGTTGTGAAGGCACATATTGACGAACGAGATTCAGATTCGGTTCGTCGTGCTATCGTGGTTAATGCACTTTTTCCGCATCAACTGGCAACTGTCGCAGCAGTGAGCAAGGCACGCGTGATTCAGCCTTCTACGGATGGTGTTTTCTCAGGAGATTCTGACGAGCCATATTTGGAAGATGCTCAACATGATTGTGTTGACATCTATGGGAAGACAAAGAGCCTCGGTGAAGTCCACAAGTCTGGCTTTCTGAACATCCGTTGTTCTATTGTAGGACCCGATCCGATAGAGAAGAAAGGGTTACTGGAGTGGTTCATAGCGCAGAGGGAGGACACGACAATAGTCGGTTATACCGATCACTTGTGGAACGGCGTCACCACCTTGCAGTTTGCCGAACTGTGTCAAAAGATTATCCAGGAAGACGCCTTCGACAAGATCTGGGACGAGTCGCCCGTTCACCACTTTTGCCCGAATCGCCCACTCTCCAAGTTCGAACTGCTGGAGATTTTCAAGTCCGTGTTCAAGAAGACTGTGACCATCAAACCCACCCGGAGCCCAAACGGGGCGTTGAGAAGAATACTGGCTACCCGCTATCAGAGCCTGCTGATGCTGTACGGGTGTGATCTGAGCATGGAACAGGCTGTGCAAGCCCTTTCTACGCTTGGAGCTGAGTGACTCGTTCTGAGTGTAGTTAGTATTTTAGGACAATCGCAAAGGAGCAGCCGCGATGCGTACTCAAGATGCAGAGCAAAACCAGAACATCACTTCTTCCGATGTCCTTCTCGCCAACCAGCTTCTATACACTGCACAGGTGGGTGAGTATGACAAGAAAAATCATGTGCAAAGTCAAGCGATTCATAGGTATTATCGGCGGCTATTCGAGCAGTATATCTTTTCAGGGCTTGATGTTTTCAGAATCACCCAATGGAAAGCCCTCGACATTGGATGTGGGACAGGATTCCTTGAGGGAATTCTGAAGGACTATCAAGTTGGCTCTATCGTCGCGCTGGATGGAACCTTAGCGATGCTTCAGGCGGCCAGACAAAAATTGGCCAATTCCCGGACGTTCTGGTTGCAATCTGATGCTGCCAGATTGCCATTCAGGACTGAGAGTTTCGACCTCGTTTGTCTAAACGCTCTCTTGCACCATGTATACGATTATCACCAAGTCCTAGAGGTGATAGTATCTTGTTTGAAGCCAGGAGGCAAGCTTTTTGTGGGATATGAACCCAACGCTATCCCTTACAAGTTTTTAAGACCATTGCTGCTCGCGCTAGCCCAAATCGCTCCAGAGCAAAGGAAGGGTGAGATAATCCGCAAAAACAGCAGCCAGGACCTGTATCCGAAACTTCGAGCATTTGATATACATAAACTATCAGAATTCCATATCTTCCACGGTAAAGGTATCCATCCATATAGTCTTCAAGACTTTTTGCAAGAGAGAGGATTCGTAAATACGAAACTTCACTTCACATCCTTGTATCAGGTGGCGCTTTTGCGCGACTTGGGAGTTCCCATACCCGTTGATTTATTGCCCGAGTGGCTCTGCAAACTGACAGGCCGGATGAGTCTCTCGTTTTCTCTGACCTCATCCAAAGCCCCCGGCTAAGTAATCTCTTGTCCACCGGACACGTTCATTGGAGGCAAAAGGAGACAAACGATGACCAAAAAGAAGCTTGCTATCATCCTCGGGATACGGCCCGATGTTATCAGGGCTAGCCTCGTACTAAACTCGATCCGTGCGATGCCGGAATTTGATGTCCGCTTCATCTGGTCGGGTCAGCACTACTCCGATAACTTGAAAGACGTATTTTTCCGAGAGTTAGGCGTGAGACCACCAGAGATTGAGTTGAACGCTGGCGGTACTACAGATGCTGAAGTCAGTTCCGCTGTGATCGCACGCCTCTACCCAGTCCTCGAGGAACTCCAGCCGGAGGCCGCCGTGTTCCTCGGTGATACGAACACGGTCATGGGTTGCCTGGCGGCTGCACAGTTGAACATTCCGATTGTTCATATTGAAGGCTGTATGCGGTCGTATGATTGGCGGATGCCGGAAGAAAAGTATCGGGGGACTATAGATCACCTGTCGGACGTCATCTATACCTACTTCGAGGAATACAAGCAACAGGGAATCGCCGAAGGTCTCAATCCCGATAGCATAATCCTGACGACCAATCCTATCGTGGATGTCTTGAACAAGTACTACTACGAAAAGAAAGACTACTACGACCGGCTGGCCAACGATGAGTTTTTTCGCATCCGGGGCATCGAACGAGGCCAATATTATCTGATGACCTGCCACCGGCGTGAGAACGTTCATATTCTCCAATCGTTCAAGAATATCCTTGCGTTGCTTGCGGCTACCGACCGGAAGATCTACTTTACGGCGAGCTATCGCACGCAGAAGGTACTCAAGGAGCACTCTCTGCGGTTGCCAGATAATGTCATCATGGTGGATCCGATCGGCTATGAGGAAATACTGGTCCTGATGACCAATTCGCGCGGAGTCATCACAGATTCCGGAACTGTAGTAGAAGAGACATGCGTGCTGCAAATACCATCACTGCAGATGCGCAAGTCCACGGAACGCCCGCAGGTGTATGATGTCGGATCAAGCGTAAAATTCGACCCGGCTCAGCCAGAGCGGTATCCTTTTGAGACAGTTTATGCGAAGCTGGAATCCCTCTATGGCAAAACATGGCCAATTCCGTTGGGCGATGGTCATGCATCAGAGCGCATCACGGCCGATCTCGTTACTCGTCTTCGGGAGGGAACGTTCAGACGGCATAAGCCGACTGACTATCACCTTGACATTCGGCGGTCCTATCGGGAGGATGGTCTATGAACAAGCCCACACTAATAGAAGGAGGGCTGGCAGTAGATGATCGCGGTGAAGTGCGATTTGTCAACGGGTTCAACTTTGAAGGAGTCAAGCGTTTTTATGTCGTGAGCAACCACCAGGCTGGCTTCGTGCGCGCCTGGCACGCTCACCGTCGCGAGGCAAAATATGTGCTCGTCTCTCGCGGGGCGGCGATTGTTGGCGCCGTCAGAATTGATGATTGGGAAAAGCCCAGTCCGACGAGCGAGGTGCATCGCTTCGTTCTCTCTGCTGCGAAGCCAAACATCCTTTACATACCCCCGGGCTATGCCAACGGTTTCATGTCGTTGACAGCCGATACGCAGGTGTTCTTTTTCTCCACGGCAACGATCGAAGAGTCACGTGACGACGATGTGCGCTTTGACGCCCGCTACTGGGACATTTGGACAGTCGTGGAGCGCTGATCGCTCCATTACTTGAAATTCGACTTCGGTAAGACAATGCCATGAAAATCCTTCTGCTCACTGGCTACTTTCCACCCGAGATGGCGGCAGGTCCGAACCTGAACTATGAACTAGGGCGTGAATTGGTGCGAATGGGTCATTCGGTGACGGTGGCAACCGGCTTCCCGCGTTACAACCTAAAGGAGATCCCGGAAAAATATCGAGGGAAACTGTTCATGCGCGAGATGGTAGACGGAATGACAGTAGAACGTACTTGGTATCCTGCCCTACCGCGCAACATCCTGCTTGCGCGTGGCATAGACATATTTCTGATGGCTTTTGCGTTGGTGTTCTCGGCTCTGCGCGCAGGCAAGCAGGATGTTGCTTCGGTGTTTTCGCCTCCCTTGACAACTGGTCTCACGGCGATACTGATGAGCAGACTGTTTGGCTATCCTTTTGTCTATAACATACACGATCTGTTTCCACAGAATGCAATTGATCTAGGTGCACTCCAGAACAGAGCACTGATCCGTTTCTTCCGGTGGATGGAGTGCTTTGTCTACCAACGGTCAGCCTTTGTAACGGTTATTTCGTCTGGCAATTGTGGCTGCGTTATTGCCAGCGGTGGCAGCCCGGAGCGCACGATTGTGATACCTGATTGGGTAGATACGGATCTTGTCATTCCCGGCGACAAACGCAACGAATTCTCAGAGAAACATGGTCTGGCTGACAAGTTTGTTGTGTCGTTTTCCGGAGTAATGGGCTATTCTCAGGATCTGGACACCATACTGGCGGCGGCTCGTTTGTTAAAGGATAACCCCAAGATCTGCTTTCTGTTAGTGGGTGATGGAGTGGAAAAGCCGCGGCTTCAGGTAGAGGCAAAGAAGTTTGATCTCAACAACGTGATCTTTCTACCAATGATCCCGCGCGATGAGGTTCCGGCTGTTTTGCATAGCTCAGATGCTTGCCTGGCAACACTGCGTGCCTCAGTGAAGACCCCGCCGGTCCCGTCGAAGATTATATGGGCTATGGCAGCCGCCCGCCCAGTCATAACTTGTCTAAACCTGGAAGGCGATGCGCCGAAACTTGTTCGCGACGCCCATTGCGGCGTATGTCTGCCTCCGGAAGACCCGCAAGCTTTGGCAGACGCGGTGTTTTATCTTCAAGCCAATCCAGAAGAATGCCGAAGAATGGGTGAGAACGGACGCTCCTACGTGTTGAAGCGATTATCGCTCAAAGCTTCTGTAACGCAACTTCTCGAATTGTTCGAAAAAGCGATGGCCGAGAAGACTAAAACGCATGGTATAAATTAGGCAATGTTCCAATGACCGGCCAATCACGATTAGCTCTGGTAACCGGTGCCACTGGTGCTGTCGGACCTAGTGTGGTACAGGCTCTGGACAATGCGGGATACCGCATTCGCACTCTGTCGCTTGATGCGCCACAGGTCGGGCTTTTGCCGGCAGGTATTGATGGATGGATCGGCGATGTCACCGATCCAATGGTGGTCAGCCCTGTGATGCAAGGTGTTGAAGTAGTCATCCATCTGGCTGCCCTCTTGCATATCGTCAATCCTCCGCCTGAACTGCGCGAAAGGTATGAACAAATCAACGTCGGCGGTACGGCCACGGTGGTGGATGCGGCGATTAAGGCAGGCGTCAAGCGCGTGGTGCTCGCCAGCACGATCGCCGTGTATGGCCCGTCAGGCGGTCGAGTGCTTGATGAGGAGTCGGTTGCTTGCCCGGACACCTTTTATGGTCAGACCAAACTGGCCGCCGAAAAGATCGTTTTGACTGCCAGACGTGCGGATGGTCAGCCCCTTGGAACCGTGTTGCGTTTTGGTGCGATCTATGGGTCTCGTATCAAAGGCAATTACCAGCGACTTGTGCATGCCCTATCACGCGGGCGGTTTATACCCATCGGCGACGGCCGCAATCGGCGCACGTTGGTCTACGAAAAGGATGTTGCCCGTGCCGCGGTATTGGCTATACAGCACCCGATAGCCGCCGGAAAAGTCTATAACGTAACCGATGGACAATTTCACACTATGCAAGAAATCAACCTGGCCATTTGCGCAGCGCTTGGACGCAAACCACCCCGTCTTTCCATCCCAATAATTCCTGTACGTCTTGCGGCTGGTGTGTTGGAAGATGTTGCTGGATTGATCGGCCTCCGATCGCCCATAGTACGCGCGACAATTGATAAATACATCGAAGATGTTGCTGTAGATAGCCATCGGATTCAAGATGAGCTTGGATTTATACCACAGTATGATCTGCGGACAGGCTGGCAAGAAACGATACAAGAATTGCGAAAAAGTGGAGAATTATAGTCCGTTGGATGGTGGGTAATATGGACATGTTTCTGGGGTTTGGAATAGCATCAATAGCTTTTACAGCGTCGTATTTACTCGTTTTTAGTATTCGAGGTTGGGCACTGCGCAGCAACCTGCTGGATATTCCCAACGAACGCAGCTTGCACACCCAACCTGTTCCACGCGGCGGTGGGCTGGCAATTGTGGTTATTTCCCTAATTGGGTTAATCATTATCTGGATACTGCGTCCTACTTGGCCATGGTCAGTACTCTTCGTCTACGTATCTGGTGCAGCCCTGATTGCAGTCGTCAGTTGGCTGGATGACCTGCGCTCGCTGCCCAATCGGGTGCGCTTCGCCGTCCACAGTCTGAGCGCTGCACTGGTCATTCTGGGTATTGGTTACTGGAGTAAGGTCAATCTCCCGTTGCTCGGCAGCATAAATTTGGGTTGGCTGGGGCTGGCGATCACCTTCCTGTGGATCGTCGGTTTGACTAATGCTTATAATTTCATGGACGGCATTGATGGCATTGTTGGCGGACAAGCGGTAGTCGCTGGGCTGGGCTGGATCGTCTTGGGATGGCTGGGTAATCAACCTCTCGTCGCTGTCCTGGGTTTGTTGCTGGCCTCCACCAGTTTGGGCTTTCTGGGACATAATTGGTCTCCGGCCCACATTTTCATGGGTGATGTCGGCAGCGCTTTCTTAGGGTATACTTTCGCAGTCTTGCCGGTTGTTATGGCTCAGTACGATCCTCGCTTTGCCTTTGCAGGTGTGTTGCTCGTCTGGCCCTTCGTCTTTGACACGGCATTCACCTTTCTTCGCCGCTTGCTCAATCGCGAGAACGTCTTCACTGCCCATCGTTCGCACCTCTACCAGCGTTTGGTGATTACAGGTATTTCTCATAAAACAGTCGCATCTTTATATATCGGGCTGGCAATCATTGGTCTTGTCTGTTCGGTCGCTCTGGTTATGGAGTGGCGTTGGGCCGATTATTTGACTGCTATAGTCATAATCATTGTGCCTCTGTTCCTTTGGCAAGGAACGCGCTGGAAAGAACGTTCTATTTCCAAAACTGCGAACTCGCAATAGTCTCTACCTCGACAATGTCACATTTGTCATTGCGAGCGCCTTTTGCGAAGCAATCCCCTGGCCTATGAGGGGATTGCTTCGGCAAAGAACGCCTCGCAAAGACACTTGAACTGAAATGTGACATTGTCGAACTACTGCACATTTTACCTGTTCTGACAAATAGCTGTGATCGTTACCGAAATATCGAAGTGCATGGATGAATATGAAGACGCCTGTTGAAACTGATTTTCAAAATAATAGATCAAGAAAACCGCCTCAAATGCTAAACTGGTCGGTGTTGCATCTCCGCAATCGCCACTTCGCCATCCTGGATGTCGTTCTGCTGGCGGCCATCCCGGCGATGGCGCTCACCTTGCGGGTCAACCTGCCCTGGGAGCGGCCATATACCCAGGCGCTGCTGATCTTCACCCTGCTGGCATTGCTGGTCAAGATACCGGTGTTCTATGCCTTCCGGTTGTACGCCCGGTACTGGCGTTACGCCAGCATGGACGAGCTGACCGCCATCGCGCTGGCTGTGGGGATTTCGTCTGCTGTAGTCACCGCCCTGACCTACCTGGGGCAGGGGCTGAACTGGCTCGGCGGCGCAGGGCTGCCGCGCTCGCTGCCGATCATTGATGGTTTGCTGACCCTGTTCTTCGTGGGGGGGACGCGCTTCAGCGTGCGAGCCGCGGAATATTGGCAGGCGCGCACTTCGGACAGGACGCAGCGCAAGCGCGTCCTGATCGCCGGGGCTGGGGATGCCGGAGAGATGATCGTGCGCGAGATGCTCACCAGCCCGAGGGTGTCGCTCGAGCCGGTCGGTTTCGTGGATGACGACAAGATGAAAAAGGGCGCGGTGATCCACGGCATCCAGGTGTTGGGGAAGGTGGCACAGATCCCGGAATTAGTCGCTGAATATCGCGTTCAGGAAGTGATCATCGCCATGCCGACCGCGCCGGGCAAAGTGATGCGCGAGATCGTCAAGCTGTGTGAAGAGGTCGGGGTGGCCTGCCGTTCGATGGTCGGCATCTATGAATTGCTGGATGGCCGCATGAGCGTCAGCCGCATCCGCCAGGTGAATATCGAAGACCTGCTGCGCCGCGAGCCGGTGAAGGTGGATACGGAAAAAGTCCGCCAGATGGTGGCCGGGAAACGGGTGTTGATCAGCGGCGCGGGTGGTTCGATCGGCGGCGAACTGTGTTTGCAAATCGCCCGCTTCAAGCCGAGCCAGTTGATCGCCCTGGGGCACGGGGAGAACAGCCTGTTCACCCTATCTTACCGCGTATCACGGCTGATCGCTGAGGAGGACGGTGAAAACGCCTTTGACCTGAAAACCGTGCTGGCCGACGTGCGCGATCGTCCACGCCTGGAGAGCATCTTCGCCCGTTACCGCCCCGAGATCGTCTTTCACGCCGCGGCGCATAAGCATGTTCCCCTGACGGAAGAGAACGTCGAAGATGCCATCACCAACAATGTGTTAGGCACCCGCAACCTGGTGGAACTGTCGCGGCAGCACGGCGCCGGGCGCTTCGTGCTCATCTCGTCGGATAAGGCGGTCAACCCGGTGAGCGTGATGGGCATGACCAAGCGCCTGGCAGAGATGATCGTGCAGGATGCCGCGCAGCAGAGCGGGCGTTCGTTCGTCTCGGTGCGCTTTGGCAATGTTCTCGGCAGCCGCGGCAGCGTGGTGCCGCTCTTCCAAACCCAGATCGCGGATGGCGGGCCGGTGACGGTCACCCATGCGGACATGGAGCGCTACTTCATGACCATCCCGGAGGCGGTGCAACTGGTGCTGCAGGCCTCCGTCTTGGGGAAAAGTGGTGAGGTGTTCGTGTTGGATATGGGCGAGCCGATCAAGATCATGGACCTGGCGCGTGACCTGATCGAACTGTCGGGCTACCAGGTCGGGCGTGATATTGACATTGCCATCACCGGACTTCGGCCGGGGGAGAAATTGCGGGAGGAACTCTTTTCTGACGACGAGGCGCTTGCCCCGACCGAGCACGAGAAGATTCTCGTCGTCAGCAATGGCGCCGAGCCTTCTCCTGGTCAATGGAAAGCCGATGTGGATGCGTTGCTCTCCCTGGCGCGGGCCGGTGAGACAGAGAAGGCGCGGGAGAGGCTGCAAGCGATTGTGTGCCCCCCCTAACTCGGACGGGCCGAAAAAGATTCAACCACGAAGGTCACGAAGGAACACAAAGGAAAACCTTAAAAACCTTCGTGAAACTTTGTGACCCTTTGTGGTTCAAAAATTCTTGCCAAAAAACAAGGATTTTACTTGTGGGGTACTAACTCGGACGAGCCGGAACTAAAAGAGATTTACCACGACCCTCAACCCGCAGGGTGCTTCGCGAAGAACGGGGGCACGAGGACACGAAGTCACACAAAGGTTTGCTACCGGACAAAATTCAAAACCTTCACCACAAAGGACACAAAGGGGCACAAAGGATAAGAAAAAAGCCTTTCCTTCGTGTTACTTCGTGCCCTTTGTGGTAAAAACAGCGCATTTTGACACACGAAAGAAAATCTGTCCGGTAGAGAACACAAAGGAAGAAAAATGGATAAACCTATTCAAAGACGATTTGAGCCCATCCCGGTTGAGGTTGAAGCGATTGGGAAGAAGGTGTTGGATGCTGCTTATGCCGTTCATACAGCGCTTGGCCCCGGCTTATTGGAGTCTGTTTACGAGGCTTGCCTGGCGCACAAGATCCGCCAGCAACGCGTGGAGGTGGAAACCCAGGTGGTCGTGCCAGTTATGTTTGAGGGGGTGCGCGTCGAAACTGGTCTCCGGCTGGACCTCCTCGCGGCCCGGCTGGTTATTGTTGAAATCAAAGCAGTGGAAACGATGATACCCCTGTATGAAGCCCAATTGATCACCTATCTCAAAGTCACTGGCCTGCGGCTTGGTTATCTGATCAACTTCAACGTCGTTCATCTCAAAGACGGCATCAAACGCATGGTGGTTTAACCAAATCCTTCGTGCTCCTTTGCCGTCTCGCACCGGCGTGCCGCCGGTGTTCGCCTGTCCTGGCGGCCAGGCCAGGGCGGCACGAACGGTGTGACCTTTGTGGTGAAAATTCTTGCCGACCCATAGGGTGCTTCGCGAAAGGGACGCTACG
This sequence comes from uncultured Chloroflexus sp., assembly GCA_964618215.1. GTDB lineage: Bacteria > Chloroflexota > Anaerolineae > Anaerolineales > Villigracilaceae > CG2-30-58-95. The sequence continues at coordinate 32,194 of CAZTZE010000024.1, forward strand.
CGGTCGCGAAGGCCTACTCGGTAAATATCTGAACCAAACTCCCGTCATTTGTGAGTAATTCGATAATGGTAGCTTGATTTCGAGCTACCATAAAAGCAAGTTCAGAAATTAATGCAAGAAGCAGTAGAATTAAGAAAATGAGCACAAATCGTAGAAAATGGCTTGAGCGCCTGCTTGTTGAAGGCGAATCAGAAACCGTGGAATTCAAGGAATCTCTGGACGAGGAAGCACTGGAGAGCGTCGCTGCATTCGCCAACGTCAGAGGCGGCACGCTCCTTGTCGGTGTGGCTGACAATGGCACCGTCAAAGGTGTGATGCTGGGCAAAGAGACGATACGCGATTGGGCAAACCGCATTGCTCAAGCAACGCACGTTCATCCGCGCTTGACTCACCATTCTTACGCAAGCAAGACCATTGTCGCGATCGAGGTGACCGAAAGCGCCCTCAAACCTATCCCCTCTCGCGGGCGCTATTTCAAGCGCGTGGGCAAAAGCAATCGCCAGATGACCGACGATGACCTGACGCGCACAGTCTTGGAAAAAGTGGGCATGACTTGGGATGAGGTGGTTGAGCCGCGCGCAACACTGGATGACCTCGACCCAAAACAACTGCGGAGGTTTCGCGCCTTGTGCAGCGAAAAGGGACGCCGTCCCATCCCATCTGGTGAGCGCGATGCTACGGTGCTGGAGAAACTAGGGTTACTGCGCGATGGGCAACCGCTGCGTGCCGCCGTGCTCCTATTCGGGAAAGAGCCGCAGCGCTTTTATCCCTCCGCGCTGGTGAAAATTGGGCGATTCCGCTCGCCAACGCTTATCGTGGACGATCGCGAGGTCGCTAGCACGCTGTTTGACCAGATCGAAGGGACGATGAACTACTTTCGCGAGCACCTTCAAACCCGCTTTGAATTTCGGGGCGAAATCGCACGGGAGGTCATTTGGGAATATCCATTGGAAGCCCTGCGGGAAGCCATCACCAATGCCATCTGCCATCGGGATTATCTGGCAACGATGCACACGCAGGTGCGCTGGTATGACGATCACATTGTCTTGTTCAGCCCGGGTGGGTTGCTTGCTCCGCTGCGTCTGGAAGACCTCAAGCGGGTGCATCCGTCAGTACTGCGCAACCGAAAAATCGCCGAGATGTTCTTCTACATAGGGTGGATTGAACAGTGGGGCAGAGGTATTCAAAAAATACTCGATGAATGTGCAGCCGCAGGCTTGCCCGAACCTGAATTTGAAGAAAAGACGGGCGGCTTGTGGCTCACGTTCCGAAAGGACATCCTGACCGAAGAGCACTTGCGCTCGCGGGGGCTGAACGAGCGGCAAGTCAAAGCGGTGCTCTGGGCAAAGAAAAAAAGGAGCATCACGAACCGCGAGTATCGGGAATTGACTGGACTTTCCGATGAGGGATCTCGACGCGACCTTAACGAATTAGTGAGCAAAGGCATTTTCCGTAGTGAGGGGAAGGGACGCAGTATGCGCTATGCGTTACCTACAGGGTACTGCGTAAATATTTGAACCCAAATCGTCGTTTTTTCCTTGCTTTTTGGCCGATTCAGTTCAGGAATTTATGTAAGGAGCAGTAAAGTTGGCGATTAGTTGGCGATTAGTTGGCGATTGTGGCGTTTCGAAGGTGGAATGACATGCCCACTCCTGTGCGTTCACAATTCCCATTCCGCTATCCCATCGCGGCACATGCACACTGTTGGGCTGGCGAATTCGGGCAGATTGACATTCTGATCAACAACGCGGGAAGGCAGCCTCCAATTGGTCCCCTTGCCCCTCTGCCCCTCTGCCCCCCTGCCCCTCTGCAGCGTGGTGCCGCACTTCCAAACCCAGATCGCGGATGGCGGACCTGTGACGGTCACCCATGCGGACATGGAGCGTTACTTTATGACCATCCCGGAGGCGGTGCAACTGGTGCTGCAGGCCTCCGTCTTGGGGAAAAGGGGCGAGGTGTTCGTCCCTTCGACAGGCTCAGGACAAGGCTGGACATGGGCGAGCCGATCAAGATCATGGATCGTTCGGCTGCGCTCACGACGACGCCTGGCGCGTGATCTGATCGAGCTTTCGGGTTATCAGGTTGGTCGTGATATTGACATCGCCATCACCGGACTTCGGCCGGGGGAGAAATTGCGGGAGGAGCTCTTTTCTGACGACGAGGCGCTGGCCCCGACCGAGCATGAGAAAATTCTCGTGGTCAGCAATGGCGCCGAGCCTTCTCGTGGTCAATGGAAAGCCGATGTGGAGGCATTGCTTTCCCTGGCGCGGGCCGGTGAGACAGAGAAGGCGCGAGCGAGGCTGCAAGCGATTGTGTGCCCCCCCTTAAGAATTGAGAATTGAGAATTGAGAATTGAGAATTGAGGCATGACTGAGTACAAGGGTTTTGAGGAGATGCCAGTGTGGCAGAAAGCGCATAAATTGGCTGTAGAAATCTTCCATGTCAGTGAGCATTTCCCCCGGAAAGAAGATTATGGCCTGACCTCACAGTTGCGGCGGGCAGCGCTTTCCATTTCGGCCAACATCGCCGAGGCATTTGGACGCTTTCACTACAGGGACAAGCTCAACTTCTACTACAACAGCCGCGGCTCTGCTCATGAAACCAAGAGCCCCCTGCTCTACGCTCGGGACGTGGGTTACATTGACGTCTCTATCCATGATGCTCTGGATCACAAGCTGAACGAGGTATTGCTTGAGCTCAATAGCGTTATCAGCACCTTGCGTCGAAATCTGAAATCTTAATCCTTAATCCTCGATTCTCAATCCTTCTTCCTCAGCACCTTGCGTCGCAATCTGAAATCTTAATCCTTAATCCTCGATTCTTGATTCTCGATTCTCAATCCTGAATCTTGTGTACTATAATTGGGAGTGGCGAAAGGAGGTGTTTCTCGATGTCCACAATGATTGCGATTCCGGACGAATTGGTTGAGCAAGTCAAATCGGTCGCCCGTACGGAGGCGTTGGAAAAATTCTTCATCAATAAGGAAACCTTTAGGGTCTATTTTTCAGCGGACAAGAGATGCACTAATGGTAGCCGCGAAGGTGGCTACCATAACTGGAGGTGAATATGGAACTGGAAAGATACTTTGACTTCCTCAGCCCGGATGACATTCGCATAAAAGGAACACGTGTGGGTATCGAGACAGTGTTGGATGACTACCTGGACGGCGCCAGTGCGGAGGAGATTGCCGCGCGCTATCGCAGCCTGTCCCTGGAACAGGTCTATGCGACCCTCCTGTACTACTTTCATAACCGTGCTCAGGTGGATGCCTATCTGGAAGCATGGCGGGCGTATACCGAAGCCGCCTGGCAGGAACAAGAGCGTAATCCTTCTCCAGCCGTGCGCCGTCTCCGCGAACTCAAGGCGCACTCGACGTCCGGCGTGGGGATTCCTGCCCTGTGACGGAGATCCGCTACCTTGTAGATGAGAATACCCCGCGCGCAATGGGTGATCAGTTGCGCCGGCGAGAGCCCACGTCGCCGTATTGACTGTTGGCGATGACCTGGCGCCACCGCGTGGTTCGTCAGACCCGGATATCCTGCTCTGGCTCGAACGCCAAGAGTACTGCTTGATTACTCGCAACCGGCATTGCGCGATCATCTCGCGGCTGGGCATCACATGCCCGGAATATTCACCTTGCGACCGAGGGTGACTGTCGGTCAGATCATTGACGTCTTGCTGTTGATATGGGGAGCAGCGCAGCCAGGGGAGTACACCGATCAAATCGTGTACATACCCTTCTAGGCGTATACTCATTCCAATTTCCCAAGGACGGCGTGACAGGCGGGATGAAGGGTATCGAGTTACCGGCGCAAATCATTGTAGGCTCCACGCGAGAAGTTCTCAATGTCATCGAGTGGCTGGAAGCAGGCGCGCATATTGTCACCGTCATGCCAGCGCTCCTGGAGGGTATGCTCATTCATCCATAAACCAAAGAAACGGTTCAGATGTTCCTGCGGGATGCGGCTGAAGCAGAAAAAAGACTTTAGCAAAAGGACGGTTCACCAATCGGAGGCGGTGCAACTGGCCGAAGGTGCAGGCCTCCGTCTTGGGGAAAAAGGGTGAAGTTTTCGCGACCGCAGGGAGTGGATATGGGTGAGCCGATCAAGATCATGGATCGTTCGGCTGTGCTCACGACGACGCCTGGCGCGTGACCTGATCGAACTTTCGGGTTATCAGGTCGGGCGTGATATTGACATTGCCATTACTGGACTTCGGCCGGGGGAGAAATTACCGAGTAGGTGCTGCCGAAGGTGCCGGCACTTACGGCGCACGGGAGGAACTCTTTTCTGACGACGAGGTGCTGGCCCCGACCGAGCATGAAAAAATTCTCGTAAGACCCTAAAGGTTTCCTTTGCAATCAATCTCGACATTTAAACGGGATTTTCTTGCAATTGCAACACACTGTTAGCGAAAAAAACCTTTGGGTCTGCGTTCTCTCGGTCAATGGAAAGCCGATGTGGAGGTATTGCTTTCCCTGGCGCGGGCGGGTGAGACAGAGAAGGCGCGGGAGAGGCTGCAAGCGATTGTGTGCCCCCCTAACTCGGCACGGCCATAAATTGCGGTTTTCTGTCGCCTGATTCGCGGGGCTGACCCACAGGGTGCTTCGCGACCCATGCACCGAGTAGACCTTCGGCAGCACCTACCCTTCGACACCGTTCGTGCCGCGAACAGCGGCGGCATGCCGGTGCGAGACGGCAAGCTCAGGGCACCGCTCGGCAGGGTGCTTCCCTAAAGGGACGCTACGCGGTCGCGAAGGCCTGCTCGGTGGGAGGCCAAGCTCGATTTGATCACGAATAGGAAAAAGGGTAGAATAAGAGTACGAACGCAGAGAGGATCCTGTGATTTATGCAGGAAGCAGTAAGGAAAAGGTTGGCGAACGATGAATACAATAAAAGATGTTGTCATCAATGCTTTAGATGATCTACCAGCGGGCCATATGAATGAGGTATTGGATTTTGTGCTTTTTCTGAAGCAGCGCAGGCAGGTTGATCTCCATGCCTTCCAGAAGTTGGTTGTACATCCCACGCCGGCTTCGCAGCTAGATGGCCTGGTAGGATTAGTTGCATGGGGGGGGGATGCCCTGGCTGACACTGAACGTTTATATGAAAATGAATAAGCAAGCTGCAATAGATAGCAGCGTTCTGGTCGCCTTGGTGGATGATCGAGATAAATGGCATGTTCAGGCTAAGGCGTTATTGGATGCGCTCAAGGAAGAAGTCATCAACGTGATCTATTTTGACTGTGTTCTCAACGAGACGATTAGTGTTATGGCACGTCGTTCGGAAGAACAGAATCGGTCTGCTCAATTTCCAGCACTTTTGGATGGACTACTGCAGCAAGTGCCTGAAGAACTGATTACCTGGATTACGCTGGATACTCAACGGCTATATGATCGAATTGTTGAATTGGTGCGCCAGACCCAGGGCAGATTGAATTTCCACGATGCGCTTATTGCTCTCGCCTGCCAGGAACTTGAAATTAAGGTGATCTTGAGTTTTGATCGGGACTTTGACGAAATTCCATGGATGGAACGGTATGAATCTATGAACGAGGGGAAATAGATATTATCTGTGATAAGCCAAAAACCTTTATGGGACGCGGACGAGTACGATTTTCAGTTAAAAATTGGCGGTCTCTATGAAGCTCGATGATGTCCTTACCGGCGTCGTCTATGTTAGACAATATCGAGGCATTCGCTCTTTAAGTTGAGCAAGCCGTTTTTTCTGGATGACCATCCCGGAGGGACATCCTGAGCGCAGTCGAAGTGCTGTGTAGCTGGCCGAAGGTGCAGGCCTCCGTCCTGGGGAAAAAGGGTGAAGTGTTCGCGACCGCAGGGAGTGGATATGGGTGAGCCGATCAAGATCATGGACCGTTCGGCTGATGGTTCGACAGGCCTTCGGCGTGAGCGCTCAGGCGAACGCTCACCATGTAGCTCACGACGACGCCTGGCGCGTGACCTGATCGAACTTTCGGGTTATCAGGTCGGTCGTGATATTGACATCGCCATTACTGGACTTCGGCGTAGGACAAATTGCTAATTTGTCCCACATTTGCTACTCGACCACGGCGATTCCCAGAGAGGCAATTGCGGGAGGAACTCTTTTCTGATGACGAGGCGCTGGCCCCGACCGAGCACGAGAAAATTCTCGTCGTCAGCAATGGCGCCGAGCCTTCCCTGGGTCAATGGAAAGCCGATGTGGAGGAATTGCTTTCCCTGGCGCGGGCCGCTGAGACAGAGAAGGCGCGAGCGAGGCTGCAAGCGATCATTGGTAATAAAACGATATAGAGAGCATTCGGTAACTTGTGTTGATCCAGTTTAATCCTCCTCCCTTCACGCTGGAATTCTCTACCGTACAAGTGTCATTGCGAGGGCGCTTTCCCCGAAGCAATCTCCAAGTTGACATGATTTACCTGTCGAAAAGGGGATTGCCACGCCGCCGGAAGAGCACCGACGGCTCGCAATAACACAGTTTGTTGGTTTTGTACGGTAGAGAGCGCTGGAAGAGCAACGATCCTTGATGGAAGCCTTCGAGTCAGCTGTTGATGAACAACAAGCGCCAACCGAAATCCTCGAAAAGTCATTCGAGGATCTCTGTAAGGTCAAACATGCCATTGCAGTATCCTCTGGAACAGCCGCGCTGCAGGTAGCGCTCCTGGCTCACAAAGTTGGGGCAGGAGACGAAGTCATTACAACGGCATTCACTTCGATATCAACAATAAATGCAATTCTTTCTGTAGGAGCCTATCCGGTCTTTGTGGATGTCGAACCGGCAACGTTTCTTATAAATGCTGACTTGATAGAGAAGTGTATAACGCCGCGAACGAAAGCAATTCTACCTGTCCACTTGTATGGGCAGATGAGCGATATGGGAGTAATCAAAACTCTTGCAGACCGCTTCGGTCTGGTGATAATTGAAGATGCCCGGCAAGCGATCGGAGCAGAATACTATGGTAGCCTGAAATATGGCTACCATTATGGGAAGAAGGCAGGAAGTATTGGAACAGGGGCTATAAGTCTCTCTCCCGAATCCATCCTGAATTCAATTGGGGGCGGCGTGATCACAACGAACGATGAAGAAGTCGCAAGGCGCTGCAAGATAATCCGTAATCAGGGTTTAGATTCTAACGGAAAACTAGTAATGCTTGGTTTGGATTTCCGGATTAAGGATCATCAGGCTGCGATTGCCACGGAAAAACTTGGTATGCTAAACGACAACATCGAGCGTCGGCGTGCGAATGCTCATTTCTTGAGTTCGAATATCAAGTCAGTGATTATCCCTGTCGAAGCGGAAGGCCGCTTGCATACATGGAATTATTACACAGTGCGCGTTACTGCTCTGTTGGCTAGAGACGCCGCTGTCAGGAAGTTGCATGAAGCTGGGATTGCCACCGACATGTATAATTGGAAACCTGTACATTACTTTAGCCATGTCCAGGATATTGTAGGAGAGATTTACTTGCCCGTGACAGAAAAGATCGCACGCCAGGTATTTTCGTTACCTATCCACGAGGATCTTTCAACCGAAGAATTAGAAAGGATTGTTACGGAGGTTAATAAACTCTAATGTCAGGTTATGGATTTATGATTCTCGCGGATGCAATTTTGACGCTCGTATCCATTGTATTTGGCATGATGCTGCGCCTCGAGATCATCTATAGTGAATATTCCCTGTTTGGATATTTCCTGAGAGAAATATGGCCGTTCATAATTTTTGCTGTTTTCCTGCGCCCCACAGTTTTTTATTTCACAGGAATCTATAAACATTTGTGGCGCTATGCAACATGGCGTGATTATATAGGGTTGGCAGAATCCATACTATTAGGCTCGATAATCCTTTCGTTGGCCACCCTGCTCATCATCTATCCTTTATGGATGTATACGTTTCCCCGCTCGCTGTTGATCCTTGAGGGGATGTTCAGCACATTCTTGTTAGGTGGTTGGAGGGTGATTCTTAAATTCTCAGAACGATACCCTGGCGACTTTAAATGGGACAAAACAGTATTCAGTGAATTCAGGCGGGTGTTGATCGTGGGCGCTGGATCTGCAGGCGCCCAAATGGCGCGTGAGCTTTGGGACAATCCTCAACTGAACCTCCGACCGGTTGCCATATTAGATGACGATCCACGAAAGATCGGCAGAAAGACTCAAGGGCTGCAAGTTTTTGGTCCCATCATAAAGTTACCTGAGATTATCCAGGCTCAGGGGATTGATGAGGTAATCATTGCTATCCCAAGCGCCGCGGAGCAAACTATTCAGAATCTCAGCCACATGTGTCAGGTTGCGCAAGTCTCGTACTCCGTAGTTCCTCCCCTTAGCAGCATTCTGGGCAACTCAGCTGACAGCTCATTTTCAAAGTTTCGCCTGCCTATGTCAATGCCTCAAATAACGGGAGAGGAAATCCATGCAGTAGTCAGGGTAATGCAATCGCGCAATCTGAGCATTGGTGCTCAAACAATAGCTTTCGAAAAATCGGCGGCAGAGGTAGCTGAGGCTGATTATGCGGTGGCGGTTGCGAACGGTACGGCGGGGCTTCACCTGTGTATGGTTGCGGCGGGTGTTGGCCCGGATGACGAAGTAATTACAACACCGTTCAGTTTTGTCGCTTCTGCGAACTGCATACTTTATGAACGCGCTACTCCCGTTTTTGTGGATATTGATCCCGCCTCATTGAATATTGATCCGGGAAAAATCGAAAATGCAATAACCCCGCGTACGCGCGCCATTATTCCTGTCCATGTGTTTGGGCAACCAGCGGATATGGATTCAATCCTAGAGATCGCCCATCGTCACAGTTTGGTAGTGATCGAAGACGCGTGTGAAGCCATTGGAGCAGAGTATAAAGGGCGACGCGTTGGTGCGCTTGGCAAAGCTGGGGCGTTTGCCTTCTATCCCAACAAGCAAGCGACAGCCGGTGAGGGGGCTGTGCTGGTGACGAATGACGAAGAATGGGCTAACCTTTTTCGCAGTTTAAGGAATCAAGGTCGTGATCAGTTTGATGAGTGGTTGATGCACAGTCGTTTAGGGTATAACTATCGGTTGTCTGAATTAAATGCAGCCGTGGGCATGGTGCAGCTGAAGAGGATAGAAGATCTTTTACGCAAGCGAGAGAGTGTCGCCAACGAATATTTAAAGCGGTTGAGAAAGATCGAAGGGGTTTCCCCACTACGTTTAGCTCTTACTACAACGCGCATGAGTTGGTTTGTCTATCCCGTACGTTTTTCTGATGTAATCAACCGTGATCTTGTAATGACCCTTTTAGCCGAGCGAGGCATTCCTTCTCGACCCTATTTCACGCCTATTCATTTGCAGCCTTTCTATCGAAAACAATTCGGGTACCAACAGGGTGACTTTCCAGAAAGTGAGAAGGCTGGAAATTCAATCTTAGCACTGCCATTCTATGCTGATATGAAACCCGAAGAGGTTGCTTTGGTGTGCAATACGTTGACAGAAGTAGTTGGTGAAGTGAAATCCTCGGGAAGTAAGTAAGTGTCTTTCTCTTGAGTATTGCTGGGGAGCAGAGGGAGGGGGGAGGCAGTAATTAGTCACCAGTAATCAGTCATCAGTAAGCAGTGATCAGTGAGCAGTGATCAGTGGTCAGTCAGGAAGGGGGGAAGGGGGCAGAGGGGCAGGGGGGAGAGGGTGCAAGGGAGCAGAGGGGAGAGGGGGGAGGGAGCAGTAATTAGTGAACAGTAATCAGTGATTAGTGATTAGTCATCCGTTTCGAGTGAACGAGTAGAGGGGTGCGTGATGAAATTGTGCCATGACAGAGAAAAAGCCCAAACGTCCGTCGAATGTATCTTTGTATGGGGAGGCTTGCTTGCGCGCCTTGGCCAGGGCAGGATTGGGCGATAACATCTCGTTGGGCGGCGCGTTGGGCTTGTTGCATTCCAAGGAATTCCTAACCCGGACAAGCCGAAACCAAAAGAGATTTACCACGAAGGACACGACCCCCAAAGACCGGGGGCAGGCGATACACAAAGAAAACTCCAAGAACCTTCGTGTCCCTTTGTGACCTTTGTGGTGAATTTTCTTGCACAAAAACAAGAATTTCACTAATTCGTGCAATTCGATGCCAAGGACTTTCGATATTCTCGAATTCCGTACATTGTTGACTGCACTGCAGAAAGGTCGTTTTACCACGCCGTTCGTGCCGCGAACACTGGCGGCATCAGCAAAGCGATCCTGTGGACGCCGGCCGTTTCTCCCCGGCGGGACGGGTCTCTCAGCCCGAACGGGGTGCGAGACGGCAGAGCGCACGGAGTACACAGAGAAATTTTGGTTCTCTGGGATTTCCCGCCTGCGGCGACTTCGCCGTGATTCGTACCGAGTAGGCCTTCGGCACGGATTGCACGGATTTCACGGAGCCACGGAGCAACGGAACTACACGGAAAAGCACGGATAAGTTCCGTTTCCCATCTTCCATCATCCATTATCCTGACGCGTCGTGATACAATGGAAATGAGATGAAAGGAGTGTAAGCGAAATGGTTGAAATGGTTGCGCTGGAAACACAGATACCTGAAGATATATTTTTGACCTTGCAGGCCCGCGGTATGTTCAAAACGGTTCTTGCGGAACGCTCTAGACAACTTTTAGCAATCCGTTTTTACCAGGAACGGGTATTATCCTTAGGCAAAGCGGCTCGACTTGCGGGAATGGGTCTTTGGGACTTTGTAGAATTCCTATCAACCAATCAGGTGCCTGTAATCGACCATAGCGAAGAAGAATTGGTCGTTGAGTTCGCGGCTGTCGATCAAATAGCAGGGGAGTTGGGCGCGTGATCGTCGTTTCCAATGCTACACCACTGATTGGATTGACGAAAATCGGCAAATTGGAATTCTTGAAGGATTATTTTGGCACGGTACGAATTCCTGGATCCGTTTATGCTGAGGTGGTCACAGATGCAAGGAGCCGTCCAGGGGCATTAGAAGTTAGCCAGGCTGCGTGGATCATCACGCAAGCACCTGTAGATCGGACTAAAGTTGATTACCTGCGGGCTGATTTGGATGCAGGAGAGGCAGAAGTCCTTGTTTTGGCTGAAGAATTATCGGCGGATTGGATACTTTTGGATGAGACAAAGGCACGGTTAGCAGCAGATTTACTGGGTTTTCGGTATATTGGCACAATCGGTTTGCTCCTTTTGGCGAAGAGAATGGGGAAGGTTGAAATGGTTCGCCCGCTTTTGGATGAGCTTAGGGAAGAGAAATTCTACATCAGTGAACGAGTGTATCAGTTGACGTTGGGGCAGGCAGGGGAATAATAGGGAATCACGAAGGAGTACTTCGTGAGAGTGCAGGCGGACTTACACGGGGCCACGGAAATGCACGAAATCTCACGGACAAGGGCAACAGAGACAGTGCGTGAGCAGGTCATGAAGACCGTCCAGGAAGTTCTTCGATCTTATGGCGAGGTCGAGACTCGGTAGCTCCACAATAAATCGTGGTCGTTCCCAATACTCGGAAACTGGACACGGATTACCGAGTAGGCCTTCGGCACGGACGAACACGGATAAACCCTTTAAAAATTCCATGACATTCCGCGTAATCCGTGAAATCCGTGTACAAAATGCTCTTTTTGTTGGATCAAATAATCGTCCACGATTAAGTGCAGTCCTACCCGTACGTGTGAGTCGCATCGAAATCGAGAAAGGGAACTTGTTCCCTGGCGACCTGGCTCGACCGCCTGCACTGGTTGTGGTTTACGCTGAAAGAAGATTTCCACAATTCGAGCAATTCGATGCCGAAGACTTTCGATATTCTCGAGTTCCGCAGCATGGACGAGCGCGCTGGGAGTTTTTAGGGCGCAAAAGTCACTGCCCAGGATGATTCGCGCATCACGCCAGTGGGCAACCCCCCGAGGGGGGCAGGGTGGCTGCTGACCCATGCGCAGCACCTACTCGGCAGGGTGCTTCCCTAAAGGGACGCTACGCGGTCGCAAAGGCCTGCTCGGCGGCAGGCCAAACTTGAAAGAGGCAATTCCAGCCTCTCTTGATCACAAGAAGCGCTTGATCTCCATCTCCAGGGAACGAGGAAAGTCGCGCATAATGGCCCAGTGGCTTCTGGGCAGGAATTCCTTCAGCTCCTTTTCGAAATTAATCCTGGATCCTTTCAAAACTTCCAATGTGCTGTTCAGAACGTCTCTCCGTTCAGGTGGGAGCAGGTTGGCCCGCAAGATGAAGTACAGGTCGTAGAAATCGCGGGCTTTCTTTCTAGAGAGCAGCGCTTGGATCTTTTCGTCAACCAATTGCTCTCTGTCCAGTGCGATGACAATGAAGGCCGGAATGAGATCGGAAGTGATCATTATTGCTTCGCCTCGCTTTTCACCTTCGCGCAGGGAGATCTCCAATTGAACGGCTATGGACTCATGATTGGTCTGGAAGGTGACAATAGCGAGGTAGCCGCCGGAAGTCAGTGTGGCTTCTGCCAGATCAACCTTGATATTCTCCTGATTGATGGCTGTCAGTGTACCCAGGATAGCTTCTTCAATAGCAGAAATATCCCGAGTGGCAGAACTGAAGTCCATATCCTCTGAAAAACGTGGGCTGTTGTAGATGATTCGCAATGCTGTCCCGCCCTTGAAGTAGATTTGGTCTGTTCCGGCTTGTTGGTAGAAATACGAAAGGAAGAGATGTTGAAAATATTCACGGCGGAGATTGAGGACAGTGGTCTGCAGTTTCACAGCCAGCGACTGGAGGACTTGCTCGGTGATCATAGCATCTCCTTGAGGAGTTTGTCCAAACCTGGCCTTTGATACAGGCTGGAATAGTGGAAGGTTTTTTGTTTATCGAGATCAACCAGGTACAAACGCTCGTTAGCAGGTTTCTTGCCCAGGGAGACAAAGTACAGGTAGTCCACCACGGCCTTTTCTGGTTCTGCCAGCAAGATGGTTCGCCCGGCCCTCTTTACCGGGAGATAGCCAAGAAAGGCTTGTCGCTTGATCGTGAAGTAAGAATACGCTTTCTCTTCAATTTCAAAAATGCGTGTCGGCTTAGTGGTGGCCGATGTGATGACATAGGGCATTTCGGGCAGGATATTGTACGCGGCCAAAGCGTACTCGAAGGAGAGGTAAGAGGGCCGGTAGAGCAGGTTGGCGATCTCTTCTTCCGGAGGCGGGTCGGTTTTCAGGGTGTATAGGCCTTTCTTTAAACGCCAGAAGAGGCCGGCGCGGGTATATTCCTCCAGAAAATATTTGGTCTGAAAGCGATTGGTGTGGAAAATGCGCTGGAAATCCTGTGGTGTGAATAAAGCCACTTTCTTGCTCAATAGTTCCTGGCGTACAGATAATGGTTTCATCAAGGCGCACATAATTACTCCTTTCTGAAACGATTATATCATAACGATCCTTTTCCCCATGTCCCGACGTCGCTTCTTCCCCTCCCTCCTTTACTGGCTCGACCGCCTGCACTGGCTCTGGCTGGCGCTGGCCGCGCCGTTCATGCTTTTCCCCTCCCCGAATCGCAGCCTGGCAATGTTGATCGTGCCGGGGTCCTGGCTGCTGCATTGGCTTGTACTCGGCCGGCAGTCGTTTCACGCCCCACACTCCACGCTTCACCCTCCTCGCTCCACCCTCCACGCTCCACCCTCCACGCTCCACACCCTAACACCCACTCCCCTCAACACCGCGCTCCTTCTGCTGGCGCTGATGGTGCTGGTCAGCGAATGGGCGACCTTTGATATGGCTTACAGCCTGCCGAAGATCAGCGGGATGGTGCTGGGATTGGGGGTCTTTTTTGCTGTGGCGCGGGAGGGTGAACGGTCAAGGGGCTGGTGGCTAAGTCTGCTGGCATTCTTTGGAATCGGCCTGGGAATTGCTGGGTTGGGATCCTTGGGCACGCGTTGGGCTTCCTCTAAAATTGCCTTGCTGGAACCGATAGTCACTCGTTTGCCGAAGCTGATCACAGGGTTGCAGGGGGCGGAATCGGGTTTTCATCCCAACGAGGTGGCCGGGGCGTTGATCTGGGTGCTGCCGGTGATGGTTGCTTTGAGCGTGTATTTTGTTATACCCTTGAGGAACTCCCCCTCTCCCAAACTGGGGAGAGGGGGTTGGGGGGTGAGGGCGTTGCTCTGGCTGGTAACGTTCTTCGTGGGGGCGGTTTTCGTCTTGACGCAATCGCGGGGTGGGTACATCGGCCTGGCCTTGACCCTGCCGTTGCTGATCCTGATCGCCCTGCCGCGAAGATGGCGATGGTACAGCCTGATCGCCTTCGTCGTTCTTGCGATCCTTCTTGGTTTCTTCGTTGCTTCCCGCTGGGAGGCGGTGCGCGCCTGGGTGGCGGGCAGTGACCTGGCCGCTGACCCGGCGCTTTCTCTGAACTCTCTCGAAGGCCGCCTGGAAGTGTGGTCACGGGCGATCTACGGCATCCAGGATTTCCCCTTTACCGGCATGGGGATGAACGCCTTCCGCAAGGTGGTGCCGGTACTTTATCCGCTGTTCCTGGTTTCGCCGGATGTGGATATCGGTCATGCCCACAACGAGTTCCTGCAGGCTGCGCTGGATTTGGGCATCCCTGGCTTGATTGCCTTTATTGCTATTTACATTATCGCATTCTGGATGCTGGTGGACATCTGGCGAAACGTGCCAACGTTCAACGCCTGCCCTCCCGGAAGGACACCAGGACGGTGTGAGTATAGTCGAAGGATTCAACGTGCAACGTTATTAGGTTTGGGCGGCGGATTGCTGGCACATATGCTGTATGGCCTGACCGACGCGGTCGCGCTGGGCGCCAAGCCGGGTTTGCTTTTTTGGATGCTTTTGGGGTTGATCGCCGGGCTGTATGAGCAGATGCGTGCGCGAGAAAGCCTGGCTGCATGATAAAATTGAGGCGCAATTGCCAGTTCAGGTATAAGAAAGTGTTTTGAGAATTCAAAAATAAACCGGGGATGAACAGAGATAAAGGTAAGTGACTTATGAGTACGGCCATGTGTTCACAAGAGTGTATTCGTTTGAGCCAGGATGAGCGCGAAAAGCTCAACCCTCTTTTTTCCGAATACTTAGACAGGTTTTCGGATGCGACTGTCTATCTATTCGGCTCTCGTGTTCACCCAGAGCAAAGGGGAGGCGATTTAGATCTGCTCGTCCTTTCTCGACAAGCGGTACCCTATGCCTATGATCTAGCGAAAGGGTTGCGAATCGCAATCAAAGAAGCCCTGGGGGATCAAAGAGTGGATATTTTGATTTCACCTGACCTCCCGGCACACGCTCAGATGCCTTTTATCCGCCTTGCCTTGTTGGAGAGCGTACAAATATGGCCTTGACCGAGAAAGAGCGGCTATCCCTGGAAAATGCCCTGGAGCAGATCGCGCTAGCCGAAAAAGCCGCCCAGGCTTTATGGTTTTCATACCAGCGCTGTCCAGAAATCGGCGACGAAAAAGATTTCAGTGAGGTAGATTGGGAACGATGGGATGCCCTTACCGCCCGCTTTGCCCGTCTGGTGGATATCCTTACTCAACGTGTCTTTCGAGCGATTGATGTGGCTGAATTCATACCCGCTGATTCGACCTTTATTGACCGTATCAATCGGGCCGAGAAACGCGGTTACATTCGATCTGCACTTACATGGAAAGAGATTCGAGAAATACGGAACCAGATTGTCCATGAATACACGATTCAACATATTCTGGCACTCTTACAGGACACGTATGCACATGTTCCGGAAATTCTTGAAAGTGTAAAGCGGTTGGGTGAATACAAGAAAGAGATCGAGAAAAGATTAACACGTGATTGACTGGCTCGACCTTGCCTTTAATTCCCTATGGGTTATCGCCCTCGCTCTGGCGTTGGCCGTGCTTTCTTTTGCGTCTTGGGAGGCCAAGGTCGGTGGTGAGCGGCTGCGGGACGTGCTTTCCCGTCCGCGCTGGGAATTTACGCTTAATCTGGCTGGCGCACTGTTCTGTCTTGGGCTGGCAGCGACCTCGGATAAGATTTGGGAGCGGGTGGTCTGGCTGGTTCTGGCGGGGTTGTACCTCTTCCAGATCGGGTTTAACTTCTGGAAGCGTAGACGGGCAAGTTGATCTGGCAGTCAGTCGGCAACCAGTGTGCGGGATCGGGAGGTCCCGCACAATCTTGATAGCCCCTTTGTGACCCTTGGTGTCCTTTATGTTAAAAATCCTGGTTACTGGTGGAGCTGGTTTCATCGGTTCGCGCGTTGCGCAAGCCTATCTGCAGGCAGGCCATCAGGTAGTCGTCATTGACAATCTGGCGCGAGGCCAATATGCGCATGTGCCAATGGGCGTTGCATTCTATAACGTGGATATCTGTGACCAGTTAGCTGTCCATGAGGCGATCGAGCGCGAGCGACCAGACATCGTCAGCCATCACGCCGCCCTGGTCTTTGTGCGCGAGTCGCAGCGCTTTCCTGGGGACTACTTGCGAGTTAACCTGGACGGCACGCGGAATGTGCTGAAAGCGGCCAGGGAAGCCGGCGCGCGTAAGGTAATTTTTGCCTCCAGCGGCGGCGCGGTGTATGGCGATCCGCCGGAATTGCCCATCCGCGAAGAAGCTCCGCGCCTGCCGCGCTCGCCTTATGGGGAGACCAAGCTGCGGGCGGAGGATGCACTGCTCGCCGAGGGGGATGAGCTGGAGGTGGTCATCCTGCGTTACGGCAATGTCTATGGCCCGGGCCAGGATCACAGCGTGGTGACGAAGTTTGCGGCAGCGTTGCGCGACGGCAAACAGCCCATCATCTTCGGCGACGGCAGCCAGAGCCGCGACTATGTCTACGTCACGGACGTGGTGCGCGCCAATCTGCTGGCGCTGAATCCGGGCCTGACGGGGATCTTCAACATTGGCTCTGCTGAAGAGCGAAGTGTATTGGAGGTTTATCGAAGCGTGGTGGCGGACATGCACAATGGCATACCACCAGTTCACCTGCCGGACAACCCCTTCGAGGTGCGGCGCAACGTGCTGGACATTCGGCGGGCGCGGTCAACCCTGGGCTGGCAGCCTGAGGTGGGCTTCGATGAGGGCGTCAGGTTGACTGTGGAGGGAGTGGTTGGAGGGTAAGCCCCCTGCGGGGGTGCTGCGCGAATACCCGCCCTACACAATGGATGCGAATAAACGATCGCTCAACACCCAAACCATCCTGCGCGGCCTGAGGATCGTACTCGGCCTCATCCTGCTGGTTTTTGCTCTGAAGGACGCCAATTGGATCGAGCTGCGCAAGAGCGTCACGGCGGCCAATCTGACCTGGCTCTTACTGGCCCTCGGCATTGTGGTGCTTGGGCTGGTTCTCAAGATTTGGCGTTGGGCCACTCTCCTGGATAATTTTGGCATCAAGAATCCGCTTGGGTTGGTCAGCCAGGCTTATCTGGCCGGGCAGGCAGCCAATATCTTGCTGCCCATTCGCGGCGGAGAATTGGTGCGTGTTGGCATGTTGGGGAAAGGGGAGGCAAACAACCTGGCGCGCATCGCGGGGACGATTGCGCTAGAAAAGTTTCTGGATCTTCTCGCGCTGACGGGTCTTACCATTCTCGTTTTGCCTTCCCTGCGCTCGATTGGCAGCCATTATGGTAGCCTGAAATATGGCTACCATTACATTCCACAAGGACTTGTGATCTTTGCTTTTGCGGGAATTGCATTTCTCGTGTTGTATGTTTTCTGGGCGACTCGAATATGGTCAAGCATCAAGAATAAAGCCCAGCGCAGCCATTCGCCATGGATTGTCCGCACGGTAGGTGTGATCGGTCAATTCATCGAAAGCAGCAATTGGCTGAAAGATTGGCGCAAGATGCTCGCTTCATCCCTGATCACGCTGGTCATCTGGAGCCTGATGTGGGCCACCAATCTGGCGGCTTTCAAGAGTGTCCATCTGAACGCGGACCCGCTCCTGGCTGGCCTGGTGCTGACGTTGGTTTATATCGGCCTGATCCCGGCGCTGATGCCCGGCAACATCGGGCCGTTTTATTTTTTTGCCCAACTGGCGTTGCGCGCCTTCGCCATCCCCTTCGAGCAGGCATTGGCCTTTGCGATCCTGCTCCACGCGGTTGTGACCCTGCCGGTGTTGGTCATCGGGGGGGTGATTTTGCTGGCTTCTGGCAGGAAACGCCGATATTATTCAGTGATATAGGGTTTTCTTGAATTCCACTTTTCTGTCATGCTGAGGGGCGTTTTTCCCTGGCACCGCCCGCTAGGGCAGGAGTGCCCCGAAGCATCCTCTTGAAGGCCCGGAGAGACCCTTCGGTCGTAAAAGCACTCCCTCAGGGTGACACAGAATATTCAGCAATGAAAAATATATCTATCGTTATTCCAGCCAGAAACGCCGCAGGCAGTATCCAGGAGTGCCTGAGGGCAGTACTGGCGCAAGAGAACCTCGATCAAGAGTTGGAGGTCATCCTGGTGGATGACGGCTCGACGGACGATACAGCGGGATTGGCGGAGAGTCTGGGTGTGCGCGTAATCCGCCAGGCGAACGCCGGGCCGGCTGCGGCGCGCAACGCCGGCGCGCGTCTGGCACGCGGCGAGATCCTCGCCTTCACCGATGCGGACTGCGCGCCTGCGTCCGATTGGTTGCAGCATCTCACCGCGCCGTTTTCATCCCCTGAGATCGTCGCGGCCAAGGGTGCTTACCGGACGGATCAACGCTCGCTCGTCGCTCGTTTTGTCCAGCAGGAGTATGAGTCCAAGTATGCGCGCCTGGCGAAACAGCGTTTCATTGATTTCGTGGACACGTACTCGGCCGCCTACCGACGGGACGTGTTCCTGGAGAACGGGGGGTTCGATGCAGCCTTTCCTGTGCCTTCAGTGGAGGATCAGGAATTATCTTTCCGGCTGGCGCGCAAGGGTTATCACATGGTTTTCGTCCCTCAGGCGGCTGTCTACCATAAACATGACCAAACCTGGGGCGAGTATGCCAGGCGCAAGTTCGGCATCGGTTATTGGAAGGCCTTTATGTTGCGCTGGCTGCCGGAGAAAATCCTGAGTGATTCGCATACCCCCGCTTCCTTGCGCTGGCAGATCGGACTCCTGGGCCTGGCCGGGATATTGGGCCTGAGCAGGTTGGTCTGGCCTATGGGAGGCTGGATCGCCCTGGGCGGCCTCCTCCTTTTCTATCTGACCGGGCTGCCGCTCTTTTCCCAGATTTATCATCGAGATAGGGGGGTACTGTGGGCGGCGCCTATTCTTCTCATCCTGAGGGCATTGACGCTCGGAACTGGCTTGCTGGCAGGCTTTCTCCACCCGGCTCGCAGGCGGGTGCGAACCCACGAAGGGCTGGCATTGGTGGAACGAGCCGCCAAACGTCTTCTTGACATTGCGGGCGGTTTCATCGGCCTGGTTCTTTCCGCGCCGTTCCTTGTCATCGCGGCCGTTGCCATCAAGCTGGACAGTCGCGGGCCGGCCTTTTTCGTGCAGGAGCGGGCGGGCGAGTTCGGCAAACCGTTTCGGGTGATCAAATTGCGAACCATGGTTTGGGATGCTGAACAGCGTGTAAATGAGGTGATGGAGAAAAACATCCTCAAAGGCCCGGTGTATAAAATCCCAAACGACCCGCGCGTGACACGAGTAGGCCGTCTTTTGCGGCGGATGAGCGTTGACGAACTGCCCCAGGTCTGGAATGTCTTGAAGGGCGAGATGAGCCTGGTCGGGCCGCGCCCGGAAGAGACCTGGGTCGTGGAGCAGTATAACGATGACCAGCGCCAAAGGCTGGTCGTAAAACCTGGACTGACCGGCCCGATGCAGGTCGCCGGCCGCGGCGAACTGGACATGGAGGCACGCCTGGCCTTGGAGATTGATTACATCAAGAATTATTCTTTGCTAAAAGACCTGAGCATTTTACTCAAGACGATACCGGCGGTACTTTCCGGCAAGGGCGCGCTTTAGGTTTTCTCCCCCTAACCCGGACAAGCCGGATTTTTTTGCCGACAAAGTCTAATATGATGGACAGGCGAAAATTTTCGCAGATCGCTAAAATGATCGCGGTGATCGTTCTGCTGGCTTTGGTGGCCGGCGGGGCTGACTTTGCCCTCTTTTACTTCGGCCCACCGCCGCCGAGCCAGGCTTGCAAACGCATCCACGTTCAGGTGCTTCCAATCCCCGAGCCAATCCCGGCGCAAGTTGGGGCAGCCGGCGCGGAGGCTGGCGCGTCCACCCCAGCCGAGGGGGCGCTGAGACTTTTCACCCCGGAAGAACTCTCGCCACGCGCCGGCTTTGGCATTTCTTCGCCGGCGGATGCTGCGCTGTGGGCCAGTCGCCTGGGCGCGGGTTGGTATCTGGACTGGGCGGTGCAAAACAGGCCAAAAGGTCCGCTACCGGAGCACTGGCAAATGATCCGTCTGTTCCCGGACGGATGTGTTTATCCCTCGCGGGCAGCCATCCGTTGGGCGGCGTTCCACAACCGCGGCCAGGTCTGGGTGGTCGGCAATGAACCGGACGTTATCTGGCAGGATGACGTGACGCCGGAGACGTACGCCCAGCTTTACCATGATTTGTATTACCTGATCAAGAAAACCGACCCCAGCGCGTCTGTTGCCGCAGGAAGTATCTCCCAGGCGACGCCCATCCGCCTGGCCTACCTGGATCGGGTCCTGGCGGCTTACCAGGATATGTATGCTGAACCTTTGCCGGCGGATTGGTGGAGCGTACATGGCTATGTCTTGCGCGAGGAACGCGGCGCCTGGGGGGTGGATATCCCGCCAGGGTTTTATGCGTTGTGGGGGGAGTTGTATCAGCCCGAAGATCATGGCCGGCTTGACATTTTCGTCGCCCAGATCATCGCTTTTCGCCAATGGATGGCGGTCAATGGTTATCGGGATAAACCCCTGGTTGTGACTGAGTTTGGCATTTTGTTGGGAGTGGAGGATGGCTATACTCCTGAGAGGGTCGCCCAATATCTGCATGAGAGCGTCTCCTGGCTGGAGACGGCCATGGACGAGGAGCTTGGATATCCGCTGGATGAGAATCGATTGGCCCAGCGTTGGGCCTGGTTCAGCCTGACGGATCGTTATTTCCCGGTTTCAGACCTGGTTAATTTGGAGGCGGATACTTTAACGATCGTAGGTCAGGCTTATCGGGAGTACAATCTTGTACCTGTAAAATGAATTTTTGGGTATAATTGCCTCGCTATGCTGTGTTGATGGGTTCGTCGTCACGGATTTTTAGAGTTGGATATTATTGGTAACTGCTCAGCCAGATTGTCATTCTCCCGGAAGGACACCGGGATGGTGTGAGCCGCTGGTGTTCCCATTCGCTGCGCTCAGGGCATGCTTCCAGCGGCGAAGCCTGCCCTGAGCGCAGGCCGAAGGGAATCTCCTCCGACTGGCCTTGAGACCCTTCGGTCGCACAGACTTGTCCTGAGCGTAGCCGAAGGAACGCTCCCTCCCTGGCCTAGCCCGCCAGGGCAGGCAGGGTGACAGGCCTGAGGCAGTTACTATTATTGTGTAAAAAAGAGACACAAGGAGCATTCTAAATGGAACTAAAGCAATATATGGCCCTGGCACAGCGCTGGGCCTGGCTGATGATCCTGGGATTGATATTTGGCGCGGCCGGCGGTTTTTTGGGCAGCCGCTATCAAAAACCGGTCTACCAGGGGAATACCAAGGTGATGATCACACGCAGCACTTCTCAAAGCCAGGCCTCGGATGTAACCGCTTATTTGAGCGGCCAGCAATTGACGAGCACGTATGTCGAATTGCTGACCACCGATGCGGTCTTGAATATCGTCTCCGAGCGCCTGGGTTATGAACTCGATTCCGATCAAGTCAAAGTTCAGGCCGTGCGCGATACGCAGATCGTTGATATTATCGCCGAGGATACCGATCCGGCGCGGGCGGCCGCGATTTCCAACATGCTGGTGACGGTCTTGATCGAGCAAAACGATACGATCCAGTCCGGCCGCTACATTTCGATGGAAGAGGGCCTGCAAGCCCAGAAAACGCAAATGGAGAACCAGATCGCCGCGCTCCAGAGCCAGATTGACCAGGCCTCGACCCAGACCGTAGAAGAACAACGCCAATGGATCGAGGATCAGATTTCAGCCTTACAGGCGGAAAGCACCAGTTTACAAGGCGATATCGCCAAATTGACCCCACCGGGCACGCCGGAAGAGCAGGCTTTGCTGGATGAGAAGAAGGCGCGTTTGGAGCAGATCCAACCCTTGCTGGCGCTCTATCAACAAAGCTATACCAACCTGGTGGTCTATGGCCAACCAGTGCAGGGCGGCAGCGGAAGCGTAACCACCAATCTTTCCTTGCTGCAAACTACACAATCCCTATACCAACAGATCTATTCTTCGATTTTGACCAACCTGGAAAACGTCCGCCTGGCGCGTTTGCAAAACACACCCAACGTTGTCCAGATCGAACCGGCCACCATGCAGGAAAAGCCGGTGCGCCCACGCACCATGGTCAACACCGCCCTGGCTGGCGTGGTCGGGCTGATGCTGGCAGTCGGGTTCGTCTTCCTGAAGGAGTATCTTGACGACACCTTGAAAACTCCGGAGGACATCGAGCGTTTGCTCGACCTCTCAACGATCGGCTATATCGCCCAGATGAAATATGCTGATGAGAGCAAAGAAGAACTGTACGTCGCCCGGCAGCCACGTTCGCCGGTATCCGAGGCCTTCCGTTCACTGCGCACCAACCTGGAATTTGCCGGCGTGGATAAACCGATAAAAACCATAATGGTTACCAGCCCGGGTCCGGGTGAAGGCAAGACGACCATATCTGCTAATCTGGCTGCGATCATCGCCCAGGGCGGCAAACGCGTCATTCTGATGGATGCGGACTTGCGCAAGCCGCGCCTCCATCGCATGTTAGGCATTCCGAACCGGGTGGGGCTGAGCGACGTTTTTCGCGGACACCTGGACCTCGAAACGGCGATCCACAGTTGGGATGGCGTTGAAGGGATGAAGGTGATCACCAGCGGCAGCCTGCCGCCCAACCCGGGCGAACTGTTGGGATCGGCGAAGATGATCCAGATTCTGGAAGAGCTAAAAGAACAAGCGGATGTGGTGGTGATTGACTGCCCCCCCTCTCTGGTGGCGGATGCCCAGGTGCTGGCAGCCAAAGTGGATGCCGTCTTGCTGGTCGTTCAGCCAGGCCATACCCACATTGATTCCGCCAAAGCCACGCTCGAACAATTGGGGCGAGCGAATGCCAGGGTGGTCGGTGCGGTTTTAAACCGTATTCCTCGCGAGCGAGGCTATTATTATGGCGGCTACCGCTATCACTATTACCGCGGTGACCAATACCAATATTACGGCGATAGTTCCGACAGCGGCAGGAAGAAAAAACGGGGCAGCGCGTCTTGAGCTGGGTCAGTCAGGGCGATTGAAGGAAAGATCAAATGATGCCAGAGTCATCCGGAAAGGTAGAGACATTCTGTCCTTTTATTGGACTGGCAGATGATTCTCAAACCAGGCTGGCTTACCCGTCTGCGTGGAACCTGTGCCATCGTGCGGTACCCCCGGTTGCAGCCAGAGAGGAGCATCAGCGCCTCTATTGCCTGGCGAGCGGATATTTGGCCTGCCCGGTCTTGCGCGGGAAGCGAGATGCGCCGTTGCCGGATGCCCTCCGTGCTCCGAGGGTTGAATCCGGTCAGGGGAGGTGGAGGACAAGCTTGAGCGTGGTCGCCGCAGTCGGGCTGCTATTGCTGGGATTGGCGAGCGGTTGGATGGCGAGGAGCTATCTCTGGCCTATCATATCGCCGGGTGAGGCGATCGGAGTGGGGCTGCCAACCGTTTCACCGTCACCCGAAATGGTAAGCGGCGACTGGACACCCACCAGCTCGCCGTCCCCGACAGCCAGTTTCACTCTCGCACCGGAATCACCTACCTCAACAGCTACTCCCCTGCCGACCTGGACGCCGACCGCCACCCCGCAGACCTGTTTCCAGTTGATCTCCCCGCAGGATGGAGCAGAACTCCCCAATAAGAAAGCGATTACCTTCACTTGGAGCGAACAAGCCGGAGCAGTCAAATACGTCCTCACCTTTACGTTCCCGAACGGCCAGTCGGTCACCTTTGAGTCTCAGAAGACCGAGCATACGCGCTACATGGAATCGCTGATCATGGGAGGCAGGTACACCTGGCAGGTGACTGCGCTGGACCCCCTGGGCGAGAATATCTGCACAGCGGAGCCCTACACTTTCACCAAGTCTGTCGGTGATACCCCCACACCGACCGGTGAGCCAGGTACGCTCCCGACCAAAACGCCTGCAAATACCCCCACGCCATAATCAATGGGCGCCGCGTCTTCACATCACTGTTCATCTCCGTTTACACCTGCACTCCCTTGTCTCCGGTAAATTGTTGTTTCCGAATGCTCTCCCAAGAATCAAAATTTGAATCACATAAAAAAGACGGATTGATAGAGAGAAATTATGAATAGTAACGAACCAAACCTCGGCAGCATAAACGAAAACCCAGGCCGGATGTGCCCTCACCTTGGGTTGAATGACGACCCGGCGACCTCGCTGGCATACCCTTCGGCGTGGAACCATTGTCACCGGGCTCACCCGCTTGCCATTGCGAGTCTGGACCAGCAGAGAACGCACTGCCTGACGGCAGCGCATACCGCCTGCCCGTTGTTTCTCGCTGCGGGTGATATTCCCATGCCGGGTGAATTGCAATCCCACCTCGAAGCGAATCAAGTGAGCCGGAAGGCATGGATGCGGGCGCCTGTGCTCGCCATCCTGGTTGTCGTGGTCGGGGTTATTATTTGGCAGGTGATTGCGCGCGGGTTGTTTTCTCCGCCCTCCCAGGATGGAGATGGCGCCTCTGCGGCAACGCAGACCGCCCTCTCTGTGCCAGTTGGCGCGACTGATCCCACCCTGACCCCGCTGGTTGAGGTTACCTCCCTCCCACCGACGCCAACTCTCGCCCCCACGAGACTTGCCTCGCCTACCCCCACAGCCCAACCCGTGCTGAACCTGGCTCTGGAAGCGCCGATCGGCCTCGGTCAGCGCTTCATGATCCATCGGGTCAAGGAGGGTGAAAGCCTGGAGTTGTTTGCCAGAAGGTACGCGACCACTATGGAAGCGATCCAGGCGGTCAATTATTACCTTCCTTCCCCGCTCTTGGTGAATTGGACCGTGGTCATTCCGCTGGAAAGCATAGACGTCCAGGGATTACCTGCATTTCAACCCATCATGGTGGTGGGTGATATGACGGTGGAGGAATTTGCCCAGAGCAATTCTGTAGATGTTGCTACGCTTAGTTACTTTAACGCTCTGGAAGTTTCCTATCGACTCTCACGCGGAGATTGGCTGTTGATCCCTCGGGAGAAAGTCAACAAATAGATCGGTTCGAAATATCTTGTTGGTGACATGCCTTCTGTCTTGTTTGTCTGCACTGGAAATCAATTTCGCTCTCCGATAGCCGCGACCGCCTTTCAAAAGAGACTGAATGATGAGGGAAGTGCGACCGGCTGGAGCGTTTCCAGCGCCGGGACGTGGACGGCGGCCGGCCTGCCGCCTCACCCGGCCGCGCTGCAGGCCGCGACCTCGTGCGGGCTCTCGCTCGAGGGGCATACTGCCCGCCTGATCGGGGCATCCATCCTTTCGCAATCGGATTTGATTCTGGTCATGGAGAAAGGGCAAAAGGAAGCCATTCTAAACGAGTTTCCAAATGTGAGCCAAAGGGTGTTTCTGCTCTCGGAGGTCGTCGAGGGGGTCGCTTATGATATCCCGGATCCGCTGCTGAGCGATGAAGATCCACCTGAAGTGATCGTAAAAGAAGTCTGCGATTTGGTACGAAAGGGCTTTGACAAGATCTGTGAACTGGCCCGCCGTCTACATGCACAAGGGGATGCCTCCCCGCTCGCGTAGCATAAGCGAGAGTAATGTATCTTTTTCATGAAGCCAACCAGCGCGCAAGTCAATGAACTGAAGTACATACTGGAACACAGTCTCGCGCCGGATCGCCTGGATGACCATCCGTGGGCGAGGAGCTTGATGGTGCGCCAGCGAGTCCAAGAGGTCGCCAGCTTGCGGGAGAAAAGCCCCGGCTATCGCCTGGTCAAGAGCTTGAGCGCACTCTTCCGGCAGATGATGCCGAGCGCGCCGCCCAGGCAGGGGAAAAGGCTGGACACGCGCTGGTGCCAGTTTGGGATGTTGGCGGCCGAGTACTTTGCGCCTCTCGAGTATGGGATGGCTTATCCAAGCTCCTCGCGGGATGCCTGGGGGCGAATGGATACTGCTATTGCCTTATTTGTGTTTGGTGAATCGGTCTTTGAGTCCACTCCTGACGCCGAGCTGACCCGCTACCGTTTGTTCGATGATGAAGAAGAACCGACTCCTGCAAGCACGTTGAGCAACTGGCACACCAAGGGGCTTGAGCGCCTGGCGGAGCTATTTCTCAACACTGAGCAATACTTGAGCCAGCAACAATCACAGCCATCCATTGTGTTGGAGCCTTCTCTGGCGAGTCTTCCCGAGGAACCCACTGGAGAGGTGACCCATGATCCTGGCGGATCTGGCCTGCGCCGTCTTATCGCGCCCTACCGGCGGTATGTACGCCCTGCCTTGCTCGCACTCGCTTTGCTTGCAGTCGTCTGGCTGGGGGTCAAGGGCTGGCGCATCTATCAGGGAGTGCGCGCAGTGCGGGAAGACCTGGCGCAAGTCCAGAGTCTGGCCGCCGGGCAGTTGAGCCTGGATATGGTTGAAAAGGCGGGGCCATTGTTGGCCAAATCCCGGCGGGATGTGGCCGGGCTGCGCGCCGAGGCCGGAGCCTTCTTGTGGATTGGAAAAGGTTTTGGCTGGCTGCCCGTCTACGGCGGCGACCTGGCCTCTGCGGGAGAGATACTGAAGATGGCAGAGGGATTGACCGCCGCGGCGGATCAAGCTTTCCAGGCCGTCAGTCCGCTCGTACAAACGTTGCAGGGCGGAGACAGCCATATCAATGTGACAGAAATCACCAAATTGCTGGTGGCGGCTCAACCTGAGCTGACAAAGGCGAAAAGTAACCTGGATGAAGCCATGGCGGCTCGCTCCAGGATCAACGACCAGCGGCTGTCACCCAAGCTGCGCGGCCTGATCGTGGACAAGCTCGACCCTTATCTGGGATTATTCCAGGATGGTCTGGCGTTGGCTGTCGTATTTCCCAGGCTGGCTGGTGCATCCAGCTATGGTCCGCAAACCTACCTGTTGTTGTTGCAGAACGAAGACGAACTGCGGGCGACGGGTGGGTTTATTACCTCGGCTGGAACCTTCGTCATCAAGGATGGGGACATTCTCAACTTCGTGATCGAAGACTCTTACGCTTTCGACGATCCGGCGAAACTATACCCTCCCGCTCCCTGGCAACTCAAACAATATATGGAACTCCCGACCGTGCTTCTGCGGGATGCGAACTGGTCACCGGACTTTCCGACCTCCGCCGCACTGGCCGAATACTTGTATGCGTTAACGCGCTTCCACGGCGCGGATGGGGTGATTGCCATTGATCAGTATGCTGTCAAGTCTTTGCTCACTGTTCTCGGCCCCGTACAAGTGAAGGCGGTTGCTTACCCGGTAACGGCTGAGAACGTGGTGACGTACATGCGCCAGGCCAAAGGTCAGGCTGAGACTTCGGGGGAGGATCGAAAAAGTTTCATGAACGAACTGGGCGGCGCGATCCTGGAAAGGATAAAAAATCCCAAAGATATTGATTGGATATCGCTGCTGAAAGTACTCCAGGCGGACTTGAACGCTCACCATCTGCTGCTGCAGTTCGATGACCCAGGCATGGCGGCGGTGCTGGCCGAGCGCGGCTGGGATGGCGCCATGCGCCCGGGCGAGGGGGATTTCCTGATGGTGGTGGACTCAAACGTCGGCTTCAACAAGGTCAACGCAGTTGTCGAAGAGAGCCTTACCTATGAGGTTGACCTATCCGATCCGGCCGCGCCGACTGGGATGCTGACGATCGTCCACATGAACAATGCTGCCAAAGGCGTACCTTGCGTACAATTTGATATGGATTACCGGGGTTTGTATGATAAATTGATCAATCGTTGTTATTGGAACTATTTGCGCGTTTACAAACCCCTCGGCACGCAATTGCTGGAGGCGACCCCGCACGCGGTTCCCGGCGCGTGGATGGTATCGGGTCAGGCGGTGCCAGCACGCGTGGATGAATTGGATGAAAAGATGGACGGCATACTGGGCTTTGGCACGCTGCTGGTTGTCCCGGGCGGGGCATCTCTCGAGACGAGTTTCCGCTTTCAGTTGCCGCCTCAGGTGATCGGGACGAGCAACGACTCGAAAACACTGGTTTACCGGCTGCGGGTCCAGAAACAACCCGGAACGCTGCCGCAGGCTCTGGCGATCCGTATTCACTTGCCCGCCGGGGCAAAGCTATTGGATTCCACTCCAATGCTGAAAACGGAGGCGGGCGACTTATTCTTTAGCGCCGACATGCAGGGGGATGTGGAAATACAGATCAGGTATCAAATTCCCTAATCCGAAAGAAAACCGAGGGAAGAACGGACCGAGTGTAGTAGAATAAGCACAAGAAACCTGATGAGAAAAGGAGAAAAAATTATGAAAACGATACGTTTTGCAATTGCAGCTGTTTTGATGTTCAGCGTTGCCTTCATGAGCGTCAACCATGTTTGGGCTGCCAACCCGGCGCAGACCACCGGCGGCCCTGGATCGACCCATGATTTTGCAGGAGACTGGTTCGGAGATTTCCCCAATGGGAGCCTTCCCCAGGGCGAGACGTTCGACATTGTTATTGTTCCAGTGACAACCCCGATCGTTCCATCTTACCCAGACACAGGCCATGCACTCACTCTGTTGAGTCAGGTGAGGCTGACAGCCTCTACTAGTAATGTGGGACTACACCTGGTTTGTTTTAGGACACCGGCTTCGGGTGGTGCGATCTTCTGGTGGGAGCCTACCTTAGGAGTATGGGTCCCGCTAGCAAATTATCAGGCCTATCCTACCTTCGACGGTGTCCCGTACACGTGCGTAAATACATGGTTGATGGGAACCTTTGCTTTCGGGTACATTGTCCCTTAAGACCAACCAGCAACCTGAACCATAACAAAACATTGTGACCCTGTCAGCGGTGGGGAAGGAATTTTCTTCCCCGCCGCTTTGTTTTGGATGATAACCGGATGTTTCGCTCCGCTCGCCTGTCTCGTTGGCTCCCGCCTGGCCTGGTGGCCCTTTCCTTGGGTGGGACGTATCTTGCCACCCTGGCGCCGGGTCTGAGCTGGGCCAATAATGGCGCGGATGGAGGCGATCTGATCACTGCGGCTGCAACAGGGGGAGTTCCGCACCCTTCGGGTTATCCCACTTATTTGCTCCTGGCGCGGCTGTTCCAATTCCTTCCCTTCGGTTCAATCGCATTTCGCACCAACCTGTTCTCGGCAGTTTGTACGCTTCTAGCGGCCATCCTGGTTTATTATCTGATGATAAGCCTCCCTTATGTACCGCTGCGCGGCAACTGGCTGGCGGGCATGCTTACCGCTTATGCGTTTGGATTATCGCCCATGCTCTGGTCGCAGGCCGTCATCAGTGAGGTATATGGCTTGCATGCCCTGTTCCTGGTGCTGACCTTATATCTTCTCCCAATGGGAGTTGACCCGCCGCCTGCCTGGCGGACGCGCCTCGACCGCATCCGCGGCCTTGTATTTGGATTGGGGCTGGGCAATCACCTGACGCTCGCCTTTTTACTGCCGCTGATGTTGCTGACCGGTGTTATCAGTAAACACGCCAACGGCGGATCAGCCCTTGAAGAAGGTAAGGATTGTCGGAGAAGTATTGCCTGGCGCGGCTGGCGTTTCCAGTGGGAACCGTTCGTTCGCAGAGTGGGCTGGTTGGGGATTGGGCTGCTCATTTATTTGACCCTGCCTCTCAGGGCGATGTCGGGTTCACCGATCAATTGGGGGGATCCGGTCACGCTGAAGAACTTATTCTGGCTTGTCTCCGGCCGGATGTATGAAAGCTACGCTTTTGGGGTCCCTGCCGCCTTTATCCTTCCCCGACTGCAAGCCTGGGCGGGCCTGTTCATGGCGCAATTCGGTTTTTGGGGTATCCTGATCGGATTGTACGGCCTATTCTTTTATCGTCCGCCATCGCCCAAGCTCTACCTGGTAACCGGCTGGCTGGTGATTGCCTATACTGTCTTCTCCATTGGTTATAATTCATACGATGCAGAGATATATCTGCTTCCAGCCTTCCTGGCTTTTTCCCTTTGGATTGGCCTGGGCGGGGCAAGCCTTATGGAATACTTATCCCGACGTGGGCGTGGGCTGGCTCCGGTTGCCGGCATTCTGTTGATCGGGTATTTTCTCGGCTTTGCTGCTATTAACCTTCCCAAAGTGGATGCCTCTAAAGATAGGCAGGCCGAAGAGTATGGACAGGCAATTTTGACGGCTTTGCCGGAACAGGCGCTCCTTTTTACCAGCGATGATAAGGCCACCTTTACGCTATGGTACTTTCAGTTTGTGCTTCATGAGCGCCCCGATATTGCTGCGCTGGACACTCGATTGTTGTCGTATGATTGGTATCGCAACATGCTGAGGCGCGCTTATCCCTCACTCAGTGTGCCAGAACACGCCGGCGTTACTGTGCCGGCTGAAATCATCGCGGCAAATGCATCCCGGCCTGTTTGTGAGACTCCCCTTTCAGGGAGTAGTGTGATAAATTGTCAAAAAGGATATTAGTTCATTTTTTCAGGAGGAGAAATGTTCGCAAAACCCATAGAAACACTGCTCGTTCTTCTATTCGTAGTCCTGCTGGGTGCGTGTGCTGGCACGCCACCTTCACCGGTCATTCTACCGGGTGCGGGTGAGACCCCCATCCCGACAGGCCCGACCACTACCCCCATCTATACCCTGCCAGCCTCGATCACCCTGGTGCCAAAGCTCATCCTGATGCCTAACGCCGAAGTGGTGGCTGAAATCCTGCGAATATCTGGTAATGGTCCCTTTACCAGTGCGCCCTTCCAACTCAAGGGTCAGACCTACCTGCGGGTAAATTGGGAACAATACAGTAATGGTAAATTCTCTTTATATATTATCAATCTTGACCCCAGCATGAAGAACACGCAATATGGGGAAATAAACTTCGATCTATGGCCTGGACCGGATGCCGGCTCCAGCGACTATGAATTTATTGCCGGAAATTACGTAATTTCTGTCAAGGACTCGCAAGGCCCTTGGGAGATCTGGCTGCAAACTTTAAGGGTGGTGAAATGATGGTTAATAAGGGCCGTCGGCGGTAAGGAACCACCTGCCGCTGTTGGACTGATGTGGCAGCGCGGGCACAAGGCCTCCAGATTTTCGTCGCGCACGTCCGTCTTATCGTGCTTGCCGTCTCGCACCGGCGTGCCGCCGGTTCTCGCGGCACGAACGGTGTCGCCAGGCGTGCCGTCCGGCTTCAGCACACCCAAATGGGCGACGGTAAAGACAACAATAGAACCGGTGTCGGGATGCGGTTTGCCGTTTTCCCTGGCCTAGGAGCGTGTCGGCGTATTTCCGTCAAAACGATTGAGAATTCTCCCTAAACACGCACGCGCCTGGGCGGTTAGTACGTATCCTTCAATGACAGATTTATCGCCAAGGTCTAATTCAACATTGACGGAACGCAGACCACTCTGGCGAACGTGCAAAGCAGATGCGATGAAGGGCATTATCTTATCCTTGCTCATAATGCCCCCTTAACATTTCCATCGCCTGCACTCGATAATCTTCTCCAGGAGAAGCGTCCAGGTAGACTTGCCGCAAACCGGCTGTCTCTTGAAGGCGGATTTTCCCGCCCGTTACTTCTTCGAGTGCCTCTAAATACTCAACCACGCTGTTTTCGTCCAATTTGAAAATCTGGCCTGGACTCCCTTCATGGTATAGGCATTCGTCTACTGCTACGGTTCGGCGGTTTATTGCAACGGATGGCAGGAATGAGAACAAGGCATATCCGAACACCCCTAAAGGCAATGAGACCTTGGGGCCGACATTGAAACGATAAACATTGTCGTCTGGAATGAACCGAATGATGTCCAATTCTGCAAGGGGGCAATCAAGAGTTTCTTCTGATATAGTGCCCAGCTTAGAACGAACCGTAGGAACGTATGTTTTCAGACAGACATCAATCTCACGATCTATCGTCCCTGAGGTCGTGTGTATATCATAATGCTCGAACTGAGAACTCAAGTAATTCGCCAAATGCCGCTTCGTAAATTCTGACTCCAAGAACTTGGAAAACATCAGATGCCAGACAAAACCTCGTACTAGATTAGTGGACAGATTCCAATGCAGCAACCAAAGCGAACCGATGTCTTCGAGGTATGGATCCCAGCCATGGTCATCGAGGAGCAACTCCGCTAAGGAGGTTGCCTGCAATGGACGTGCCAAGCCAGCGCCATCCATCTCTTCGACCAGACCTGTCGCGAGGCACCAATGGCGAATAGAGCGTACCATGTTTTTGCCAACGCCAAGCGTAATGAGAGCCTCGTCATTTGTAAAAATGAGAGGATTTTCCTTTACACCATCAACCCCTTTTTTTAGCCACCCATGTCGAAAAACAAATTTCTCGTGACCGCCAAATGTCGGTCGAACACGCTGCTCTGATAAGCCCACAATGAACTCCTCGCGTGGAGCTAGATGCCGATTATCTAAGTTTACCACCATTCAATTCTCGTACCATCTTTACCCCGCCGGCCTCCGGCAACAACTGAATACCCTCCATCCGTTAGCCAGACGCGACATTCGTTCGCAACATTCCCTGCCGGAGGATGTGGCGTTTTGCGTTTATCGCGATCGTTTTGGCTGAATACTTGCACAAAACCCTGAAACGGCGCGGCAACCGCAAATCCCCTTACCCTGTCCTGATGGCCGGGCCGTAGAGTTTCAGGCACACGAACCCTCGTTATAACCACAAAACCCGCTCGCGAGAGCGGGTTCAGCGGCACATGGGGTAGGCGGGGAGAGTGGGATTCGAACCCACGACAGAGGTTTTATGCCCCTGTACTCACTTAGCAGGCGAGCCCAATCGGCCTCTCTGGCATCTCCCCTTACTTGCTTTACCGGCGCCATCAACCCTCAAGGGCCTCCTTGCCATCCGGCGGAAAAATTCTACCACACATACAAACAAGGTGCAACTACCTGATGTTACTACTCGTTCGAACTTCGACAATATTTCTGTTCGGAAATCGTCGCTCTAAAGCAACGCTTAGTATCCCTTCAACAACCGCAGGTGCTTGATAATCCTGTGTATGACTGATGTAATTGCCTTTGCAAATTGGCTGAATGAGAAGCTGCGCGAACACGACCTTTCACAGGCTGGCCTGGCCCGCAAAGCTGGGCTGCACAAGTCCGTGATCAACAAGTTGTCCAGGAGCATCGTCATCAATCCCGATGCCACTACTTACGTGGCTATCGCAAAAGCCCTGGATATATCGCCAATAACAGTTCTTCGCATTGCGGGAATCTTGCCTCCAGACCCGGAACTTCCAGAACTGGAAGACTACAAAATCGTCCTCGCCCGATTATCACCTGAAACTCGGAAGATCGGACTGGAATTTATCAAGACCGTGGCAAGGTGCGAGAAACAGCAGAAGACGGCGGAGAGCGCAGGATAAAGGAGCCGCGCTAATCACTCTTGCCTTCTTCGCAGCCTTCTATAACTCTGCCGGCGATCATCCGGCCTCGCCGGCGCGCAGAGATACTCAGCCGCCAACGGCTTCTCGACCTGC
>CAZTZE010000025.1:0-64565 GCA_964618215.1 uncultured Chloroflexus sp.
TGTTCAACGTCAGCACGATCAACGAGGGCAACTTTAGCATCCCTGCCCTGTTGGTTTCGTTGGGAGGTGCCATCATTCTGCTGGCAATCTTCAAGTTGTTTCTTCGCTATATAGGCTGGTTCCTGTTGATCCTCATCATCGCGCTAATCATCTACATATATTTCAACTGCTGGCCAATGGCATCAACCTCAGCGTTTTGCACCACCATCAGAGCATTGCCATTCCTGCCATAGCGCAGGTGACGTAGTGTTACTCGTCCCCCTCCTGCCTCCCCCAAGTGGCGGAGAACAACACTCCCCAGCCGCAGGATGCAGCCGGGGAGTGTTTATTGTAGCATGAGTGTATGCCCCGCGTATATTTAACCGAGCGATTTCTAGAACAACACAAATACTGGCCCAAGAAAGTTGTGGCAATAGAAGACTATCCGCCCAAATTAAGGTTAGCAACGGGGCGCCTATCTCCATTTAGTGTTCAAGTTGTAGATGTTCGACTAACTGACGATGACCTAATGCCTTTTACCAACTGCGAGCTTGACTGGCGAAAAGGCCTGATCTAAGAGGTCTAATTGCAAGGAATGATCCCATGACGCTATTCGATGACATTCTCACACAATTCCCCCCCGATGTTCAAGCGACAGTGCGCAAGATCTGGGAGGCGTTGGGCCCCCATGAAAAGGCCAGCTTTCTGTCGCTATTAGTTGGTTTCCCGTCGGACGCGAATTTGGTAAAACTGCTGGTCAAGTTATCCACCGCCCAGATCCGGCAAGCCTTTGGCAACAAGCACCGGGTAGTCATCGTTGGCCCGACCAACGTTGGCAAATCCACCCTGTACAATCAATTGGTGCAAAACAAACGCGACCAGGCCGCGGTGAGTCCCTTACCCGGCACCACAACGGAAAATCAACAGGCCGATGCAGCCCTGTTTACCGTGGTCGATACACCCGGTGCGGATGCAGTGGGGAGTGTGGGCGAGCAAGAGAAGGGCCTTGCCCTGTCAGCAGCAGCGGAGGCCGATTTCCTGGTGCTGGTCTTCGACGCCATCCAGGGGATTAAAAAGACCGAGCAGGAACTGTTCAACGAGCTATCTGCTCTGAAAAAGCCTTTCGTGGTGGTGCTGAACAAGATTGACCTGGTACCACGCAAAGACCTGCAAGCTGTCATTTCGAATGCTGCACTGAACCTGGGTCTGGAGCCCGATCAAATCGTTCCAATCGTTGCCAAAGACGGCAAGAACCTCGGCAAAGTGTTGTTGGCAGTGGCAGCCACCGAACCTGAGATGGTCGCCGCCCTGGGACAGGCATTACCGGAATACCGCTGGCAACTCGCCTGGCAAACCATCGTCAGGTCGGCCTCGATCTCGGCAGCCATTGCGTTGGTACCGCTGCCGGTCATCGATTTTGTCCCGCTGGTGGTCACGCAGTCGATCATGGTGGTCGGTATTGCCCGCATATATAACTACAAAATCACTCCACGGCGCGCCTCCGAGCTGGTCGCCACCTTTGGCCTGGGGTTCTTAGGACGGACTCTCTTCCAGGAGTTGAGCAAGCTGGGTGGGCTGCCGGGCTGGCTGCTGAGTGCGGCGATTGCTTCATCGACAACCGTAGTAATGGGCTACGCGGCCGTGCGCTGGTTCGAAAAAGGCCAGAAGCTTTCGACTGAGGCACTCAAAAAGCTCACACAGGGGATGACCACTTCCTTGCTAGATACCCTCAAAAGTCTCGGAAAACGCAAGCCGGGCCATAAAGGACTACAACAGCGCATCACCCAAGCGCTGGAAAGCTCACCACTGGCCGAAAGCCGCTCAGCGCTCGACAGTGAAGCGGGTGAATAAAATATCTCTCAGTAAATTAAACCTACGAAGCTCGATCCCTCCCCCAAGTGGCGGAGACAAACACTCCCCGGCCGATGGATGTGGCCGGGGAGCCTTTGTTGTATGATGAGTCTATGACCCGCGTATATTTACTGTGTATTGCGTAAAGAACCCGAATTACAAAGGTCGATAAGACCAAGCTTCCTTATTTCTAACCATTCACAAAGGAGTATCAAATGAACAAGCTTAGCAAAATGACAGGCAAATTGGTAGCGGCTGCTCAGATTCTTGCGATCACCCTACTAGCTGCCTGCACCCTGGGCACCCCGTCAACCGTCTGCCATGCCACCGGCGACCCGGCGAACCCGTATGAAGAAATCACTGTCAACAGCGCTGAATTGAATGAGCACCGTGGGCATCCCAACGACATCAACCCAGCGCCAGAGGGCGGTTGCCCTACAAGCCCATTGGTAATCATCGATGGCAAGATCACGATCTGCCACGCCACTAGCAGCGAAACTAATCCTTATAACGAGATCACAGTGAGTGTTAATGGCTTAAATGGTCACGGCAAGCATGAAGGCGATATCATCCCAATGCCAGAGGGCGGTTGCCCTACAATCCCATGGGTGATCAGCGATGGCAAGATCACGATCTGCCATGCCACTAGCAGCGAAACTAATCCTTATAACGAGATCACAGTGAGTGTTAATGGCCTAAATGGTCACGGCAAGCATGAAGGCGATATCATCCCAGCGCCAGAGGGCGGTTGCCCTACAAGCCCATTGGTAATCATCGATGGCAAGATCACAATCTGCCATGCCACCAGCAGCGAAAACAATCCTTATAACGAGATCACAGTGAGCGTAAACGGCTTAAATGGTCATGGCAAGCACGAAGGCGATATCATCCCGGCGCCAGAGGGCGGTTGCCCAACAACAAGACCATAGCTCTGTTTGCTTAATCCGAATCTAGCTATTAAAAGAAAGCGGCGGCCGCGTGGTCCGCCGCTTTCTTTCCTCTCCCCTCGGCCGGGGCCAAATATCCAAATGTTTCCCGCCTTTTCTGCAAATGACGGGGGTTGTTAAATTATGTATTCCAATCTACATCCTTCGCAACAGAACCGGCCATACCTCGTTAGCCAGTTTGTGGCAAGGAAGAAGGCCAAAAAACACGCCGAGTCCAAAAAGAGCAAGGGTAAAAGCCAAGTTGTCAGCTGCACGGAAGCCGTAACACTTGCGCTGCGCAACCGGCTGGTCACCTGAGAGCCCCTCCGTGCCTCCCCCAAGTGGCGGAGACAAACACTCCCCGACCGATGGATGTGGCTGGGGAGTTTTTGTTGTAAGATGAGTGTATGACCCGCGTATATCTAGCAGATGCCCTGACCAAGGAACGTCATGCCCTGCGGCTAATGCTATTGGATCTGAAAATGGAAGTCGCTGGTGAAGCCGCCGACTGGTCAACCACATTAGCTCAGGCACCAGTCAGCCGCACAGACATGTTGTTGGTGGATTGGGATTTACTCCCCAGCGCGCCTGGTGCGGCTCTTGAAGAACTCCGAAAGGCCTGCCCGTCCGCGCTGGTCATTGTCCTCATCGGCCATCTGGACGCCCGTCAGCAAGCCGCACTCTCTGCCGGCGCCGATGCGTTTATCAGTAAAGGTGAGACGCCTGAGCGTGTGGCTGAACGCCTGCGTGCCGTTGCCGCGAGCGTTCGTACTTGATGACGCCACCTGGCTGAATGAGAGACTTGAAATCCGGCGCACCAACGCTGTCCAAAGCGCCGGCGCAAACTGGGACAGCTTTATCAAATGATCTGGAGGATCAAACCATGAACAAAGATATATTCGAAGGCAAGTGGAAACAAATCCGAGGCGAGGCCAAAGCGTGGTGGGGCAAACTCACCGACGACGATCTGGATCGGGCCGCCGGCAAGTTCGATGTCTTCGTTGGCTTGCTTCAGGAAAAGTATGGCTATACCCGCCAGCGCGCAGCCGATGAAATTGACAAACGCGTGACGGAGTATGAAGCCAACCTGAAAAAGAAAACTGTCCCCCCCGCTAAATGATCGGAGTGGCGCCACAACCCCTTCTCTCCTGAGAAGGGGTATGGATCAAAAACCAAATACGGGTAACTGTGTATTTGAAATATTCAAAAAGGAGAAGATAAATGAACCTCATCATATA
Source organism: uncultured Chloroflexus sp. (assembly GCA_964618215.1). Classification (GTDB taxonomy): domain Bacteria; phylum Chloroflexota; class Anaerolineae; order Anaerolineales; family Villigracilaceae; genus CG2-30-58-95. Next base: position 3,995 of record CAZTZE010000025.1, read on the forward strand.
TCTCATTGCGGGAGCGATCGTTGGTTATATTGCCAGTAGGATCATGCATACGAATTCGCAACAGGGCCTGCTACTCGATATCGTGGTAGGCGTCGTTGGCGCGTTCCTGGCTGGTTACTTTATCAGCCCTCTGTTGGGTGTCGGGACAATCAATGATGCGATCACCATTCCGACCATGCTGGTCACGTTGCTTGGATCCATCATCCTGCTAGCGATCGTCAAACTCTTCTTTGGGAGAGGGCGTCGCTAAGCCTGATCGTTTCACTTGCCATCCCGCACACAGGCTGGTTGCGCCGCCGCACAACCCTGTTGCAGAGCTATGCGGAACAACCGGCCTATGTGCCTTAGCGAGAATGGCCCTCTTATAATCAGGCCCAGGCTCAGAAAGAAAGGTTAAAATGTCCAACGACAATAGAGTATCAGAAGTTAGAACGTCACAAAACGAACCAGAACGAGAACGACGCATCTTCACTTTTAAGGCGACTCAATTGGTCTGGTTGTTGTTCGGAATCCTCGAGGCCCTGATTGCGCTTCGCATCGGACTGAAGCTGGTCGGAGCCAATCCCGACAGCCCGATAGTTGCCCTGATCTATGGATTTACCTACCTGTTCCTGTTCCCCTTTGAAGGAATGACTGCAACACCATCAGCTGGCGGCATGGTGCTGGAACTCTCCTCCTTCTTTGCAATGGTGATCTATGCCTTGATCGCATGGGCTGTGGAAAGAATAGTCTGGCTGATCTTTTACCGCCCGCGTGGCCCAGTGGTAGGCGTTACTGAAACTACGACCACCGATCAGCACACTGATAGATAAAAAGGAAACAGAAGGAGAATCCCTATGGACGAAAAAGAATCCATCTTATCCGCAGGCAGGCCCGAAACCCGCCTGCAAAAGTCCATACGCGTCGCCATGCGCTGGGTGCTGGTGACGCTGTTTGCGTTTGTGTTGGGAGGGCTGTTAATCGCCCTCGCGCTTTACCTCCCCGCCCGGCAAAAGCTCGACAAGGCTAACGCCGACCTGGAGCACGCCAACGCGACGATCACCGGCAAAACCGATCGGATCACAACGTTGCAGACGGGTAACGAGACCCTGAAAAAGAATCTGGATTCCGCCACGCTGCACATGTACGTGCTCAAGGCGTTGTCAGGTGTGCGCGGAGCCAGCCTGGCGGTGGCCGCCGACGATTACGCCGGAGCGCGCCTGTCTTTGACCCAGACCTCCGAAGCGCTGGATACCCTGTCCGGCCTGCTGGGGACGGATCAAAAAGACGTGCTCACCGCCATGCAACAGAGCGCCGCTCAGGCATTGACCGAGGTGAAGACCGATCTCAAGTCAGCGCAGCCGGAGCTGGATCAGTTGACGAAAAACTTGGTGCAACTGGAGGATAACCTGTTCCCCAACCCGTAAGATGGGCGGACAATTCAAAGATAAAAAGGAAACAGAATGGACATCCCGGCTGATAAATACAAATCGGATGTAAACCGACCGGGTCCCTTTTTAGCCGTGTTGCAGAACGTCAGGGGCTTCGTCAGGTGGTTGGCTGGCTGGTCTCATTCAGTTGACGGAAGAAGAGCAAAAGGAAGCTGGTATCTATCTTGGTGATCAACGCTACAAGTAATACCTGGTCAGGTGATTTGACCTGCGTATTCAGCACAACAATTGTAACAAACACTCACCACACTCAGACGATAAGGAGAAAACATAATGGTCAATGAGAATCAAGAACCCGAATACCACAATAATAATATTTTAGGCTTTTTAGTCGGCCTGCTGATTGGCGGCCTGGCCGGCGCTGTGACGATGCTGCTGCTGGCGCCACAATCTGGAGAAGATACCAGAATGCAAATCCAGGAAAAAGGCATCGAACTGCGCGATCGAACCACCGGAATGATGGACGATGCCATGGCGCAGGTACGTTCGAACGCGAACAAAATCACGATCGGTGGACGCAAGAAGATCAAAGAATTAAAACAGCACGGTCAAGAACTGGCGGTTGAGCAGTTGGACCGCGTATCCGAAGCCGCAAAGGCCGGAAAAAAGGCAATTCAAAATTCCTAAGGCTGATAACGACATGCGTCGACGTCGCGAAAGTTGAAAAATCAAGGCGATACGACAAGGTACCACTATCTTTAGCGAATAATCAGGCTCTGTAAGTCGGTAAGCTGTCGTTGGTTTTCACATCCCTAAAGAAAGGAGACTATCATGAAATTCAATAGAAACATAGGCTTCCTGTTGTTAGCCATATGGCTCATTCTCTATGGCCTGTCCGCGTTCATCTCGATGGGCGACTTGGGCACGGTTTTGGCAATCCTTGCCATAGCAGCCGGCGTCTTCATTTTGTTGGACCGCTAGGTCAAAGGCCACCCGGTCGGTTGGCCGGGTGGCATCAAATTGATCGTTCAAGAGGAGAATTCTAATGCTTGAGCTAATTATCGTCGTCCTGTTAATTCTATGGCTACTCGGCTACTTCGGTCCGAATATCTTCCGCAGTATGCCGCGCGGCGGCAATCTCATCCATGTGATACTGGTGATCGTTGTCATCCTGATTATTGTAAAGCTGATACAGTAGCGAGCAACCCCGCACGTCACGGATAGATAAGGTCTTGTTGCTCCCGATCAGCATCTTCATCTTGCTGGACGGATTGGTCAACTGTCATCAGGTCAGTAAATCAGCAACTGCCAAATAAGATCATTCATAAGGAAGGAGATGCAGTTGCTAATATCAAGCAGACTTAGGATAACCGCTCACCGCCCACTTCGGGCAAAACTTATCTTTAATGCCGGTTCCGGCCGGCCGGAAGAATCACCGCAACAGCTTGCCACTATCCTTTCAGAGATGCAGGACCAGCAGATTTTGCCCGAGGTCTATACCGTGCGCCCGGACAGCCAACTTGAAACAGTTGTGCATAACGCTATTAAGACGGGCATCAAACTGATCGTCGTGGCGGGCGGTGACGGTACCATTGACAGCGTCGCAGGGGCCATGGTCGGAAGTGATGCGACCCTCAGCATCATCCCCACAGGCACACGAAACAATGTCGCTTTTAACCTGGGGATTACCGGGGATATCGCAAATTCTGTCGCCCTATTGCGCCAGGGGCGCCGGTTGAAGATCGATGTAGGACGAGTCCACTGCGGACATTCCCGCCACTGGTTTCTGGAAGCCGCGGCGCTGGGTCTCCTGTCGGATTTATATCCCATGGCGGACGACCTCCAGCACGGCGATCTGGCGCAGATAGGGGGATTATTATCAACACTTATCTCTGCAACACCCTCACGGCTGCGTATGATTCTGGACGGGCACAAACACCTCGATACGACGGCGCATATGATGTTGATCACGAATATGCCCTTTCTCGGACCGCACTTCCAGATTTCCCCCAAGGTATCCTTCAGAGACGGCCATCTGGACGTATTCACTTTTTCAGATATGAGCAAACTGAATATGCTCTCTTATGCCGTGCTGTCTCGCGGAGGTCTCGTGGAGGATGCCGGTATCAAGCACTACAGTGTCAAACACGTAAAGATCCGTTCGATTCCGCGCATGCCTGTGCTTGCCGATGGTCTACTGCTGGGCGAGGGTTCATTATCTGTTCATATCCATCCACGCGCTCTGACAGTTATGGCCGGCTCAGCGCTTACTGGACAGCTGGCAACAGCGGAGTTGACGGATTCAAAGGTGGCAGTCAATGGCTAGCAGTTCTGAACAGACGCCCTTGCCGCCGCAGTCACACGAGGCTTCTTTTTGGTCTGCCAATAAACGACGACCTGTTTTTCTGGCAGTCCTTTTGATAGGACTGGTATTGTTTCTCATCTGGCTGCCGGGCGGGGTGCGGGCGTCACTATGGACGGCGTTGAGCGCCCAACGAGGACTGTTCGTTTTGCTTTTCCTTTTTGCCCTGGTTGCGTTGTCCCTGATTTGGTCCGCCGGTCAACGCCTGGACACCCGGGTTTTCATGCTCTTTAACATGCGGGGCTATCCCAGATGGCTGGATCGCTTTATGTGGCTTGCAACACAGCTTGGCAATATGCTGGCTGCATTTATCGCTGCATTCCTTCTTTTTATACTGAACTATCGCCGTCTGGCCATAGAGATCATCTTCGGCACCCTCACACTTTGGTTATTGGTGGAAATTATCAAGGCGTTATCTGATCGGGACCGTCCATTTCTTACTCTTGATAAGACACGCGTCATCGGCTGGCGGGAAAAAGGTGATTCCTTTCCCAGTGGGCATACCAGCCAGATATTTTTCCTGATGACGCTGTTCATCCACCACTTCCACCTCGGAATGGTAGAAACTGCTGCCCTATATGCAGTCGCCGCTCTAGTCGGTTTTACACGGATCTACGTCGGCGCGCACTATCCAAGAGATGTCATCGCAGGTATAGTGCTTGGATCAGTCTGGGGGATTCTCGCAACTCTGTTGGATTCTACAGGCTCGTAAGATGCTTCTACGGAAGTCTCCCCCAAAACTGGCCAGGCTGGTCTCTGGACTTGCATCAGGCACAGGAAAGTTTCTGGAAACACGGACACAAAACCCCGTGTGTCTCAAACACTCACGAACAGTAGGGTAAGAATGGCGCTTCATCCACCTTCGCAACCGCATGATTGGACATTCCGGCGGGTCGTGTGGGCGACTCTCGTCATGGTTTTTGTCGCCCTAAGCTTCTGGCTTCTCTATCGGTTTAACCAAGTCGTTTTCATCTTATTTATCGCCATCGTGATAGGCACGGTGATCCGGCCAGTCGTAGCCTGTTTGCACCGGCGAGGGCTCCCCCGGATAGCGGGGGTCATTCTTGTCTACCTCCTGCTGCTCGCCCTGCTCATCAGCTTCGTGCTATTGTTATTCCCGTTGATTGTCGAGCAAGGTACAACGATTGCTGCCGCAGTGCCGGGTTACTACCAAAGCCTGCGTGAGTGGATGGTTAATTATCCCAATCAATTGATTGTGCGCTTAAGTGAGTTCCTCCCAGCGACACTACCAGGCCTGGAGCCGATACAGCAAACGGGACAGCAGATGCTGGCTTCTGCAGGGCAAGCGTTGGGTTACGTGGCATCGGCGGCTAAGGTTATCTTTATAGCCATAGTTATTCTGGTACTAGCTTTTTACTGGACGCTTGATGGGCCGCGAACCATCCAGTCATTCTTACTGCTGGTTCCACATGACCGGCGCGAGAGCATTAGCGAACTTATTTCGGCCATGGAAACCAAGGTTGGTTTCTACATAGCCGGACAAGGTATCCTTTGCCTGGTCATAGGCATCATGGCGCTGCTTGCCTATCTGCTCATCGGCTTGCCCAATGCTCTGGTGTTGGCGCTCATGGCGGGCGTGCTGGAAGCTGTACCGATGATTGGGCCGCTGCTTGGCGCCATTCCCGCGGCACTGGTTGCGCTGTCCATCGCACCCGACAAGCTGGTTTGGGTGATCGTCGCCACGCTTGTTATTCAGCAGATGGAAAACATTGTACTGGTGCCGCGCGTCATGCGTAAGGCGGTGGGGGTCAATCCATTCGTCACACTACTGGCACTTTTTGCCTTTAGCTCTTTGTTCGGCATTGCCGGAGCGCTGATGGCAATTCCCATAGCGGCTATTATTCAGCTCTTACTCGATCGCTTCGTCTTTCATCAAGCGGCGATGGAGCCGGAGGTCTCAGCCGGCCGCGATTATGCCAGCCGGCTGCGCTATGAAGCGCAAGACCTGGCCCAAGACCTGCGCAAGCAGGCGCGGCTTAAGAAAGGGGGCTCGGATCGAAAAGTCAAGCAGATTGATAAGGTGATGGATGAGATCGAGACCATTACCACCGACCTCGATGCTCTGCTGGCGCAGGTCCGTACTTCAGGTGCACCATGACGAAGCAAATAATACGGTTCGGTGCAGCAGTCATGACCACGTTGCTGGCGCTGGTGGTGCTGTGGCAGTTCCGGATTGTCGTCGTTTACGTGTTGATCTCGCTAACGCTTTCGGCAGCGCTGCGCCCATTGGTTAAACGCCTGGTCGGGCGAGGCTTCGTGGTGCGCGTGGTTTGGATTCTCCTATACCTGGTGGCCCTGGGCAGTTTCGGCTTCTTACTCTTCCTAACCAGTGGGGCCGCTATCTCTGAGATACAGCATTTAGCCCAAAGTTTATCGGTACAGGATGCGTGGAGGCTGCCGATATGGTTGGAGGGCAGCTCGTTCCAACAGGCGCTGGTTGCGCGGCTGCCACCGCCGAGTAAGCTCTTCGAAGCAGTTACTGGCGACCAGGGGCAGCTCGTGCTACCGGCCATACTCGGCTTCACGCAGGGCATTGGCGTCATCGTGACCGGCGTACTCGTCATTCTGTTTTTGAGCATCTATTGGATCATCAATCAAATCCATTTTGAACGACTCTGGCTCTCGTTGCTTCCATCTGGCCAGCGTAAACAGGCGCGTGGTATTTGGCGGACAATCGAGCCTGATATCGGCTCTTACCTACGCGGCCAGGTAATCCAAAGTCTCCTGGCCGGGCTGCTATTAGGCCTTGGTTACTGGCTGCTCGGGTCCCCATACCCGGCGCTCCTGGCGTTGGCTGGCGCTCTGGCATGCCTGATACCCGTGATTGGGGCAGCCTTGGTGGTCATTCCCGTGCTTTTGGTGGGGCTGTTGACCAGTGTGCCGATTAGCCTGTTTACGGCCCTCTATGCGCTCGTCGTCTTGATTGCCTTGGGAGTATGGGTCAAGCCACGGCTTTTTATACGCAGATGGGATAATCCCATTCTGACCGTAGTTCTGCTCATCGCCCTGGCAGACGCTTTTGGCCTTGTCGGAATCATCGTAGCGCCGCCTTTATCCGTTGTATGCCAAATCCTGTGGGACCGCCTGGTCAGCCGCCGCGCTGTTTCAGGGGCTGCGGCGCAGATTTCTGACCTCAAAGAACGGCAGGCACGCGTATGGGAAACCATAAGGGCGATGAAAGAACCGCCTCCACCCCTGGTGACCAGCAGCATGGAGCGGCTCACCCATCTGATCGAGAAAGCCGAACCCATTCTGCAAGCAACTCTGCCGGCTGAACCTTCCGAGCCATTCCACCCGTCCCAGCCTGTTGTCACCGCTGAAGGTGAGCCACCTGTATCCACAAAACCCTGAAGAAACAGACGATGACTGCACCCAGAATGGCTAGAACTATGGCACAGATTTGGCAGCAGGGTATCCGAAGCGCGCACAGGCTTAATGAGCGTACACATGGCTGGTTAGGGATTTTGGCGGGCGCAGCCAGAGAAACGTTAAAACCCAACTCGGCGATTACAGCCGCGGCGATTGCCTACTTTGCCCTCTTCTCCCTATTCCCCCTCACCCTCTTGAGCATCGCCATTGCCAGCTTCAGCCTTGGCCCGTTAATGGACCAGCAACTCATCATTCAAAGGCTGGAGTTTATTGCGCCGGCCATGGGCCAGTTGTTGGGCCAAAATATTGATGAAATTATCCGGGCGCGCGGACCAGTCACCGGTGTCGCTTTAGTTGGTCTGATCTGGTCTGCCTCTACAATTTTTTACACGCTTACCCAAACCCTGAATGATATTTGGGGCAATAAACGACGTCGCCCTGTTTGGAAGCGGCGTGGTCTGGCAATACTATTTGTCCTGACCTTCGTTGGCCCGGCTCTCTTCCTGGCTTCGTTTGCCGGCAGTATGCTTGCCCACCTCCGCACCTTGTTACCCGACCCAATCATTTCGATGGGGGGCGGTATCAGTTGGGTGCTGGCTATCTTGCTCGATGTTGCCTTGTTTATGGTGCTCTACATGATGCTCCCGCATGGAACTTCTACCTGGCGCGAGATTTTACCCGGCGCGATGGGGGCTGGTTTCCTGTGGGAACTAGCCAAGAAAGCCTTCTTGTCTTTTGTTTCCACCTACATCTCCGTCTCGAACCTGATCTATGGTTCAGTGGCAGCTATTATCGCTTTTCTAGCCTGGGCATATCTGAGCGGCCTCATCTTTCTCTTTGGCGCTTACTTAAGCGTTTCTTATTTCCAACTCAAACAGCAGCTAAAAGAAACGGTAGACGAAATACGTCAGTAAGATTCCATCGGATGGAAGTGGTGGCGGTGTCAGGGTCTTCCCCAAGTGGCAGAGAACAACACTCCGCGGCCGATGGATGTGGCTGGAGATGATTTATTGTATGATGAGTTATAGAACAAATCGCTAAAAAAGGAGAAATCTCATGCTTACCTGGATCATTGTAATTCTGCTCATACTATGGTTGCTCGGATATTTCGGCCCGAATGTCTTCTCTGGCTTTCCGCGTAAAGGCAACGCCGTTCACGTCTTGCTCGTCATCGTGATCATCCTCATTATTTTGAAACTGTTGGGGATCATGTAGATCCGCGTTTCGTTGAAAATAGGAGGGGCGGCCAGACAGGCTGCCTCTCCATACACACTGCAAGAAAGTGCTGACCGTCACCTGCGTCAAAACGTATACCATTGTCGCGGTCGCCAACGATTACCTGAACGCCAAATTGGCCACCATGTACATCTCGCATACCAACATCGCCGCCGATTTCGACCGCCATGAAGATGTGTTCCTGCAGGTCAACTTGGCCGCCTCCGCAGACCGCGCCGCAGCGCAGTCGGCTATCCAGCAGGCGCTGAGGCCGTATCCACAATTCAGGCTGATTTCGGGGCAGGATTATTACAACGAAAACAAACGCCGTTCGACGCCGCTTTCTACGGCATGTACATGATGCTGGTTTTCCTGGCCACCCCTTCGCTGATCGACATGCTCAACACGCTGGCCATTGGCGTCATCGAACGCACGCGCGAGATCGGGATGCTGCGGGCAGTGGGCGCCACCCGCTCCCAGATCCGCACCGTCATCCTGGCCTCCATCGGCACGGCCTTCGGCCTGCTTACCGGCCTGTATCTGGACTATCTCGCCGTGCAGGGAATGGCTGCCTTCGGCTACCCGATGGTCTACACCTTCCCTCTTTCCGGCGTGCTGTTGACCATCGCTATCGGCCTGATTTTCGGCGTGATTGCCGCGCTCATCCCGGCAAGGCAGGCGGCAAGCATGAATGTGGTGGAGGCGCTTAGATACGAGTAAATTAGTAAAATCGTTCCGCTTACTCATTACTTCCTCCTGGCCGGAGGCTTTTTCGGGACAGATTCAGCAACGTAAGCAGTGTGTAACTGCACAGGTTCGCCGCCTTTACGCAAACGCAGGTTGAGCATTTCCACGAACACTGAGAAGCCCATGGCAAAGTAGATATAGCCCTTGGGGATGTGCTGGTGGAGTCCATCCACGACCAGCGACATGCCGATCAACAGCAGGAAACTGAGCGCCAGCATCTTGACCGTCGGGTGGCGGTTGACGAAGTCGCTGATCGGCCCGGAAGCAAACAGCATGATGATGACGGCAATGACCACTGCCGAGACCATGATCGCCAGTTCGTTTGCCATGCCGACTGCGGTGATGACCGAATCAAGAGAAAAGATGATGTCGAGCAGCATGATCTGGGTGACGACCCCGGCGAAGGAGACGGCTGCTTTCGCGCCGGGGCGCGCCTGCCCGCCTTCCAGTTTGTCGTGGATCTCGTGCGTGCTTTTAGCCAGCAGGAACAGGCCGCCGCCGAGCAGGATCAGGTCGCGGCCGGAAATTTCCACGCTGAATACGCTGAAGAGCGGCGCGGTCAGGCGCACGATCCAGGCAATCGAGGCGAGCAGCAGCAGGCGGGTGATCATCGCCAAGGCCAGGCCGACCTGACGGGCGCGCGGCTGCTCGCGCTCGGGCAGCTTGCCGGCCAGGATGGCAATGAAGACGATGTTATCAATCCCCAGCACGATTTCCAACACGGTGAGCGTCAGCAAGGCAATCCAGTTTTCGGGTACAAGAAGCCATTCCATAGTTACTCCTTCATTGCTCACTGGTCACTGCTCACTGGTCACTCCCCTCGGCTCTTTGTGCAGCAATCGGAATGCAATCGCGCCTATCCCCAGCGGAAACCAGAAAGTCACCGCGCGGTAAGTGAGGGTGATGAGCACCGCCGCTTCCCACGGCACGCGCAGGGAGTTCAGGCCGAGCGTCAACGCGCCCTCGACCACGCCCAGCCCAGCCGGAGTCGGCGAGACGATGACAAACAGGTAGGCGATGCTGAACCCGCCCACAATCGTGCCAATGGAGAAAGGTGTGCCAAAGGCCAGGAAAGTCAGCGCCAGCACGCAAATCAGCAAAGCCTTGTTGTTCAGCGAAAACAGGAATGGCCAGATAAGGTTCTTGTGTTTGCCTTTGATCGCGGAAAGGCCCTCGGCAAATTCGTCGGCGTAAGCATACGCGCGGGCTTGGTCCAGATAATTGCGGTGAATGAAAGGCCGCATCACAGCGTTGATCAGCCGTCCCAGCCAGGTCAATGCTCTGCCCAGCGCCGCCGCGGAACGATAGCCGAGATAGACAAAAAAAAGAAGCGTAAGGGCAATCGCCAGCAGAATGAGTGAAGCCGTAATTTCACCGGCGTTCAAGTCATTCCTACGGAAGAGAACGATCAATCCGAGCGTCAACACGCAAATAAAGGCCGCGTAGTCGAAAAGCACGAACAGCGCCCCGACCACCGTCACGCGGCCGGTTGAGTGATTACGTTTTTTGGCGTCCTCCAGAAAAACGGCCATGCCACCAATCCCTGCGCTGGGCGCAACCACATTGACAAAATTGGCTGCCGCGGAAACCAAGAAGAGATGGCGGCTGTTTTCGTTCAGGTCAACCAATTGATACAGTGTCCGGAATGTGGTTGCCATGTTGTAAATCCAGATGACTTCAAAAATCAGGGCGGCAATTAAGAAACGCCAGTCGCTGCGCTCCAGCGTACTGGCGGTTTTTTCCAGTTCAGAAAAACTAGCGATGACAAACGCAACTGCGAGGAACAGGAGCAGCACAACGATGATTTTGCGCATGGCGGGATTATACTGGACTTAACTTTTTTACTGTGTTAGCTCCGCCTTCTCCCGCCCAGGCCAGTCACCAGGCTGGCATAATACAGCAATTGCAGCATCGCCGTCACCAGCGCGGCGACGTATGTCAGCGCGGCGGCGTTGAGCACGGTGTTCACGCCGTGCATTTCATCTGCGCCGGAGATGATGCCCGAATCCGCCAGCAGACGCTTGGCCCGCGCCGAGGCGTTCAGTTCCACCGGCAAAGTCGCCAGAGCGAAGACCGCCCCGCCGGCGAAGGCCGCCACACCCAGCCAGGCCAGGCCGGTCAATTGCAGGAACAGGCCGAGCATGATCAGGATCCAACCCAGGTACGAGCCGATGTTGACCATCGGCACCAGCGCGCTCCGTAAGCGCAGCGGCAGGTAATCTTCCGCATCCTGCATGGCATGACCGAGTTCGTGCGCCGCGACCGCCAGCGAAGCCACCGAGGGACTCTCCGCCACGCCGCGCGAGAGACGCAGCACCTTACGGCGCGGGTCGTAATGGTCGCTCAACTTTCCGCCGACGCCTTCAATCTGAATGCCGTACAAACCACCGGCCGCCATCAGCCTCCGGGCAGCCTCCAAGCCAGTCATCCGGCTGCGAGAGGGGACGCGGCTCCATTTCCGGTACGCCGAGTTGACATACCACGTCGTCAGCAGCATGATCAGGAAGGCCGGGGCCATGAAGATCAGGTAATAGGGGTCAAGGAACATGGTTCACCTCCATAATCCATAACGCGGCTATAGAATTACTCTTGAAAAACTATCACAATCGCGAAGATTTTGTAGCGCGATATTCATATCGCCATTTGATTGCGGAATGAATTCCGCGTTACGGATTCAACAATAATTGGATGGCTGCATCCAGTTGCGGGTCGCGGTCAGCGGCGGAATCTTCGTCTGTACGCTTTACAACGACATCCGGCGTCAGGCCAATCCCTTGGATGTGGCGTTCTTTCGGGGTCAACCACTTGGCGATGGTGACAGTCACCGCGCCTTGATCATTGGCAAGCGGAAGCCAATTCTGCACCGAGCCTTTGCCGTAAGTGATCACGCCGACCAGTTTGCCGCGCCCGTAATCCTGAATGGCGCCGGCGACTATTTCGGAAGCCGAGGCGGTGCCTTCGTTAACCAGCACCACCAGCGGAATATCGGTGACCAGGCCGCCCGGATGAGCGGTGTATGTCTCGCGCGAGCCATCGCCATATTGCTCATACATGATGACGCCGTCGCCGATGAACTGCGAGGCCACTTCAATTGCCGTGACGAGATAGCCGCCGCCGTTATTGCGCAAATCAACAATCATGCCCTGCGGGTTCTGCGCCATCAACTCGGTCAGCACGCGCTCCAGCTCGGGCGTGGTTTTATCGCCAAAGGTGAAAATCTGGACGTAGGCAATGCCGCCATCCAGCATCTTCCCTTCCACGCTGGGGACGGTGATACTGGCACGCGTGATGGAGAATTCGAGCGGCAGCTCCACACCCGCGCGGCGGACGGTCAGGATGACTGTGCTGCCAGCCGGGCCGAGGACTTTCAGCCGGGCAACTTCGGGAGGAACGCCAGTCATGTCTTCGCCGTCAATGGCAATGATCTGGTCGCCGGTCTTCAAGCCAGCTTGCTCGGCGGGTGAAGCGGGCATCGGGCTAACAACCGTCAGGTAATCGCCGCCGGTATCCACCCATGCGCCAATCCCCTCGTACTCGCCAGAAATTGAAATTGTGGCATCCGAGTATTCCTGCGGATCCATATACGAAGTATGCTTGTCGCCCAGCGATGCCAACATTCCGCGGATGGCGCCGCGCATCAATTGAACGTCGTCCAACGGCTGATCAACATAATACTGATGCGCCAATTGCCAGGATTCCCAGAACGGGGCGAAGAGGGTCTGCAATTCTTCAGGCGTTCCGCCGGTAGAAGGCGAAAGGGGTGTCGCAGTGGGCGGTTGCGGCAGAGGCAACCCGATTTTTGGAGCGAGCGGCAGGAACTGCCCGGCGACAAACCCGCCGCCAAACGAACCGACGACCAGCACACCGGCAACGAGCAAAACCAATATAAAACGTAGTAATTTATTTTTCATTTAGAGCTTATCTCCTTCTAGCAAGGTTGCTGTATAGCCTACCATGCGGTCATTAAAGAATTATTAGATTGTAATCCCCTTGTGTAAAAAGATTGTAAATATTTACCGTCCATCCAGAAGTTGCGGTAAATCTATCAAACGGGCAAGCGTCGCGTTGGCATCCGGCGAGGGCGAATCATTCCCGATCAGCACAGTAAAGAAGCCGAATTCACGCGCCGCGCGCGTTGTGCGCGGTAGATCGTCAATCATGACGCACTTCCCCGCCTCGCTCTCCCCGGCAAATTCCAGGGCGATCTCAAAGGCCTGACGCATCGGCTTGCAGTAAGGCTCGAGGACATGGACATCCAGAATGGCATCAAAACAGCCATCCAGTCCCATGGCACGCACCACACGCCGGGCATGGGCGGCATCGGCATTGGTGAAGATGATCTTTTGAACCGCCAAAGCCTTAAGCATGGCGCGCAGCCCCGGGTCGGGTTGCAGGTAATCTTCCAATGCGAGACCGTGGACAAAGGCCAGGTAGTCATCCATGTTGACAGCATGGTTGGCCTGCAAGCCGCGCAGGGTTGTCCCATACTCGCGAAAGTATTTTTCGCGCACGGTTTCAATCTGCTCTTTGGTGAAACCCAGGCGTTCCTGCATATACAGGTTCATCCGTTCCCTGATCGCCGGCCACAAGCCGGAGGAGGCCGGGTAGAGGGTCTCGTCCAAGTCGAAGAAAATGGTTGTAAATGACATGGGGTTATTATAAGGGAAAGAATAGAAAATTGAGAATAGAGATTAGTCCATGAACTATTCTCTACTCTCGACTATAATCGAAATATGCCCATTCGCATTCTATCTCCCGAAATCGCCTCGCAGATCGCGGCCGGGGAAGTGGTGGAACGCCCGGCCTCGGTGGTCAAGGAACTGCTCGAAAACGCCCTGGACGCCGCGGCGCGTTCCGTTAGCGTGACAATTGCCGCAGCCGGCCGGACCCTGATCGAGGTCGCCGATGACGGGAGCGGAATCTCAGCCGAGGAACTCCCCCTGGCGCTGGCGCGTCACGCCACCAGCAAGTTAAGCCGCGCCGAAGACCTGTTTGCCATCACCACGCTCGGCTTTCGCGGCGAAGCGCTGTCTTCCATCGGCTCGGTCGCGCGGCTGACGATCACCTCGCGGGCCGCCAACTCGGCAAGCGGAGCGAGGTTGAAGGTGGAGGCCGGAGTGGCAGGGCGGCTGGAGAATGTCGGAGCGCCAATTGGCACGCTCGTCCGCGTTGAAGATTTGTTCTACAATGTCCCCGCGCGGCTGAAGTTCCTGAAGCAGGATGTGACCGAGCGGCGCGCCATAGATGCGCTGCTGACGCGCTATGCCCTGGCCTATCCGCAGGTACGTTTCAAGTTGGCTGAAGGCAGCACGCTTGCCCTGCAAACTTCCGGCGATGGCGACCGTCGGGCGATCCTGGCCGCCCTTTATGGCGTGGAGGTGGCAAAGCAAATGCTGGAAGTGACGGCTGAAGAAGAAGGCCTGCGCCTGACAGGTTTTATCAGCCCAACCGCGCTGACGCGTTCCAACCGCAAGGAAATCACCTTCTTCGTCAATGGCCGCTGGATCCAGGATGTGCCGCTGACCACTGCGCTCCTGCGCGCCTATCACACTCTGCTGATGGTGGGGCGTTATCCGCTGGCGGCGATTTTCCTCGAAATCCAGCCCGAAGAAGTGGATGTCAACGTGCATCCGGCCAAGGCTGAAGTGCGCTTCCGCAGCCCCGACAGGATATTCAGTTTTGTTCAGCGGGCGGTGAGAAGGGCATTGCTGGCCTACTCACCCGTGCCACTGGTGACACACTCGCTGTGGGGCGGACAAGCCAGGACAGTGGACCCGGCCTGGGGCATCGCGCATGCCAGCGAACAGTCATCGGTGACCGGTGAGCAGCCTGTCTCCATCTCCCCGGCGCCCCTGCCCCCCATTTCCGCCGTTCCTCTTCTCCGTCTAATTGGCCAGATCGGCGCCACCTACCTCGTCGCCGAAGGGCCGGATGGGTTGTATTTGATTGACCAGCACGCGGCGCATGAGCGTGTGCTGTTCGAGAAATTAATGGCCCTTCGACAGGCTCAGGACAGCGCTCAGCGCGAGCGAAAGAACATTCCATCGCAGGCTTTGCTCGCGCCGATTGTTGTCACACTTCCACCCCACTATACTAATTTACTAACTTCCCAATTACCCATCCTCCAGCAATTTGGTTTCGAGGTGGAGTCTTTTGGACAAAACGCCTTCCAAGTGCGCGCCATGCCGGTTTTATTGAGCGGCGGCGACCCGGCTGCTGCATTACATGCGCTGGTCGAAGATTTTGAAGAAGACGAGACCCCGCTGCAAAACGAAATCGAAGCCCGCATTGCCGGGCGCGTCTGCAAGCGGCTGGCGGTGAAAGCCGGGCAGGTTCTTTCGCCCGACGAACAGCGCGCCCTGCTGACGGACCTTGAAACCTGCGCCTCGCCGCGCACCTGTCCGCACGGGCGACCGACGATGATTCACCTCTCGGTGGATATGCTGGAGCGGCAGTTTGGGCGCAAGGGCACGAGGTAATTTTTCAACACAAAGGACACGAAGGATCACAAAGGTTTTAGATTTTCCCTCGTGTATCTTTGTACCCTTCGTGATAAAGGTTTTCCTATGCAATCCCTCTGGCTCGAAAATCAAACTCTTTCCCTGCGCGACGTTCCCCGCCCGGCCAGGCCCGGCGAGGCGCTGATCCGCGTCCGCCTCTCCGGCATCTGCGACACGGACCTGGAACTGGTGCGCGGCTATTACTCTTTTACCGGCGTCATCGGCCATGAATTTGTCGGCGAAGTGGTGGCTGCACCCGCGGAGGAGTGGATTGGTAAACGCGTCGTCGGTGAAATCAACGCGGTGTGCGGCGAATGTGAGCAGTGCCGGAATGGCCGTCCCACACACTGCGAGAAGCGGACAGTGCTGGGCATCGTGGACCGGGACGGCGTCCATGCGGAATACACGTCCCTGCCGCTGGCGAACCTGCAGCTTGTCCCGGATTCGGTTCCGGATGAAGCCGCGGTCTTTGTCGAACCGCTGGCCGCCGCGCTGGAGATCCAGCAGCAGGTGCATGTCCAGCCCACCAACCGCGTCCTGCTGATCGGCGCGGGGCGGCTGGGGCAGTTGATCGCTCAAACCCTGGCTTTCACCGGCTGCGACCTGCGCGTAGCGGCGCGCCATCCGCATCAAAAGCAATTGTTGGAATCAAGGAAAATCCGGCTGATTACTGAGGATGAAATCCAGCCGCGGCGCTGGGATGTAGTAGTGGAAGCGACCGGCTCCTCCTCCGGCTTTGACCTGGCGCGCCGGGCCGTACGTCCACGCGGGGTTTTGGTGCTGAAGTCCACGTATCGCGGGGAAATGACCGTCAACTGGTCGCCGTTCGTGGTGGATGAGATCACCATCGTCGGTTCGCGTTGCGGGCCGTTCGCCCCGGCGCTGCGTCTACTGGAACGCGGCGAGGTGGACCCGACCATTTTGATTGCAAAACGTTATCCGTTGGGGAAGGCTATCGAAGCGATGGGGGATGCGCAAAAGCCGGGGATGTTGAAAATCATCCTCGAACCGTAGCAGGCGCGAGGTCAGGAAAGAAGCGTGGAGCGGGATGACATCCCGCTCTACTTTTTACGCGGCAAGTGTATCGTAAACGTCGTCCCCTCACCGAACTGGCTGTGCACCTCGATACAACCCCCGTGCCCTTGAACAATTTGCTTGCAAATCGAAAGCCCTAATCCGGTGCCTCCAGGCTTGCCTTCCGCGTCCTGGACGCGATAAAATTTTTGAAACAGGTTCGGTAACGCTTTTTCGGGGATGCCGATGCCGGTATCCTGCACGGACAACATAAACTCCTTCTCCCCCGCCAAAGCTTTCAGAGTGACCGAACCATTTGGACGGTTATATTTGATCGCATTACTCAACAAGTTGAGAATAACCTGTTTCACCTTATCGCGATCGGCCTCCAGACTGGGAAAATCAGCGGGGATTTCGATATTGATCTGGATACCCTCTTCAGCGGCCTTGCTTTGCATCACCCTTCTACACTCCTCCAGCAAGGCCTTCAGGTCTATCTCGCTGCTGTGAAACTGAACACGGCCTGATTCCAGGCGCGCCAGGTCAAGGAACGAAGAAGCCAGGGCGTTGAGCCGGTTGGTCTCATCATGAATGCTGTGGATGGTCTGTTCGAGCTGTGCGTGGGACATCTCCGGCCTGAGCAACAGATAGGTGGCTGTGGTGATCGCGGCGAGAGGCGTGCGCAATTCATGTACAAAATCGGCGATCAGGTCGGATTGCTGGAATAAACGCGCGTTTTCAATCGCCACGGCTGCCTGCGCGCCCAGCACCACGAGCAGGTTTTCGTCTGTTTCAGTAAATTCGCCGGATTGTTTGTTCAGGGCTTCCAGCACACCGATGACTTTATCTTTGGTGGTCAATGGAACGCCCAGGAGGGAATTGGTAGCGTAGTGGGTCACCTCTTCGATCATGCCAAAATGACGTGGATCCTCTTGAGCGTTCGAGATCCGCACCGGCTTCCGGTGGGTGACGATCCAGCCGGCAATGCTGCCCTCCAGCGGCACTACCAGGCCGCGCATTAACGGCGTATCCATGTCGGTCGCAACCTGGAAATGTAACTGGCGGGAGGTATCGTCATAAAGCAGGATCGAAGCTGCCTGTGCGCCGGTAATATCAACCGCAGCAAGAATGATACGGTTGAGTAAGATCTCCAGGTCGAGCGTCGAGGCCAGGTCACGGGCGATATCAATCAAGCGCCGGTAACCTTCCAGTTGTTTTTTGGTATCAGTCATGTAAGACACGGTCCGCGATCATGGGAATGATATCAGCAACATCCCCCAGGATGACAGCATCGGCACGCACGCTCAGGTAGGTCTCTGAGAGGTTGGCGATGACCAGGTGCGCGCCCCGGTCGAGGGCCTGGAGCGGCAAGCCGGCAACGGGCAGCACCTCGAGCGAAGATCCGGCCACCAGGATCAGGTCGCAATTTCGACAGGCAGCCTGGGCTTCGTACCAGGTCTGCAACGGTAGTTGTTCGCCAAACAAGATGATATCCGGTTTTAATATCCCCCCACACTCCGGGCAGTACGGGATCAGACAATCTTTTAAATATGGTTCGATGAATCCCTGGCTGCTGATTTGCTTGAAACACTGCGTACAGGACATCCTCTGGAACGTGCCGTGTGTCTCCAAGACGCAGGCGGATCCCGCCTTTTGATGAAGGTTATCAATATTCTGGGTGATGATGGTTTTGAAATAACCGGCCGCCTGCAATTGCGCAAATGCTCGATGAGCAGGATTAGGCTCTGCATTGAAGATTTGAATGGCCAGGGGACGGATCCACTGATAGAAACGCTCGGGCGCGTAGCGGAAAGCGTTCAGCGTGGCAACCTCCATCGGGTCCACCTTGGACCATAAACCTGCGCCTTCCGAACGGAAGTCGGGGATACCCGATGGGGTAGATACACCCGCGCCGGTGAGGACTACACCACGCTGTGACTTGCGAATTATTTCCGCCGCATATTGGATGCACTCAAGGGTCTGGGCGGAGAAAAAGCTCATTTCTCTAGTTGGGCGCGTTCAAGCATCAAAGAGGCCAGTTTGGCGAACTGTTGAGAGGTCTGGGTGTCTGGCTGATACGAGACGGCTATGGTTTTCATCTGCGCCGCCCGATAAATGAGTTCCGGGAAAGGCATAATGACCGCCGGCACAGTAAAATCCAATTTTTCCTGAACCTGGGTCGCGCTCAATTGTGTATCCGAGCGGAGGCGATTGACCACAATGGGGCTGATTCTGCGCTTATTGACATCCAATTCCATCAGGTTGGCAATCAATGCTTTGGCATGTAAAACTGAGTTCGAGCTTGGCTCGACGATAACGATGAGATGTTGGCATTTCTTGATCAATTTTTGGGTCAGCGCAGGCAGGCCGGGACCAAGGTCCAGAATCAGATAGGGCGCCAGGCTCGTCAAGCGATTGATAATCGCCTCAAATTGGGCGGTTGCATTCTGCAATATCGCATCTCGTGGTTGCACTGACCCCAACAATAATCTCAGGCCGGTATCATGGGTAAAAAGATTATTTTTGACCTTTTGCTGGGTTAATTCATCCGGCTTGGCTTGTAGAAGAGAGGAAAGCTCTTTGGGGTCAGGTTCTCCTAGATCAAGGCCAAGCGTACCCATGCCGGGGCGTAGTTCGGCCATGATGACTTCCGCCTGGGCTGCCGTCATCAGGCTTTTGGCTAGATTCACCGCCAATGTCGTCACACCCTGACCACCGCGCGCGGCGAGAATACCGATGATGAAGGGCGGTTTCTCCACAGGCACCACCGCGCCGGTCTTCCATCGTTTCGAACGAGCCAGCAGCGCTTTGACGTGCGCCTGAAGCTCGGCAGGATGCGTGGGCTTGGTCAAGTAGTCATCCGCACCCGACTCGAATCCGGAAACCTTATCGTCCAACTGGGTCTTGGCTGTAAACATCAGGATGGGGATATCCGCCGTCTGCGGATTGTTGCGCAGGCGCCGCGTTACTTCATAGCCATCCATATCCGGCATCATAACATCCACGAGGATCAAGTCGGGATTTTCAGACCCTGCCTGGGTCAATCCTTGTTCGCCGTTTGAGGCGACTGCGATTTGATACCCCTGTCGCTGGAGCATCGAGCCCACCAAGCGGAGTGTGTCGAGGTCATCATCAATGATCAAAATTTTCTGAGCCATAGTCATATCCTCATTAGGACTTCATGGGTCTTCAGGAATTCCTGTGAAGGGCTGATACGTGTATTTAAGTCTAGCACAAAGCAGACTTTCAAGCAAGTGAAATCGCGGCGAATTGTGAGGCTGGTATAATTACTGTTTGCGTCATCTTCAATACCCATTACCGAGTAGGCGTTGCCCTGAGCCGCCGGGTTGAGCCTGTCGAAACCCTGTCGAAGGGTGCTGCGCATTGAAACAAATGTGCTACAATTACCCTACTCTCATACTTTCCAAAGGGAAACATGCCTGCAAATGTCATCCGCGTCGTTGGGGCGCGTGAACACAACCTCAAAAACATTACCGTAGAAATCCCCCGCGATAAACTGGTCGTCATCACCGGGTTATCCGGCTCGGGCAAGTCGTCGCTGGCCTTCGATACCATCTTCGCCGAAGGTCAGCGGCGCTATGTCGAGTCGCTTTCGGCCTACGCCCGTCAGTTCCTGGGCCAGATGAACAAGCCGGATGTGGATTATATCGAAGGCCTCTCCCCGGCCGTCTCCATTGACCAGAAAGGCACCTCGCACAACCCGCGTTCGACCGTCGGCACGGTGACTGAAATTTACGACTACCTGCGCCTTCTTTTTGCACGCGTAGGAATCCCGCACTGCCCGGTATGTGGACGTGAGGTGGTGAAACAATCGGCCCAGGAAATCGTGGATGGCATCGAATCGTTGCCTGCGGGCAGCCGCATCCTGGTGCTGGCGCCAGTAGTACGCGGCCGCAAAGGCACATACCAGGCCGTCTTCGAGGAGATCCGCAAAGCCGGCTTTGTCCGCTCCCGCGTCGACGGGACGGTCTACAGCCTGGACGAGGAGATCAGCCTCGACCGCTACAAGATCCACACCATCGAGGCGGTGGTGGATCGTTTGGTGGTATCCGGCCACGCGTCCGAGGAGGAGCGGAAGGCAGCGCGCACGCGGCTGACGGATTCGGTCGAAACGGCGTTGAAATTTGGGGACGGGTATCTAACAGTGTCACAGGTCGAAAGTCAAACGTCAAACGTTGAGAGCGAAAAAACCGACGTTCGACCTTTGACGTTAGACTTGCACTTCTCGGAGCACCTGGCCTGCCCCGAGCATGGTATCAGCATCCCTGAAATCGAGCCGCGCACCTTCTCGTTCAACACCCCACACGGCGCCTGTCCCGACTGCCAGGGACTGGGCAACAAACTGGAAATAGACCCCGAACGCGTGGTTGATCCCGAGCGTTCGTTATCCGAAGGCGCGCTGATCGCGATGGAGTGGAACAACCTGCGCGAGGACACGGGTTACTACAGGCAGCTCCTGGATGCGACCGCCCGTCATTTTCATATTGACCTGAAGGTGCCTTTCGGCGCGCTCTCGCCCGAAAAGCAGAATATCGTCCTTTACGGTACAAAGGGCGAAAAAGTGACGGTTCACTATCACAACCGCGAAGGACGCCAGGCGGTATTCGACACCGCCTACGAGGGTGTCATCCCCAACCTGGAACGCCGCTACCGTGAAACACAATCCGAGTACATCCGTTCCAAGATCAGCGAATACATGACCGACCGTCCCTGCCCGACCTGCCAGGGAAAACGCCTGCGCCCGGAAGCCATCGCCGTCACAGTAGATGATATTAATATCATCGAAGTTACCGCCTGGCCGATCAACCGCACGCTGGAATGGATCGAGAGACTGGCCGGAAAAAAAACGCCCCTGAATGCACGCCAGCAGGCCATCTCCGAGCGCATACTTAAAGAAATCCATTCCCGGTTGGGATTCCTGGTCAATGTGGGGCTGGACTACTTGACCTTAAACCGCTCGGCCGGGTCGCTTTCCGGCGGCGAAGCGCAGCGCATCCGCCTGGCCACCCAGGTCGGCTCGCGACTAGTCGGTGTGCTCTACGTGCTGGACGAACCCTCCATCGGCCTGCACCCGCGCGATAATGGCCGCCTGCTCGACACGCTGAGAGGCTTGCGCGACCTGGGCAATACAATTCTGATCGTCGAACATGATGACGAGACCATCCGCACCGCAGACTGGATCATTGACCTCGGCCTGGGCGCAGGTGAACATGGCGGGCGGATCATTGCTGAAGGCACGCCAGAGGACATCCTGGCGCACCCCAAGTCTCTCACCGGGGCATACCTGTCGGGGCGCAAGCAGATCCCGATCCCGAAAAAGCGGCGCACGGGCAATGGCAAACATCTCACCGTGGTCGGGGCGCGGGCGAACAATCTAAAGGATTTGACCATCCGCATCCCGCTCGGCAAGCTGGTCTGCATCACGGGCGTTTCGGGTTCAGGCAAGTCCTCCCTCATGACGGATGTGCTTTACAACGCGCTGGCCGCCAGGCTGCACGGCGCCCACACCCAACCCGGCGACCACGACCACATCGAAGGTCTGGAGCATATTGACAAGATCATCAATATTGACCAGTCACCCATCGGACGCACGCCACGCTCCAACCCCGGCACCTACACCAGCCTGTTCGACGAGATCCGCAAGCTCTTCGCCGAACTGCCGGAAAGCAAAGTACGCGGTTATAAACCGGGACGCTTCTCGTTCAACGTCCACGGCGGGCGTTGTGAGGCCTGCCAGGGGCAGGGCCAGTTACGCATCGAAATGCAATTTCTGCCGGATATCTACGTGCCATGCGACGTCTGCCACGGGAAGCGCTTCAACCGCGAGACGCTGCAGGTGCGCTTCAAAGGGCTCTCGATCGCTGACGTGTTGGACACGACTATCGAAAAAGGATTGGAACTTTTCGCGGCTTTCCCGGCCATGGTCAGCAAATTGAAGACGCTTTCAGAGGTTGGACTTGGATACATTAAGATCGGACAGCCGGCCACGACCCTTTCGGGCGGCGAGGCGCAGCGCGTCAAACTGGCGCGTGAGCTTTCGCGGCGTGCCACCGGCCGGACCCTGTACGTGCTCGACGAACCCTCGGTCGGACTCCACGCTGCCGACGTACACAAACTGATCGAAGTCCTGCAACGCCTGGTAGAGGCGGGCAACTCGGTTCTGATCATCGAGCACAACCCCGACATCGTCAAAGTCGCCGATTGGATCATTGACCTGGGGCCCGAAGGCGGCGACCGGGGCGGCAGGTTGGTCGCTGAAGGGACACCGGAAGATGTGTGTTGTCTGGCAGAGTCATATACAGGGCAATTTTTGAAAGGACATTTGAAATAGGCAGGGGAGCAAGGGTGCAGGGGAGAAAAGTCATTGCTCCCAAGCACAGAAACCCCACTCGCTTAATCCATAAAGTTCAGGTAGAATACAATTATCGAGGCTGTCAAGTAGTTTACAGCCTGCCTTTCTAGTGAGGAGATGGGATTACCTATGAGCAGACAACCTCCTATCACAGCTACCATTGGAGTCCACCGGAAGAAACGACAGAAATGGACGCCGTTTATCATTGGGGGCCTGGCAATCCTGCTGGTCGTGATCGGCGTGATTATCCTCGTCGTTGGTTTCAGCGGCGGCGGCGGTTTTAATCTGTTTTCCACGCAGACTCCCACGCCCACCATCACGCCCTCCCCAACCAATACACCCATACCCACATCCACGCCGACCATCACGCCGACACCAACCGATACCCCCACACCGACCCCCTCTATCCCGTATAACTACACCGTTGTGGAGGGCGATTCTTTGATCAAGATTGCCAAGGATCATGGCCTGGATGATAACGGTTATTTGGTGATACTTTTACTCAACCCACAAATCAACCCGAATACGCAGATCATTTTTGTCGGCCAGACCATTCTTCTCCCCCCGCCCGGGATGCAGTTACCCACGGCGACCCCTGTGCCGAGCAATGCCCCGCCCGGCACCAAGATCAACTACTTTGTCCTGCCCGGCGACAGTCTGGGCAGCATCGCCAACAAGCTGAACAGCACCATAGATGACATTGTCAAAAACAACAGAGACCTGCTGAAAGATGGCGACAAGACGGTCATCTACCCTGGCTGGACATTGGTCGTCCGGATCAACCTGGTCACACCGCAGCCAACTGCAACACCCGCAGTCACAGCCACACATACGCCAACTGCAACGAAAACGCCGTAAAAAATCCACGCACCTATGCGAAGCCCGTTTTCCCAACAACGGGCTTCCGCTTTTAATACCCCTTTGACATTCTGCACAGCTAAGGCTACAATGAAGTAGAGATTGAGTAGGGCGGGTATCCTACCCGCCAAAAAGCGTCCTTCCATGCGGTGGGATAGAAGCCCACCCAACATCCTCACGCTAAGGAGCAATCGTGAGTAAATGGCCTGAAAAATATGTCATCGGGCTGACCGGAAATATCGCCACCGGAAAGAGCGTGGTACGCAAGATGCTGGAGCACCTGGGTGCGTACGGGATTGACGCCGACGCACTCGGCCACCGCGCCATCGCGAAAGGCGCGCCGGGTTTTCAGCCCATCCTGGATATCTTTGGCCACTGGATCTTGGATGGCAACGGACAGATTGACCGCGCTAAACTGGGACGTTTCGTCTTTACGAACCCAGAAGGGTTGAAGCGACTAGAAACCATCGTTCATCCGCTCGTTGATCAAGCAGTTGACTTGCTTATCCGGCGAGCATCGCAACGGATCATTGTCGTCGAAGCGATAAAGCTGCTCGAGAGTAACCTGGCCAGCGCCTGCGATACAGTTTGGACAACCTATTCGCCCGAGAGCATCCAGAAAGCCCGGTTAATAGCAAAACGCGGGATGAACGAAGCGGAGGCGCTCCAACGCATCCGCATGCAGCCGCCGCAGGATCAAAGGATGGCCTCGGCAACGGTCATCATCCAGAACACTGGCACCTTCGAGGGGACCTGGAAGCAGGTTGTGGCAGCCTGGAAGGTGATCTCGCCGATCAGCGACACCAACCCGATCATCACAAAGAAAGCCGCGGCCGGCGAATTGTCCGTCCAGCGTGGCCGCCCGCGCGATTCGGGCGCCATCGCCACTCTGATCACCCGTCTCAGCGGAGGCGCTCGTTCGCAGACCTCCCAAGATATTATGGCTGCCTTCGGAGAAAAAGCCTACCTGTTGCTCAAGTCTGGTAACCAGTTCGTTGGCCTGATCGGCTGGCAGGTGGAGAATCTGGTCTCCCGTACCACCGAAATTTACATTGATGCCTCCATTCCAATGAAACAGGCGGTGAAAGTTTTAGCGACCGAGGTCGAGAGCGCCTCACAGGAACTGCAATGTGAGGCATCTTTACTCTTTCTGCCTCCGCAGATGGCTTCACAGGAAGCCGTCTGGCGCGAATTGGGTTACGAAGGACGCACGCCACAATCGCTGAGTGTCCAGGCCTGGCAAGACGCGGCCAACGAATCCATGCCGGCGAACACTATCATGCTCTTCAAACAACTCCGCCAGGATCGTGTCCTGCGGCCAATTTAAGTCAGGTAGTGGGTAAAAAGGGTTTAGGCGTCCGCGATTACCTGATTCCTAGCTTTCGAATGGTTTTTTATCGCCGTGCCAGAATTATTGAGTGATTTTCTTTTTCTATTCCAGCGCCTCGACTGGCTTGGGGTGGTTGATATCCTGCTGGTCGCGCTGATCTTCTTTGGGCTGCTCTATCTCGTCCGGGACACCCAGGCGATGCTCTTGTTGCGCGGCGTTATCTTGCTGCTGGTGCTAACGGTACTATTTACC
This sequence comes from uncultured Chloroflexus sp., assembly GCA_964618215.1. Classification (GTDB taxonomy): domain Bacteria; phylum Chloroflexota; class Anaerolineae; order Anaerolineales; family Villigracilaceae; genus CG2-30-58-95. The sequence continues at coordinate 29,406 of CAZTZE010000025.1, forward strand.
AGCCTGGTCAACCTGCCGGCCTTTTCCTGGCTGCTGCGCACCGCCCTGCCGGCGCTTGTTTTTGCCATCCCGGTCATCTTTGCGCCGGAAATCCGGCGCGCCCTGGAGCGCATCGGGCGCGCCGGTACTTTCCGGCCAAGCTCCAAGAATGCGCTCAACCCGGAAATACAGCGTACCATCCAGGCCGTAGTCAGCGCGGCAGCCCGGCTCGCGGCACGCCAGCACGGTGCGCTGATTGTCCTGCAACGGCTGGATAGCCTGGATGGATATATCCGCTCAGGCGTGTTGATGAAGGCGCAAGTCACCCCTGAACTGCTGCTGCAAATTTTCTACCCCAACACGCCGCTCCACGATGGCGCGGTGATCATCGAGAGGAATATCCTGGTCGCGGCAGCCTGTGTCATGCCGCTCTCATCCAGCGGTATCCTGGCGCGATCCCCCGATCACCAAATGGGCTTGCGACATCGCGCGGCCTTGGGCACCTCTGAAGCCACGGACGCCATTACGGTCGTCGTCTCCGAGGAAACCGGCGCAATTTCCATCGCGCACGCCGGGCGGATGATCCGCCGCCTGGATGCAGAGCGGCTCGAGAACATCCTGACCGCTTTCTACGACCCTTCGCGTACCTCCCTCAAGACGGGTTTCTTCGAGCGTCATTTCCCTTATCTTTTTCCACGCAAGGATGAGTGATGGTAAAATGCTGCACTGGCTGACCAAAAACTTGCGCACGGTGGTGCTCGCTTTCGCGCTGGCATTGGCCGTCTGGATCTCGGCCGTCACAGCAGCCGATCCAGATGAGACGCGCCTCCTCACGAATTCGGTCCCCATCGAATTTGTCAGCCAGGACCCGGGGTTGATCATCCAAGGGCAAGTCCCGCGCCAGGTACAGCTAACGCTGCGTGCGCCTCGTTCCGTATGGGACAAATTGACGACCGAAAAAGATGCCGTCCATGCCTTGGTAGACCTTTCTGGACTAGAAGCCGGGACGCACAGGCTGGATGTCCAGGTACAGATCAATGCCCGGCCCGTACGGCTAATCTCCTTCTCGCCTGAAAAATTAGAGCTGACCCTCGAAAAACTCGTCACCCGTTCATTGCCCCTCGAGCTTACTCTGACCGGCGAACCGGCTATCGGTTACCAGGCCGGGGACCCGATCCTGATCCCGGCTGAAGTGGTAATCTCCGGTGCGCAGTCGCTGATGGATCAGGTCGCGCAACTCAGCCTCTCGTTGGACCTCTCAGGTTCACGGCAAGACATCCAGACAACCCTCCCCATCCAGGCGCTGGATGACAAAGGCAACCTGGTGACCGGTTTAACCATGCACCCGGATAATGTACAGGTCAGCCTGCCCATCTCGCAGCAGGGCGGTTACCGGGATCTGGTGGTCAAAGTGGTGCCCATAGGACGGCCTGCCAATGGTTATCGTCTGACTAATATCGCTTCAATCCCGCCGATGGTCACGGTCTTTTCATCCAACCTGGAGCTGATCAGCGCTCTGCCCGGTTATGTCGAGACCACCCCGCTCGACTTGAACGGCGCCAGCGCCGACATCGAAATTCGCCTGAACTTGAACCTGCCGGCCGGGGTGGCACTGGTCGGTGAACAGAACGTGCTGGTGCAGGTCGGCATCTCGGCTATCCAGAGCAGCCTGAAGCTCACCAACCGGCCAGTAGAGATCAACAACCTCTCAGCGATGCTGCAAGCGAGAGTCTCACCTGAAAGTGTGGACGTGATTCTTTCCGGGCCATTACCAGTATTGGATACGCTTGCGCCCAGCGATGTGCGGGTGATCATTGATGTCAAAGGACTCGGCGTCGGGACACATCACATCACGCCAACCGTCCAAATGGTGATTGCAGGTGTGACGATCGAGTCGATCCTGCCTGGGACGGTCGAAGTCATCATAAGTTATAAATAATATGTCAAAACCAATTGTCGCTTTAGTCGGACGCCCCAATGTGGGCAAGAGCACCCTGTTCAACCGCCTCGCCGGAGAACGTTTGGCGATCGTGGACGGTACGCCTGGCACCACGCGTGATCGTATCTTTGCCGAGGCAGAGTGGAATGGTATTCCCTTTGCAATCGTTGATACCGGCGGTATAGATCCGACACATGGCGGCAAAACCCCGCTCTCGGTCGGCTCCGCTGAATTTATCGGGCAGATCCGCGAACAGGCGCTGATCGCGGTCCGCGATGCAGATGCCGTGTTGTTCATCACTGACGGCGCGGAAGGCGTCGCCCCGGCCGACCGCGAGGTGGCCGAAATCTTGCGCCGTTACCAGAAAACTGATCAAGGTAAACGCTGGCCGCCTATCTTGTTAGTGGTGAACAAATGCGAAAGCGCAGACCGCCGCAGCCAGGCTGTCCAGTTCTACGAACTTGGACTGGGCGACCCTTACCCCATCTCCGGGCTGCACGGCATGGGCACCGGCGACCTGCTAGATGATCTCGTTGCGGCCTTCCCGCCCTCGAGCGAGGAACAGGAAGACGAGTCGGTCAAGATTGCCATAGTCGGCAAGCCCAACGCGGGGAAGTCCAGCCTGCTCAACACATTGGTGGGCGAGGAGCGGGCTATCGTCAGCCCGATACCCGGCACGACGCGGGATGCGATTGACACCAAAATCGAATTTAATGGTTTGCCCATCACGCTGATAGATACGGCCGGCATCCGCCGGCGCGGCAAGATAGATCCAGGTGTCGAAAAATATAGCGTGCTGCGCTCATTCAAGGCCATCGAACGCTCCGACGTGGTTTTGTTGCTGATTGACGCCACCACCGGCATCACTGCCCAGGATACCCATATTGCTGGATTTATCCTGGATGCCTGGAAAAGCACAGTCGTACTGGTCAACAAATGGGACGCCATCGAAAAAGACTCTTTTACAATGGATGAGTATACCCGCGTGGTACAGCGGGAACTTAACTTCATGGCTTATGTCCCCCTGCTATTTATCTCAGCCAAGACCGGTCAGCGCGTCGATCAGGTGCTGCCAATGGCTTTGCGCGTCCAGGAGGAACGCCTGGCGCGCATCATCACCTCCAAGCTGAACCAGGTACTGCGTAATGCCCAGGATGTTCACTCAGCGCCTTCCCACGCCGGGCGACAGTTGAAAATCTACTACGGCGCCCAGGTGCGCACTGACCCGCCGACGTTTGTGATCTATGTCAACGATCCGAAATTGCTGCATTTCTCGTATCTGCGTTTTCTGGAAAACCGGATCCGGGATCAATACGAGTTCCTGGGTACGCCAATCAAAATCATCGCCAAGGGACATAAAGAGGATTAACCATTGAAAAATCTCTTGACGAATTCCGAGTTTGGCTGTATCATGAGACTTGTATGATGCCAGTAAGTTCACGTTGGATTGTGTGACAATGGTCCGAGGCACTTCACCCCGGACTGTTCTGTTTTAACCGTCCGTCGGAACTACTCGAGCACCTGATTCTTTTCCCTTTTGCCAATAAGGAGGCAAATCAAATGTCAGATCGAATCGTCGGTACGGTCAAGTGGTTCAACGCCAGCAAGGGCTACGGGTTTATTGCCCGTGAAAACGGCCCAGATGTGTTTGTCCACTACTCAGCTATTCAAAGCGATGGCTTTCGCAATCTCGAGGAAGGCCAGAAAGTAGAGTTCGTCGTCGAGCAGGGCGCCAAGGGGCCGCAGGCCACCAGCGTAACCATCCTGTAAGCTTGACCAACTAAGTACCAAATAAATCAAATGAGCCAGAGATAAATCTCTGGCTCATTTGATTCTTGAATCTTTGGTAATTGCTCAACCAGATTGTCATTCTGAGCCGCTGGTGTTCCCATTCGCTGCGCGCAGGGCATGCTTCCAGCGGCGAAGAATCTCCTCCGACTGGCCTTGAGACCCTTCGGTCGCACAGAACGCTCCCTCAGGGTGACAGGCCTGAGCAGTTAAAATCTTTGGCTCATTTGTGTCTGCGCCAAACCCATCCTGCCAATGCGTAGGCAATTCCGAACAGGATCAGCCCGAATTTGAATAGCGCACACCAGTAAACGAGCAGGGGCCAGGCAGAATTTGCCGCGCCAAGCAGCACATACCACAGGCCAATATTCTCGAGGGCGTCGAAAATTGCCGCGGCGAACATTCCCCAACCCAGACACGCGCCGAGTTTGGCGAACGCGCCCGGGTGACGACCGGCTGCCAGCAGGATGCCGAGAGCAATTGCGATGGCGTAGGAGGGCATGAAGAGATAGTCGAAGCCGAGGCCAAAGGCGGCAAAGAGTTGCGCGCGCTCATCCCACGAATCCAACATGCGGGCGGCGTTCTCGGGCGTGTGCGCCAGTTCGAACGAGACGATGCCGGAGGGGGCGGCGGAAGTGGTCAGCGGGGCGGAAAGCGGCCGGAAAATGGCGAACAGGATCAGGGTCCAGATGAGCAGCGCAATGAAGAGAGGTTTGCGCGTTTTGACAGGGATGAAATCCATTGGATGTTTCATGAGCAGCTCCTGGGTGAATCGGGCGTCGAACGTCGAACGTCCAACGTTTGACATTAGACAGATCGCCGGTACACGCGGTGGTTCTTGTATTCCACGCCATTCAGGTTCTTCAGGTCGGCGCGCATCTGGCGGGTGGTCTCGGCCACCTGGGTCATCTCGACAAACTCGAACTTGTAGAAATCAAAGACGGTTTTGCCCAGTTCGTAGTAGAGCAAAGCGTTGCCGCCGGTGCCCTGGAACTCAGGCAGCACACCCATGCCGTTACCGGAGACGGTTTTGGTGCGCTTCATTTCGAGCAGGATGTCTACGATGCCGAAGGGGAACAGGCGGCCCTTGGCGCGCTGGAGCGCCGCCGAGACATCCGGGAAGGCGAACAGGAAGCCGACGATGTCTTCGCCGTGCAAGATGAGTTTGATCAGGCGGTGGTCGGCGACCATGAAGACGTTATCCACGGCGTAGTCAATATCGCCCTGGGAGAAGGGGTAATACTCCCAGTTGTGGATGAAGGTCTTGTTGTAGGTTTCGCCGATGCGCTGCGCCCACTGGATGAGTTCCTTCTTGCTCTTGAAGCGCTTGATGGTCAGGTTGCCGCGCTCCAGCACGCGCTGGGCGATGCGCTCGACCCGTTCGGGGATTTTGAAGGCGTCGGCGGGCAGGTAACAGGAGACGAAATCCACTTCTTTTTCAAAACCGAGCGCTTCGACCAGTTTCGGGTAATAGTCGTAGTTGTAATTCATCATGGTCATCATCTGGCGCTGCTCGAAGCCCTCGATCAGGATGCCGTAACCGTCAAAGGGGGAGAGACCCTTCGGGCCGATGACGGTATCCAGGCCGCGCCCCCGCGCCCAGTCGAAGAGGGTATCGAAGAGCGCTTGGGCGACTTCGCTGTCATCAATGGCGTCGAAGAAATAAAACTGAGCTTTCTTTGTTTTATGATATGCATTGAAAGGCTTGTTCTCAGCGGCGCAGATGCGGCCGACCACTTTGCCATCCCGCACGGCCAGGAAGAAATCAGCCTCCGAGTGTTCGAAGAAGGGATGCTTCTTGCGGTTGAGCGGCAGGTAAGCGTCTATGTAAAGCGGCGGGACCCACTGCGGACAGTCCCGGTAGAGAGCATAGTAGAATTCGACGAACCGCTTGACCTGTGACTTGTTGTCCGTGTCAACTTTTTCGATGGTGAGCATGGCCGGCTCCTTGGCGAAGGGATAAGTTTCTAGCATAAGTATATAACAAAGTCGAGGAATAGGGTAGCATGGTATAATTTCGGCGTTAAAGGCATCATCCCTCACAATCGTGGTTCTCAAGGAGATTTTATATGTCTGGACACAGCCATTGGGCGACTATTCGCCGCAAGAAAGGTGCAGCGGACGCCAAGCGTGGTCAGGTTTTTACGCGCCTGGCACGTGAAATAGTGATGGCGGCGCGTGAAGGCGGCGGCGACGCTGGCAGCAACTTCCGCCTGGCGTTGGCCATCGAAAAATCCCGCGCCAGCAATATGCCGAAAGACAGCATTGAGCGCGCCATCAAGCGCGGCACGGGTGAAGATAAAGAAGGCGGCGTCTTCGAGGAATTGACCCTCGAAGGCTACGGCCCGCACGGCTCGGCGCTGATGGTGGATTGCATGACTGACAACCGCAATCGCACGGTGGCCGGGTTGCGTCACTCTTTCAGTAAAAGCGGCGGCAACATGGCTGAAGCCGGCGCAGTCGGCTGGCAGTTCGAACGCAAGTCGTATTTTTCGTTCCCGGCCAGCCAGCTTTCGTACGATAAGGCCTTCGAACTGGCCATCGAAGCCGGCGCGGACGATGTGCAGGATTATGGTGAAAACATCGAGATCATCGGCCCGGTGGAAGTCTTCAAGACCCTCAGCGACTCCCTGCAGAATGCGAAGGTCACTCCCGACGAAGCCAGCCTGCGCCTGATCGCCAAGCAGGACCTGGAACTCGGTGTGGATGAGACGCTCCAGGTGTTGAGAGTGGTCGAAGCAATTGAAGAACTGGACGATGTACAGAGCGTCTTCCACAATCTGAAACTGTCTGAAGAGGCTCTGGCAGCGCTCGAGGCTGAATAATCATGACGCTGGTTCTGGGCATTGACCCGGGTACGGCGACGACGGGTTACGGTCTGGTACGCGACCTCCCCGACGACAATCTGCAAATGGTTGATTTCGGCGTCATCCTGACCCCTGCCGGTCTGCCGGCTGCCGAGCGTTTATCAATGCTCTATCATCGTTTAGGCGAGCTTCTGCTTCTCCATCGCCCCGAGTCGGCTGCGGTGGAGAAGTTGTTTTTTCAGAACAATGTGAAAACAGCCCTCGCGGTTGGGCAAGCGCGCGGGGTGGCGTTGCTGGCACTGGCTGAAGCCGGCCTGGAGATCGCCGAGTACACGCCAAATGAGGTCAAACAAGCAGTAACCGGGTATGGAAGTGCAGATAAGAAGCAAGTACAAGAAATGGTGCGTGTCTTGCTGAGGATGGCGCACATCCCCCAGCCCGACGACGCAGCCGACGCCCTGGCGATAGCGATAACGCATTTGCACACACGAAGGTATTAATTGATGATTGCGACTCTACGTGGTGAAGTGACACAAATCGAAGACAACGCTGTCATCCTCGAAGTCGGCGGCATCGGGCTGCGTGTTTTCGTCCCCGCGCCGCTGCGGGATCGGATGAAGGTCGGCGAGGTCGTCCTGCTCTACACCCACCTGGTCGTCCGCGAGGACGCGCTGACCCTCTACGGCTTCGAGACCATCGCCGACCGCAGCCTGTTCACCATGCTGCTCAGCGTGGATGGGGTCGGGCCGAAAGTCGCGCTCTCCGTCCTTTCCACACTCAATCTGGATACCGTCCAGCGCGCTGTCTTCAACGAGCAGGATGAAATCCTAAGCCGCGTCCCGGGTGTGGGTAAGAGGACCGCCCAGAAGATCGTCCTGTACTTGCACGACCGGCTCAAGCCGATCAGCGGATTGCAGGCCGTGGCAGCCATGTCGGATGCGGATTCGGAAGTCCTGGCTGCACTGACCGCGCTGGGCTACAGCGTGGTCGAGGCGCAGTCCGCGCTGCAATCATTACCAAAGGACGCGGCGGAGGAAGTGGGGGAACGACTGAGGCTGGCATTGGGGTATTTTGCCGAATAAGCCTTCGGCGGGGAAATAAGTAAGCGGACTCTTTCTTATTTCTTTTCCTGCATTTCCTGCAAGATTATCAAATCCCGCTGGAGATTGCGCCAGCGCAGGATCAGGCTGGCGATGTAGATCGCCATCACGCTGAAGATGACTGCGTAACCGGCGAGCATGAAATTGGTCGTGTCGGGGGTCATTTTTCGCTCCTATTGCATGACATTGAGTTTCATCTGTTCCACCTTTTCAGCCAGGCGGCCCAGGCGGATGCGATGCCAGAGCAGGACGACAAAGATGAGCGAGAAGGTGAACAGGCTGAAGAAGAAGGTGAGCTTCATCGGCGCGGTCATGTCGAAACCACCCTGGGCTGCGGAAGAGGCGGTGCCAATTAGCGCGGGATGGATGGTGCGGAACAGACGGATGGACAGGAAGGTGAGCGGTACGCTCAAGCCACCAATCAATGTATAGACCGCGCCAAAGCGCGCCCGCCGCTCCGGGTCTTCGATGCCCTGACGGAGCAGGAGATAGGCAAGATAGATCATCTCAAGGATGGCGGCCGTGGTCAGGCGCGGGTCCCAGGTCCACCAGGTGCCCCAGGCCGGGTAGGCCCAGATGGAACCGGTGACGATGGCGATGAAGAAGAAGACCAGGCTGATCTCGACCGCGGCCATTTCGAGGATGTCCCATTTCATATTGTGGGTGCGCAGGTAGGCAATGCCGGCCACGGCGGCGACGACGAAACCCAACATACCGACCCAGGCATTGGCAACGTGGAAGTAGAAGATTTTCTGCACATTGCCCATGACAAGTTCCAGCAGGGCGTAGAAAAAGACCAGATAAGCGGCAATGGCGAGCAGGACGGCGGAGAGAATATTGAGTATTTGCAAGATAATGGGTTGACGTTCCATAAGTTTCTCCTAGGAGGGGGTGTGATGCGTAATGCGTAAGTCGTGAAAGAATTACGTTTTACGTTTTACGTTTCATGTTTTATTCCTCGACCACATAATCAAAGACCATAAAGGCTACGGCGATGAAGATAACATCGTAGACCAAGAGCAAATTGATATGGGGCATCAGTTCGGCCAGGGCAAAACCTTGTAGAAAACCGCTACTGGCCTTGACCGCCGCGATCAAGATTGGGAGGACGACCGGGAAAAGCAGGATGGGCAACAGCACGTCACGCGTGCGCGCTTGCACGGCCATGCTGGCCAGCAGCGTTCCAACGGCCACATAGCCGACTGAGCCGAGCAGGATGACGCCGATCAGGCCCGGGTTGAACAGGTTGGTGTTATACAAGACACTATAAACCGGCAGGACGATGGCTTCGACGATGAACATAAAGACCAGGTTGCTGATGGCCTTACCAAAGTAGATGGCGCTGCGATCCACCGGCGCCAGCAGGAGACCATCCAGGCAGCCGCGGTCTTTTTCGATCGCCATCGAGCGGTTCAGGCCGAGCGTCCCGGCAAAGGCGAAGGTCACCCACAGCACGCCGGCGGTGACGGTCGAACGCGTCTTGAAATCCAACTCCAGGGCGAAGTTGAAGATCAGGATGACAAGCAACGCGAAAACCAGCATGGCCGAGAGCAGTTCGCGCGAGCGCACTTCAGCGGCCAGGTCTTTCCAGGCGATGGCGCTGACGGCGCGGAGGAAAGAGCCGAGTGGCGAGGGAGGGGGGACGGGTGACGGGTGACGGGACATTCGGGGTTGAAGGGTACAGGTCAAAGGTTGCAGGTCGAAAGTTGAAGGTCTCAAGGTCAAAGGTCGGAAGGTCAAAGGTCGAATGGGGTTGGCAGACCTTCGACTTTCGACTTTCGACCTTCAACCGGAAAGTGTCTGGCGGTAGAAAGCCAGGAGGCCATTTCTACGAATGTCCGACCGGCGAACAGACGCCGTGATCACGCCACGCGAGAGCACGTCGAAGCGGCTGGCCAGGTCTTCGACGCGCGCCAGGTCGTGGGAGGTCATCACCACCGTGCGGCCGCGGGCCGCCACATCGCGCAGGATCTTATCCAGCATGTCGCAGGCATCCTGGTCGAGGCCGGTATGCGGCTCGTCGAAGAGCATCACTTCCGGGTCGTGGAGCACCGCGCGCCCGATGGCAAGGCGTTGTTGCATGCCGCGCGAGAAGGTGCGCAGCAGGTCGCGGCGGCGGGCGGTCAAACCGACCAGTTCCAGCACCTCGTCAATGCGCGGAGCCAGGCGCGGCACATCGTACATCCGCCCAAAGAAAATCAGGTTCTCCTCGGCGGTCAGGTCGCCATAGAGCAGCGGCATGTGCGAGACCACACCCAACCTGCGGCGGACGGCAGCCGCCTGCGCGGGCAGGCGATAACCGGCAATGCGGATCTCGCCCAACGAGGGCCGCGCGAGCGAGGCCAGGATGCGCAGGAAAGTGGTCTTTCCCGCCCCATTCGGGCCGAGCAAGGCCACAAATTCACCTTCCTTGACCTGGAAATCCAGGCCGCTCAGGACGGTTTTCAAGCCAAAACGTTTGACGAGTTTCTTGACTTCGATCATGATTGTTGCGTGTTTACTTGTTTACTTGTTTACGTGTTACGTGTTGCGTGTTACGTGGGTTGTGATGCGTAAAACGCAAGTGCGTAAAATGTGAGCTTTATAGCAATTCCTTCAAGCGTGCCTTTAGCTCAGCCCGCCGTTTCTCGTAGGCTTCCTTTGCAATGCATCCAGACTTGAATTGATCATCCAGGGCGAGGATGGCATCTGTCAAACTGACGGGATCCTCACCGAGGGCGTCTTCTGGGGCTTCTTCTTCCTCGTCTTCTTCAGGCTCGCCTTGTCGAGCGCGGTCACGGAAAAAGAGGTACACGCCTGCCAGGATGAGGACGATACCCAGCCCGCCCAGCCCGACGATCAGGCTGGTCTTCGTATCCAGGCTCGTACCGCCCATTGAAGTCTTGGTACTTCCGCGAACGGTGAAAGTGAGCGAACTATCGGCTTTCACATTTTCAGTTGTGTACGTCTGGAATGAGTTTCCTTGAATTGGTTTGACGCCCGCGTCGGTCAACTGGTCGCCTTTGACCTTGAAACCATCGGGAACAAACAGAGTCACCGATTCGGCCGCGAGCTTGAAGGGTTGGGTCACTTCCAGTTTTTTATCATACGGCAACGTGAAGAAGGCGACAATCCCATATTGGTTTGCGCTGGGTGGAATCGCAAAGCCGCCATCTGCAGGCAGGAGAGGCGCACTGCCCTCTGCGACATCGAATCCGACATTCTGTGCATTTTCGGGCAGGGCGATGAACGGCAGAGATTGCCCATCGGTGAGGATCACAATCGTCTGAGTGCTCGAATTGGTCAAAATGTATATCGCGTATACTTGAGCAATGCCCTGGCTGGAGAAGTCGAAGACGATGTGGGTTTGATCGAGCTTCAGCAGCGCCAGGTCGGTCATCGTTTCATAGATATTGAGCGGCGGCAATGACAGCTTATCCATCCCATCCTCGGCAACCAAAAAATCGGATTGGTAGGGCACACCCGTGAACGTTACCTCCGCCAGGAACAATCGCCCCGCGGGCATCTCGACATTTTCAAAGTTGAAGGCGCCATCGGGCGCCAGTGGAACAGATAGATTAATCGCTTCCGCAAGCCCGCCGGAGGCATCTGAGCCATGATCGAATCCGCGCAGGATGACCGTCAGGCCGGCGGGGAGGGCATTGCCGGTCGCGTTGACGACCGTGCCGCTGATCGTCCCCACGGCGATCTCAGGGGTGGCCGAAGCTTCGCTTGTGACAGCCGCTTCGGGGGTGGAAAGTTGCGGGTCAGGGGTCGCGGGTTGTGCTTCGAGGGTCGCGGTTGCTTCCGGGGTCGAGGTAGGGATGGCTTTCGGCACGGACATGTCAAAAGTCAGTGAACGCAAATAAGCCACCAGCGCCACGCGGTCGGCCTCGCTTAATTCTGTACTGAAACCAGGCATGTTCGGGGCAACGCCCTCAGAAATGGCGCGGTAAAGCCCGATGCCGGTCGCCTTCGACATCCAGTTCTGATCGGTAAAATTGGCCGGGGCGCGGCTCAGAGTGGCCGCCTGCGGGCCGTCGCCCCTGCCTTGCAAACCGTGGCAGGCGGCGCACTTATCGGCGTAAATGAGCGCGCCTTCCGCCACGTCATCCGCAGTGGCGCTCAGGCTGAAGACATAGGCGAGCACATCCCAACGTTCCTGGTTGGACAGGCGGCTGGCGAAGGACGGCATGTAACGATCCGTGCGGCCCTGGGTGACGACAGCGTACCATTCGGCTGGAGAGGACTGGCGGGAAATGTCGGCCAGGCCGATGGCTGCCACCGGCACGGGCAGACTCGCAGCCTGCGCGCCGTTCCCAAGCCCCTTGTCCCCGTGGCAGGCTGCGCACTCCTTGGCGAAGATGACCGCGCCGCGCGAAGGACTGGGCGGTGTGGAAGGGTATGACGGGCCGAGGGTCGGCGCGGGGGTTGGGGCGACGTAGTTCGGTGGAGGGGTGATATCCTCTGCGAGAGAGAAGTTGCAGGCAGATAAAACGACAGCCATCAAAATAAATGTCGTGACAAAACGAATTTTCATTATTATTCCTTTGTGATACGTTAGCACGTTGGCACGTTGGCACGTTTACACGTTTGCACGTTGGCAGGTTGGCAGGTTCAAACGTGTGAACGTGTAAACTTTATTTGAGCGCGTAACCGCACTGCGGGCAGAAACTATCCGAGCTAAAGATGGGACGTCCACACTTGGGACAGAAACCAGCGGCTTTGTCCTTGAGGCCGGCGCGCCGTTTGGCGATCAGCGCCTCCAGGTCTTCATCCGTGGCTTCCTTATCTTCTCCCTCACCCCTCACCCCCAAGGGAGAGGAAAGAGGGCTGATGGCATCCAATTGGCGCAGAATGGCCGCGCCGCGCTGGAGCAGCTTAGCGCGTTGGGCAGGGTAATCCTCGGCCGGTATCTTCCCCAAAGTGTAGTCGAAATCAATTTCCTGCAAAGCGTTCAGGATGCGATCCCGTTCGGCCAATAGCGCCGAGACCACGTGCGCGTCATCCACTTGAGCGGCGGGTGTGCGGAGCATAAACGGCCGCGTCACGAACAGAGCAATCAGGATGAGCAAAGCCAGAAGCAGAAATATTACGCCAATATCCATGTTTTATTCCTGTAGGGTCGCCGCGACGAAATTATTTCCCGGCCAGCAACGGGGAGATCGCGGCCTGGATTTCAGTCACCGACGCAAACGGGCCAATCTTGATAAAGCGCAGGATACCCTGCTGATCAATAATGTACGTTTCCGGGACGCCCATGCGCCGGTTGAGGGCTTGCGAGATGCGCGTGCCCAGGTCGGGGCCGTTGGGATAGGTGATGTCGAACTTGGCGAGATATGAGCGCGCCTCCGGCTCGGTATCCACGTAATCCACGCCCAGGAAAATCACCTCGCCGGCCGGCTGGTAGATGCGCCAGGCGGCTTCCAGATCCGGGGCTTCCTGTTCACATGGCTTGCACCACGAGGCCCAGATGTTGACGACCACCACCTTGCCGCGCAACTCGGAGAGACTGACCTGCGGCTGGCCGTTGTATTCGTAACCCTTGAACAGCGTCAGGGTAAAATCCGGGATTTCTTTGCCTAACTGGACAATGCCCTGCTGGGATTTCATCAGGCTGACGGCCAGGATGCCGAGCAAGCCAAGCAATCCTACCCAGATGAGAATCTGCGCCCAAAGCGGGACGGCGCGTTTGGGGGCGGTATTTGCAAAATTATCGGTCATTGACGTTTCTTTAGTTCCTCTTCCAGGCGGGTGACGTACTCGTCTTCGGCTGCGGGGGTTTCAGCCTCCTCTGCGCCAGCCGGCTGCATATCCAAGGCGCGCCAGGAGCGGAATGCCCGGTACAAGATATACGCGCCGGCTAAAAATGCCAGCGGTGGCAGGAGGTAGATCAGCCAGTTAAGACCCGTGCGCGGCGGTTCAGCGAGCACGCGCGCCCCATATTGCTCGACGAAATACTGGTTGATTGTATCCGCTGACTTCCCCTCAGCCAGCATCTGACGGATGAGTTCACGCCACTGCGCGCAGGCCTGAGTGGGGCATACATCCAGGGGCGTGTTCTCACATACCGGGCAATATAAATGCTTTGCAATGGCGTTCACCTCGTCATCCGAGGGCGTGGGTTGCTGAGCGTAGGCGGTTCTCACCCAGGCAAATGCAAGAATAATCACAATCAGAACGAGCCAGAAATTACGTTTCATATCTGCAACTCTTTCTCCGGCCAGGCAGCTACCAGGGTACCGAAGACGAAGACAAACGTGCCAATCCAGAGCCAGTTGACCAACGGGTTGTGATACACCTTGAAGGTCGCGCCGCTGGCTGAAATCGGCTGCCAGTCCACCAGGATGACGTACAAGTCATCGGCCAGGGTGGAGTACAAGCCAGGGATGGTCATTGGTTGGCTGGATTCGTAGTAATAATCGCGGCGCGGGTAAAGGTCGCCCAAATACCGATCGCCTTTGAAAACGCTGACCACGGCGCGTGTGACATTGCGCCCGCCAGCGGTATCGAATTGAGCGACAGAATCAAATTTGACCGTGTAACCGGCGAGTTCGAGAGCGCCGCCCTGCGGGAGGGTGCCCTGCGTCTCGGTTTGGAAGACCTCGATGCCCAGGATGCCAATCGCCATCAGCACCATGGAGATGTGGATAATGTGCCCACCGTAGCGGCGGCGGTTTCGTCCGGCCAGCTTCCAGAGAGCCAGGAAGAAATTTTCACCCGAGGTTTTACTGCGCGCCCGGGCCGCGCGCCAAAATTCATACAGGGTGACGATAAGGACCAACGCCACAAGCCCAAAACCGATCAAAGCCAGAACGTTATGCACACCCGCCGCAAAGATGACAGCCATAACCAATGCGGCCAGCAAAGCCGGTTTCCAGACGGCGCGTCCCAGGGTCTTGATCGTCGAGTGCCCCCAGGCGGAAAGCGGGGCAACACCCATCAGCAGCATCAACGCGCCGAAGAGCGGCGCGGTGGCGCGTTCGTAAAACGGCGGGCCGACGGTCACTTTCTGGTTGGTGACCAGTTCGGAGATGAGCGGGAAGATCACACCCCAAAAACAGACGATCAGCACCCCGATGAAGATAAGATTGTTCAGCGTGAAGAGCGCCTCGCGCGAGAACATGGACTTCATCTCGACTTCGGCCTTGAGGTCATTCCAACGATAGATCAGCAACGACACCGAGCCAACGAAGGTCAGACCGATGAAGGCGAAGAACATTGGCCCGATGGCGCTCTGGGCGAAGGAATGGACCGAAGATAGCACGCCGGAACGGGTCAGGAAGGTGCCGAAAAGCACCAAGTCGTAGGTCAGGATAATGAGCAGCATGTTCCACTGCTTCAACATGCCGCGCTTTTCCTGGATAATGACCGAATGCAGGAAGGCCGTGCCGGTCAGCCAGGGCATGAGGGAGGCGATTTCCACCGGGTCCCAACCCCAGTAGCCGCCCCAGCCAAGCACATCGTAGGCCCAGCGCGCCCCGAGGACAAGACCGAGCGAAAGGAACAGCCAGGCCCACAGCGTCCAGCGGCGGGTGATGCGGATCCAGCGGTCGTCGGTGCGGCCAGTTATGAGCGCGGCAATGGCAAAGGCGAATGGAATGATATAAGCGACAAAACCAAGATAGAGCAGCGGCGGGTGGATGATCATGCCCGGATGCCGCAGCAACGGGTTCAAGCCCCGTCCGTCTCGGGGTGTGAGCAGAACCGCGCCGGCCGGGCGGAACATGGCCGCCACCTCGCCGGAGACCGTCTGCCACCAGCTCATAAAAGGGTTTTCAAAGAAGATGATCAGCGAAAGGAAAAAAGCCAATGTCGCTGCGGAGACCAGGATCACCCAGGGCAGAAACTCGCGGTCGCGCTCCCATTTGCGCAGGGTGACTGCCGAGGTAAAAGCCGAGAGCAGCCATGCCCAGAAGAGCAGCGACCCGGCCTGCCCACCCCACAGGGCGGTGATTTTGAGATAGAGCGGCATGGAATTGCTGGTTACAGAGTAGACGTACTGAATCTCGTAATGGCCGCCAACGAGCAAATAGATCAGCGCCAGGGACGAAAGCGTGAGCAGCGGGAAGGTCAGCAGCATGGCGCGCCGGGCGCTTTCTGCCCAGGGGTAGGATTTTGTCAACCCGCCATACAGCGCAGCGCCGATGCTGAAGAACGACAGGATGAAGGTCACCACTAAAACGCCGAAGCCAAAATCTGCAATCATGAAGAGCTCCTAATCATGAGACCTGACAGGTTTTTATGAAACCTGTCAGGTCTCGTCTTTACGTGCTGCTTAATTTCCGCCGGCTTGCGCCGGCAAAGCCTCTTCGTACTTGGTCGGGCACTTGAGCAAGAGTTCGTCCGCGTAAAAGATGCCATCTTCGCCCAGTTGTCCGGTCATGATGGCCTGCGCTTCGTCCCGCAAGAGGTCCGGTTTGGGGCCGGTGTAGATCACCTTCAAGCGGGCGCGCAGCGGATCAATGACAGCCTGATGCAGGACAACCGCCAGACCACCGGCGGCCTCGATCTCTTTATTGTCGCCCGGGATGCTCGCCACTTCGAAAGTAAGATTCAGAGTCTGTGGGTCATACTGGATCGTGTCACCGACCACCGCCCCGGAAACGCGCAGGTTGCGCCCGATCACACTGCTGGCTTTGGCGTGCAATTCATCCACGGTCAAAAAATACTCGGCGCTGGCCAAGGTCGAAGAGGCGATGAGATAGACCACTGCGGCCAGAATCAGCAGGCCGCCGACAATGAATTTGGCTCGTCCAAAATTCGCGCTAAATTGCATCCTTGTTCCTCCAACGTATCTCATGAAGATGAGGGGTTGCGGACGGCTTTCGCCTGTCTGCCGAGTAGGCCTTCGGCAACCTCTCATCCCTTATTTTATTAACCACTAATAATTTTACACATTCAGATTAAGAGAAACTGAGAGATCGCACTATATTTGTGCGCTTGACCGGGCAAGGCTGTCCCACCCTGAGCAGAGGCAGATATTACAATTGCACCAATCCGGTGCGGATGGCAAACTTGACCAGTTCCGTGCGCGAGTGCATGTTCAACTTGTTCATGATCCGCTCGCGGTGACGGGCGATCGTTTTTGGACTGAGGCCGAGGCTATCGCCGATCTGCTGGTTGTTCGACCCCTGCGCCACCAGTTCCAGCACCTGCCGCTCACGTTGGCTGAGGGCATCCAACCCAACTATGGTGACGTGATCCCCGGGCGGCGATTGAAAGGATTGTCCCGGTTGTTGAACCAGCCGCTGGTAATCTTCCAGCAGCCAGCGGGCTAATGCAGGCTGTAAATAGACGTGACCGGCGGCGACGGTATGGATGGCATCTATCAGGTCATCCGCGGCGGCATGTTTGGTGATGTAGCCGGATGCGCCGGCGGCCAGCATTTGCATGAAGTACTGTTTGTCGTCGTGGACGGTCAGCGCCAGGATCAGGCAATCCGGGCACAGGACGCGCAAGCGGCGCGTGGCCTCCATCCCATCCATGCCGGGCATGGTGATGTCCATCAGGATGATATCCGGTTTCACCTGCATGGCACGTAACACTGCGTCCTCGCCGCTGCCCGCCTCGGCCACGACTTCGAAGTTTTCTTGCGTCTGCAAGAACGATTTCAAGCCAACGCGAACGACATCGTGATCATCCACCAACATCAAGCGTATTTTTTCCATTTCACGAACCCTCCGGGAGTGAGACGATTAAATCACTGACCGGGATAACCGCCTCGACGGTTGTCCCCTTGCCAGGAGATGATTCAATTTTCAATTTCCCGCCGACTGAATCCATTCTTTCCTGCATACCAACCAAGCCCCAGCCACGCGGTGGGGAAAAGCTGTCTGAGGGGTTAAATCCAGCGCCGTGATCCACAACGCGCAGGGTGACCAGCTCCGTCTCATAGACCAGATGTAGTCGAGCGTCTTTCACCCGGGCATGGCGGGCTACATTGTTCAATGCCTCCTGCGCCACGCGGAAGAAGACCGTCTCGACAATCGGGTCCAGGCGCCGTTCCTGACCCTGGACATGCAAAGAGATTTGCAGGCCAAGCGGGCAGCATTCCCGCTCCGTCAGGTATTGCAGGGCAGGCGCCAGGCCAAGGTCATCCAGTTGCGCAGGACGCAGGTCATGCACCAAGCGGTAAAGTCCTTGTGACATCTGTTTAGCCAGCGAGTGCAGGCGATCCACCAAGCGGGCGACATCCGCACGTTCAGGCACGGTCTTCTGGAGTGTGGCTAAATCCAGTGAAAAGGCGGACAGAACCTGGGAAGTTTCGTCGTGCAGCTCACGCGCAATGCGCGCCCGTTCATCCTCTTGCGCCAGCACGGTATGGCGGAGCAGTTCGCGGCGCATGACCTCGCGTTTGGTCAACTCGACCTGGATCTGCTCGAGCGCTTCCAGGTGTTCCTGCTGCGCGGACATCAGTTGGTTTTGGCGCTCTGCCTCCACCAGTTGCGTGGCGCGCAGCATACTTACCATAATCACGACTGCCATCGCTGAGCGGATAACCTGGATCGGGATACCAGTTGCAGCCAGAAAAGCATCCGCGCTGATCCAGCGTGCTGGGAACATATTTACAGATGGAACAAAGATCTGGGTAAGAGCGTAAATCCCAAAGCCAAAAGCCGCCCAGGTCAAACTCCTGCATAATGGACGGCGCCCCTCAGCCCGAACCTGCAAAGCTTGCAAGCGCAAACCCAAAGCTGCAAATGCCCCCCCGGTTACGGCCAGCAAATATCTGATCAAAGCATCACTTAGATGCAATGCGGAGATTGGATTGGCTTTATAAGACAGCACTGCGCCAAAGATGATGACGAGAAAATATATTCCCAATACGCCCAGGCCAATCATTGTCATGCGCTTGCTTGTTTGCTTTGACTCCCGGAAAGCCCGCATCCCAAAAACGATCAACATGCAAAACGAGATTGCCAATAGAACCAGGCGAGACCATGCAATCCATTCCGGAAATTCAGCCCCCAGCCAGACAATCTGCATGAGGTAGATCTCGAACCATTCATGCAGGCCATGCAAGATGCCAAACCCCGCCAACGGCTGCAGAAGGTTTACGTTGGCCAGGGATGGGAAGCGGCCAGTTTCCAATGCCATCGCCAGCCCCATGGCAAAGAAAGCCAAACCGTATATGAAAAAGATCAACAAAATATCGAAGTGGAAACCAGTTTCGGACATAGGCGCTCTTTGGGTATTGTACACCATCTATCAATAGCACGAAACGCCAACTATCACTTCTAATCATGTGACATTTGTCACATGGGATTGCGCTATTATTAACTTGTTTTTAATCTTAATTGGGCATATAAACCTATTGCATCAATTGATATTGGGATTTTATAGCCAACGCAATGGGTTGGTAATGCCAATGTAAAAGGAGGCCTATTGACGAGACAAATCGCTATTGCTTAAGTACCAGACTATGTGCGTAAATCTATCCCTAACGAGGAGAATATGATGTCACGAAAACTCATTTTTGTAGTAGCTGGTCTGCTTCTGCTTGCCGTGGCTTTGGCAGCTTGCGCGGGCCAGCCAGGCCAGCCAGGAGCTGCCGGCCCGCAGGGACCCGCTGGACCTCAAGGCTCTGAAGGCCCGCAAGGACCTGCCGGTCCGTCCGGCGCTGAATATGTCGGTTCAGCGACCTGTTCGCAATGCCACGAAGCGCTTTATACGACCTTCATGAAATCCGGCCACCCGTGGAAACTGACCAAGGTTGTGGATGGACAGGCGCCAACTTATCCTTTCACCGCGATAACGGAGCTTCCTGCAGGCTATAGCTGGAAGGACATTTCCTACGTCATCGGCGGTTACAAATGGAAAGCCCGCTTTATGGATCAGCAGGGCAACATCATCACCGATGAACCCGGCAAGACCGGCAATGCAGATTACCTCAACCAATACAACTTTGCCAATCCGCTTGTCGGCGAGGACGCCGGCTGGGTCAAGTACAACTCTGGCAAGGAGAAGTTGCCCTATAACTGCGGCGCCTGCCACACCACTGGTTACTCGGCCTGGCCGCCTGATTCCCATCAGGACGATCGGGCCGGCATCGTCGGTACCTGGCAGGAAGCCGGCATTCAGTGCGAAGCCTGTCACGGCCCCGGTAGTTTACATGCCTCCAACCCGCAAGGCGTTCGCTTGGAAGTTGAGCGCAGCCCGGATTTGTGCGGCGACTGCCACGACCGCGGCGCCCAGGAAACGGTTGACGCCAAGGGCGGCTTCATCGAACACCACGAGCAGTATGAGGAGCTCTTCCAGAGCAAACACATCACCCTCGACTGTGTGCTGTGCCACGACCCGCACGCCGGCGTCGAACAACTCCGCCAAGCCGGCAAACAGACCACCCGCACCAAGTGCGAATCCTGCCACTTCAAAGAAGCCCAGTATCAAGACTCAGCCGTGCATCCAGCCGTGGCGGCCTGTATTGATTGCCACATGCCCTTCGTTGGTAAGAGCGCTTGGGGCAATGCCGCCAAGTTCACTGGCGATGTCCGCACCCACTTGATGGCGATTGACCCGAAGCAGATTGACCAGTTCTATACGGTCACCGCTGCCGATGGAACGACAAAGGATTTCTCGCTGTCGCAAATTGGCCTCAATTTCGCCTGCCGCCATTGCCATGTCGAAGGCGGTTCAGCAACGGTGAAAACCGACGCTGAGCTGATTGAAAAAGCAACCGGCTACCACAACACACCTTAGTTGAAATTCAATCGCAAGAACTTGGGCTGGACGGAATACCGTCCAGCCCATTTTTATCGGATCATATCCCGGCAGTTTTGTGACATATGTCACTATTTCTCTTGAGATAGTTGGGTATAATCTACCAATATTGGGTTCTGTTACCCAAATTCTAAACATCTTAGAGAGGTAGAATGAAGAAAACTTTAGTATTGGTGAGCTTTGTCCTCCTGGCAGCAGTTATTCTGTCAGCCTGCGGTCCGAAGCCCGCCCAGACCCCCGTGGCGACCGAGCCACCTGCGACTGAAGCCCCGGTAGTGACCGAGGCGCCCGCCGTACCCACCTGGACCGCCCCCGAAGGCGCTCTCGTGGCTGCGCCCGTAGACAGCGCTCCGACGCTCGACGGCGTTGCCGAAGAATTGTGGGCTAATGCCCAGGAAATCGTCATCCCAGTCAGCGGCGGCATAAACATTGGCGCCACCGAAGTTCACATCAAGGCCATTTACACTGCCGATTCGGTGTACTTCCTGGTCACCTATGCCGACCCGACCGAGTCGCAACTGCGCTCACCCTGGGTCAAGCAGGAAGACGGCACCTGGAAGAAACTCTCCGACCCGAACGACAAGGGCGGCGACAACAACACCGTCTACGAAGACAAGATGTCCTTCATCTGGCCGATTGCCGATAGCATAACCAATTTCTCGACCCAGGGCTGCTTCACCGCTTGCCATGCCGGCGAGAACCCAGACCTCAAACCCTACGGCAACAAATACACCGCTGGCGAAGGTCAGATGGGCGACATGTGGCATTGGAAATCCGTCCGCAACCTGAACCAGTTGGATGATCAGTACCTGGATTGGACCAAACTGGACACCACCAGCGCAGATACCATCAAGGCTACCACCGGAGCTGGCCGCAAAAGCGATCCCAAGGACAGCGGCGGCTACGTGGATAACAAGACCGAAGACGGCAAGATGCCGGGCTTCATGGCCCCCAATGGCGGCGATAAGAGCGGCTTGGGCGCCATCCTCGAGTCAGAGAAAGTTGCCTTCGACGACACCCTGTTTGTCGCGGGTGATATGGTGCCCAGCATCATCATCTCCGAGTTCGTCGGCGACCGCGGCAACCTCATGGCCGGTTGGAAATACGAAAACGGCACGTGGACGCTCGAGTTCGGCCGTCTGCTGGACACCGCTTCGCAGTACGATGTGGAGTTCACTGACCCGACCGCCGTTTACTATTTCGCCGTGGCTGTCTTCGACAATGCGCAGGTTCGCCACGCTTTTGAAGCCGGGGCGACGCCTTTCGTCTTCCAGCCCAAATAACTTTGTTTCTCTGTACGGGCCGGGGATTTTCTCCGGCCCGTATCTGCATTAATCGCTTATTAGTTTTTATGCACAATATCTATTCGGAATCGCGCGCAACGCCCGGCTGTTTCCTTTATCCTACAACATTATAATTCGGCCCGAAATAATGTGCGATTTGTTGTTAGCCCCAGAACTTTCTCACAGGGAGAATGCGATGCGCAATACCAGCCAAACCTTTCACCCGCGCCGAACCGGTATCCTGATTGCTGCTCTTGGAATCGGACTGCTGGTTCTGGCTTCCGCCAGTCTGACGCAACCGGCGGCGGCTTCTTCCGCACCGGATGCCGCGCAGGAATTAAACGACGCCGCCTGCCTGGGCTGTCACAATAAACCCGGTTTCATGCTTCCGCTGCCCAGCGGCGAGACGTTGTCACTGAGCATCGAGACAACAGCCTTCGAGGCTTCTGTGCATGGCATGGAGGCAATCGGCTGCAGCTCATGTCATACCGACATCACCGCCTTCCCGCACCCAGCCCTCATCGCTGAGAATCTGCGGGATGTTGCGACAAAAATGTACACCACCTGCCAGCAGTGCCACAGCGAGCAATACGATCAGACGCTCGATAGCGTCCATCAACGCGCCCTGGCCGGCGGCAATTCCAACGCGGCGGTCTGCACCGACTGCCATAACCCGCACACCCAAACACGCATCACTGACCCGGATAGCGGCCAAATTTTGCCGGACGCCCGCCTCCACATCCCAGCGACCTGCGCCCGCTGTCACAGCGCGATCTACGAGCAATATAAAGGCAGCATCCACGGTTCAGCCCTGACCGAAGAGAACAACCTGGATGTGCCAACCTGCATTGACTGTCACGGCGTGCATAACATCTCCAGTCCCACCACGACGACCTTTCGCACGAACTCGCCGCTCATCTGCGCCAGGTGTCACACCGACCCGGCCATCATGGGCAAGTATGGCATCTCGACCAAGGTTGTGAACACCTACGTGGCCGATTTTCATGGCACGACCATTACCCTCTTCGAGAAGACCCACCCCGATCAGGAGACCAATAAACCGGTCTGTTTCGACTGCCACGGCGTGCATAACATCCAGAAAACGGACGATCCGGTCTATGGCATTGCCATGAAGGAAAATCTGCTGGTGGCCTGCCAGAAATGCCACCCGGATGCCACTGTTAACTTTCCCGATTCCTGGATGAGCCATTACATCCCCAGCGCGGAAAAGTATCCGATAGTTTATTATGTCAATCTTTTCTACAAATTCTTCATTCCGGCAGTGCTAGGGCCGATGGTGATCTTTGTCTTGAGCGATATTGCCCGGCGGCTGATCAACCGCCGCAAAGGAGCGGCCCACTCATGAGCAAAAAAACCCGCACTTATGTACGTTTTCCGCTGGCCCGGCGCATCGAGCATCTAACCATGCTGCTCTCTTTCAGCACGCTGGGAGTGACCGGCCTGGTACAGAAATACGCCGCTGCCGGTCTTTCCATTGCCATCGTCAACCTGGTTGGCGGCATTGAAAACCTGCGCACCATCCACCATCTGGCCGCCATCGTGATGATGTTCGGCACTATGTACCACATCCTCCTGGCCGGTTATCACGTTTTTGTCAAACGCGGCCGCCTTTCAATGCTGCCGGCCTTGCAGGATATCAAAGACGGCTGGCAGGCGCTCAAGTACAATTTCGGCCTGGCCAAATCCTACCCGCAGATGGGCCGCTATACCTTCGAAGAAAAACTGGAATACTGGGCTTTCGTCTGGGGCACAATTGTGATGGGCCTGACCGGTTTCATGATGTGGAATCCGGTTACAACTGCCCGCATCCTGCCCGGCGAGTTCATCCCGGCCGCCAAGGCCGCGCACGGCGGCGAGGCCCTGCTGGCTGTCCTTGCCATTATCGTCTGGCATATGTACGGCGTGCATATCAAACGCTTTAACAAAAGCATTTGGACGGGTAAATTCACCCAGGCAGAGATGCTGCATGAGCATCCGCTCGAACTGGCCGACATCAAAGCCGGTATCGCCGAGCCGCGCGCTTATCCGAAAACGCTGCGCAAACGCCAGATGGTTTATTTCCCGGTAGCTGTCCTCCTGACCGTCGTCATGCTGGCGGGCGTCTACGGCTTTATCGGCGCGGAAAAGACCGCCATCACCACCATTCCACCCATCCCCAGCCCGGTGCCGGTCTATGTCCCGCAGACGCCCACGCCGATGCGGCTGCCTACACAGGCCGCCGCATCTGGCGCAGTCATCCTGACCTGGGAGGGTTCCATTGCTCCGCTGTTCCAGTCGAAATGCGGCGCATGTCACGGCGTGGTCGCCGGTCTCTCGTTCGGCACGTACGCGGACGCGCTGAAAGGCGGCGTAAGCAGCGCGGCCATCCTGCCCGGCGACGCGGCTGCGAGCCTGGTAACAATCAGGCAGCAGCCTGGCAACCATCCCGGCCAATTCAGCACGGAGGAACTGGCTCTCGTCCAGCGATGGATCGCGGCCGGCGCCCCAGAAAAGTAGCGCGACTATGAAGAAATTTAAACAAGCCATCAAACGTTTTTTCTTCCCGCCGGCCGGTTCGCCGCGCTGGCTCATGATCCTGCCCTATGCCATCCTGGGCGTTCTCACGTTAATGCTCCTGGTGGGTGGGGCCTATGGCTGGGATTATACAAATTCACCCGGCTTTTGCGGCACAACCTGCCATACCATGCCGCCCGAATATGCTGCTTATGAGGTTTCCCCTCATGCGCGCATCGCCTGCGTTGAATGTCACATCGGGCGTGAATTTATCGGCAACCAGATTTTCCGCAAGGCCGGTGATCTGAGGCACGTCATCGCGACCACATTCAACACATTTGAGTACCCGATCATGGCCGGCAAAATGCGTCCGGCGCGTGAAACCTGCGAGAAGTGCCACACGCCTGAAAAATTCTCAGACGATAGCCTGCGTGTCATTAACCACTATAATGATGACCGGGATAACACGCCCTACAGCATCTACCTTGTACTAAAAACCGGCGGTGGCGCCAAGCGCGAAGGTCTTGGGCGTGGGATCCACTGGCACATCGTCAATAAGGTCCTTTTCTACACAACAGATCCCGCAGATCAAAACATCCCTTATATCCGTGTCTATAACGACGATGGAACGACTGAGGAGTACGTAGATATTGAATCCGGTTTCGACCCGTCCCAAATCACAGAAAGCGATCTCAAGGAGATGGACTGCATAACCTGCCACAACCGGATTACGCACCGCATCTTTACACCCCAGGAATCCATGGATCAAACGCTCGCACGTGGCGCGATTGATCCAGCCATCCCAAATATTTTTGCAAAGGGCGTCGAAGTGCTCAATGCTGCCTACACAACCCAGGAAGAAGCCTTGACCGCCATCACCAACCTGGGAGATTTTTACGAGAACAACTATCCAGAGTTTTATGCTACTAATGAAGAGTCCATCAAAACCGCGATAAGTGTAATCCAGCAAATCTACACCCAATCGGTTTTCATCGACCAGAAAGTGGACTGGAATACCCATCCGAACAACATCGGTCACGTCAACTCACCGGGCTGCTTCCGCTGCCACGACGGCAAGCATCTGAATGCTGACCAGGAAGCCATCCGGTTGGAATGCAACCTGTGCCATGCCATTCCAGTGATTGCAACAGCGCAGGATTTTGTGACCAAAATCGAGATCAGCCACGGACCGGAGCCGCAATCCCATCTGAACCCGAACTGGATCACTCTGCATCGCAGCGTTTTTGATGCCACCTGTTCCAATTGCCATACGACTGAGAATGCTGGCGGCACAACCAACACCTCGTTCTGCTCGAACAGCGCCTGCCACGGCACAGCCTTCAGCTATGCCGGATTCGACGCGCCAAAACTGCGCGAGATATTGCAAGCCCAGTTACCCACTCCTTCACCTGCGCCAACTCCCTCGCCCGTGAGCGGACCGCCGACCTATGAGACCAGCATAAAAGCTCTTTTCGAGACACGCTGTGTGATCTGCCACAACACCGCGAGCGCCTCGGCTGGCCTTGACCTGAGCCTGTATGCGGGTGTGATGCAAGGCGGCAAGGCTGGCGCGCTGATCATATCTGGTGACTCAGCCAACAGCCTGCTGGTCAAGATCCAGAGCGCCAAGCACTTTGCCAACCTGACGCTGGAGGAATTGGACCTCGTCAAGCAATGGATTGACGCAGGCGCATTAGAAAAGTAAATCTCGGTGGTTCACAGTTTCCCCGCAAAGGGGGCCTCCATGCCCCCGAATCGCAGGCGTGCCCACAGGGTGCTTGCGCGAGGAGCTTGCTCTACTGAAAATCTATGCTTTGCTGAATCTTGGAGTGGCCAAAATGAAAGAAAAAGAAGAGATCTCTCGACGGGATTTTATGAAGATTGCAACCTTGTCAATCGGCGGATTGATCGGCTTGGGTTGGGGCATCCCCGCAATTGCCTACGTAGTCAGCCCAGCCTTGAAGGGCGACCAGGCCCAGGAGTGGATCCGCCTCGGGTCTACGTCCAAGGTCGAGCTTGGGGTTCCGACTTTGTTTAAAGCCAAGGTCAAACAGCAGACCGGTTGGATCGTCAACGAAGAGGAATTGTCGGTTTACATCCTGACAGAAGACGGGCGCAATTACATTGCCATGTCAAACATCTGTACGCATCTGGGTTGCCACATCCGTTGGATTTCCGAGCAGGACCAATTTTTTTGTCCTTGCCACAACGGGATTTTTGACAAGCAAGGGAATGTTACATCTGGCCCACCGCCCAGTCCGTTAAACCGATATGAAGTCAAAGTCGAGGATGATCAACTATTCATCCTTGGAGGTTGAACATGATAACAAGACTTTCCAATTGGTTTGATGAACGCGTTGGCTGGCGGCAGGTTTGGGAAGCCATATTCTTGCGCAATATCCCTAAAGTTAATTGGCTCTATACGTTGGGCAGCGCCACTCTCTTCGTTGCCATCAACCAGGCTGTGACCGGCATCCTGCTGACGTTATATTACGTCCCCACGCCCGACCACGCTTACGACAGCGTTCAATACATCACCACGCAAATCCCTGCCGGCTGGCTGATCCGCGGCCTTCACCACTGGGGCGCGAGCGCGATGATCGTTTTGGCCGTGCTGCACATGTTACGGGTGATTTTTTATGGGGCTTACAAGTATCCTCGTGAAGTCACCTGGTTTACCGGTGTGCTCCTGCTGCTCATAGTAATTGGCTTCGGTTTTACCGGTTATCTGCTGCCGTGGGATCAGAAGGCTTATTGGGCCACCACAGTCGGGACACGAATTGCCGGCACGCCACCCCTCATCGGCGATTACCTTCTACGCATCATACGCGGCGGCGAGAACCTATCTGCGTTGACTTTGACGCGTTTCTTCGGCACTCATGTGTGGGTGCTGCCCGCGTCACTGATGCTGTTACTCGGTATTCATATGTATCTGGTCATCCGCATCGGCATCAGTGCAGTGCCAAAGAAGGAGGATTAGCCGGTGAACGAGCAAGAAAAACGAACCTACCTGGAGAAATACCAGGAAGCCAAGAAGAAGGGTTACCCCTTCTTCCCTGACATCCTTTTCAAGGATGCCATCGTTTCCCTGGTCATGTTCATCGTCCTGATTGCCCTGGCATACTTTATCGGAGCGCCGTTGGAGGCGCGCGCCAACCCTGCGGATACGAACTACACCCCGCGCCCGGAGTGGTACTTCCTCTTCCTGTTCCAACTCCTGAAATACTTCCCGGGCAATCTGGAAGTGATCGGGGTGATCGTCTTACCCACGCTGGCGATCCTGCTCCTCTTTTTCCTGCCGCTCTTGGATCGAAGCCCGCGCCGCCACTTCCTGAAGAGACCGGTCATTACGACAGCGGCGACGCTGGCGGTGGCAGGCATCGCCATTCTGACCGTTCAGGCTGTCCGGGAAACCCCGCTCCCGGCCGAGGCCATCTTCGGCGATCAAACAGCCGCTCTATATGCGGCGAACTGCGCCCCCTGCCACGGCGCTTCGATCACCGTCCCGCCGGGAACCAACCTGCACCAGGTCATCGCGCAGGGAAAGCACGCGGGGATGCCAGCCTGGGGCGCGGATCTATCCACAGACCAGATTGACGCCCTGGTCGGATTCATTCTCTCGCCGGGCGGCAGCCAGCTCTTTACGCAGTATTGCAGTGAATGTCACCAGGCCCCCGAATTGGTCGCCAGCAGCCCGCTGGAACTCAAGCGCGCCCTGGACGAGGGCCTGGCCTACCCGCCCCACGCGGATGCCAGGATCACCGATTGGTCAACCGCAATGAGCGCGGAAGAACGCTCCCGCCTGCTCAACTTCCTGGTTGCGCCCGACGGAGCAAGGCTGTTCGCCACCAATTGCTCCTCCTGTCATGGCTATTCTGTGCCATTTACAGGCAGTGAAGAAGCGTTGCGAGAGATTATCACCAAAGGTGGGCTTCATCTCGAGATGCCCCCCTGGCAAACGAAGCTCAACCAGACCGAAATTGACACGCTTGCCAATTACGTGGTTGATCCCGAAGCGGAGCCTTCCGGCAAAAACTTGTTCGACCAATACTGCAAAACTTGCCACGGCGAGCGCGTCCCAACCGCGACCAACCTTGAGCAGGCCCGGCAAATCATTGCCACTGGTGGGCCCCATCAAACCATGCCTATCTGGGGCGATGTCTTGACCTCGGAACAGCTCGACGCGCTGGTGCAATACACCCTGGAAGCGGCTCAAGGCACTTCGCTTGCAGTCGGCCAACAGCTTTTCACGCAGAATTGCGCCCCGTGTCATGGGGAGTTTGGCGAAGGCGGGCCAAATCCGGCCCTGCCCGGCGATATCATCCCACCCATCAGCTCCTCCGAGTACCTGAAAACGCGCGACGATACGACCCTCCGGGCTATCATCTCCCAGGGGCAGCCCAATTTCGGTATGTCGCCCTTCGGGTCGGCATTTGGGGGCGCCTTGGATGACAATGAAATTGATGCCATCGTGTCATACATACGCTCTTGGGAAGCGAAACCTCCAGTTGATTTTCCCCCAGAGATAAAACAGCCGACATCTGGCGGAATAGCCCTCTCCGGGGCAGAGATCTATGCCCAATTATGCTCCCAATGTCATGGCCAGCATGGTGAAGGCGGCATCGGGCCGATGCTAAATGGCTCTCAGTACCAGGCTTCTCGTACCGACCAGGATATCTTCAACACGATCAACGCGGGTCAAAAAGCATCAGCGATGATTGCCTGGGGTGAAGTACTTACTTCAAGCCAGATCGAGCAATTGGTCACTTTCATCCGCGCTTTACCAGGCGCCTCGGGGAGCGGCCAGGCAGTTCCTTCGTTTGCATCTGATGTAATGCCTATCATGCAGGCAAAATGCGTTGCCTGCCACGGCGCGCTGGGCGGATGGAATGCAGCCAGTTACTCAGACATCATGACAAGTGGGAATCATGCCCCGACTGTAATTCCCGGCGATGCGGCCAACAGTTTGTTGGTACAAAAACTTATGGGAACGCAGACAGAAGGGCTTGTGATGCCGCCCTCCGGAAAATTACCCGATAGCGAAATCCAGATCATTATAGATTGGATCAACGCCGGAGCACTGGAAAAGTAGCCCTCCAGCCTGAAAACTCGCAACCCCCAAAGATCCACGAAATCAAAAACGCCCTGATGAGGGGCGTTTTTGGTTCACGACGCTTCAACTTTCAACGGGACTTGCGAGTTGAGCGCCACCTGGATCCTATTCATGATGTACGATGAAGCCACGCCCCTCCAACCGCTCCAACCGATGCCCATGAAAGTCCCTCCTGCAGGATCTCACGATAAGAGCGATGGGCTGAAACCGCGTCGAACAGCGCCCGGTACAAGTCCGGGTTGCGCTCGGCGGCCTGCAAAATAGGATCCATCATTCCCATGCGCGCCGCCAGGATGGTGAAATGCCGCATGGCCTGGCCGTAAGGAAGATCGCTCAGAATATCCTCGTTGGCAGAATAATAGCGGGACTGAAAAGCGGATTTGGAAATTCCATCGCACAAAATGACCCGGGCAGCGCGAATGCCCGTCTGGATCGCGGAAGTCACCCCCTTGCCCTTGAAGGCGCGCACCAGGCCGGCTGCATCCCCCACCATGACAAAACGGTCGCCGGCAAAATGACGCGCCAGTCCCCTGGGAAACCTTCCCTTGAAATAACGCAGGTCGTTTGAGTCAAAGCGGCCTGCGTTTTCGAAATCCGGCAGCGACCGGCGGGTTTCAGGGAAAGCGAGAAAATCATCCATCAGAGCCGTGTCCACAGAATCTCCCGCGATGTTGATGGTCAAATGGTTACCCTTGGGGGTAACGCCTCCAAACTCAATACGCGGTGAAGAAGGCAAGAAGGCATGGATGCGGGATCCAAACTTTGTTATTCCAGCCTCACCCGGATGGTATTTCGTTACGATGGAACTCAGCGTCGGCGGGGGGCGGTATCCGACGG
The DNA here is from genome assembly GCA_964618215.1 of uncultured Chloroflexus sp. Taxonomy (GTDB): domain Bacteria; phylum Chloroflexota; class Anaerolineae; order Anaerolineales; family Villigracilaceae; genus CG2-30-58-95. The sequence continues at coordinate 59,468 of CAZTZE010000025.1, forward strand.
CGCGCGAGAAAATGGCGGCCGAGCCCTCGTCCAGCCCAAAGGCGCCGATGACCACATCCGCTTCAAAGGGAAGGCTTTCGGTATAGACCACCACCCGATCGGTGTGGAATTCGATATCCGTCGCCCGCGCTGGCTGAATTGTCACTCCAAGTGCACGGGCGGCATCCAACATATAGGCATCGAACTGAACGCGGCGTAGCGCGATAGAAGGCTCTGCCGTGCCATCCAGGACAATTTGCCGCCGTCCGGCGTGCAGAACGTAGCCCGTGATGGCCCCGCGTTGAAGATGATACGGAAATGGAATGCCAAGTTCTTTTTCCAGGAGTGCATCCACCGGTGGAGAAAGCACCCCCACGCACTGGTTGTAATGCTGTTCGCCAACGAACTGTTTGCCCTCAACGATAACCACTTCTACATCCCTGCCTGCGTGTTGGGCTTCCCGTTTGATGGTAATGGCAGTAGCCACCCCTCCCGGTCCTCCGCCAATGATGACGACCCGACCGCCATCCTGAAGCGGTCCCAACCCCGACCCTGCGCGTGAGACGTTCATCCGTGCCGGTTCTCCAGCAAACCCTTCCAGAGATTCACTAAGGCCGAAGGGCTTAGCGATATCCAAAAAAGGCGGCGATAGGGTTCATCCCCGCTGAACATCCCCCACAAAATGCGGATATGCGTTTGCCGTTGGGTCGGTTGATTGATCTCGGCCGCGACCGCCTTCTTCCAGGCTTGCAATAGAAATGGGATGCGGCGGGTGGTATCCCAAAGGAAGAATAGCACCCGCCCATAGAGATTATCGGTAACGACTCCTCGGCAAACCGGCGCGTAGCCGCGCTCAAAATCCAGCCGCGAGACGCCGCGCTGGATGGCAGTTTGCGCGGCGGCTCGCGCGGTGATGAAGGCCATGCCGATCCCGTTTTTATAAAGGCGAGTGACCGCCGCATCGCCCACTACAACCATGCGATCGGCAAAATAGCCGCCGGCTGCCGTCACGGCCACACGCGGCGTGCACCCGCAGAGCATGTGAAGCCCATCCGGGAATAACGCCGGAAAGCCATTCCCATCCAGGAAATCGTCCACCGCGCCAGGCGGCAGACGCCGACCGAGCAGGGAAATATTGGCATAGCGGCCCTTGGGAATCAGCGCGCCAAAGATCAACCCGGGCGGGTAATCGAAGTAGACATGCACGCAGTGATCGTACAATTCCGTTGGGATAAAAATCTCATCCTGCGCCATGACCTCGGTTCGAGGCGGGTGATAGCTCCAAGCCGGATCCAACGGCGGGCGGCTGTTGACTCCCGTCGCTACAATCACCAGGTCCGCTTCGAGGGTTTCCTGCGCGGTTATGACCAGCGGGCGGGGGCCGGGCTGAATGGAACGTACCCTCGCACGCTGGACGATGACGCCGCGTTCCCTGGCTTGATCCAGCAGCCAGCCGTCAAATGTATTCGGGAAAGGCGGATCGCCCAGTCGGGGACCGCTGCCCCGGTAAACGCTCATGATGCGCTGTTCGGAGTCTGGACGATGAATTTGAAATTCCGTCTTATCCAGGTGAAGGATGTAAGTATCCAATTCCGCCTGGATAATTTCAGCGGGCAGGTTCAGCCCCAGGGTCTGCAAGTCCCTCGGCAGCGAGGAGGAGAGGATTCCGGCGCACTTGTTGCATCCGCCGGGGCCGGGACGGGAAAAATCGCGCGGCTCCAGAATCAGCACGTCCAGCGAGAGTTGCGCCTCACGGGCAAACTTTAATAAATGCAGCGCGGCAAAACTCCCTGCCGGGCCTCCGCCCACAATCACCACGCGACTTCCATTGGTCAAACGCATCATGGCTGCTCCATGTGGACAGACCGGTTACGGCTTGGTTTCAGCTCATCATATCCCGCTGAGTTCAGCCCGTTGCGCAAGGTGAAGCGCATAAGAGCAGCGCGACGGGACATGCTCACCTCCAGGATGGGGGAATTGTAACATATGGAAAACGAATGGCTCCGCGCTGAGGGGGAGCGCGAAGCCATTCGTTTCAAATGAACGTCTTATGACGGATTATGCCGGAGCAGGCTCCTTTGCTTCAACTGTCCGATTCTTGTGTTCCTCGACTGTCAGGCTGTGGTCCACCACTTTCAAGTAACGCACTCCCAACGAGAAAGCCAATAACCCATAGGCAATCACGCCTGCGCCACTGATGAACTCAATCAGCGAGGGGACATAATGGGTGTAAGTAACTGTCGGTTCCCCAGGCAGGTATGAAAGCACAATCATCAGGCCAGAAATATTGGTATCCCAACGATAAGCCACCACACCGCCCACCACCAGGGCCAGCGCAATCATGCGCCAGTTCGGGTTGGCGCGCGTACTATTCCTGAGTAGGAGAATCACCGGGACGACAATACCCAGCAGGATCTCGCCAACCCAGAAGTTGAATGACAGCGGCCCGCTGGTTAGTAAATTCAGTCCCTGGGTGCGTCCCGGCTGGTAAGTGTAGGTCATCGAAAGAGCGTCCCAGAAGCGGAAGTAGAGGTAAAGCGCCAGTGACCAGCCGATGAAGTGGGCGATGCGCTCCAGCAGGCTGTCGTCCACGTTGGCGCGCTTGGTCAGCCGCGCCGAGAGCATGGAGGCGAAGACGGTCAGCGCCATGCCGCCCGCGATGGCTGAGATGATGAACAAGACCGAGATATCCGGCCTGTACCAGTACGGGCGCGCTTTGAGCACACCGTACACCGCGCCCAGCGAGGATTGGTGCAGCATCGAAAGCCCCAGACCGGCCACAGCCAGGTAAGGCGCATAGTTATGAACATGCGACATTTTCTCGGCCAGTTTCGGCCAGCGCATTTTCAGCCACTCGAACTGAGCGAAAATCGGCATGCATTCCAGCACCAGCACCGCCAGGTAGAGTGTGATACACATGGTTACTTCCCAGAGCAACGAGTGCTCGTTCCAATAAACGACCGCGTGCCAGAAACGATCCGGGCGGCCAATATCCAGTAACAGGGTGAGCAGCGCAATAGTGTAGCCGATCAGGCCGATGAAAGTGGCGGTGCGGGCTACCGGCTGGAAGCGTTTCAGCCCCAGCAGGTACACCGCCGCGCATAACGAGAAAGCTCCAGCGCTCACGGCGATCGCAGACAGGTCAATCGTGATCCACAGCCCCCAGGGAACCAGGTCAGTCAGGTTGGTGACCGACAGACCTTTCCAAAAGACGATCAAGCCGGCTGCGACGCCAGCCGCGATGATGGTCGCCAGGCCGACCACCCAGGCCAGCCAGGGGGAAAGTCTTAGCTGAATTTTCATGGCTAGCCGCCTTCCTTAGTCATAGGCAGATAATATACGCGTGGCCCCGTCCCCATATCTGCACGCAAACGATACGAGGTGCGCTCTTTGAGTAATCTACTGACCCCGGATTGTTCGTCCGTCAGATCGCCAAAATGGCGCGCCCCCACCGGGCAAACCACCACACAGGCCGGCGTGGCCTCCGCGTCTACGCCTGGGGTCATGCCCAGGGACAGGCCGCGGTCAATGCGCTGGAAGCAGAAAGAGCACTTTTCGACGACGCCGCGCGGCCGCCGGGGCACCTCAGGCTGTCCCCATTCTGGTACAGCCGGATTAGAGCCGGTAAAAGCTTCCCAGTTGAAGGAACGTCCACCGTAGGGACAGGCCACTTCACAGTAACGGCAGCCAATGCAACGCTCGTAATCCATCATCACGATGCCATCCGGGCGATAGTAGCTGGCTTTGACCGGACAGACATCCACGCAGGGAGCATTTGTGCAGTGCATGCAGGGGCGTGGGAGGTAGACATTCTTGTCACCGATCCGGCCCGCTTCAAACACCTGGTTCCAGGAGATGTTTGGTGGGACATCATTGTTCGCCCGGCATGCCATAGTGCAGTAGCCACAGCCCGTGCATTTCGATTGGTCAATGACCATTGCCCACTGGTGTGAGCCGCTAGCGGTTGGGCCGGAGGCCTCTGCCTGGCGGATCACATTGATACCGGCCAAAGCCGTAGCGCCAATCGCCGTGATCTTCAAGAAATCGCGCCGATCAACCTTTGGATTGCTCATTTCTGTCTCCCATTTGTATTCAGGCGGCGATACAATTTTTCCAGCCAGGGTGAGAGCACCATGCCGCCTGCCAGACCGAGCAAACCGGCCAACCCCGCAAACCCAAACGGACTGACGGGAGAAGGCGCCCCGGAAGGTGATTTTCCAGTCGTTAATTCAGGCGTTGGCGTTTCGGCTGCCGGCACAGCAACCGTCTCAGTCGAGGAGTGCATCTGGTCGGCGTGACAAGCGTTGCAGGTGGCCAGGCTGGCGTTGAAACTGTGGTCTGGCATGGTGTGCGCTTCTTCTGTGCCATTCTCCTCAAAGTGGCGTAAATGGCAATCCACGCACGAGATACCCGCCTGATGGTGTTTGGTATAGGGGAAATTCATCGAGACTTCACTGTGGCAGTTGATGCACAGCGCCGAGGCATCCTGGCCCTTGCCTGTCTCACTAAAAATGGTTTTCAGGCCGGCTGCATGCGCGTCGTGACAGACTGTGCAGGCCATGTTGCGCTGGTAATGCGCGCTGGTCTGCCATTCCTCCCAGCCAAAGCGCGCGTCGCTGTGGCAATGCCCGCACAAGTTGGGTGAGCGGTCAACAGGCACCGGGTTGGCGGCCGGATTGACTGAATGTTCGTCAGGCACCGGGCTATGACAGGCCTCGCAGGCCACGCCATCCTTCTGCCAGGTGGCTGTCGCCGGGTCATAACCGGTGACGTGGCAAACCAGGCAGGCGCCTGGTTTGCCTTGCGCCGTCCAGGCCTGCTCAAATATCGGGTCACTGGTTGCCCGCCCATGCGCGCCCATCAGCCATGAATCCTGGAATTTCGGGTGGCAGACAGAACATTCCGGTTGCTGTTGGGCCGGCGCGGTGTTCTGCGCAGCACCCTTCGATAAACTCACACCGTCCCGGTGTCCTTCCGGGAGGGCAGCGCCTACTCGGTCGGATTTTGCCTGCCCGATGACCAACGTCACACCGGCCAGGAGCAAGGCAAATATCAATGAAAAGAAAAAGCGTTCCAGTTTTGTCATCGTTGACCTCATCGTGATTCAAAATCAGATTCT
>CAZTZE010000026.1:0-59512 GCA_964618215.1 uncultured Chloroflexus sp.
AGATGGCTTAGCTTACCCCGTTTTTTGTTAATGTGCAAATGGACAAAGTCCAGATAAGTGGGTATTGAAAATGGAACACAATCATACCGAAATAGCCGGTTTACTCCATGTACACAAATCAACAATTGGTCGAGAGATCAATCGTAACCGAGGGCGGCGTGGCTATCGTCCTCGACAGGCAGATTAGAAGGCGTGCAACCGGCGACTGGCTACGGAAGATACGCACCGTCAGCGTGGCAAAGAACAGCAGCATCGTGGCGGCCATGTAGTCGTAACCGATTTGCCAGCTTTGGATATAATTTCGTGGGCCGGCCGGCGAGAGGATTTCAATTGCAGCGGGAATAGCCAGGAGTACAGAAACGGGCCAGGAGACGAAGCGCATCAGCGGCCAACGTTCCACAAAGGGCATTTGCTGGGGGAAGACCAACGCCATGTGCACCAGCGCGCCGGAGGCAATAAAAAGACTGACCGACCAGATCAAAACCACGTGATGCGAGGTATTCATATCCAGGAAGGTCGTCGTACCCATGCTGACTGCCGAAGCGAAGATCAGGAACGCCCGGCTGGCGTGTAACCCCCCTCGCAGGCGATAAGCCCACAACCCGATCAACCAAAACGTAAGCCCGACCAGGTAGGGGACGATGAACAATGTGATCAGGTCTCTGACCGGCACGTGGATCGGAGTCGCCTGTAGCGGATGCGCCTCGCCGTTTTCGTCCAGGAAGACGGCTTCGAGAGGCTTGAAGCCGTTGGCGGTCAGCGCCGCGTCCACTTGGGCGGCGTTGGCGACTGACTGCCCGTTGATACGCACCAACTGGTAGGGCCATTTCACCCCCTGGCTTTGGGCCGGCCAACCGGCTCCATTGATCCGGCTGACGATGTTATTCGGCTCAATCAGAACGCCCAAAAACGGCTGACGGAACCACCGGTACGCCCAAAAGGGGGTGAGTACCAGCATCAGCAGCGCCGCAAGGGCGACGGCGGCCGGTACAAGATGTGCTGTCCAACTTTCTGTTGAATACCTGGATTTCATGGGGTTTCCCTGTCACTGACTTGGTTCTCGATAGTGTAGGGCGGGTTTTCGCGATAGCACCCCCGAAGGGGGCTTACCCGTCATATCTGGCGGCAGGTAAGAAACCTGCCCTACTTCTCAAAACATCAACGCGAATTGGCGAATTGCGCGAATAAAACCACTCATAAAACGTACTTAAATTCGCGTCATTCGCCCACATCGTACCCGAAGGGTATTCGCGGTATTCGCGTTTAAGAACAGCGCGCCACACAATTCCACATCAGACGTTTATTATAAGCCACAAGACTTGCGAAAGAGGATTTTTGGTGCAAGGCGAGTATAATTCCAGCATGTCCCCTCTCTTCACACGCGCTGGCGACGACGGCATGACCGGTCTGCTCGGCGATGGCCGTCTACCTAAATTCCACCCGCGCCTGGAAACCCTGGGTACAATTGATGAGGCTTCCGCCGCACTGGGCCTGGCGCGGTCTCTATGTAAGGCTGAAAAGATCGCCCCTATTCTATTGGAGATACAACGCGACCTGTACTCCCTCATGGCTGAAGTTGCCGCCACGCCGGAGAATGCGGCGCGCTTCCGGGGCCTCGACTCGGGACGCGTGCAATGGCTGGAATCCCAGGCCGAGGCAGTCTCCGCCGCCCTGCCCCCCCTGACCGAATTCATCCTGCCGGGCGATTCGCCCGGAGGGGCGGCCCTCTCCCTGGCGCGGACAATCGTCCGCCGCGCCGAGCGGCGCGTGGCCGCATTGCTCGATCAAGGCGAGATCGAAAATCAGGTGCTGCTGCAATACCTGAACCGGCTCTCGTCGCTGTGCTTTGCTCTCGAACTGCTCGAAAACCAGCACGCCGGGCAGAAGACCACCCTGGCAAAACCGTAGGGCGGGTTTTCGCGAAGCACCCCCGAAGGGGGCTTACCCGCCCTGAGCAAAAAGGATAGAATGATCGGAACCCTCATCAACATCGCTACTGTCCTGCTCGGCGGGACGCTCGGCCTGCTCTTCGGGGCGCGCCTGCCCGAACGCCTGAAAGGCACCGTGACCGCCGGCATGGGCTTATTCACCGCCGCGATTGGCATGCAAATGTTCCTCAAAACGGAAAATCCGCTCGTCGTGCTGGGCAGCCTCATCCTCGGCGCGCTGCTGGGCGAGTGGTGGAAAATCGAGGACGGCCTGCGAAACCTGGGTGGTATGCTGGAAAAACGCTTCAACGGCGGAGACGGGGAAAATGAAACCAGCCGCCGCTTCGCCCCCTCCGGGGACTTCGTGCGCGGCTTCCTGACCGCTTCGCTGATCTTCTGCGTCGGCCCGATGACCATCCTCGGCTCGATCCAGGACGGCCTGGCCGGCAATTACAACCTGCTGGCGGTCAAATCTGTGCTGGACGGTTTTACCGCGCTGGCATTCGCCTCCACCCTCGGCGTGGGCGTACTATTCTCAGCAACGGTTATCCTCGTCTATCAAGGTGGGATAAGCCTGCTGGCCGCGCAATTGGACCAAATCGTTAATCCCGCCATGATGAATGAGATGACCGCCGCGGGTGGGGTCATGCTGCTCGGTTTAGCCATCAGCAGCATGTTGGAGATCAAACTCATCCGGGTAGGCAATTTCCTGCCGGCGCTGGTCGTCGCCCCGCTGATTGTGGCAATACTCGCCCTTATTAATTAGACTTTATCGGCAATAGGGCCAAAGGCTTGTTCTTGCATCGAATTTTTTCCGAAGGCCTACTCGGCGAGAAATTCGCGCCGAGTAGGCCTTCGGAAAAAATTCGCTCAATTCGAGCAATTCGATGCAAGAAGGTATTGCCTGGCGCACTGGGAATCATAATGCCCGGCATAACCGCCGGGCATTATGATTTATCCAGTTCTCTGGGATTATTGGCCGCTGAACGCGGCTTCAATCGCCTGGGAAAGCTCCTCATACGAAGGAATATACCCGGGCGTAATCTGCAGCCCGTTGACAAAGACGCTGGGCGTCCCACTCACGCCGATGGCTACGCCGTCCGCAGTATCCTGTTCAATCTGCTTGCGGTAACGGTTTTCGTCAAAGCATGTTTTAAAAACACTCATCTTCAAACCAAGCGCATCGGCATAAGCAATCAGGCGCTTGTCGCTAAAGGCACCCTGGTTTTCGCCGTTCCAGTTGGCAAATAGCATCTCCTTATAATCCCAAAAACGGCCCTGCTCGCCGGCGCACATGCTGGCATTGGCAGCCTGGTCAGACTCTTTGGTGACACTTTTATCATCAATGAATGGAAAGTGATGAAAGGTGTAATACACTTTCCCGGTTTCCACATAACTCTGGAAGATGAGCTTCTCGACATTCTCAGAATACCTGGCGCAAGCCGGGCATTGAAAATCTTCCCAGACATCAACCTTCACTGGGGCATCGGGATTTCCTATCGCATTCCTGTTCACCGGCGCGCTAAAGGCTTGTGGCGTGATCTGGACAACATCTTCAACCGGACTTAGATTTAGGGTGGGGATGATCAATGCGGCAGCGATCAACAGGGCGCCTGCCACCACCATGATAATAATCAAAACCCGCTGCTGCTTTTCCTTCTTGCGGCGTTTTTCGCGCAATTCCTGGCGTTTGCTCATTTGCTCTCCTCCGAGTTCAAAGTAGGGAAGATTTTGCCATATTTGAGGCTGTTTGTCCAGTGCGGAAGATTAAAGGCAGATGTGAATCCACCTTCCTTTTACTTCAAATGCGCCGCCAGCCAGTCGGTCACCACCTTGAACACTTGGGCCTTCTCCGGCTCGTTGTGGATTTCGTGATACCAGCCATCCCAGAGACGCAACGTAACGTTCTTCCCAGCAGCCTCGCCAAACTGGCGGCTGGCCTCGGCGGAGGTCAGCCGGTCGGCAGTGCCGTGTATCAGCAGCAGGGGAAGTGGGAACTCGGCGGCATGTTCGAGCACCCACAGCCCGCTATCGTATATGGACACGAACATGCGCGCCGAGATTTTATCATGCACCAGTGGATCGTTCTCATAAGCCTTCACCACTGTCGGATCATGCGAAAGGGCCGCCGTTTCCAGTCCGCTGGCCTGGCTGAAGGCGGGTAAAATATTGTTCATCATCTTCCCCAGCCAAACCTTGGAGGCCGGCGGCTCGAAGGCCAGTTTCAGCCAGGGAGCGGTGGCGATCACGCCGCGCAATTCGGGCTTGCGGCGCAGGGCGTAATTCAAGGACAGGTTGCCGCCCAGGCTGTGGCCGTATAAGAAACGCGGCAGGTCTGGATAACGCGCCTCGATCTGCTCGAAAAACGCAGCGATATCATTCATCAATGCCTCGTACGAGGGCGTATGGCCGCGCGACCCGGCAGACTTGCCGTGCCCGCGCAGGTCGAAGCCGAGCAGGGCATAACCCTTCTCGGTCAGCGCCGCGGCGACGTGCTCGTAGCGTCCGATGTGCTCGCCATGTCCATGCACCAGGCCAATGGTGGCCTTAAGCTCACCTTTCGGCGCCCAGCCTTTCGAGTACATCTGCAGGCCGTCAAAAGTCTTCCAATTCCATTCGAATGTTTCCATCTCAATCGCCTCCTAACCCGGACAAGCCCCCAACCCGCAGGGTGCTTCCCTAAAGGGACGCTACGCGGTCGCGAAGTGCGGGGACAGTCCGGAACTAAAAAAGGATTATCTGCGCAGCACCCTTCGATAAACTCAGGGCAACGCCTACTCGGCACAAAGATTGTCAGGTTTCCCTGACAACTTCTCCTACTTCAAACCGGCAGTATAGGTCGCCTTTGGCGATGCAATGCGTTTCGGAAATTTCATATTCCTGATCCGTCGCCCAGCGCACGGCCTCGCCAATTGAGCCGAGGTACAGATAACAGACTGGCTGCTCGCTGTGACGGCCCTGGCAGATCGCACAGGTGGATTCGCAATACGCCAGGCGGTTGCCATCTTCTTCAAGCCAGGCTTTCACCTGCGGGTTGGTCTTCTTTAGAGCGCCGGCCATGCTGTTCAAGATGAACTTAATCCGTTGTCTCTGGGGTAGCAGCTTCAAGGCCACGCCGGCTATGCCCAACAGAGCAGCTTGTTCCTTCAGCGCATATTGGAATGATGCCCTGCCTATTCTGCGCAACATGCCTCGCCCGCCGCGCCCATAGAAAACCTGGATGGCCTCATTCAAACGGGCATATTCAGAGGCCCGGATGCCCGGGTTGAGGTCATTAGGTGGAAATTCAGTGATGAATCGCTCGAGTCCACTGCTGCGCAGGACAGCGTGCAAGCCATGTTCGCCCATCACTTCCTGGGCGGCGACCAATGCCTGCAAGACCAGCGCATTGACAATAACCGCCTCATTGGGATCTTCCATCATAACCTCCTCCTCGGTTCAGCGCACCTGAAATTCGAATACCTGAAAACGATCACCTGTCTTGATGAACCCGAGCTTCTTGTATAGCGACAGCGAACTCGCATTCTCTTCCTGGGTATTGACAGTCAGACGCGAGGCGCCGCGCCGCGCCAGGGTTTGGAGCAGGTCACTGACCAGCGCGCGCCCGACTCCATGTCCCTGCGCTTCCGGCCGGACCGCGAGCCGGGCGAGGTGCGCCCCTAACGGATTCTGCGTGCTGAACTGATAGCCGATCAAACGCTGCTCACATTCAGCCACCGTAGCCAGCATCGCTTGTGAGTAAGCCAGGCTCAGCGCCGAGAACGAGTTTTGCCACAACGGATCGAACGCGTCGGCGTCAATATCCGCGACTCCCGGCAGGTCATAAGTCATCATCCGGCGCAACCTGATCGTCAGCGGAGGCGCGCCATCACCGGGCGCTTCACCCTTCCGCTCGAGCATGACAATCTGCTGGCGGAGGGCAAAGCCGCTGGCTTTCAGGATTTTTCTAAACCACTCCTGTAAAGAAATGACCGCCACGAGTTTTATTTCTCTGCCCAGGTCGGCCTGCGCCGCCTCCCACAAGATTGACCAGGCTTCCTGCAAGGGCAGTTTATCGGAGCAGACGAACAGCCGGATCCAGGCCACCTGCGGCGGGTCGGGAGGGCAAGCCAATGCAGCGACGAGGCTTCCATTCCAATCAATGACCAGATAAGGGGGCGTACCGATCCAATCCAATGGATCGCGCCAGTCCAAATGACGATGAACGTGCGCCTCGAAGTGGATCAGATCGGCTATCGCGCCCTGATCCGCAGACACGGCCGGACGGACCCGAAAATCCACCTTCAGCGCCATAGACGAAGGAATAACAGCTTTTTTAGAATACGCTGTTTGAGAGTCGGTTTTTCTACCCCCATCAGCCCGGATTGCATGCTAATCACAGCCTCCGTCATTTTGCCGCCGCGTACCTGGAGCCTGGCCAGCGCTCGCAATACTTCAGCGCACAAATCAGCCTCGCCAGCCTTTTCCAGTATTTCGGCCGAGGTTTGGTAAACGGCAAGCGCCTCGTCCCCGCGCCGGAGAGCTTCAAGCGCGGCAGCCCGGTTGGCCAGCGCCATTCCCTGGCGGCGGTTGTCACCCGCAGCGGCAAAAACTGCTTCGGTGCCGGTCACCGCCTCGAGCGCGGCGCGCGCCTGCCGGCTTTGCAGGAGGGCGACGCTCTGGTTATTCTTCATCTCGGCCGCCATCAGAGGCTCATCCTGGGCTGAATAGGCGGCCGCGGCTTCTGCAAACGTCTTCGCCGCCGATGAATAATCCGCCCGTGCATAAGCAGATTTGCCTTCTTCTTCAAGCTGTCGAGGGGAGAGGTCTTCAGACATAAAGCGCTAAAGCGTGATATCCAACAAATTCTCTGCCACCGAGCGTAGTCTGTCCCTGGATAGCCCACTTAATTTTAACGCCAGCTCCAAATATGGACGGTTGACTGGCTTGCAAACAAAATCCTGCAATTCGGGCGGCAGTTTTTTAAATTCCTGGATGGCTTGCTGTTGGTTCCACCATTGGCCGATCGGCCCGCTCTGGTCGAAAAACGATTCGACCTGCACATTCAACAAGGGCATCAAACCTTCCAACTCTGGCAGGGGGATCGGCCGCTCGCCCAGTTCATAAGCTTTTAACCGGCTGGTCGAAATGCCGGATTGCTCTGATAGCGCCTTAGGCGAAATACTTGCCTTCAGGCGCGCCTGACGCAGGAGGGCGCCGATCATGCGCTGGCGGACGCCAGCCAGCACAGGCAAGTTGAAAGCCACGTTAGGCGGCGGATCGTCCGAAATTGCTTCCCTGCTCCAGAAGTGACTAAAAGGAAGGTTCAGAAAATGCGCCAATACCTCCAGCTCCGGGAGCGAAGGCGCGCGACGACCAGCCTCATAAGCGCGGAACACGCCGCCCGTCACACCAATGGCTTCGGCGCATTCATTGATCCCCCGCCGCGCGGCCAGGCGCGCATCTCGGATTAGGACGCCTAACTTTTTCGTGCGAATGGAAACCTTGGCCTGAATGCTCATGGGTTGCCTCTCTATTCAATCAAGTCATTATAGCAGAGAAGTTCGGAGTAACTCAACGCCGCTGGCGGTTGGAGGCCAGAATATCAGCGACGGAAGCGCCGAAGACCTCCGGGCTTAATTTGAAGCCAGCCGCTTCCAAGCGCGGGCCAAAGAGCGGGCGAATGCCAGTCGGTTTCAATTGGCCGATTACTTTCCCGTTGCTATCCACACCGCTCTGTTCAAACTTGAAAATATCGCTCAACACAACCACATCGCCTTCCATACCGGCCACTTCTGTGATCGCGGTAACCTTGCGCGTACCGTCTTTCAATCGTGACTGCTGGATGATCAAATCTATGGCCGAGGAAATCTGCTGGCGGACAATCTTGATTGGCAAATCCATGCCAGCCATCAACACCAACGTCTCAAGGCGAGACATGGCATCCCGCGACGAGTTGGCGTGGATGGTGGTCAGCGAGCCATCGTGACCGGTGTTCATTGCCTGGAGCATGTCCAGGGCCTCGCCGCCGCGCACCTCGCCGACCACGATACGGTCCGGGCGCATGCGCATCGAGTTGCGCACCAGGTCACGGATATTGACCGCGCCGCGGTTTTCCACGTTGGGCGCTTTGGTTTCCAGGCGAAGCACGTGTTCTTGCTGAAGCCTGAGTTCGGCAGCGTCCTCAATGGTGATAATGCGCTCGTCTTCCGGGATAAAGCTGGAAAGCACATTGAGTAGCGTGGTTTTGCCGGAGCCAGTGCCGCCAGAGATGAGAATATTCAGCCGCCCTATGACACAGGCCTGGAGGAACTCGGCCATGCCCGAGGTGATCGAGCCGAACTCGATGAGCTGGTTGATGGACAGCTTATCTTTGCTGAATTTGCGAATGGTAATTGAAGCCCCGTCAATCGCAACGGGAGGGATGACCGCGTTGACGCGTGAGCCATCCGGCAAGCGGGCATCCACCATGGGACTATCAGCATCAATTCGGCGACCCAGCGGCAGAATGATACGCTCTATGACGCGCTGGATGTGATCGTTATCATCGAAAACGATGTTCGTCTTGATGAGACGTCCCTTTTTCTCGACATACACGCTCTTTGGGCTGTTGACCATCACCTCACTGACATCCGGATCATCCAGCAAAGGCTGGATCGGGCCATAACCGAGAATCTCGTTACGAATATCCTGGAACAATGTTTCCCGGATGCTATCCGATAGTTGCAGGCGGGTTTGAGCGTAAGCCTCGGCCATGCTTTTGGCGATGATCGCTCCTCGTTGATCCGAGGCTGGATTCAGCGCCTCCAGTTCGCGCGTGATGGCGGAAATCAGATAGGATTTAAGCTTGGAATAATCCGGCGCAGCCAGCCCCGACGCTGGAGAGAGATCATCATTTGTCATATCTCACCTGTTTCGACTGGGGGGCTAATTAATTCTGTCTCTGGAATAACCCAAACGATCTGGGCGCGTTGGATGCTGATAAATTTGCACCGGTAGAGTATCTGGCCATCGAACGTATAGACTGTCGCATCGGTGACCGCCAGGAACTTTTCATTGATATCCAACTCATCTTTCAGCCGCTGGTCACGCCGGACATGGATACTGCCATGAATGCGTTGAGTCGCTGTCTGGATGATCGTTGGAAGAGCGGATTTCGAGATCACGTCTGTATAGAATTTCCCTTTATCGTCATATTCAATCGTCATGGCAGCCTCTTATTGTATTACTTGGCATCATTTGCGCGATCCGTGCAATTCGTAGGTCGGATTGGCAATCCGACTTACTTCGGCTGCGGCTGGAGGCCGCATTATAGTATTACTCTTGAAAATTATCACAACCGCGAAGATTGTGTAGCGCGATATTCATATCGCCATTTGGTTGCGGAATGAATTCCGCGTTACGTAGTCTTTGGGAATTCCTGATTATTATACATGAACTGTTTTTCGCTTTATGAACGACAAAGGGGCGGAGATAAAGCCCGCCACAACTTTCCAACCTGCAACCTACTTCAACATCGGCATCTTGATCCCATGTTTCTTCGCCGCCTCAACGGCGATAGCATAACCCGCGTCGGCGTGACGCACCACGCCCAGGCCGGGATCGGCCGTCAGCACGCGCTCCAGGCGTTTTGCCGCTTCGGGCGTGCCGTCCGCGACGATGACCTGACCGGCGTGCTGGCTGTAGCCGATGCCCACCCCGCCGCCGTGATGGAATGAGACCCATGTCGCGCCGCCCACGGCGTTGAGCATGGCGTTGAGCAGCGGCCAGTCTGAAACGGCGTCGCTGCCGTCCTTCATCGCCTCGGTCTCGCGGTTGGGGCTGGCGACCGAACCCGCGTCCAGGTGGTCGCGGCCGATCACAAGCGGGGCTTTGAGGATGCCCTGCGCCACCATCGCATTGAATTTCAGCCCGGCTTTGGCGCGTTCGCCGTAGCCCAGCCAGCAAATCCTGGCCGGCAATCCCTGAAACGGGATTTTCTCGCGCGCCATCTTCAGCCAGCGGTGCAGGTGGGCGTCTGCGGGGAAAAGCTCCATCACGGCTTCGTCGGTGCGGTAGATATCTTCCGGGTCGCCGGAAAGCGCCACCCAGCGGAAGGGGCCTTTGCCCTCGCAGAACAGCGGGCGGATGTAAGCCGGGACGAAACCGGGGAACTCGAAGGCGTCCGTCACGCCGTAGTCGTAGGCGCGTTGGCGCAGGTTGTTGCCGTAATCGAATACCTCCGCGCCTGCACGCTTGAATTCGAGCATGGCCTGAACATGACGCGCCATCGAGGCCATCGAACGCTTCTCGTACTCTTTTGGATTGGATTTGCGCAACTCCTCGGCGGCGGCCACGCTCAAGCCGGATGGCACGTAGAAAAGCACGTCGTGGGCCGGCGTCTGGTCGGTGACCACATCCGGGATGACGCCGCGCGCCGCCAGTTCCGGATACACCTCCGCGGCGTTGCCGATGAGCCCGACCGAGAGCGGCTTTTGCTGATCTTTGGCTTCCTCGACCAGCGTCATCGCCTCTTCGAGCGTGTCCACCACCCTATCCACGTAGCCGATCTCGAGGCGGCGTTTGGCGCGCGCCGGGTCCACCTCCACGATCAGGCCGACGCCCTCGTTCATGGTGATGGCCAGCGGCTGCGCGCCGCCCATCCCACCCAGACCGGCGGTCAGGCAGAATTTACCTTTCAGTGAACTCCAGCCGCGCAGTTTCGCCAGTGCGCCGAAGGTCTCATAAGTACCTTGCAGAATTCCTTGCGTGCCGATGTAGATCCACGAACCGGCGGTCATCTGGCCGTACATGATCAGGCCCTGCGCGGCGAGTTTATCGAAATGCTCCTGCGTGGCCCAGTGCGGCACCAGGTTGGAATTGGCAATCAGGACGCGCGGTGCGTCTGTGTGCGTCTTGAAAACAGCTACCGGCTTGCCGGATTGCACCAGCAGCGTCTCGTCGTCTTCGAGATTCTTGAGCGACTCGAGGATGGCGTCGAAACACTCCCAGTTGCGAGCTGCCTGTCCGCGCCCGCCGTAGACGACCAAGTCTTGCGGGCGCTCGGCCACCTCCGGGTCGAGGTTGTTCTGGATCATGCGATACGCGGCTTCGGTCAGCCAGGACTTGCAGGTTAGTTGCGTCCCGCGTGGGGCGCGCACGATGCGAGGCATAGATTCTCCTATTTTTTTCTTTTTTTCTTTGGTTCCGATTTGATATCCTCGACGACCGCGGCGACAAAACCGACATCCGTCACCTCTCAACAATTATACGCCGTGAAGGGATGTGGATGCAATGACCTGTGGTCGGTTTAAATGTTGTGACTGCATTGAAAAAACTCGATTTTGTCATGCTGAGCGCAGCGAAGCATCCCCAAGATAATGTGGGAGACCCTTCGCTTCGCTCAGGGTGACATGACCTTTTTGCAGAGGACGCAATAATGTGGATAGGGTCGGGTGTCACGGCCTCGCTTCCACCAGTAAATCCACATGGTCAATGGGCGGACCGAGGCTGAAAACCAGGAAATCAAAGGCTAAACTGCTATCGGCGTTCAAAGGCTCGCTCGCATCCCATCTGCGCACACCGACCACATGACCATATTGATCGTAGGCCACCCCGAGCACCCAAAGCGTGCCGGCCGTTGTGCTTTGCGTCGTCAGGGCGGCGCGACCGGTGACGTGCGCCGTCCGCCCGGGCCAATCCACGCGCACCAGTGTATTCTGCAGGGCGATGGGCAGATAGCGCAGGTCGTCCGCGGGCAGGAGGATGGCGGTTAATACCTGGACGCGGGGATGGACGTCCGCTGGAACCGGCGCGGGAAAGAAGGCGGCGAGCGGCATTTTCATTCCCGCAGGGAGGATATTGAGCAATCCGTAGGCCACCTGGCTGCCAATTTCCTGCCCGGAACCATCCAGCAAAGTGAACTGCATTGAGAGATTCTCGATTGTCTCAGCGTAATTGTTGTGTGCCAGCGCGAAGCACCACAGGCCACCCTCGGCGCTCGGCCAGCAGTCCGTTTGCAGGATCGCCAATGGGACCGGCGTGGGCGTCGGTTCGCCGGAGGTGTTCCCGCCGAGGGGAATCGTCAGCAGCGCGCCGACCTGCAAGGCGGTGGGTGAGAGGCCCGGGTTGGCTGTCAGCAGGTCGTCCAGGCGCACGTCGAAGCGCGTCGCGATCCCGCTCAACGTATCCCCGGCGGCGACGGTGTAGGTGAACGGCGTCGGGGTGGGGAGCAGCATCTCGGTCAGCGGCGGAATCGGGGTGAGGACGAATAGCGTGGCGGCAGGGGTGGCCGTCTGGTAGGGGCGCGGGCTGGCGAATGGCGCGGCAGGCAGCGGGTCAGGTTTGCCTCCACAGGCAGTTAGTCCCACCAAAACAACAATCATGGAAATGAGTCTGCGCATACCGGAATTATACCCCGCGCCACATGTCCCCGCAGTTCGGGGGCTTGCCCCATCCATCAGCCTGTGCTAGACTCAACGCATGGCCGAAGATACCATGCTCCAGGAAGCTATCGAGGCGCTGCGCAAAAAAGACCGGGCGCGCGGCAGAGATATGCTGACGCGCCTTTTGAAGGCCGACCAAAATAATGCAACTTACTGGGTCTGGCTGAGCGCGGCGGTGGACTCGCAGAAGGAACGCCTGTATTGCCTGCAGACGGCGCTCAAACTGGAGCCTGGAAATGCGGCCGCGCGACGCGGCCTGACCATGCTCGGCGCGCTGCCGCCTGACGATTCGCTGCCGCCGTTCCCGCTCAACCGCCCGCGCCCGTGGGAAGAAAAACTGGTTATCCAGGAGGAAGATAAACCCAAGAAGACGGGCTGGGCAAATCCGCTCGTTCGCCTGCTGCTGGTGATCGCGGCCGGTGCGATCCTCATCGCCCTGGTCTTATTGAGTCTAATGCTGCCGCGTGGCGCTACATTGCGTGTCCTCAAGACCCCCACCCACCGCCCGACGGCGACAGTTTTGCTCACACCCTCCAGTACACCCCTCTTCCGTACGCCCACGCCGACCTTCGCCGCGCCCACGCCGCTCTGGATGCTTTTACCGGCCACGTACACACCCACGCCGTTGTACGTCACGACGCAGCATCCGGTAACCAGTTCGGACGCATACAAAGCGGCTATTCGATATTTCAAGCAGGGCGACTACCAGAACGCCATCAACCTGATGCAGCAGGTGCTGGTCATCGAGCCGGGCGCGGCAGATGCGTATTATTACATCGGCGAGAGCTATCGTTTCCTGGGCGACAATGCCACGGCTTTAGATGCTTACAACGCGGCGGTACAGAGCAACGCCAGTTTTGCGCCGGGCTATTTGGGCCAGGCAATGGCGTTGGAGGCCCTGGATTTTGAAACCGACGTAACGGGCTATCTGGATAAGGCCATTCAACTGGACCCACAATTTACCGCCGCGTACCTGGCGCGGGGTGCAAGGCGCATCCACCTCGGCGACCCGATTGCTGCTCTGGCTGACCTGGAGACAGCCAAAAGCCTCAGCCCGGATTCTCCCCTGGTGTATCTCTACCTGGCGCAGGCACAGATGGCGCTGGGAAGGTACGACCAGGCATTGGAATCTGCCAGGAAAGCCAACGAGCTGGATATGACTTTGCTGCCAGCTTATCTGGTCTTGGGACAGGCTTACAGCGCTGCCGGGCAGTTGGAGGAAGTCGTCGGCGCGCTGCAAACTTACACGCTTTACCAACCCGACGATCCGAGCGCATTCGTCAGCCTGGGCGCGGGTTACAACGCGGCCGGGGATTACCGCGCGGCGGTCTCCGTCCTCGATCGGGCTATCGGAATGGATAAAAAGTATGCCGAAGCCTATTACCAACGCGGCCTGGCCTATCTGAGTCTGAAAGAGTTGGATAAGGCCGAGCAGGATTTCAAGGCCGCGGCGGCCTATGACCCATCTGACTTCGATGCCCAACTGGGGCTGGCGCGCGTCTATCTGATGCAGGGTTCTGCCGGAAACGCCTACATGCAGATCGAACGCGACGTGCGTCCGTTGGTAAAGAATAACCGGTTATTACAGGCTCAAGCGGATTACTGGGAAGCCATTTGCCTGGACCAGTTGAATGAACCCCAGAATGCCGAGCACTACTGGCGCAACTTGTTGGAATTGCCTGCCGATTTCGTGCTGCCAAAAGAGGTCGTTCCGGCGGATTGGCGCGACCAGGCCAGGCAACGTCTGGTGGTCACTCCTTCGCCGACGGCTGCGCCCACATTCACAAGTACGCCAAAGGTGACGCAAACGCCGACACTCTCCAGCACGCCGAAGGTGACGCCGACGAAAACGCCGTAGAGCATAAGAGCCTTGCGAAGGTTATCAACCTTGGCAAGGCTCGTTATAAGAGGGGGGAAAATTCACCAAGTATTACACCTGGGCGTTATGGTTTCATGCCATCTCCATTGCAGGAAGCGGGTAGGCTACGATAGACATCTCAAAGCCGGAATGTTGCGCCTGCTTGAGGAGATGATCCACTTTTTTTGCCACGTTGCTACTCACCACTGCTTCACCGCATTGTAAGCACACATCCGCGGGGATATTCTTGACAATCACCACACTGCCTTTTACCACGAACGGCAGCAGGGTGATTCTGGATTCCAGTTTCCCGCCGCAGAAATAGCAGCGGTCATTTTCTTGTTCGCCAGTCATTGTGCCACTCTTTTACACTCCCCGCACGGACACAGCGCCCGCAGGTAATGCCAGTTATAGATGCCATAATCGTGCCCATCCTCCCAGACGGGGGTGATGGCATACGAGCCGACGGGAAGCAGGTTTTTAAGCCGCGTGGCGGGGGAATCACCCAAGTGCATTTCAAAGACTTCCTGGCTGGGTTCGTTGCTCATTTTATCGTGACCGCCGCGACACTCCACGCAAGGACAGCCCACCCGCAGCAAGGAAAACGAATACAGGCTGGTATGACCATCGTCCCAGACGACGGTCAATTCTTTAGCCTGGCGGTCAGCAGTGAAAGAGGTTGGTTTCATAAGGATCATGGAGGGCAGTCACCTGCCATCATGGGGATGGGATAACGGATAAATAATCCTGCACCGCCCAGCCAGAACGGGTCTGGTCGTAGGGGGCGGTCAGATACCACCAGGTGTGGCCGTCAACTTGTTGCGGGCCGTCGGTCACCAGGAAGGCCTCCGAATCGTAGCCCAGGAATAGCGGCGGGTTGTTTAACCCCGGTTGAGCGCGCAGACGCAGCCCCTGGCCTTCAGTGCCGCTGATCTGTACGTACGCGCCGACTGCAAAAGCCCCTGGCAGCGTGGTGGGGGAGGCAGCCGGCGTTGGCGGGACGGGCGTTAGGGTAGGAGCCACGTAGCGCGGCGTGGAGGTCGGGGCGGGGATGAGGGTCAGCGCGGCGGAAACCGGCCCCAGAGCCTGGTTTGCCTGCGCCAGTGCCGCAGGCACAGGTGAGGCGACCGCCGAAGGGTCCGGGATGTGTGCGGCCGGTCCTATCCACAGAATATAGGCCAGCGTCGTACACAGCAATACGGAGGCAGTCGTCAAGGCGCCCAGCATGACTTTGATGTTTAGGATGTTTTTCATCTAAATTCTGTCGCCTTATGGCCGCAGAGACGCTCCGCCGCCTGGGGTGGCATCAGCACACGTAATGCCTGCGGTGCGACGGCGATCGTCACTTGCTGCCCGCCCAACATCGGCTCGCCGTCCATTTGGAGGGAAAATGGCGTTTCAGACTCTATCCGCGCGTTGCGGAATGGCAGGCAGCGCGCCTGATCCGAGGTGACATGCCGGCCGGCAGTGATCGCGAAGAAATGGCGAAAAGCATCCGCCAGGCTGTCGCCGCTGAGCAGCCACAGGTCCATTTCGCCGTCGTCCAGGTAAGCCTGGGGCGAGATCTCTGCCAGTCCGCCGAGATAATGACGGATGTTGCTCGCCACAGCCAGCAGGTAGTGTCCCTCGACGCGCTTGTCGTCGGCCCAAACGCGCAGGTTCATGCCATGCCAGAGCATGGCGTTCCAGATGGTCGTGGCAGCGTAATGCGGGACAGCAAGATACTTTTCAAAGCGCTTGCGCGGTTCTAATTTATGAACGGTGAGGGCGTCCAGGCCGATGCCAGCCCACATCAGGAAAGGCTGGTCGTTGCACAGACCCAGGTCTACTGTGTAGCTGGGCGCGTGCGCCAAGATCTGGGCATTCTCGCGAAAGGCTCTCAGGTGATTCCAAGTGAAGGCATTCAACCCGATCTCGCGCGCCCAGACGTTGGAAGTGCCTGCCGGTAGGACGCCGAGAGCGGTCTGCGAGCCGATCAAGCCAGCCGCCACCTGGCCGACCGTCCCATCGCCGCCGATGGCGAAGACAGCGGAGAATTTCTCCGTGGCGGCCTGGCGGGCCAGTTGCGTGGCGTGGCGGATGTTGATCGTCTCGGCCACCTCGACGCTCCAGCCAGCCTCATTCAAAACTCGGACGATACCGCCGATGAAGAGGCGCACCGAAAAACGTCCGGCAGCCGGGTTATAGATCAGGAGTGTGTTGACCATGCCGCTATTATAAGGGGCTTTGAGAATTTCAGTAGAGAAGATGCCGAAAAAGGCCGTATAATATAATACCCCTGCGGGGTATAATGCCAAAAGGGCATCAGACTTTATCGGAAATTTAGTGACTTTCACTTACCACAAGAAACTATGGAAGAAACGCGCCTGCTCAACGATCGTTATCAGTTGCTCGAAGGACTTGGCAAGGGTGGCATGGCCTATGTTTATCGAGCGCGTGACCTGATGCTTGAACGCTACGTGGGGGTCAAGATCATGCGCGAGGATTATTCGCGCGATCCAGCCTTCCAGGAACGTTTCCGTCAGGAAGCCAAGGCGGCTGCCAATCTCTCCCATCCCAACATTGTCACCGTTCACGATTTTGGGTTGGACGCCGGAAAACTATTCATCGTGATGGAATACGTCCCCGGCATGGACCTGAAGACGCTGCTCCAGCAACGCGGCCGTTTCACCACCGAGGAGGCCCTGCCGCTTATCATCCAGGCCTGCGCCGGGATCGGCTATGCCCACCGCGCCGGCCTGGTGCATTGCGACGTCAAGCCGCAGAACATGCTGGTCACGCCGGATCAACGCCTCAAGGTGGCCGATTTCGGCATCGCCCGCGCCCTGGCTTCGATTCGCCCGGACGAGAAGAGTGAGGTGGTTTGGGGCTCGCCGCAATATTTTTCCCCCGAGCAGGCCTCCGGCGCGGCGCCATCCCCGGCTTCGGATGTCTACTCGCTGGGCGTGGTTATGTATGAGATGTTGACCGGCGCCTTGCCTTTCAACGCGACCACTGCCACTGAGCTGGCGCACATGCATCTGGATGTTCAGCCGCCGCTGCTGACCGAAATGCTCCCCGAGATTTCGCCTACACTGGAACAGATCCTGCTCAAGGTGCTCTCGAAAGAGCCATCCGCTCGTTATCGCACCGCGGACCAATTGGGACGCGTGCTGCTGAACTTCGGGGACGCCCGCAACGCCCCTGCGCTGGCCTTGACCCCGGAAGCGGCCCCGGTTATGGAGTACACCCTCCCCCCCGCCAAAGGCCTAACGGTAACTGAAGAGACGGCCAGCCTGAATATTGACTGGGTCTCGGTCGGTTTGGGCTTGTTGGCATTGCTGGCGGTCGGCGGATTGATCCCGTTCTGGGTTTGGGTGTATTTCGTGTATAATCCGCCCATTCGGTAAGGTTTGCACGTCTACACGTTGGCAGGTTGGCACGTTTTCTCACGTTTTACGTTTTACGTTTCACGTTTCACATTTCACGTTTAATTCCCTCACCCATGCCTCCAAAAAATCTCCTTGCTCCCTCCATCCTCTCGGCAGACTTTACCCGCCTCGGCGAACAAATTGCCGAATGCGAGGCCGCCGGCGCGGATTGGATCCACGTGGACGTGATGGATGGTCACTTTGTGCCGAATCTGACTATGGGGCCTTTCATTGTGGAGGCCTGCCGCCGGGCGACGAAACTGCCTCTGGACGTGCATCTGATGATCGAGTCTCCGGAGCGCTTACTGGAGGCCTTCGCGAAAGCCGGAGCGAGCCACCTGACCGTCCATGTGGAGACTTGTCCGCATTTAGATAGCACCTTGCAAGAAATCAGAGCCTTGGGCTGCGCCACCGGCGTGACATTGAACCCTGGCACGCCCGTCACGGCAATCGAGCCGGTGCTGCAAATGGTTGACTTGGTGCTGGTGATGACCGTCAACCCGGGATACTCCAGGCAGACATTCCTGCCTGAGACGACCTCAAAGGTCGCCGCGCTGCGCCGCATGTTGGATGCGATCGGTTCGTCTGCCTGGCTGGAGGTGGACGGCGGCATCTCGGCGCAGACCCTGCCCGAGGTCCGCAAAGCGGGCGCAAATGCCTTTGTCGCGGCGCATGCCGTGTTCGACCATCCAGAAGGAATTGCAGCCGGCATTGCGGCGTTAAGGGAAAAGTTGACATAAGCCCTCACCCCCAACCCCTCTCCCAATTTTGGGAGCCCCACAGGGGTGCTTCGCGAAGGGGCAGGGGTGAGGGAAACAAAAACCACGGCTTGCGCCGCGATCTTTGAAGTAGGGCTGGTTTCTAACCAGCCAGTTGTCGGCGGCTAAGAAAGCCGCCCTACATCAGGCCGGAGGCCAAGCAAGCCGCCCTACATCAGGCTGTCTTGACCAATGTGCGGATGCACTTGGTGCAGAGCAGTTTCTTTAATTTGCGGCCGCTCGCGAGTACCGTCACCTTTTGCAGGTTCGGGAGGAAAGCGCGATTGGTCGCCCGCATCGAGAAAGACCGGTTGTGACCGAAGGTGGTCGTCTTGCCGCAATGTGCGCACTTAGCCATCTTGCAACTTCCTTTCATACCATAATAGCTGACGGGTTTACCCGCTGATTTCAAGCGGCTGATTTTACCACAGTTCGCATCCTTATTCAAGCAAAGTTGTTAATAAGATACAGAGGATCAATTATGGGCGAAGAAACAACTACCCTGGGCGGCATTCATATCGCGCCAAATGCTGTCGCGACGATTGCTTATCATGCCACGCTGCAATCTTACGGTGTGGTCGGGCTGGCTCCCAAGAATCTGGCGGAGGGCCTGACGAGCAGCATCACCCGCGAACCGGCGCGCGGCGTTTCGGTGCATTACAACGGCGAAGAGATTGACATTGACGTTCACGTCATTGTGGAATACGGCACACGGATTACCTCGGTAGCGGCCAGCGTTGGCAACGCGGTACGATTTAAAGTCGAGAAGGCCTTGGGTATGCCGGTTCACAAAATCAATGTGCACATTCAGGGACTGCGCGTCAGCAACCCGGATTGATTTTAGTGTTCAGGAGAATTTAGCTTTATGGAACTGGATACTCAGGCGCGGCTGGAGCGCTTTAAATCCATGCCGATTGACGGGCAGGCTCTCAAGAAACTGATCGAGGCCAGCTTGCTCTGGTTGAAGGTCAACCAGCAGACGGTAAATATTCTCAACGTATTCCCCGTCCCGGATGGTGATACGGGGACGAATATGGTCTTGACGATGCAATCGGCCTGGTCGGAAATTGATGATCTGGGCCACCGCAATGTCGGCCAAATGGCGGCCGCAGTATCGCAGGGCGCTTTGATGGGTGCACGCGGCAACTCAGGGGTCATCCTTTCACAGTTGTGGCGCGGCTTCGCCCGCGCCCTGCACAACCAGGAGACGCTGGATGGCCCCAGCCTGGTAAAAGCCTTTGCTGAGGCGCGCGACACGGCTTACAAAGGTGTCGTCCGCCCGGTGGAAGGGACGATCCTGACCGTTGCCAAGGATATTGCCACCGCCGCCGCAGCCGCTCTTGAGGAGACGCAGGATCCGCTCGAGATCCTGGCGCAGGTCGTGACGGCTGCGGATGCTTCCGTCGAGTACACGCCCGAACTCCTGCCGGTTTTGAAACAGGCCGGGGTGGTTGATGCCGGCGGCAAGGGGCTGTATTTCATCCTCGAAGGGATGTTGCGTTACGTCTACGGCCAGCCGCTGGATGCGCCGCTGGCGACCGTCCAGCCATTATCTGCGATGATTCTGGAAAACACTCTGGAATCCATCGAAGCGGGACAGGATTTCGAGATTGTCGTTGATTTCGTCCCGGCCATGCCGCTCGACCTGCCGAAGTTTTATGGGGAACTTGAAGAAATGGGCACTTCCATCCAGGTCGGCGAAGGGGATGGGATGTACCGGATGCACATCCACGTCCCGACTGAGAACCGTTACCAGCCGATTGACTTTGTTATGACGCTTGGCACGGTAACCAAAGTCGCCATCGAGAATTTGATCGCCCAGATGGGTGAGATTGACCGCAAGGCCAGTAAAGATCGGATCGAGCTGGCCAATATCGAACCCGGGCAGATCGCCGTCGTGGCCGTCTCGCCAGGCGCGGGGATCTCACGCGTGTTTGCCAGCCTGGGCGTAGCCGCCATCGTCGAGGGTGGTCAGACGATGAATCCCAGCACCCAGGAAATCTTGAGCGCCTTCGAAAACCTGCCGACCGACAAGGTCATCATCCTGCCGAACAACAAGAATATCATCCTGGCCGCCCAGGCCGCCAGGGATGTCACCGTCAAAAAGGTGCAGATCGTTCCCAGCCGCACCATCCCGCAGGGACTGGCAGCCATGATGCAGCTAAACCCGGATGGGGACGTGGAAGCCATCGCGGCCAAGATGACCCGGGCGCTGGATGAGGTGACAACCGGCGAGATCACCATCGCCACCCGTTCAGTGGAAATTGATGATGTTGCCGTGGAAAAGGGGCAGGTAATTGCGTTGATGAATGGCAGCCTGGTTCTTTCAGCCATATCTGTGGAGCAGGCCTGCCTCGGCCTGTTGGAAAAAGCCAACGCGGCAGACCATGAGTTGATTACCCTTTTCTATGGTGAAGACCTGGCGGCTACCGAGGCCAATCGCATCGTTGATTTGATCCGCGCGGCGTATCCTGCTCAAGAGATCGAACTTCAGTACGGCGGACAGCCGCATTATCAGTTCATCATATCTGTGGAGTAAAGTCATCCTGCTATCTGCGCTAAGCAGTAACATGGCAAATGTTTGTATCCTCACCGACAGCACAGCGCAATTCACACGCGCCAGGTTTCCCGGCCATGAGCGGGTCTATGTCATTTCTTTCGGCATAAAACCAGGTGCAACCCGGCAAAGAAACTCTCGCGTCCCGCAAGAACCGCCAGGGGGACGGCTCATTCCCCCAGCCAGACAGGTATTCTCAGATTATTTTACCCGGTTAAGCCGGGAATTTGATCACATCCTCATTATCACACTCTCGTCGTTTCTCAGCCCGATGCTCCACTGGGCTGAGGAAGCCGCCTGCCAGTACACCAATCACGCCACCATCCAGGTGGTCGATTCACAGACCACTGCCATCGGCCTGGGTTTATTAGTTCAGACTGCGGCCGGGGCAGCCGTTGCCGGCGCATCCGCGGTGGAGATCGAACAGTTGGTGCGGGCGACCATTCCGCGGGTTTATCTGCTCTTCTGCATCCCAGAGATGAGCTATCTCGCCGCGGCTGGTTTTCTCAACTGCTCTCAAGCCTTCATCGGTGAGATGTTGGGATTGCTACCGCTCTTTATCCTGGAAGAAGGGCGCCTGACGCCGATGGCCAAAGTTCGCACCCAGCGCCACCTGCTCGAATCGCTTCAAGAATATATAGACGAGTTTAACGATCCCTACCATGTTGCCCTCATCCAGGGAACAGGGCTTACTCACTTGTGCGCCCGGCCATTACGCGAGTATGTCGAGGACAGTTTCCCACAAACCCCATTCAGTGTGCACGCCATTGGAGCACACCTGGCGACCTTATTTGGTCCGCAGAGCATCGGTTTGGTGGTGATGGAAAAACCAGAGACGAGGTCGAAATGAAAATATCGTTGGTAACCGATAGCACTGCCGACATCCCGGAAGAATTACGCCTCCTGCACGATATCGCGGTCGTACCGGCCATTCTGAACATTGGCGGTGAAAGTTACGAAGACGGTAAAGGGATTTCCCGTGAGGAGTTTTACGAACGCCTGCCGAGCCTCTCCGTTCCGCCGACCACCTCCGCGCCGTCTGTTGGCAGCTTCCAGGAACGCTACGAATGGCTGCTCAATGCCGGCGCTTCACATATTCTTTCCATCCATCCGCCAGACAGGTTGAGCGGCATCTTCAACGCAGCGCGTCTGGCCGCCGAACAATTTGGTCAGCGCGTGCACGTGCTGGATAGCGGCCAATTAAGCCTGGGGCTGGGGTTTCAAGTGCTTGCCGCGGCTGAAGCTGTTGCGCGCGGCGTCAGCCTGGAGGATATCCTCGGGCTTGTCGAGAGCGTAAAGCAGCGTGTGCGCGTGGTCGCCTTGCTGGATACCATCCTATATCTTCGCCGCAGCGGTCGTGTCTCCTGGGCCAAGGCGATGATCGGTGATCTGTTCAACATCCGGCCGATGATCGAACTCCGCTTCGGCATCATCGAGCGACTGGCTCAAGTGCGCACCCGCTCGCAGGGTATTCTCCGCCTGGCCGAGGCGCTAAACTCGTGGGGGCCACTCGAACGCCTGGCTATCCTGCATACCAACGCCGAAACCGCCGCCCGCCAACTGCTCGAAGACCTCAAGCCCAAGCTTCCCGTCCCGCCGCTGGTGGTCAATGTCACCACCGTCATCGGTACGCACACCGGACCAAATGGCCTGGGGTTGGCGGCGGTGCCAGTCTCTTGAACGCACTCTTGACGAACGCAAGACCCCGTTTTCTTGGAGAAAACGGGGTCTTGATTACTAATCCAATCCGCTTCCATTTCCCGTGATAAAATTACTCCATGCAGCCTTCACTGGAGAAACTCCGAAAATTCTTCCGCCTCGAATACGATAATGGCTATCAAGACCGCGCGGTTATCGGCGGCCTCGTTAAAATCCTGGATTTATGGCAGGCGGAAGCACGCAATGAAAGTGTTCCGGAAGAGACCGTGCAAGCTGTCGCCGCTTGCCTGCGGGGCTATCATGATCTGACGCCGGAAGCGCGCGCCGAGGCGTTGAAAACGCTCTGGAAGCAAATCCAAGGACAAACCGCCACGCGACGCGAATCGCAGCCGGCTGCCTCTCCCGCTCCTTCCGCGGACCTTTCGCCTGCTGCCGCGACCCAGGCCGTTCAGCCCGCTCCAGCCTCTATAAAGCAACCCGCCCCTCAACCGCCGCGCCATCCCTCCCCGCCTCAGCCTGAAAAGGGGCGCGCCGACCTGCACCCCGGTGGCCGCACCAGCCAGACCCCGATCGCGCTGAACGCCTCGCTGACCGTCCTGGCTGGAATTGGCCAGAGTCACGCCAAGGATCTCGCCAGGCTCGGTTTGCGTACCCTGGGCGACATGCTCTATTACTTCCCGCGCCGTTACGACGACTACAGCCAGTTGAAACCCATCCACCGCCTGAATTATGGCGACGAAGTCACCGTAATCGGCACCGTCCAAACTGTGACCAGCCGCCCGGTGCGCGCCGGGGCTGTGAGCATTGTGGAGGTTGTCATCCAGGATGGCACCGGCGGTTTGCGCCTGACTTGGTTCAACCAACCCTGGCTCACCAACCGCCTGCATGGCGGCGACTCCATATCCGTCTCCGGCAAAATTGACCAGTATCTTGGCCGGCTGGTGATGAACAGCCCCGATTGGGAGCCGGTCGAAGTCGAGAACCTGCACACCAACCGCATCGTGCCGATCTATCCGCTGACGGCGAATGTCGCCCAGAAGTGGCTGCGCTCTCGGATGAGAGAGGTTATCTCGTACTGGTCGCCCAAATTGAGCGACCATTTGCCCGAGTCCATCCGCTCGTCGGCGGAATTGCTCAATCTGAAAACAGCCCTCCTGCAGGTGCATTTCCCGGATAATCAGGAGAGTCTTCGCGCCGCGCGCCAGCGGCTGGCTTTCGACGAAATCTTCTTCCTCCAGATGGGCGTGCTGCGCCAGAAGCGCGACTGGCAGGCGGCTGCCGCCCACGTCTTCGCGGCGCCGGATGACTGGCTGGAGGCGCGCATAGGCTCGTTACCCTTTGCGCTGACCGGCGCGCAGGGACGCGCCGTGGCCGATATCCGCAAGGATTTGGCTTCCGGCAAACCGATGAACCGGCTTTTGCAGGGTGATGTCGGCTCTGGGAAGACGGTCGTGGCGGCCCTGGCTGCGGCAATTGTAACGGAGGCCGGCGCGCCCTCTACGAGGACTTCGCAAGCAGCCATAATGGCCCCGACCAGCATCCTGGCCGAACAACATTTCCGCAACCTGAGCCAATTGCTGGCAGGCGAGGGCCGGCTCAGGGTCGAGTCCGTACGCCTGTTGCTTGGCGACACGCCCGAATCCGAGAAAGAGACGATCCGCGCCGGGCTGGCCGATGGCAGCATCAAGGTCGTCATCGGCACACATGCCCTGCTCGAAGACCCGGTCACATTTGCCGACCTGCAACTGACCGTGATTGACGAGCAGCACCGTTTCGGCGTCGAACAGCGCGCCGCGCTGCGCTCGAAAGCGACCAACCCGCACCTGCTGGTAATGACCGCCACACCCATCCCGCGCTCGCTGGCCCTGACCGTTTATGGCGACCTCGACCTCTCGGTGATGGACGAGATGCCGCCCGGACGCCAGGAGATCGAGACGCATGTCCTGACGCCGCGCGAGCGTGAACGCGCCTATAGCTTGATCCGCTCCCAGGTCGCAGAAGGCCGACAGGCGTTCGTCATCTATCCGCTCATCGAGGAGAGTGAAAAGAGCGATTTGCTGGCTGCCACGGCCGAGCAAGCCCGCCTTCAGCAGGAGATCTTCCCAAATTTGAAGGTCGGCCTGCTGCACGGGCGACTGCGTCCCGACGAGAAGGACGCCGTCATGCTGCGCTTCCGGGAGGGCGAATTCCACGTGCTGGTTTCCACCACGGTGGTCGAGGTGGGCGTGGACATCCCCAACGCCACTGTCATGCTCATCGAGGGCGCGGACCGTTTCGGGCTGGCCCAATTGCACCAGTTGCGTGGACGGGTCGGGCGCGGTTCGGCCCAATCCTACTGTCTGCTCGTCCCGACTCACGAGGATGCGATCGAAAATGAGCGCCTGACTGCCATGGCCGAGACCAACGATGGCTTTGTGCTCGCCGAGCGCGACCTCGAGCAGCGCGGCCCAGGTGAATTCCTGGGTACGCGCCAATCTGGCTATGCCGGTTTACGTATGGCCTCGTTGAGCGACGTGCGCATGATTGAGAAAGCTCGCCTGCAAGCGCAGGCTTTGTTCGAGCGCGATCCCGATTTACAAATGCCCGAAAATCAACTTTTAGCTGATGCCCTGGGGCGCTTCTGGGGCAATGGCAAAGGAGATGTCAGTTAATTATGGTCCGCGCTCTCTTTCCCGGAACCTTCGACCCCATCCATTACGGACACATTGACATTGCTGTGCGTGCGGCGCGTCTTTTCGACGAACTGGTCATTGCCGTTTACGATAAACCGTTGAAATCGCTGCTATTCTCACCCAAGGAACGCATCAAGCTGGTCAATGAAACCTTCAAGGATCATCCCAAGATACGCGTCACCGGTTACAGCGGCCTGACCGTCAATGTCTGCCGTCAGATCGAGGCGCAGGTCATCGTGCGCGGCTTGCGCGTCTTCTCGGATTTTGAGTTCGAGTTCCGTATGGCGCTGGCCAATCATCGCCTGGCGCCGGATATCGAAATTATCGCCCTTATTACCGCCGAAGAGCATACTTTTCTTTCATCCAGCACAGTGCGCGAGATCGCCTCGCTGGAGGGGGATGTATCCAGCATGGTGCCGCCGCAAGTTGAGAAGGCGCTAAAGATCAAGTTGAGCGGCAGGAACGATAGACAAGTACCGCCAAATGCACTTCGGGATTAGAATAGAGATCAGATATTCGAGAATAGAGATTAGTAAGTTGAGCCTGCGCAGCACTCTCCCTGGCCTAGCCAGCCAGGGCAGGCTTGCGCACCTGAACGGAGGAGCGTATGGACATCCTTCACCTTGTTGATCGCCTGGAAGAACTTTTCAACGAAAGCCGTCCCATCCCGCTGACCCATAACGTCATCGTGGATGAAGACCGATTCCTGGATATCATTGACCAGATGCGTATTTCCATTCCGGAAGAGGTCAAGAAGGCGCTGCAGGTCTATTCCCAAAAAGACCGGATTCTCGCCCAGGCTCAGGAAGAGGCGAATCGGACCTTGGTCCTGGCGCGCGAAAAAGCCGATCAGTTGGTGGAGAAGGAGGGTCTCGCACAGGAAGCTCAAAAGCGTGCCGGCCAGATCATCGAGCAGGCGCGCATGGAGGCCGAGAATATAAAAGTCGGCGCCGATCAATATGCGCTGGATTCTTTGTTGAATCTGGATATGGAACTGGAGCGCGTTATGACCCAGGTTCGTAACGGCATCCAGATGCTGGAGGAAAAGAATATTCCACCCAGCGTACAAGAGACGCCACAGGTATGACACAAGCCCGGAGGGCTTGTGTTTACTTGCCGGCGGCGCGCTTGTCTAGAACCAATCCCGTTTGGCAAAGATATAGATTGCTGTTCCGACTAGCGAAGCAGATATGCCCAGCGTGATGAAGAATGCCAGAGGGTGGGATTGAAAGGGCAGGTCCACATTCATGCCATAGAACGATGCGACAATGGTCGGCATGTTCACCACAATCGTGATCGCCGCCAGCGCTTTCATGACCACGTTTAAGTTGTTGGAAATAATCGAAGCGAAGGCATCCATCATCGAACTGAGGATGTTGCTGGCAATATTTGTCATCTGGATGGCCTGCTGGTTTTCGGTTAGAACATCCTCGAGCAAGTCACGATCCTCTTCATATTGGCTGAACATCTGGGAGCGCTGGAGGCGCTCCATCATCACCTCGTTTGAGCGCAGTCCGGTGGTGAAGTAGACCAGGCTTTTTTGATATTTGAGCAGTTCCAGCACCTCGCGGTTGCGCGTCGATTGCTGCAACTGATCCTCAAGCGCCTCGACCGTTTTGTTGATTTGCCGCAGGTGGCTGAGGTAGCGATAAGCCGTGCTCAAGAAGATATGCAGCACAAATCTATTGCGCTTGGCCGGCGTTATTTTGCTGGAGGGCTTGGTCGCCAGTTCTTGAAGAATAGGATGATCGCTTTTGCAGATTGTGACAACAAATTTGTCCCCAATAATGATCCCGAGCGGGATGGTTGTGTAGGGAATGTCCACGCCGCTTCCCATGAATTGCGGGATGCGGATCAGGATAAAGGTGAAGCCGTTATCCCGCTCAGTGCGTGCCATTTCATCCAAGTCGAGCGGATAGGTGATCATCTCAGAGGGGATCTCCCATTCTTCGAGCCGGGTGATCTCTTCTGGGGTGGGGTCTATTACATTGATCCAACTATCTTCGACGAGACGTTCAAACGTGCGCAGACCGTCGGTGGTTTTCTTCAGGATGGTGAGCATTGGCGTTCTCCTTTCGACGTGAAATGATCGGTCAGAAAGGAGGCGCATTCACATCCTTCCTAACCGTCAAGGTCTGGCGGAATCAAAACGAGCGTACGCCCGCCCCCGTAACTGGGAGGCTGGCTTTCAGCAGAGTCGCTGCAATCACTTTCTTCGGTAAAATTCTTGTTCATCTCATTCATGATCAAATCCGGTTCAGATATGTCAAGTTTACCCTGATTATGGCTGATAATCAATCCACAGATTCTGGTTCATTGGGAATCTCCGTGTAGGGCGAGATTAATCTTGCATTACGGATGCCCGCCAGAACCACCCAAATTTAGGGCGAGATTAATCTCGCATTACCGCCGACCGCTAGATATGCTGGTCTATCACGGCAAATCCCAGAGAGCCTTAGATTCTGGTTCTCTGGGATTTGCCGGGATGGGGTAAAATTGGTCTATCATACCTGTCCCCGCCGCGGTGCGGCGGGTTCCAAACCCTTGAGAGGAGACCTCCACTATGTATCAAACCACCATCATCGTCGGCAATCTGGGCCGCGACCCGGAAATGCGCTACACGCCTTCCGGGCAGGCTGTCACCTCCTTTTCCGTGGCCACAAACCGGCAATACACTAACAATGCCGGTGAAACGGTCAAAGAGACCATCTGGTTCCGCGTCTCGGCCTGGGGTAAACAAGCCGAAACCTGCAACCAGTATCTCAAAAAAGGCAGCAAAGTTCTCGTCGAAGGCCGCCTGACGGCCGACCCGGCCACCGGCGGCCCGCGCATCTGGACCGGGCAGGAGGGCAGCGCGCGCGCCTCCTTCGAGGTTAGCGCCCAGACCGTGCGCTTCCTCTCCTCGCGGGGTGAAGGTGAAGCCCCACCAACAGATGAAGGAGCTGGTTTTGCCGTCGCAGAAGAACCGGACATCCCCTTCTAACCTCATCTGGAGATAAACATGACTCTCCCCCCGCCTCGACCCGCCTCACCCACCCTGGAAGTGGCCTCTGACCTGAAAATCGTTTACGCCAATCTGGTGCGCATCGCCCACTCCCCGGCGGATCTGGTTTTTGATTTTGCTCACCTCCTGCCCGGCGAGACCAAAGCCAACGTTGGCGCCCGTATACTGATGTCGCCCTTGAGCGCCAAGCTGCTGCACCGGGCGCTGGGTGAGAACCTGACGCGCTACGAGGCCTCCTTCGGTGAGATCGCTGTGCCAGGCAATTCCCCCCTGGCCGAACATCTTTTCCGTCCCTTCCAGCCGCCCGAAGCGCCAAAGGAGATATAAGCAACGTATCTTCTCAATAAAAGGGGGTGGGGGTGTGGAAAAACGGGCAAAGCCCGTTTTTCCACACCCCCCTTCCCCCACTTTTTGAGAAGATACTATAAGTAACTCTAATGCACAAACTAGAAGAAATCGCCGACCAGATTCGGCAAAGCTTGGATGTCAAAAATGCGGCGCGTGACAAGGCGCTGGCCCAAGCTCGCGCCCTGACGCGTCACTGTGCGCTGGCCATCCGCGCCGTCCACCGTGACGAGACGGATGTCATGCAGGTACATCTCGATGAAGCTCGTAAGCTGGCCGAGACCCTGGGCAGTGACCTGGCTCAATATCCTGACTTGTACTACGCGGGCTACACACAGGATGCGCTCAAAGAGTATGCCGAGGCCAATATCACTTGCGCCTTGATCCAGCATCAGCCGCTGCCCACCCCGGATGACCTGGGGGTGATCCATTCCACCTACCTGAACGGCCTGGCGGAAGTTGTCGGCGAACTGCGTCGCCGCTGCCTCGACATCTTGCGCCACGGCTATTCAGAGGAGGCCGAAGGCCTGCTCGGTCACATGGACGACATCTTTTCGGTGCTGGTCACGATGGATTATCCTGACGCCATCACCAATGGTCTGCGCCGCCAAACAGATGTAGCTCGCAGCATCATCGAACGCACGCGCGGCGACATCACCTTCAGCCAGCGCGGGGAGCATCTCGAGCGCTCGCTTTCACGCCTCAGCCAGCAATTGTCCGGCTCAGAGTTCCTCTCCGAGGGTCAACCAATCTCCCCTAAATTGAACCCGGAGGATGGCAACTGAATCACTATGGCCAAGAATGGTCACCGTCATCTGCTCATCGTTTATAAGTATATGCTTGACCGCTGGTGGAAGGCCACTTTGGCAATAGGGTTGTCCTTGCTGGCGCTGGCTGGCGGGCTGGGCGGATTTCCCATCCTGATGCCGCAAGTCAGATTTCTGGAGATGGATAGCTGGGGACTTTGGGGGCTGATCGGCGCGGGTGGATTCGCCATTTTCCTAACCATCTTTTTGGCCTCTATCCGGAATTCGGCTTACGTCCAGGCGTACAACGATCACCTGCGGTTGGTCACGCCCTTCCTGCGTTTGAACATCTCCTACCGGCGCATCCAGCGGACATCCAGCGCTGAAATGGGGAGTCTTTTCCCGACGAAAAACAAGAGCGCGCGGAGGCGTGGATTGGTGCGTCCCCTGGCAGCCAGAACAGCCGTAATCCTCGAACTGACCAGCTTCCCGATATCCCAATCCGCGCTGCGCCTGTTCATCTCGCCGCTCTTCTTCCCGGATAAGACCCCCCGGCTGGCGCTTCTCGTCCCAGATTGGATCGCCTTTAGCACAGAACTGGAAAGCCGGCGCGGCGCGCGCGGAAATCCAGCGCACCAACCGCCCGACTCTCCGAATTCGGGCCTGCTTTCCAGCCTATCCAAAGCCAAAAAATGAACATCTACTTCGCCTGTTCCATTACTGGTGGGCGCGCATTCGAACCCGTTTACCAGGCCATCACTCGCGCCTTGCTGGAGGACGGGCACGAGGTCCCGACCGCGCATCTGGCCGAGCCAGAGGTCAAGGCGCTGGAGGCAATTGCCAGCCCGCGCGAGGTCTACGAGCGAGACGTGGCCTGGATCCGAGCCTGTGACGCGCTGATCGCCGAGGTCAGCACTCCCTCACATGGGGTTGGGTATGAGGTCGCTTTCGCCTTGAGCCTCGGAAAACCAGTCCTGTGCTGTTACAGGGATGGGCAACCGGTCTCAAAAATGATCACCGGCAATAGCCAGCCTGGTATTCACATCGCCAGCTATCAAACTACAACCGAAGCCGTGGAGGTAGTACGCGCTTTCTTGAAGCGAGCATTGGCAGGATTGTGAAGTTAATCACGATTTATCTATGACTTTCCGCTCTATCCTTGCATATCAAGTTGGGCTATTATATGTGCGGAGACGGGAATAGGACACCTCCAACTTGCTCATCACTGTCTCCTCCTTTGGCGAACGCCTCCGCTGGTTGGCTCCAACCCAGCGGAGGCATTTTTTTTGGTCCCCCACGAAAGTTTGGGGCGCGAAAACCTGAACTAAGCCGGCTGGGTTTTCACAACTTCCGGGCGATAAGCAGGCAGGATAACAGTGAACGTCGTGCCATGCCCAAGAACAGATTCCACCCAGATGCGGCCTTCATAATTATCCACGATTGATTTGACAATGGCCAACCCAAGGCCAGAGCCTTGCACGTTGTCTCCCACGTTGCTGGCACGGTAGAACTTCTCGAAAATATGCGGCTGGTCGGCAGGCGGAATGCCCGGGCCGCTGTCCGAAACCCGCAAGATGACCTGCCCTTCATTCACTTCGACTCTCACCTGGATATCGCCTCCATCGGGCGTATATTTAATAGAATTCCCGATCAAGTTATCCAGCATCTGGCGCAGATGGGTCGGGTCGCCACGCAGCGAGGGTATATTCGGGGGCAGTTCAACGTGGATATGCTGTTTTTTTTCGAGAATCTGGTTGTTCAGGTTATCCAGGGTATAGTTCAGGATGCCATCCAATCGGAGGATCTCTTTCTGACTTTCAAATCCGCCTTCGATACGACCCAGATCCAACAGGTCGTTGACCAAGGTGGTTATGTTATGCACACTGACCCGTACGCGCCGGACGAATTCCCGCTGCTGGTCGTTGAGCGGCCCAACGCGATCGAGCAGTTCAACATAACCAAGAATAGCGGTAAGCGGCGAGCGCAAATCATGTGAAACCGCGTGCACGAAATCACTCTTCATCTGGTCAATACGTTTCAAGTACGTGATTTCCTGCATGGTAATGGCCAAACCGATGTCAGGGATAGGTGTACACTGCGCATTGAAGACGCGGCCATCCTCGAAGCCAATCTCATGATATTGATGCAGATTGACCGAAGCAGAATTCAGCAATGAATCTAAGGCTGGATGCTCGATTACATCAAGGATATTTTTACCAGCTATGTCACTCTGTCCCAGAGCAAACGCTTTCCGCACGGCCGGGTTCAACAAGAGAATGCGGTTATCCTTACCCAGGATGATCACACCGTCTTCGATATGATTGAAGATGGTTTCAAGTTTTTGTAACTCGTTGACTCGTTTTTCAAGCGATGCGGTTGTGCGCTTGACCTCGCGCCGGGTCCAATCTCCGATGCGTTGAGCGCGCTTCAGGCTATTTTCCACGCAGCGCATGATATCGTCAATCCGCAGCGGTGGGTTTAGGGTATCGCTGATCCCCACCCGAAGCGCAGCTTTGGTTGTCGAGGGTAATTCCTGGGTGACAAACAGAAGGATGGGTAAGGTCGGCATGCGTTCGAGCAGAGCGGCAGAAATATCTATCCCGCTGCCTTCCTTGAAGGTATCACTGATGATCAACAAAGCAGGTGAGGTCTCCTGCAATATTTTGTCGAGCGCAGCCCGGTCACGGGCAATTGCCACCTGATAGGATGCGGCCGCCAGCGCCCGTTCGAATAAAGGCAGGATATCAGGATTATCTAGAGCAAGCAAAACGAGATCAGATTTGGGCATAAATCACCAATATTTCAACAGATGAACTAATCCATCTCACATTATAGTATTACTCTTGAAAAACTATCGCAACCGCGAAGATTTTTTAGCGCGATATTCATATCGCCCTTTGGTTGCGGAATGAATTCCGCGTTACGACAGTACGTTATTATAATACTTATCCAGCGGGTAAGGAAATTGTACATGGGTCTTTGTAAATTCAGTAAGCAATACGCGTATTCCTCTTCAAAAGACCTCCTTCCAAAGGATTGCTTTTTCCTCCCAAACCGTTATACTAACATTTGATGGACATTCTCTCCGCCTTGCCTTTTATTCCGGGGAACGAACCTGCTCGCCCGGAGCCGCTGGGACGTTACCTGCCTCCCGTACTAGAGGGCATCGCCGCGGCGTTTTTGGTAGAACATGCCGCACTGGCGGCCGGGCCAGGGAGCGAGACGAAACGCGGAAGCTGGGTGCTGGACCCGTTCGGAGCCTCGCCCCGCCTGGCGGTCGAAATGGCGCGCGCCGGTTATCGCGTGCTGGTCGCCGTCAACAATCCGGTGACGCGATTCCAACTGGATCTAGCCGCCGCGCCGCCTTCCAAGGCTGACCTGCAGGCCGCGCTGGCCGATCTGGCAGTTTCCCGCAAGGGCGAAGAGCGGCTGGAGACCCATCTGCAATCCCTCTATCTCACCGAGTGCAGTAAATGCCAGCGCAGCGCCCCAGCCGAGGCTTTTATTTGGGAACGCGGCAGTCAAGTTCCGCTGGCGCGCATCCTGCGTTGCCCGCAATGCGGGGAAAGCGGCGAGCGCCAGGCTACTCCCGCCGACCAGCAACATGCCGCGCAATTGGCCGCCACCGCGAGCCTGCACCGTTCGCGCGCCCTGGAGCGCGTCGCCCCCCGGGAAGACCCGGATCGCGTCCACGCCGAGGAAGCCCTGGAATGTTACCTGCCGCGTGCCGTCTATGCCCTGGTTACCATCATTAATAAACTGGACGGCCTTGCGTTAACTCCCGAACGACGGCGCTGCATGTTCGCCCTGGTCTTGACCGCCTGCGACGAAGGCAATACCCTTTGGCCGCACCCGGCTGAACGTCCACGCCCGAAGAAGTTGACCATTCCACCGCGCTTTCGCGAGAATAATATCTGGCTGGCGCTTGAAAGGGGCGTAGAGACCTGGGCCGGCGAGTCGCCGCCTGTGCCGCTGACGGTCTGGCCCCTCCACCCGCCCGAAAGCGGCGGCATTTGCCTGTTTGAAGGCCCGGTGCGGGAGCTGGCGCCGCGCCTGAAAGAAATACCCATTCAATTCGTCTTGACTGCGCTCCCGCGCCCCAACCAGGCCTTCTGGACTCTATCGGCCTTGTGGGCCGGCTGGTTGTGGGGACGTGAGGCCGTCGGCCCGTTCAAGCACGTTCTGCGTCGTCGCCGGTATGATTGGAACTGGCACACCGCCGCACTGTACGCGACGCTGAAAAATCTCGCCCCACACATTCCACTCACCACGCCATTCTTTGCGCTGGTCGCTGAGCCGGAACCTTCTTTCCTGTCCGCCGTCATGCTGGCAACCGCCTCGGCTGGTTTTGATCTGCAGGGCATCGCCCTGCGTACCCGTCACGATCCGGTTCAGATCCTCTGGCAGCGGCGGGCTTTCAGTCTCCGCTCTGACGAAAAGTTCGACCCTTCTATAGTTGGCCGGGTAATGAATAGTTATATACAGGAACGCGGCGAACCGGTATCTTACTTGCACCTGCACGCGGCCGGGCTTTCCGCCCTGGCTGCAGAACGCGCCCTGGCGTGGCGCGAGGAGGCTCTAACGCAAATCCACGCGCCGATCCAGCAGGCGCTCACTTCGCCGGCCTACCTCCGTCATGCTGGCAGCCAGCACAGCCTGGAGGTCGGATTATGGGGGTTGCATGAATACTCGCGGGAGAACGACCCGTTGCCTGACCGGGCAGAAAAGGCTGCCGTTCAGTTTTTGCAAGAGCATCCCGAATGTACACAGCGCGAACTGGAAGTAAGCCTCTACAGCCACCTGCCCGGCTTGTTTACGCCATCGTTCAGCATCCTCAGGGATATTTTGACCTCCTATGCAACCGAATCAAATGGACGCTGGCATCTTCGCCCCGAGGATTCCGCCCCAGTCCGCCACGCCGACCTGAAGGCTGCCGGCGACGCGCTGGAGAGTCTCGCCGCTCGCTTGAAATTCACGGCTCTCCGGCCTGAAGGTACTCGCCGTCTGCTACTGTGGCAGGAAAAGGGAAAGCCGGCTTATGCCTTCTACCTGCTGGCTTCAGCCGCCGCCGGTCGGATACTACGTGAGAACCCCTATCCACCTGAGCGCAGTCTGCTGGTGATGCCTGGCGGCCGCGCCGGGCTGCTGGCATGCAAACTGCGCCGCGACCCCTCGTTGGAACAAATTTGGCGCGGCGGTTGGCGCGTGCTCAAATTCCGTCACCTGCGCCGCCTGGCTGAGACCTCCGCTCTGACACGTGAACGATGGGCCAGGGAACTGAGCGCGGATCCCATCGAGCCGCCAGAGCAGATGAAGTTATTTTAGAAGATGCCTCATCCGGGCGCACGCCCGCCCAAATCCCCACAGCTACTGCCCCATCGCGGCAATTCGCGGCAATTCCCAATGAGCCCGAAGCCGGCGCTTATAGTGTATACTTTCGCCAGGTGTAATCATTGGCGAGGGAAACCGTGCGTCGCATTTCAGAAGAAGCCACGCGTAAGGAACTGATTGATGCTTCGACACTTCCTTCGGTCGCAGCACAGCGCCCGCAACTGGAAATAGCGGACTGGTATCTGCGCGACCATACGAAGGTAAGAATCGAAATTCCTGTAGATGGTTACGATCCTATTTAGGAAGATAGCATCATGGCAAAAAACAACTCTAACGGAAACACCGATAAATCCCTCGAACAATGGCTATGGGACGCCGCCTGCTCGATTCGCGGAGCAAAAGAAGCCGCCAAGTATAAAGATTTCATCCTGCCGCTGGTCTTTACCAAGCGCCTGTGTGATGTATTCGATGATGAAATCAACCGTATTGCCAAAGAAGTGGGCGGACGCGCGAAAGCGTTCAAACTCGTCAAGAGCGACAAGAAACTCGTGCGCTTTTACATCCCGCTCGAACCCGCTGACCCCGAAGAATCCGTCTGGTCGGTGATCCGCAAACTGGCGGATAAGATCGGCGAGGAACTGACCGACTACATGCGCGCCATCGCCAAGGAAAATCCCAAATTACAGGGCATCATTGACCGTGTGGATTTCAACGCCACCACGCACGGTCAACGCGATATTTCCGATGACCGTCTGAGCGCGCTGATTGAGCAAATCAGTTTGAAGCGATTGGGATTGAACGATGTGGAACCAGACATCATCGGACGCAGTTACGAGTATCTCATTCGCAAATTTGCCGAAGGGAGCGGACAAAGCGCGGGCGAGTTCTACACGCCCTCCGAAGTGGGCATGGTCATGGCGCTGATCCTTGACCCCGAGCCTGGCATGGAAGGATATGACCCGTGCTGTGGATCGGCGGGATTGCTGATCGCGTGTGAACACGTCGCCGCGCAGAAGATGGAAAAAGCGGGGAAGAAAAATTACGCGCCGCTCAAACTCTACGGGCAGGAATACATCGCGACCACGTGGGCAATGGCGAATATGAA
Source organism: uncultured Chloroflexus sp. (assembly GCA_964618215.1). GTDB lineage: Bacteria > Chloroflexota > Anaerolineae > Anaerolineales > Villigracilaceae > CG2-30-58-95. The sequence goes on from CAZTZE010000026.1 coordinate 35,777, forward strand.
TATGATCATCCACGATCTGGAGGGCACGATTGAGATTGGCGATACTTTCAAAAGCCCCAAATTTCTCGCGAAAGACCTGTTAGGTTTTAAAAACCTAACAGGTCTGCGTAAATTTGACCGCGTGGTTGCCAACCCGATGTGGAATCAGGATTGGTTCACCGAGAAGGATTACGACGCGGACGAGTATGGACGTTTCCCGAAAGGAGCGGGCTTTCCTGGCAAACAAAGCGCGGACTGGGGCTGGGTGCAACATATCTTTGCCAGTTTAAATGATTCGGGGCGCGCCGCAATTGTATTGGACACAGGCGCGGCTTCACGCGGAAGTGGCTCCGCCAACACGACCAAGGAAAAGGAGGTCCGCAAATGGTTTGTGGATAAGACCTGATCGAAGGCGTGATCTATCTGCCCGAAAACCTGTTTTACAACACCACCGCGCCAGGCATCATTTTGTTTTTGAACAAAGCCAAACCTGCCGCGTTGAAAAACAAACTCGTTTTATTGAACGCCAACCGCGAATTTGAAAAGGGCGACCCCAAGAACTTCATTCCCGAAACATCCATTGAGCGCATTGTCGAGGCGTATACCAGTACCAGACATCACAGGTCTCCGAGACCTGTGATGTCTACGGATTACCCCCACATCCGCGTCGTGAGCAGGGATGAGATCGTCAAGAACGATTACAACATCTCGCCGAGTCGTTATATTCATACGGCGGATGGGGAAGAATACAGACCGATTGCAGAGATTGTCGAAGAATTAGAAGTGTTGGATAAAGAAACTGTAATCACTAATCAGACGCTAAAAGAAATTCTCAAAACACTGGCTTAGCATGGATTCGATACCGCACGGCTGGAAAGTCATCAGATTTGATGACTTCACAACGCTTCAAAGAGGAAGAGACCTGACCAAGAACCAATTCAAGTCAGGGGATATTCCTGTTGCTGGCTCAAATGGTGTTATTGGGTATCACGATGAGTCATTTGTGAAATCGCCAGGGATTACGGTTGGGCGCAGTGGTTCATGTGGAAAAGTGAATTTTTATTCCATGGATTTTTGGGCGCACAACACATCATTGTATGTGCGAGATTTTCACGGCAACGATGAAAGATTTACATCTTACTTGCTAGGATTTCTTGACTTGAGTCGGTTTCGCACGGGTGCATCAGTACCAACGCTCGACAGAAATTCATTCAAAGAATTGCCACTTACTGTTCCTGAAGTTGATGAACAACGCCGCATCGCCCACGTGTTGACCGCAGTCCAGACCGCCATCGAACAGCAGGCGCGGCTGATTGAGTTGACACGTGAACTCAAGTCTGCACTCATGAACAAGTTGTTTACCGAAGGACTACCGAGACCTAACGGGTCTCTGAAACCCGTGAGGTCTGTTGAAACGGAGATTGGGCTGGTGCCTGAGAGTTGGGAAGTCGTAAAAATTGGTGATGTTTTCTATTTCAGTAGCGGCAAGACTCGCCCTTCTGATATTGAAGAAAACCCAACCATTGATAAACCATTTCCAGTTTATGGTGGCAACGGTGTTATGGGATATGCTGACAAATATCTTTTGGAAGAACCTGCTCTAATACTTGGCAGAGTTGGCGAATATTGTGGAGTTGCTCATCATACACAAGGTAAAGCCTGGATTAGTGATAATGCGCTTTACATAAAAGAAATCAAACGCGAAGTTAACACCAAATACATGGCAGAATATTTCACTTTCGCCAACCTGAATCGATACAGTAACAAAGCAGGACAACCTCTTATCACGCAAGGTATTATCTCAGCAGTTTCAATGCCCCTGCCGAAACTTGATGAACAAGAAGAAATTTACCAATACTTTGATGCGCTAAATAAAAAATCCGAATTACTGCAATCAAAGAAAGAGAAACTCGAAGAACTCTTCCGCACTCTGTTGCACCAACTGATGACGGGTCAAATTCGAGTGAAGGAGGCAGACATCACAGGTCTCGGAGACCTGTGATGTCTCGGGCGCGAGGAACAATATGAAATATACAACCGCCCCTCTCCAACCTGGCATGTACTATCATATCTACAATCGCGGCAACAACCGAGAAAATCTGTTTCTTGAAAATCGGAACTATCCTTATTTCCTTACCCTGTACGCAAAACACATTGAACCCATCGCGGATACCTACGCGTATTGTTTGTTGAGGAATCATTTTCATTTGTCGGTGAGAATAAAAACGGAAGAGGAGTTTATAGAGTCCTCACAGGTTTTGGAAACCTGTGAGGACTCCCCTCTCAAAAAGAAGAAGTTTGACCCATCCCAAAACTTCGCAAACCTGTTCAACGCCTACGCCAAAGCCATCAACAAAGGATACGGGCGAACGGGAAGCCTGTTTGAGGAACGCTTTGGTAGAATCCCTGTAATGAGCGATACCTATTTCGCCAACCTGATTTTCTATATCCACTACAACCCGCAGAAGCACAAATTTGTGGAAGATTTTCGTGATTGGTATTGGTCATCCTATCCTGCGTTGATTGGAAACGGTCAGACAAAGTTGAAACGAGACGAAGTCCTGAATATGTTTGGCGGTCTAAAAGGATTTGCAGATTCCCATCAAGGGATGGTGGATGAGAAGAATTTGGCCATGTTGATTGACGAGGAATTTGACTATGAGACATCACAGGTTTTATAAACCCGTGATGTCTGGTTGGTAGTAGAGGAATCATGCCTAAGCCAGGCGAACATAAAACCGTACAAGCCCGCATCATCCAGTATGCACAGGAAACAGGCTGGACGTTTGTTCCGCGTGCGGAGGCGGAGAATAGGCGCGGGATTACCAAAAACCTAACAGGTCTCGGAGACCTGTTAGGTTTCGGCTCACTTTATTTCGATGATTTGCTTTATCAAAAAGTCAAAGAGTTCAATCCTTTATACAACGAAGCAGAAGGCGCGCTGGTGGGTCAATTGCGCCGCTTGCATAGCGACATCCACGGCAACCGCGAATTTCTCGAATACCTGCGCAACAAAGGCAAGTTCTTCCACGCCGAAGAGAACCGCGAACTGGATTTGCTCCTGATTGATTACGAGCGCCCCGAACGCAATGACTATGAAGTGACTGAGGAATTCGTCTGGCACAATGGTCGCTTTGGTAATCGTGAAGATGTTGTCTTTCTCATCAACGGCATTCCCGTCCTCGTTGTCGAGTGCAAAAACGCCAGCAAGGAGGAAGACATCGCGCTGGGGATTGATCAGATCCGCCGTTATCACAGCGAAACGCCCGAATACTTTGTGCCTGAAATGGCATACATCGCCACCGACGCGCTGGGCTTCGATTACGGTGGCACGTGGAACACCGTCAAGCGCAATATCTTTCACTGGAAGCATAAACGGGTCGGGCAATTGGAAGCCAAGGTCAAGAGTTTCTTTGCCATCCCGCGTGTGCTGTCCCTGCTGAAAGATTACATCCTGTTTTCTGAAAAAGATGAAGAACTGCAAAAGTTCATCCTGCAACAACATCAAACTATTGCCGTTGAAAAAGCAATCGCCCGCGCTCACGATCCTGTCAAGCGGCGCGGTCTCGTCTGGCACACACAGGGCAGCGGCAAAACCTTCACCATGATCAAGACCGCCGAACTGCTCTTCAAAGCGCCTCAATCGGATAAGCCCACCATCCTGCTTTTGATTGACCGCAACGAGTTGGAAGACCAGTTGATGAAGAACCTCGCTTCTCTCGGCATGGACAACGTGGAGCAAGCGAATAGCATGGCGCGCCTAAACCAGTTGCTTCGTGATGACCACCGCGGCATCATCGTCTCGACCATTCACAAATTCCGCGACATGCCCGCCGATTTGAATGCCCGCACGAATATTTACGTCCTTGTGGATGAAGCGCATCGCACCACAGGCGGCGACTTGGGCAATTATCTCATGGCGGCTCTGCCCAACGCGACCTATCTTGGTTTTACTGGTACACCGATTGATCGCACCGTTTATGGTCAGGGCACATTTAAAACCTTCGGCGTGGACGATGCTCCACAAGGCTATTTGCACAAGTATCCCATCAAGGAAAGCATCGAAGACGGTACTACCTTGCCGCTGTTCTATAACCTTGCGCCCAATTCCATGCTTGTTCCTGCGGAAGTAATGGAAAAAGAATTCTTTGCCAATGCAGAGACCGAGGGTATTTCTGACATCGAAGAACTCAACAAAATTCTTGAGCGTGCGGTCAATATCAGGAATTTCCTAAAAGGCAAAGCCCGCATCAAGAAAGTGGCGAAATATGTTGCTGATCATTACCGCGAAAATGTCGAGCCGCTTGGGTACAAAGCCTTTTTGGTTGGCGTAGATCGTGAAGCCTGCGCCCTTTACAAAAAAGCGCAGGATGAATTTCTCCCGCCTGAATATTCCGAAGTCGTTTACACAGGCAATAACAACGACAGGGAATTGCTCAAAGAATTTCATATTGACGAGAAGAAGGAAAAGGAAATCCGCAAGAACTTTATCAAGTATGGCGCATTCCCCAAAATTCTCATCGTCACTGAAAAACTACTAACAGGCTTTGACGCGCCAATTCTTTACGCCATGTATCTCGACAAGCCAATGCGTGACCACACCCTATTGCAAGCCATTGCGCGTGTCAATCGCCCCTACGAAAACGAAGCGCAGGAAATGGTCAAGCCGCATGGTTTTGTGCTGGATTTCGTCGGCATCTTCGATAAACTGGAAAAAGCCCTTGCGTTTGACAGTGACGAGGTAAATGCGGTTATCAAAGATTTGGCTTTGCTGAAAACCTTGTTCAAGAACAAAATGCAAAGCCAGTCTGCGGCATATCTCACCCTCATTACCCGTAACTTTGACGATAAAGATGTGGATAATCTTATCGAGCATTTCCGCGATAAAGAGCGTCGCAAGACCTTCTTCAAGTTCTATAAAGAACTCGAAATGCTTTACGAAATTATCTCGCCCGACAAGTTCCTTCGTCCATTCCTGGGTGACTTCGCCACTCTTTCGGGTATTTATGTCGTTGTCCGCAAGGCGTATGCCAAAACGGTCCAACCTGACAGGGAATTTCTACGCAAGACCAATGCACTTGTACAAGAGCATATTGATATAGAGCGCATCGAGTCAATAACGCAATTTGTCGAAATCAATCCTGAAACACTCAAACTTATTCAAGAGAAACAAGGCGACTACAACACCAAAGTCATCAACCTTGTCAAAAGCATAGAAAAGATTGCAGAAGATTCGAGCGACGACCCATACCTTGTAGGAATGGCAGAACGCGCCAAAGCCGTGCAGGAAAGTTTTGAAGATCGTCAAAAAGAGACTGCCGAAGCCCTTGAAGATCTTGCAAATATTATGGAGGCCAACGAACGCCGCAAGAGAGAACAAGCCGCCAAAAACATGGACGGCATGACCTACTTTGTTTATTCCATTCTGAATGAAGCGGGCTTCAACGACCCAGATGACGCAAGTGCAAGGATTAAGACTGCTTTTCTGGAACATCCCAATTGGGCCACCAGCGAAAAGGAACTGCGCGAGGTCCGCACGCGGATCACCTTTGCGCTTTATGCCCAGGAAGACGATGAGAATAAAGTTGTACAGGTTGTTGATCAGTTAATTACTTTGCTCTTGAAGGCGCAGGGCAAATAGAATGACTCAAACCAAAGAAGCCTTCAAAGCCCGCGTCCGTGAATGGGCAGAAAAACTTGATATAGAAATCAAGACAATTTCCATTCGCCCGATAAAAAAACAAATGGGCGTCTTACACAAAGAAAAGTCAACTGCTCATTTTCAATTTGGAACTACTGGAAATGAGCAAGAAGATTGGCGACTATGTAATTGTCCATGAATTGCTGCATTTCAATGTTCCAAATCACGGCAAGCTTTGGAAAAGTCTTATGCTCGCTTATTTGGGAGATTACGAAAAGATTGAGAAGAGAATCAAAATGCGGTGTAGCCGTGACTTCAAAGAATGAAGCCTGCCGCATGATTGACGAGATGAAAAGACCTGCCGCAGGTGTCTTCGCGAAAGCCTTGCGTTCCAAGTCTCATGTCCACGCAAGGGTTGCGATTGACTCGCGCCACGATGAGACATGTCAGGTCTGCGACACAATTCGCGGCGGTCGTGCTGCGGGCGGTGTGTCGAGCCTGTCGAGACATCGAGTCCCTGCCCTTACAGGGTGCTTCGCGACGGGCGCGGGCGGGGGAGTCCGCTCGGCAGGGGGAGGGGTTGTTTCAGGGGTTGCTTGACCAGAGCTTTTGCGAACGGTTGGCGGAGGCGTTTCATGGATAAAATTTTGCCGTATAATTGTTGCTGAAAGGAATGAATACAAAATGCCAGAGATAAGCCGCTTTTTTGGGATCATCATCTTCATGTACTTCGACGAACATAATCCGCCGCATTTTCATGCGAAGTACAATGAAGACCGCGCCGTGATATCCATCAACGAACTCAAAGTGGTGGATGGTCATATTCAAAAGCGCGCATTGTCCCTGGTTTTGGAATGGGCGAATGAGCATCGCGAGGAATTATTGCACAATTGGAACAGCCTGCAAACAACTGGCGAATTTTCCAAAATCGCCCCGCTCGAATAGGAGGTTTCCTATGGTCTGGGTAGTAGACGCAAAATATGTGAAAGATTACCAAATCTGGCTTCGGTTCAATGACAACACAGAAAAAGTCGTTGACTTTAAGAACAAAGTTTTGTCTGAAAAAAGGCCAATATTTTTGCCATTGAAAAACCTTGACTACTTTAGAAATGTTTTTGTTAACCACGAAAGCGATACCATTCAATGGCCGAACGGGGCGGATATTGCTCCCGAAACGCTTTATGGCATGTAATATCCCTTCGGATGGTTGATGTAAAATTGCGGGCGCGTGCGGGCGAGTACCCTACGGGTATGATATCCACTCAGGTCTGCGGCACAATTCGCGGCGGTTGTGCGGCATATCATCCCCGAAGGGGACTCGGTGTTTGAGCCGCGCGAGTCCCTGCCCCATTCGGGGACCTTCGGCGGGCGCGGCATATCATCACCCGTAGGGGACTCGCCGTTCGAGGCCCGGAGTCCACACGGCAGACGTCGCGCGGAGCTTGTCGAATGATGCGCCAATTCACCTCTACCGCGCCCTGCAAACGAAGAATAACAAACCTCGAAAGGAACCCCATCCCATGTTCCTCCCTCCTGAAGACGCTAAACTTTTCTTCAAATTGATGTGGAGTCTGCAATACCACGTCAATCGTAAACTCGGTTTTTACAAGGAAATCTCATCGCGGGAGGAATATACCAATCTCCCCACCGAAAAGAAACTCAAAGCGCGCAACGCCCTCTGGGAACACTCTGAACTCATCGAAGGCTACGCGCGGGAAAATCCAGACGCGTTCCCCGACGCTGAACTTGAAATCGTCCGAAGATGGGCGGGTTCCATCAAAGGCTCTTTCTTTATCTTGCGCCATTTGAAAAAGGGGTCAATATTCATCAAGGATGAGCGGGTCTATGCAGTGCATGGAATCCAGGACCCGCTGGATGAAGTCATCCCGTCCTATGCGCTGCCGCAGATGGTGGAGGCCGTTCTTCTTCCGTTCAAGGGACAAATCATCTACGACGGATTATTGCAGGGATACAGCATTCATTTCGGCGGCGGCATCCGTTCGAATCTCAATCACGATTACACGGTTGCCAAACAAAAAGGGCGTATCATTACCACGTTGGAGCCTGACACGGCGCCCCAAGCCTCCCCAAAATCCAAGCCGAAGAAAGACATCGCTCCGCAACTCGAAGAACTCGCCGAAGCGATGGCGAAAGTCAAGGGCAATGATTCGCTTCAAAATTCTGCGCTTGCTCTTGCGCGCGCCGGCATGGAACTGGCGCTCGCAGTAGCAACAAACTCCGATCTTGCGCCAGCGGCGCGCAAAGCGCGCAAAGCCTTCACGCGCCTGTATAATATGCTGGAAATCATGGAAGATGAGTGATCAAAATGACCAAAAAACACAAGGAGGACAAGAAACCCCGCCCGCCGATAATTAATCAACAAATCCCCATCTCGCGCATTCGCCCGTTGAAAATAATTGGCCCGCGGTATTATCTTCAACACGCTCGCGAATATCCTATTCTGGGTTGCTGGGTGAATGCGGATTGGAAGAACAGCGGCATCACGCCCGTCGTCATTGCCCGCGAGCAGTCACCCGAGAAAATCATCTTTGGCGTTTACATGGTGGATCTTTACTGCCTGGGGATTAAAGACGCTTACGCCAATGCGGATATTTCCCTGAATAAATTTGAGCGCGAATTGCCGCGCATGTGCAGCGGCGCGCCGGAAAAGTGCCCGGTCGAACTTGCCCACAAGATCGTCTACGGCGGGATGGAATACGCCGCCCGCTATGGCTTTCAGCCTCACCCCGATTTCACCGCGCAAATGGCCGACCAGGTCCTCGACCCGCCGGAAGTTCACCCCCGCAAGCACGAGGTTAAATTTGGCAAAGACGGCAAACCGTTCTATGTCTCCGGCCCTTATGATGACGAGCGTAAAATCAAATCCATTCTCAACACGCTGACGCGCACTGCCGGGGAAGGAAACTTCAATTTTCTGGCCGGAATTGGGCCGCCGGATTTTTTCGATGATTGAGGCGTCTCGTATCTTTTATCGAACCCGCATGCGCTTTACCCTGTCTGACCCGGATGAACGCACCTACGACGCCGAACGCTGGTGTTACCGGGGCAGTGTGGATGATTGGATCTACGCCGGTCACTCGGGCAAAATAGAGCAACTGGCCCGTGAACTGGTACCCACGCTGGGTACAGATGATTTCTACGAACTCTATTGAGGAGAAAGAATATGGCAACAGGAAAAACATGGATGTTTGACCCCGATTCTGGCGGCATAAAAATCCCGCCCGCTGTGCAAGCCGATGTCGAAAAACGGATTCGCGCTGTTGCAGAGAAGGAATTCAAAGGCAACTATACGCGCCTTGAGATCCGCTTCCGTAATCAATTCTGCTACATAGACGCCTATACCGAGCCTGTGCTTTCCGAAGGCTGGCCTCCCGCGAACTGGCCCGAAACCAGTGAAGAATATGCCGAGCGCCTGCGCAACACGCCCACCCACCTTTGCCGCTTGCGCTATTTCGGCGATGACGAATGGGGCTTTGCATTTTATACTTACAGCAACGAAAAATATGAGTTGTCCATGTATGATGATGGACAATTTACAGGCGAACCAGAACGCGCTTTTATGATTTCAGCAAATGTATATTTGAACGAGTGAGGTTGCCATGCCCAAAACAACCATTCCCCCCGAAGTTCAAGCCGAAGTGCAGAAACAAATTGACGAGTTTAATCGCGAGAACTTCAACGACGATGGCTTCAGAGAAGCAGGCATAGTCGGCTACTCGGCGCGCTTTAAAGGCAAATACCTCTATCTTGACCGCGCCGAATACGGCAAGCCCTCGCCCATTTGCCGTCTGACCTGGAACGGCGCGCTGGATGACTGGGATTTTGCGATTTATAAGTATTCGGATAATTGCTATGATCCTGAGGAATGGTTTTTCCCAGGCGGAGAGTACGTAGATGGCACAGTCACCGGCGCGATGAAGGCGGGAATGGAGGCGTACCCGATATAATGCCCCTGGAAGTGAGGCGTTCCTTGGCTAAACCGTCCCGCGGGTTTTATCAAGTGCGCGAAGAGTTCCACGACAACCTGCCGAAGGCCTACTCGGCGGGACGTTCGGATGTAATCGCTAAACGAGCGCCATTATCGTAGCCGGCTGGCAACTATTATTGACACTATTCCCCTTTGGGGTATAATACCCCCCGCACGGCCGACTAGCTCAACTGGCAGAGCAATTGACTCTTAATCAATCGGTTCAGGGTTCGAGTCCCTGGTCGGTCACACAAGCCCCCTTTCGGGGGCTTTGCTTTTCAGCTATAATTTCCCAAAGTCACTCTCCCGATAGGCCTTCGCGGTTAGGAAAACATCCAGATGCCCGATTTAATCCTCTACAACGGCAAAATCCACACCCAAGACCCCCGCTTTCCTCATGCCACAGCCGTCGCCGTGCGCGGCGATTGCATCCTGGCCGTAGGCAGCGACTCCGAGGTGCGCTCACTGGCTGGCAGCCACAGCCGGCAAATTGACCTGGGCCGCCGCCGCGTGTTGCCAGGCCTGACCGACTCCCATTTCCACTTCTACGACTGGGCGCTCAACCGCAAGCGTCTGGAGCTTGCTTCGGCAACCTCGTTGACGGATATACGCGCGCAAGTCAGGATGACAGCCGGCAATACCCCATCCGGCGGCTGGATCCTCGGCCAGGGCTGGAACGAGACGCGCTGGCCTGACCCGCGCCTGCTCACCCGCGCCGACCTGGACGAGCTGACCCCCGCCCATCCTGCCCTCCTCTGGCGCAGCGACATGCACCTGGCAGTAGCCAATTCACTGGCACTGCAAGCGGCGCATATCAGCGCCGAAACGCCAGATCCACCCCAGGGGGTGATTGACCGCGACGCCAACGGGCAGCCGACCGGCGTGCTGCGCGAACTGGCGATCAATCTGGTGCGGGAGGTCATCCCCCCGCCGACGGAGGACGAGACCCTCACGGCCATGCGCGATGGGTTCGCCGTCTTGCACCGCTTGGGTCTGACCGGCGTCCACGACTACCGCATCATGGGCGGCCAGGATGGTCCGCCGGCCTTCCGCGCCTACCAGCGTCTCCGATCTACTTTCGAGCTTGATTTACGGCTGTGGATGCTCCTGCCCGGCGAACGTCTGAGTCAGGCCATCGAGACCGGTCTGCGCACCGGCTTCGGCGACGATACTCTGCGCGTCGGGCATGTCAAGTTCTTCTCGGATGGCAGCCAGGGCGCGCGCACGGCCTGGATGCTGGATGAATATGAAGATACCCCCAGTTGCGGCATGCCGCTCACGCCAATGGACGAGATCGCGGATGCAGTGCGTCGCGCCCACCAGGCCGGACTGGCAGTCGCCATCCACGCCATCGGCGATCGGGCCGTCCGCGAACTATTGACCGTCTTTGAACAGGTCTTGGGCGACGAGCGCCGAGCAGGTGTTGCGTCCAACGCCGCGCCCGGCGCCCCACACCGCATCGAACACCTGCAAAACATTCGCCCGGAAGACATGCTCCGGCTGGGGCGATTGGGCGTCGTCGCCTCGGTGCAACCCATCCACCTCCCAGATGACTTCCCGATGATCGAGCGGTCGGTCGGCGGGCGCGGACGTTGGACGTTCCCTTTCCGGGACCTCCTGGCGGCGGGGGTGACCCTGACCTTTGGCTCGGATTGCCCGGTGGCTGACCCGAACCCGCTGTGGGGCATCCACGCCGCCGTCACCCGCCAGATGCAGGACGGGACACCAACCGGCGGCTGGTATCCAGACCAGCGCCTGAGCGTGGCTGAGGCGGTCTGGGGATACACAATGGGACCCGCCATGGTCAGCGGCCGGGAGCGTGATTTGGGCAGCCTCACCCCCGGCAAACTGGCCGACCTGGTCGTTTTGGATGACGATATCTTCGCGATCGAGCCGCTGGAGATCGCCAGGGTGCAGGTAAACATGACGATCCTGGGCGGGCGGGTGGTCTATCCGGAGATGTCCTCCGCCGCACACGTCTCTGCTCCTTATAGTATTACCGCTCAACATTTGCGCGACCCGCGAGAATCTTTATGAACCGCGAAGAAACGAAGAGCGCGAAGGAAAATTAAACTTCGCGCTCTTCGCATCTTCGCGGTGAATCTTTTTTTGTTGCGGCCGGAGGCCGCGCTATGCCAGTGAGTTCCCGCAATAGGGGCAGGTCTTCCAATCCGCCTGGGCCAGTTTGCTGCACTGAGCACATGTCCGGGCAGGTTGAGCGGTTGGGGTTGTCCCTTTATTTCCTTTGAACAGGGCTACAATCCCCAAGACCGCCAAAACGAGCAGCCCCAGAGGGATCAGCCAGCCGAGCAGCATACCAATCCATCCGAAAGGCATGAAGCCGAATCTTGATCCCATCATACTATATCCGCCCATCATGCCATAGCCCGTCCAGCCATGCCCGAGCATGAACAAGCTGGGAAGAATGAATAGAAGGATCAAACCGAGGGCGATTGCAAGAGTCCAACCAATAGTCTTTTTCATTTTCTTTCTCCGTTTCTTTTGAGATTATGAGAGTACAAAAGCTATTCTACTCGCTGAATGTAAAGCTTTGATAAAGAACCGGTAAAATTACTCCAATGAACCCCATTTCCCCCTCCTTCCTCGCCCAACTCCGAATCGTCCTCCCGCCATCCTCATACAGCCTGGAATCTTCCGTGCTGGAAGGCTATTCCCACGACGAATCTTCGCAGAAGGCTGTCATGCCGCTGGCCGTCGTCTGGCCGGAGAATGCCGGGCAGATCGCCGCCGTGCTGAAACTGTGCAACGAACAGCGCATCCCGGTCACGGCGCGCGGCGGTGGATCAAGCCTGGAAGGCAACGCCGTCCCTTCGCCAGGCGGGATTGTGCTCTCGCTCGAAAAGATGAATACAGTATTGGAAATCCTGCCGGAGGATTTTCAGGTACGCCTCCAGCCGGGAGTGGTCTACGATGACTTGAACCGCCAACTTGCGCGCTTCGGTCTGTTCTTCGCTCCCGGCCCCTCGTCCGGTGACGTGGCCACCATCGGCGGGATGGTCGGCAATAACGCCGGCGGGATGAACGCACTCAGGTACGGGGTCACGCGCGACCACGTGCTGCGGCTGCAGGTCGCGCTCGCGGATGGCTCACTGGTCTGGTTCGGAACGCGGGCAATGAAGTCCTCCTCCGGGTTCGATCTGGTACGACTGATGGTCGGCTCGGAGGGGATGTTGGGCATCGTCAGCGAGATCGTGCTAAGGCTGCACGGCCTTCCGGAGCGGCGCACCGCGCTGGCGCATTTCCCCACGCTGGAGACAGCCGCGCAGGCCGTCTTCGAGGTGATGCGTTCCGGTATCCTGCCGGGGGCGCTGGAGTTGATGGACGCGGTCAGCATCCGTCATCTGAACGTCTACAAGAAATGGAGTTGGCCGGAGACGCCCACGCTGCTTTTTGAATTTCACGGCGCGCCGCGCGGCATCGCCGAAGAACTCGAAATCACCCGGCAGCTCTGCCAAGAAATGGGCGCGACGATTTTCCGCGAAGCCGCCTCGCCCGCCGAGCGCGAGCAATTGTGGGCCGGCCGCAAGGATATCACCCGCGCCGAACAGGACATTTTCGCCGGTCACATCTTCTTCAAGGGCGATATCGCCGTGCCGCTTTCCCAATATGTGCGCACCCTCCAAAAGGCTCAAAATCTTGCCGCAGAGCACGGCCTGAACATCTCGGCCTTTGGGCACGCCGGCGACGGCAACCTGCACACCACCATCCCCGCGTTGCCCGGCGACGCTGAAGCCTGCGCCCGCGCCGAAAAATTGATGGACGATCTCATCCGCTTCGCCCTCTCGGTTGGCGGGACGGCCAGCGGCGAGCACGGCATCGGTTTGGCGAAGCGCAAGTATTTGAGCGAGGAACACGGCGCGGCGGTGGAAGTAATGCAGCGGATCAAGCAGGTGCTGGATCCGAATGGGATACTGAATCCAGGAAAGATGTTTCTGGAATGAATTTGTCAAGCATCACGAAAGACCCAAGTCAATTTCAACGTTACGCTAGAGCCTCACCACAGCAAACCACAGAGAATCAAAAACACTTCATGAGAGATCATCCCATGAAGTGCTTTTCATTCCTTACTTGTGCTTAGGGTGTAGGGGGTTGCAGGCGGTCTTTTCCCGCCTGCAACCCCCTACACAGCTCCCCTGAATTATCGAGAAGTTACTTTGAAACTATCGTTGGTTCAACCCCCTCCCGGTCATTTATCCGAATTTCCTACCCCATGCTCACCACCTGGCTATCCCACTGATGCCACTTGCCATGGTGCTTCTCAAGAATGTGTCGCCCCTCACCCGGCGACTTCAGCCCGACCAATTCCAGGTCGGCGTCCACCATCACCTTGACCAGGTCCCCGAAAAACACGCGCGGCTCCCAGCCCAGCTCCCGGCGCGACTTGGCGGGATCCGCCTGCAGGAAGTCCACCTCGGTCGGGCGGAAGTAGCGCGCGTCAATCTTGACGTAATCCTGCCAGTCCAGGTTGACGTAGCCGAAGGCTGCATCCAGGAACTCGCGTACCGAGTGCGCTTCGCCGGTGCCGATGACGAAATCGTCGGCCTGGTCGGCTTGCAGCATCTTCCACATCGCCGCGACGTAGTCCGGGGCATAACCCCAATCCCGCCTGGCTTCCAGGTTGCCCAGGTACAATTCTTTCTGCTTCCCGGCGATGATGGCAGCCAGGGCACGTGTGATCTTGCGCGTCACGAAGGTCTCGCCGCGGCGTGGGGATTCGTGGTTGAACAAGATACCGTTGGCAGCAAACATCTTGTAACCCTGACGATAGTCGCGCGTCACCCAGTAAGCGTAGACCTTGGCCACGGCGTAGGGGCTTTGCGGTTCGAAGGGTGTGCTCTCGTTTTGCGGCGGTATGGCGCTGCCGAACATCTCGCTGGAGGAGGCCTGGTAAAAACGCGTCTGGATGCCGCTCTTACGGATCGCTTCCAGGATGCGCAGCGTGCCCAGCGCGGTCACATCGCCGGTGTACTCGGGCAGGTCGAAGCTGACGCGCACGTGCGACTGCGCCGCCAGGTGATAGACCTCCTCCGGGCGCAGGGTGTAGATCAGGTCCACCAGGCTGCCCGTGTCGGTCACATCGCCGTAGTGCAGGAACAGCCGCGCTCCGTTGTGCGAGTCTTTATAGATGTGTTCGATGCGCGCCGTGTTGAACGTGCTGGCGCGGCGGATCAAGCCGTGGACTTCATAATCCTTCGAGAGCAATAGCTCGGCCAGGTAGGAACCATCCTGGCCGGTGATACCAGTGATAAGAGCTTTCCTCATTCGCGTCACCTTGAATTTTAATTTTCGGATTTAGAATTGCACAATTGTCGCGCTCCGCCATTCCGACACTCCATTTATCGAATGTCGCCCATTGTCTGACAGTCGAACTGTCGGACATCGCTTTACACAGCCGAAGCGCCCAACCTTACCTGGTTGAACACAGCGCCGCTTTATCCCGCTAGAAACCCCCACATAAAGTTCATCGTCTGTGGGGGTCTTTGCGCTTGATCTGCCCGGCCGGCAAATCAACCGGTACTTGCCGGTGAGCCTGCAACAGTTTCAGCAGCACGCGCACCCGTTCGCTTCCCGGCAGGCGGGAGTCGAAAACCGCCTCATAGCCGGCAAACGGCCCGTCCTGTATATATACCACATCGCCTGGCGTTAAGCCATCAAACAATTCACCGCCAGCCGCGTTGACTTCTTCCAACCGCCGCTGGATGGCGTGGATCAAACCGTCTGGCACACTGGCAGGTACGCCATCGAATGAAACCAGCCGTTGAGCGCCGGGCATCCACTGCAGTGTAGATATGCCGACCTGTTCAAGGTCCACAAAAACAAAAATATAACCTGGGAAGTAAGGCCTTACTTTCCTCGCCCGCGGGTTTACCGTCTGCACACGGATGCGCGGTAAAAAGGTCTCGAACCCATGGGCGAGGCACTGCTCCCATAGGAACTCTTCTTTACGAGGCTTGGTGTTCAAGGCATACCAGGTGGAAGCCATAAATGGATTTATACCATAAAGAGGGATTTACATAAGCGTCTATCATATCGCAATAGATACATTCGAGTCAAGTGACATTGCCAGATTTTCCAAATCCGGCTATAATACCGCCTGCAATCGGGGCGTGGCGCAGTCCGGCTAGCGCGCTTGCATGGGGTGCAAGAGGTCGGCGGTTCGAATCCGCCCGCCCCGACCAGTTCAGACCCTAAAGGTCTCCAAGACCTTTAGGGTCTTTGATTCGATGTGTTTATCTTGCCAATCCTGTCACGTTAGGGTATCCTTGACAACGGGAGTGGTTAAGTCCCGGAGGGCTTCCCGGTCTTCAAAACCGGTGGCGGGTCGCGTTGCGGGCCGCGGTGGGTTCGACCCCCATCCACTCCCGCCTTTTCTTTTTCGGTCATCACTCATCACTCATCACTCATCACTCATCACTCGTCACTCGTCACTCGCAAATCCTATGACCCTTCCCCAATCCGAAATCCTCACCTCCATCGTTGCCCGCCACTTCCGCATCGAAGATGTGACCTGGGGCGATCCCCAGAAAACCTTCATCGTCCGCTATCACGGCGCCCTGCTGACAGACGACTCGGCGGCTGCCTACGACCAACTAGCCGAAGCCCTCCGCCCGCTCAATATCACCCCCCTCTTTCGTATCGAGGATGGCCGCCAGACGGTCCTCCTGGCTGCTGGCGTCATCCGGCCAACGACGGGCAAGATTTCCACCAACATCGCACTGTTCATCCTCACCTTGTTGAGCGTCTTGTTCGCCGGCGCGATGTACTCCTACCGGGGTGAAATGCCGGCCGATTTCTGGGGCCAGATCAAAACGCTGCTCCTCAACCTGTGGGTTGGCTGGCCTTTCGCTCTCAGCCTGCTGGGCATCCTGCTGGCGCACGAGTTCGGACACTATTTCGCCGGGCGCTATCACAAGACGGCCGTCAGCCTGCCCTATTTCATCCCCTTCCCAGGCGGCATGTTGGGTACAATGGGCGCCTTTATCAACATGAAGGAACGCCCGCGCAACAAGCGTATCCTGCTGGATATCGGCATCGCCGGGCCGCTGGCCGGGCTGGTGGTCGCCGTCCCGGTCCTTATCCTGGGCCTGGCCCTCTCCAATATCGCTACGATCCACAACTCCTATTACACCAAACAGGCCGGCGTGGGAAATGCCTGCCCGAATACCGCCGTGGTTGGACAACCCTACTCCTGTCCTGGCGATGACCTGATGGAAGGCAACTCCATTCTCTACCTGGGACTCAAGTACCTGACCCACGGCCAGTTGCTGCCCGCCCCCGATCATTACGACGTGCCAGCGCCGTTCTACTGGCTGCGTTACTTTTTTACCGGTTCCCCCATCCCAGTAGGAGGCAAAGACGTGATGCTGCATCCGGTCGCCATGGCCGGCTGGGCTGGCATCCTGGTCACTTTCCTGAACCTGATCCCGGCCGGCCAGCTCGACGGCGGCCACGTCCTTTATGCGCTCTTCGGCAAGCGCGTTGATAGAGTATTGCCTATTATTCTGGTCGCGCTTGTCGCCCTGGGCATCTTCTGGTCCGGCTGGTGGCTTTGGGCTGCGCTCATCTTCTTCCTGAGCCGCGCCCACGCCGAGCCGCTCGACCAGATCACCGAACTCGACGCGCCGCGCAAGAAGCTGGCCGCGCTGGTGCTGGTCATCTTTATCCTTGTGCTGACGCCCGTCCCTTTCACGCTTTTCTAGAAAATGCCGATACCGCGGCCTTTCCGTCTCGCCCGCCTGGCCTTGCTTGCTTCGTTCATCTTGACAGCTTGCGGCCCGGCTGCTTCGACCTCCACAGCGGCGCCCCCCTCGACCCTTCGACCGGCTCAGGGCGGCGCCCCCGGCCTGTTGACCGGTACCCCGGCCAATATCTCCACCCCAACGACCACGCCCACGCCTGCTCCCCAGATCGAGGTCACGCCAGACGCGCTGCGCGGCATCCGCATCCAGGTCTGGCACGCTTTCAACGGCCCGGCGGCGGATGTCTTCACAACGCAACTCGCCCAGTTCAACACCCTCAACCAGTGGGGGATCGTCGTCTACCAGAGCGCACATGGCAACTATTCCACCCTCTTCGATAGCGTGGATTCCGAACTCAGCTCCATCCGTCGCCCCGACTTGGTGGTTGCCCTGCCCGAACAGGCGCTTACCTGGGAGGCCAAAGGCGCGGTCGTAGACCTGAACCCATACATCTACGACCCAACCTGGGGGTTGACCGCCAACGAGATCGCCGACATCCCGGCCGCCTTCTGGATGCAGGATCAAGTGGATGGCCGGCGGCTGGGCGTCCCGGCGCAACGTTCGGCGCGTTTCCTGTTCTACAACCAGACCTGGGCGCGCGAGTTGGGTTTTACCAGGCCGCCTGCCACTGCAAAGGAGTTCCGCACGCAGGCTTGCGCCGCGAACCAGTCCAAGCGGCAGGATGTAGATCCGGGGAACGACGGCAAGGGCGGCTGGATCGTGGATGCCGACCCGCTGACCGCGTTTTCATGGCTGCTGGCTTTCGAGGGGGGCGTCACCGCAACGGATGGTAAAGGCTATGCGTTTGCCTCTCCGCCCAATCAGGCCGCGCTGGAATTTTTGAAAGGCCTGTACGACGACCACTGTGCCTGGCTCTCCACCGCACCGACCCCCTACGAGCAATTTGCCATCCGCAGCGCCCTTTTCACCACCGGCAGCCTGGCTGAAGTGTCCCTGCAAGCGCAGGCCATGTCCGCCGCCGGCAACGTTGACGACTGGACAGTGCTTCCCTTCCCCGGCCCGAACGGCGCCGCGCTGGTGACCTCCGGCTCGTCGTACACTCTGCTCCAATCCGCGCCGGAGAAGCAGTTGGCCGCGCAGCATTCGTTGGCCGCCTGGCTGTTCGTCCGCTGGCTGCTCACACCCGAGAACCAGGCCAAATGGGTCGAGGCCACCGGCCTGCTGCCGCTGCGCTTCTCGGCGCTGGACTCGTTAGAACAATACCTCGCTGCCCATCCGCAGTGGAACATCGCCGTTGGCTATATCCCCGAGGTGCAAGGGACGCCGCAGTTGGCTTCCTGGCGTATGGCCCAACATATCTTGGGCGATGGGACTGAATTCATCTTCCGCACGAACCTGGCAGTCGAGAAAATCCCATCAGTATTGGATGAGATGGATGCTACAGTGGAAGAAATAAGTAACAAGTAAACAAGTAAGAAGTAACGAGCAATGAGTTGTGAGCGATGAGTAACGAGTGAACGCGATGTCGCTTAAATCAAAGTTCTATGTTGTCTGGAAAGGTCGAAAGAGCGGGATTTTTACAACCTGGGAGGCGTGCGCCGACCAGGTAAAAGGCTTCACGGGAGCGGAATACAAAGCCTTTGCAAGCCGCGCCGCGGCCGAACGGGCCCTTAAGGGCGATTACAGTGATTACGCCGGCAAACCTGCTTCCAGCGGGCAGTGGTTGTTCGCGCCTGAACCGCCTATCGCCGAGAGTTATTGCGTGGACGCGGCCTGCTCCGGCAGCCCCGGGCGGCTGGAATGGCGCGGCGTCCACACCCGCACGGGGAAGGAAATTTTCCGCCAGGGGCCTTACGAGAACGGCACGAATAACGTCGGCGAGTTTCTGGCGCTCGTCCACGCCCTGGCATGGCTCAAACAAAAAGGGATCGCCGCGCCGAAGGTACTGGAAGTGCCGGTCTATTCGGACTCGGAGACAGCGATTGCCTGGGTGAAGGGGAAGAAATGCAAGACCGAACTCGTGCCGGACCCTTGTCGGCAGAATGCGCCGCTTTTTGAACTCATCGCCCGCGCTGAGGCCTGGTTGGCTGAAAACGAGGCGACTAATCAGGTCCTCAAGTGGGATACTGAAGCCTGGGGCGAAATCCCGGCGGATTTCAACAGGAAATAAAAAACCGGATTACAATGGTTGCGCCGTCGGCAACCACAATATCCGTAATCGAGGTGCCTATGCCGATTTACGAATACGTCTGCCAGGATTGCGAAAATGAATTTGAAGTCATCCGCCCGATGAGCCAAGCGGACGTGCCGATGGCCTGTGCATCCTGCGGCGGAAAGCACACCAAACGCCAGTTATCCCTCTTTTACGCCGAAAGCGGCGGCAGGGCCGTGGCCGGGACTTCCGCGCCCGCATGTGGCTCCTGCGCGGGCGGCTCGTGCGCGTCATGTGGACATTAACCCCGTAGGGGCGACCTTTACGGTCGCCCAGCCCAGGGCGAGGGCATACCACTTCGTGGGACTTAGCCTCGCCCCTACACATTCATTTGAGGAGAAAAACATGGAATACACCCAACTTGGCCGCACAGGCCTGAAAGTCTCCCGGCTGTGCCTGGGGACGATGAACTTCGGCCCGCAAACCAGCCAGGCCGACAGCCACACCATCATGGACAAGGCGCTCGAACTGGGCTTCAACTTCTTCGATACCGCCAATGTCTACGGCTGGAAGACCGGCGAGGGCATCACCGAAAACATCCTCGGGCGCTGGTTCGCCCAGAGCGGCGGGCGGCGCGAGAAAGTGGTCATCGCCACCAAGCTCTATGGCCGGATGAGCGAATGGCCGAATGACTCGCGCCTCTCGGCCTATCACATCCGCCACGCCTGCGATGAATCCCTGCGCCGTTTGCAGACCGACCACATTGACCTCTACCAGATGCACCACGTGGATCGCAACACACCCTGGGAAGAGATCTGGCAGGCAATGGAGACGCTCGTCGCGCAGGGCAAGGTGCTTTACGTCGGCTCGTCGAACTTCGCCGGCTGGCATCTCGCCCAGGCGCAGGAAACGGCAAAGGCGCGTCACTTCATGGGACTGGTCAGCGAGCAGAGTCTCTACAACCTGGACGCCCGCATGATCGAACTGGAAGTCATCCCGGCCTGCCGCAACTATGGTCTCGGCATCATCCCCTGGAGTCCGCTGGCGGGAGGTTTGCTCGGTGGTGTGCTGCAGAAGATAAAAGAAGGCCGTCGCGCCTCAGAAGATACACAGAAGGAGATCAAGAAAAAGCGCGCCAAACTGGAGGCCTGGGAGAAGTTCTGCACAGCGATGGGCGAAAAGCCGGCCGACGTGGCCCTGGCCTGGCTGCTGCATAACCCGGCAGTCACCGCGCCGATCGTCGGCCCGCGCACGATGGAGCAACTGACCGGCAGCCTGCGCGCCCTGGAGATCAAGCTGGACGAGGCCGCCTTGAAGAAACTCGACGAGCTCTTTCCCGGCCCCGGCGGCGAAGCGCCGGAAGCGTATGCGTGGTAAGAACAATCAGTGAGATTCTTGTTTTTTGTGCCGAGTAGGCCTTCGGCAAGAATTTTCGAACCGCCAAGCCCGCGACACTTGCACCTGCTGCAAGTGCAGGTGAGAACGCAAAGAACACCTTTTAAGACCTTCGCGGTCTTCCCCGGCACCTGCGTCCGGGGCAGGTGTGCGTGCTTCGCGGTTAATCTTTTTCGGCTTATCCGAGTTAGGGTTTTCAGAGAGCGCCCCGTATTTCCGTAATGGTCAGCCGCTTCTTCATTTGCAGGCGGCGGATTTCCCCCACTCTTTCGATCATGGCTGGACTGTATAACTGGTATCCGCCCGGCGTGTGACCCTGCACCGGCAAAAGCCCCTCCTTGGTCCAGTAGCGCAGCGTATGGATCGTTTCCCCAGTTTTTCGGGCGAGTTCACCGATTTTCAGCAAGTTCTGTTCCATTTGACCCGCCTCTTTTGGTTCGAGCGCCTCCAGGTAGATGTCGAGTGACCGGCCCACGGCTTCGTAAATTAGCGCCGTAAAGTCGTCCCGAGAGCCACCCGTCTGGGCTTTCTCCAGGGCATTGATGTACTTGCGCCGGTCTTCTTTGCGGATGATGGCCGGTGGATAGCCTTCCCGCACAAGGATGAGGTTCATCAGCAGCCGCGCGGTGCGTCCGTTGCCGTCCACGAACGGATGAATGCTGACCAGGCGGTAGTGCGCCTGCGCGGCGACCTCGGCCGGGTGTCCCTGCGCCGTTTGCAGCCAGTGGACGAATTCAGCCATCAACTGCGGCACTTTTACGGGATTGGGCAGAACCACAGCCGCGCCTGCAATTCTGACAGCCACAGAGCGATATCTCCCGGCGTTGGCATCCTCTATTTTTGACAAGATCAGCCGCTGGATGTCGAGAATGTCTGCCTCCGAAATCGCCGTCTCCTTGTTCTGCGCCAATGAGATGACAATCGCCAGCGCGGCGGCGTGATTGACCGCCTCCAAATGCTCTTTGAGCGTTTTTCCATCCACGGTAAGCCCCTTTTCGACGATCAGGGCTGTTTCCTGCCGCGTGAGCGTATTGCCCTCGATGGCGTTGGAGGTGTAGGTAAGTTCGACCCGGAACCAATCCTCCAGATTGCGGACGAGTTCTGGTGGAAGCGGGCGATACTTGTCGAGTTTCTGTTTTTTCTCGGTTAGCGTTTGCAGCATTTCATTCATAATCATAAAGTATAAAGCGTCACTTTACGGTTGTCAACCTTGGCGGGCTTGTTTCTATAGGACAAATAATGTACCCATGCTACTCCTACCCTCTCTTCGGCGTGCTTGGTCTGGCGTTCAATGTGCTCTTCGGCGGGCGCCGTTCTTTCCGCGCAGATAGTAAGCGCTGCATAGAGCGGGTTTCACCGCCGCTGCAAGTATCCGGGGATGAAAACATTCCCCAATCCGGCCCCTGCCTGATCACCTTCAACCACTATTACCGCCCCGGCTTCAAGGCCTGGTGGCTGGCGCTCGCGATTGCCTCCGTCGTGCCGGTAGAGATGCACTGGATCGTGACCGGGGAATTGACCTTTCCCGGCAGGTGGTACGCGCCGCTAGGCAGGCCGATCTCCCGCTGGCTGTTGAAACGGGCATCGCAGGTATACGGCTTCACCACCATGCCGCCCATGCCGCCCCGTCCGCGTGATGTGGAAGCGCGTGCCCGCGCGGTGTGCGAGGTGCTGTCGTATGTCCGGCAGGCCGATCATCCCTTGCTTGGATTGGCTCCCGAAGGCGGCGATCATCCCGGCGGACGGCTCTCATGGCCGGCCTCGGGAGCCGGCCGCTTCGGGCTTTTGCTGGCAAGCCGCGGGTTGAGATTCGTTCCGCTCGGCGCGTATGAGGCAGAGGGTGAGTTCTGTCTAAGTTTTGGCCCAGCGTATGGATTAAGCGTCCCGCGCGGATTGTCCTCCGAAGAAAAAGACCGGCAGGCCGCCAAAATCATCATGCAGAATATCGCCCGGCAACTGCCCGCGCACCTGCGTGGCGAGTTCGGATCAACTTAGGATTGCCGACTTCAGTCGGCTCTTGAAAGGCCAGCTATGAACCCCAGCATACAAGCCATATTCGAAGCCGTGATTGATGGACAACAAGACCGCGTCCAGCTAAAAGTAAAAGGGGCGCTCAAGGCCGCTCTCGACCCGGCTCTAATCTTGAACGAAGGCCTGATCGGCGCAATGGCTGAAGTCGGACGGCGATTCGAAGCCGGCGAGTTCTACGTCCCGGAGATGTTGATCGCCGCTCGGGCGATGCAAAGCGGCATGACATTGCTCAAGCCACTGCTACAACCGGGTGAGATCCAATCGAGAGGCAAGGTCGCTATTGGCACGGTCAAGGGTGACCTTCATGACCTCGGCAAAAACCTGGTCGCAATGATGCTTGAAGGAGCCGGTTTTGAGATCCAGGACTTGGGTAACGACGTCGCGCCGGAAAAATTTATCGAGGCGGTCCGCTCCGGCGCGAACATTGTCGCCATGTCGGCCTTGTTGACCAGCACGCTGACCAATATGAAAGCCACGATCGAGGCTCTCCAGAGTGCCAACCTGCGCGGGCAGGTTAAAATAATGATCGGTGGCGCACCCGTGACAGAGGAATATGCCCGGAGCATCGGGGCGGATGGCTACGCTGCGGATGCCAGCCAGGCGGTCGGTGTCGCAAAGACTTTATTCGCTGCGCCGGGTAGGTGCTGTGCACAGCACCTACCCGGCAGGTAAAGCGCTGCCAGCCGCCTCTTTAAAATAAAAACCGCCCAATTAGGCGGTTGTGATAAAGAAAAAGCCTCTTGGCGATGACCTACTCTCCCAGGCAGTTACCCACCAAGTACCATCGGCGCTGACGAGCTTAACTTCCGGGTTCGGGATGGGACCGGGT
>CAZTZE010000027.1:0-58244 GCA_964618215.1 uncultured Chloroflexus sp.
AGGGCGGCACGCTGAAACATGGCCGGGACAGGGTCTTCAGCGCCGAGGAAGCCCTGCGCCTGCTGCTGCCGGTCACGCGCGCCCTGGGATACGCCCATGCGCGCGGCATCGTCCATCGCGACATCAAGCCCAGCAACGTGCTGCTCTCGGAGGGCAACTGGCCGGTGCTGGCGGACTTCGGCCTGGCGCAGATGGCGGAAGCCTCCACCAAACTGACCGGCACCGGGGTGGGGATGGGGACGCCGGCTTACATGTCGCCGGAGCAGGGACAGGGGGCCAAGGTGGATGCGCGCACCGACATCTACTCGCTGGGCATCATGCTCTACGAGATGGTGACCGGGGATGTGCCCTTCAAAGCAGATACGCCGATGGCGATCGTCATCAAGCACCTGACCGCGCCGATGCCGCCGCCGCGACAGGTCAAGCCGGATGTCCCCAAAGAAGTTGAAGAGATCATCCTGAAGGCCACCGCCAAGAACCCGGACGACCGCTATCAGACTGCGGAAGAGATGGCCTCGGCGATGGAGAAGGCGCTGGCGAAATTGACCACCCCGAAGGAAAAGCCGGCCATGAGGGAGGAGAAAGGCAAAGTCGAGAAGGCGGGGGGCAAGCTCAAACCGTTGCCTTTCGTGTTGATTGCAGGGGTAGTGATTCTAGTGGTATTGGCTGGGGTTGTGATTCTGGGGGTATTGGCTGGAGTGTTCGCGCCGCGGTTGATCGCCAGCCTTGGGGGGAAGGGGGATGCGACCACGCTTGTCCCCCCAACATACCAGCCTGTAACCCCCATAGCGACAGTGTCAAACACCAGCACGTTCATGCCTGCGCCATCTAACACGCCTCTTCCGACGGAGACGCACACACCTCAACCGACTTCTACGCCGATCATCTCCCTTCCGACATCCTCACCTGTGCCAAGTGTTGATCAGTTCTTTACTTGTCAGACGCCTTGCAACTCAGATGGTTCAAATGCCACTACTGTATTTCCTGAGAAAATTACAAAGATTTATGTGTCTTGGGATTACGATAATTTTCCAAGCGGTGCACACTACATACGTAAATGGACATCCAAGGGAGAAGAATGGATTCGCTATGATTGTACGTGGCCTGGCCCATCGGCAGGAAAAGATGCAGTTACATTAACGGAGCCGGGAGGCTTACGTTCTGGTACTTGGGAAATTACGATTATGCTTAGTGAGCAAGTTGTACTTAGGCATCAATTTTACGTCGAGGGAAACTGGAATTATTGGTCTCCTGCAGGAGTAATATACGATTGCTATGGAAAACGCTAGAGGATGAAGTTATGAAAACCAACGCCGAGCAAGGTGAAAAGTGTGCCTTGGAGAAGATAATATGCCAGTAAGCAAACTGGGTAAATCTGAACTACTTGACCCCCTCGGCTCCGGCGCGACGGTGGTGTATTCAATCGTGGTAGATCCACAGAGCAATGTCTATGCCGCCACGCCATATGGTATATTTCAACTTACTTCCAAGTAAGGAGAATTTCGATGTTGAATAAAACGATTTTCGGAAAATACGCCATAGAGGATCAGGTCAAAGAAAATGACCTGCTGATCGATTATCGGGGGAAGGAAACGCAAACCGGCCATCCAATGGCGGCTGCAGCGCTCAAGCCGGAGATTGTCCCTGCGGCTGATTTTCTCTCGCGCTTCGAGCCGATTGCGAAGGCGATTGCCAAAATCGAGTCGCCGCACACCGTTGCGGTGCTCGAGTATGGCGAGGTGGAAGGACAGGCTGTGATCGTCCGCGAAGGCATCGAGGGTCAATCGCTGGCCGACCTGGCAGCGGGAGGCAGCGGTCTCCAGATTGATATCGTTCTTGACATTGCACGTCAACTTGGAGAGTATCTGGATGCGATCCATCAGGGAAGCATTTTTCAGGGCGCGTTCAGCCCTGACAACGTTCTGCTTTCCGCCGACGGTGTCGTTCGGGTGACCGACCTGGGCATGGCGCAGGGATTGAACATCGGGGAATTACTGGCTGCGGACAAGGTCAAGGCGCAGCCCTTTCATGCTCCCGAACTACTGCGCGGCGAGAAAGCCGACACTCGCACTGATTTCTATTCACTGGGCGCGGTTTTGTATGAAGTTTTGACAGGCAAGGAACTGGAAGCAGGGGCGGCCGCCTCCGATCAGACGCTGATCGTGGATCTATTCCCCAGCCGGCTGCGCCTGGGTGTACCGCCCGAACTGGATGAACTGGTCGCCAAGTGCCTGCATCCCATTCCGGCCAAACGCATTCAGAGTGCGGCTGAATTCCTGAACCGCATCGCGGAAGTCCATCGCGGGATGGCGGAAGGCGCCCAGGCCACCGTGATCGGGATGGAGGACTCGCTGATGGGGCAGACGCTGGGCGCCTACCGCCTGGTCGAGCGGCTCGGTCAGGGCGGCATGGCGACGGTTTATAAGGGCTATGAGGCTGCCCTTGACCGCTATGTGGCAGTAAAGGTGCTGCCGCAGTTCTTCGCCTCCGACCCCAGTTTCGCCCAACGTTTCCGCCGCGAGGCCAAGGCGGTGGCGCAGTTGAACCACCCCAACATCATCCCAATCTACAGTTACGGCGAGGAAAGCGGGATCACCTATCTTGTGATGCAATTTGTGGAGGGCGGTACGCTCAAACATGAGCGTGGTGAGGCATTCACTCCTGCGGATGCCTTGCGTTTGCTGCTGCCCATCGCCCGCGCCCTGGGATATGCCCATGGGCGCGGCATCGTCCACCGCGATATCAAGCCGAGCAATGTTCTCATAGCGGAGGGCAACTGGCCGATGCTGGCCGACTTCGGCCTGGCGCAGATGGCTGAATCTTCGATGAAACTGACCGGCACGGGCGTGGGACTGGGAACGCCGATGTACATGTCGCCCGAGCAGGGACGCGGCGACAAGGTGGATGCGCGCACCGACATTTACTCGCTTGGCATCATGCTCTATGAATTGGTGACCGGGGATGTGCCCTTCCGCGCCGATACGCCGATGGCGATCGTTATCAAGCACATGACCGCCCCGATGCCGATGCCGCGCCAGATCTCCCCGGACATTCCGGAGGAGGTCGAGAATATCATTTTGAAGGCCACAGCCAAGGATCCGCAAGACCGCTATTCAACTGCCGAGGAAATGGTCACAGCGATGGAGCGCGTGCTGAGCCGCTTGACGGCCGCGGAAAAAGGGGCGGAGATCACCCGGGAAGAAAAGCCTGTAACGATCAAACCGGCTGCAGAGCCCGCGCCAAAGCCCCCGGCATCACGGAAGTGGATCAAATCCTGCCTGTTCGCCCTGTTGGGCGTCATCGGTTTCTGCCTGCTGGCCGTCATCCTGATGGGTATTTTCGATATTTGCCCGCCTGTCGGCCCCTGGCCGCAGCCGCCCTGGTGCCCGGGCTCGCCTTATAAACTACCGACCTTTGGTGGAGGGGAAGAGCCAACAGCCACTCCTAATTGGTCGGCAACCTTGCAGGCATCCCACACACAGGATATTGATCTACCCACTCAACCACCAGCTGGCACCACGAGCGCCGAATGTCAGACAGTGAATTATATCGTCCAGACAAACGACACGCTCGGTACTATCGCGGCGAGCTTCAAGGTCCCAATGGAGGCGATAAAAGAATGGAATAGCCTGACTTCGGATAGTATTTCCCTCGGTCAGAATCTGATCATTCCATTGTGTATGCGTTCCGCCACCTACACGGCTCCCACTACAGCCCCACCAGCGAGTCAGCGGCCTGTATGCGCCCAAGGCACCACCGAACTTCTCTACGAGGACTTTGAAGACCAGCAAGCGGAAAGCGCGGGCTGGTCCTTCCGCGATGAACTGCTGAACCAAACGGAGGCCTGGCCGATCATCGCAGATGACAAGGGCAATTACGTCTGGGTCGGGAGCGACGATGCCCGGGCAGCCTGGATGGATTTTTCAGCGTATAATTACATCGTTCGCCTGCGCATGAGAATGAGAGACCTGGATTCTGAACTCTTTGTCATCTTCCGAATAGATTCCCGTCCAAATGGGCTTTATGGTTATTATTTCAGCACCGAGAGCGGATTACTCACCAAAAACCCTCCCGGAGTGAATCTGGCACGCTCCGACAGGATAATCAAGGATTTGAGTTGGCATGAGCTCGTCATCTCCGCCATTGATGGGCAGATCGGTGTCTTGATGGATGGTGAGAGCGTTCTGCAATACCTTGACGAAGATCCATATTCCAGAGGATGGATTGAGCTTCAAAGCCGTCGTGGGACGATCTGGTACGACGACATACTCATTTGTTCAGTTACAGATCAGTAAGAAACTATCTCAAAAGATGCCGGTCGGGCTCCCAAAGTGCCATGAAGTGGTATGCCCGACAATTCGACGGCATGCCCGCAGGGTGCTTCGCGAGGAGCCGTCTCTGCTGGGTTTTGAGACATATCATAAGAGGATACAACCGGATGAATAAAACCTGGCGTGGATCAAAGGTATGGGTTCAAATAGGGATCGCACTGCTGCTGCTTGCCAGTACTGGCAGCAGCCCTGCCTCGCAGGTGCCGGCCAATGACTATGTTCCCCCATACTACGTCGAGCAGGTGGCGGATATCGCCGCAGGGGTTGACGGTTCAGACCCTTCCTGGTTCACTAACGTAAATGGCACGCTTTATTTCCAGGCTAATGATGGAGCGAATGGCGCTGAACTGTGGAAATACTCTCCCCTCACGAGAGAAACGAAGCTGGTAAGCGATATCAACGTCGGCGGCGTTGGCTCGAATCCGGAGTGGCTGACAGTCTACGGGAATGACATCTACTTCGCCGCCACGGATGCGGCTCATGGACGCCAACTCTGGAGATACGATACCGCTGCCGAAACCGTCAAACTGGTCGTAGACCTTGGCAATTACCCAGTTGGCTCCGATCCAAAGTGGCTTCAGTTTGTCGGTCCAACGCTGTATTTCAACGCCAGGGGGGGAAACGGTAAAGAGTTGTATGCCTATGACACCAGAACAGGCCAGGCTCGTCTGGTGAAAGATATCAATCCATTTGGCGATTCCAATCCACAATACTTGTTCGGGCAAGGCGCTACAGTGTACTTCACGGCGGACGATGGGGTTCATGGGGAAGAGATCTGGCGTAGCAACGGCACATCCGATGGCACCTCCATGATCAAGGATATCTACCAGGGCAGCAATGGCTCGAAGCCTTCCAGTTTCAACCTGCTCGGATACATGTTCGTTTTCAGCGCCAATGATGGCGTCCACGGCCGAGAACTGTGGCGCAGTTATGGCACGGCTGGCACCACGAAGATGGTCAGAGACATTGCCGAAGGAAAAAAGGATTCGAACCCGGGATGGTCCAATCGTCTGGCTGATTCGATGATCTTCTTCCCTGCCGAGACCGAGACTTATGGCACAGAATTGTGGCGCTTTGATCCGCAGTACGGAGCCTACCTTCTGGCAGACATAAACAAGGGCGATAAGGATTCAGATCCCGCGGCGATTGGCAGCATCGGTTGGGTGATGTTCTTCGCGGCCAAGGATGACAAGGCAGGCGCAGAGTTGTGGAAAACTGAACCCCGCTATACTTATGCTGTTCGGGTTTCGGATATTAACCCCGGTGTTGAGCCTTCTAATCCAAAATCGCTGGAAAGATTGGGAACCACCCTGTTCTTCACAGCCAATGATGGTGTACACGGCGAAGAAGTGTGGTTCTCTGAACTCCCCTACGCGACGACGCACTTGCTGAAAGATATCAGACCCGGCATTAATGGCTCTGTACCAACGCATGTCTACGGCGGGTTCACCGGCACATTGGCGAATGCCATCCGCATGGGTTGGACGATCTATTTCACCGCGAATGATGGCAGCACAGGCGTTGAACTGTGGCAAATATCCACCGGCCTATTGCCACGGACTGGATTTGCGCCGAACACCACCACCGCCGTTCCCCCGCAGCCGGCAAGCCTCGAGTATCAGTCCTATCAAGATTTATTGCTTGAAATTCCCAAACTTGGCCAGAGGCTCTTGATCGTCGGAATTCCAAAGGAAGGGAACAGTTGGAAATTGGATTGGTTGGGCGCCAATGAAGTGGGATACTTGATGGGAACAGCATTTCCAACGTTGCCTGGCAATACTGCGATCACCGGGCATGTGTATCTACCGGATGGCAGCCCTGGGCCTTTTGTTGATCTGCGCGAACTTGCCTGGGATGATGAAATTGTTATCCATGCCTGGGGTCAGAAATATATCTATAAGGTGCGATACAAGAACGAATGGGTGGATCCGAACGATGCCAGCGTCTTGAGCCACAAAGAGCATGACTGGGTGACATTGATCACTTGCAGGGGTTTTGATGAGACCAGCGGGTATTATCGATGGCGAACTGTCGTTCAGGCAATTTTGGTTGAGATTAAAGAATAATAGGCAGTACCGCCGAGTAGGCCTTCGGGAGTTGTGCCTCCGATTGTTTGAAGGCCAGTTTCATCTCTCATCCAAAGAGCAGTATGCACCCTATCCGCGCTTCTGAGATCGGTTCGTACATCTATTGCGCCCGCGCCTGGTGGTACCGGAGACAAGGCTGGGAGGCGGAGGACAAGGCCGAACTGACCGCCGGGACGGAACTCCATCGCGCCCACGGGCGGAGTGTCATCGCCGCTGGGTTTACGCGGGCGCTGGCGCTCATCCTACTGCTGGCCGCGCTGGCCCTGCTGGTGGCTTTTTGTACGGCGCGTATCATCTGATGCCGGGCGGAACTCATGCCGATTACTGATCACTGATCACTGCTCACTGATGACTGCTCTCTATCTTGCCCTTGCCTTCCTCCTGCTCGCTCTTGCCCTATTCTGGCTCTCCTCGCGCCAGCGCCGCGCCGCCGGACTGCCCGGCGGACGCGTCATCTACACCGACACGCGCAACTGGGGCGCGGTCGAGAAGCCGCTCCACGACCCCAACCTGGGCCTGACCGGTAAGCCGGATTATCTTGTCAAGCAGGGTGGGCGCATTATTCCCGTTGAGGTCAAGTCCGGGAGGACGCCGGATGCCGCATACGATTCGCATATCTTCCAATTAGCCGCCTATTGCCTGCTGGTTCATAAGACGCTGGGTAAACGTCCGCCGTATGGCATTATTCACTATCCGGGCCGCGATTTCGCCATTGATTACACCCCCGAACTGGAAGCGGTCTTGCTGGATAATCTCGTCAATATGCGCCGCGACGAACACCGCGCCAGCGTGGGACGTTCGCATGAGGAAGCTCACCGTTGCGCTCGTTGCGGTTTCCGCAATGTGTGTGACCAAAGATTATCGTAGGCATGAATAAGCCCCCGCCGGCCGGTATGGAAACCAGCCCTACAGGGTATAATTATTCATCATGTCCTCAACCCCTTTCATGCCCCAGCGTATCGTCGTGGCTGCCCATCCCCAAATGGCAGAAGCGATTGACGAGGCGGCCGCGATGGCCGCGCACCTGCAAGAACGCGGCCTGACCGCCCTCTCCGGCACACTGGACGAAGCCAGCCTGCGAGAACGGGTGCAGCAAGCTGAATTTGACCTGCTGATCGCGGTCGGTGGGGATGGCACGCTGCTGCGCGCCGCCCATCTGTGTGCGCCCTGGGGCGTGCCAATTTTGGGCGTCAACCTGGGGAGTCTGGGCTTTCTCATCCAGATCCAGCGCGATGAATGGCGCGCGACCTTCGACTTACTCCTGAAAGGCGAGTCCTGGATCGAGAATCGCATGATGCTCCGCGCCGAGCACTGGCGGGGAAAAACATCCCTGGGGAACTGGCACGCGCTGAACGAAGCCGTGGTCTGCCGCGGAGAATATGTGCGCCCGTTGCGCCTGTCTGCCAGCGTGGACGGGCGCCTGCTGACTGCCTACGTCGCCGACGGTTTGATCGCAGCCACCCCGACCGGCTCGACGGCCTACGCCCTGGCGGCCGGGGGGCCGATCCTGCCTCCGGAACTGCGCAACATCCTCCTCGTCCCGATCGCTCCGCACCTCTCGGTGGATCGCGGCGTCGTCCTCTCGGAAGGCTCGTCGGTCAGCATCACCGTACAGGGGGATGGCAATGCCGTCCTGTGCGTGGACGGACAGACCCCCATCCGCCTGGCCGAGGACGACCGGGTTGAGGTGCGCGCCGGCGATTACGGCGCAAAATTCATCCGCTTTAGTGACCCGGGTTATTTCTATCGCAATCTTACCGCTCACATGAACCAGAATCCGTCCATAGGCCTGCCAAGATGACAGAAAACGCTTCGCCGCTCTACTGCGCCAACCATCCCACTGTCGAAACCACCCTGCGCTGCAACAAGTGCGAGAAACCGATCTGCCCCAAGTGCGCCGTGCGCACGCCGACCGGCTACCGCTGCAAGGAATGTGTGCGCGGCCAGTTGAAGCTCTTTGATACCGCCCAGTGGTACGATTACCTGCTCGGTTTTGTCGTGGCGGGCTGCCTCTCGCTGGTCGCCAGCGGGTTGATCTCTCTCATCGGCGGAATCGGCTTTATCGGCTGGTTCCTGGTCATTGCCGGCGCACCCACAGCCGGAGTTGTCATCGCGGAGGCCACACGTTTAGTGCTGCGCCGTCGCCGGTCACGTGCGCTGTTCATCACCGTTTTGGTGGCCGTCATCCTGGGCGCGCTGCCAGTCGTTTTGGTGCGTCTGCTCTTCTTCGATATCTTTGGGATCGCCTTCCAGGGCATCTATCTGGTGCTGGCGACCCCCACCGTTTACTACCGTTTATCCGGCATTCAACTTTTCAAATAGACCCGTTTATGCTGACCGAACTGCGCATTCAAAATTTTGCGATCATTGACCGCCTCGAACTGGAATTTGGACCGGGCTTGCAAATATTTACCGGCGAGACCGGCGCAGGTAAATCCATCATTATGGACGCGGTCGAGATGATCCTGGGCGGGCGCGCCGATCTGACGGTTATCCGCTCGGATGCGGAGCTGGCGCGGGTCGAGGCGACCTTCAAGTTGTCCGGCCCAGAGCGCCGCTCCGCGCACGAAATCCTCGAACGCGAAGACCTGCTCGACGACCCGAACTACCTCACCCTGAGCCGCGAGGTGCGCCGCGAGGGGCGCAGCATCGCCCGCGTCAACGGCCGCACCGTCAACCTGACTCTCCTGCGTGAGCTGGGTGAGCTTCTGGTGGATATTCACGGCCAGTCGGAACATCTTTCCTTGCTCGATGTCCATGCCCATCTGGGTCTGCTCGACCGGTATGCCAATGTAGAGTCACTGCTGGCCGCTTATCGCGAGACCTATGACCGGCTTCAGGATATCCGCCGCGAACTGCACGAGCTGCGCCAGGCCCAGGCGGATGCCGAACGGCGCACCGAACTACTGACTTACCAGGCAGATGAGATCGAAGCGGCCAAGTTGCGCCCCGGCGAGGACGAGGAGCTGCGCCAGGAGCGTGACCGTCTGGCGAATGCCGAGTCGCTGGCCTCCTTGGCCCAACAAGCCCTGACAGTGCTCGACGAGGGCACGCCAGAGGCTCCGGCTGCCACCGACCTGATCGGACAGGCCGCCCAATCACTTTCCAAGTTGAGCCAGATTGACGGCACCCAGTCTGCCCTGGCCGGCCAGGCGGCGAATCTGGAGGAGAGCCTGGCCGACCTGTCGCGCGGTCTGCGCGACTACCTCGAGGGCATCGAGTACAACCCCAAGCGTCTCGAAGAGGTCGAGGAGCGAGTTGACCTGATCCACCGCCTGGAGCGCAAGTACGGCGGCAGCCTCCAATCTGTGATTGCCTTTGCATGGAATGCCCGGAAGCAACTGGAGAATATCACCCACGCCACCGAGCGCATGGCCGAGTTGGAAGCGGCTGAATCCGAAGCCCTGGGCAAACTGGCGGAGCAAGGCCTGTCCCTCTCGCAGAAGCGCAAAGAGGCGGCCGGCCAATTGAGCAAATCCATCGAGATAGAATTGGACGACTT
This sequence comes from uncultured Chloroflexus sp., assembly GCA_964618215.1. Taxonomy (GTDB): domain Bacteria; phylum Chloroflexota; class Anaerolineae; order Anaerolineales; family Villigracilaceae; genus CG2-30-58-95. Next base: position 9,921 of record CAZTZE010000027.1, read on the forward strand.
GCGCATGGCGAGCGCGCGCTTCGCGGTGGATTTCCAGACGCGCCCCGATCCTGAGGGCCTGCCTGCGCCTGACGGCGGACGCCTGGCCTTCGATGCCCGCGGCCTGGATAAAGTCGAATTCCTGGTTGAACCGAACCCGGGCGAGGGTCTGAAACCGCTGGCGAAGATCGCCTCGGGCGGCGAGACCTCGCGGCTGATGCTGGCCCTCAAGAACGTCCTGGCGCGCGCCGATCAAGTTCCCACGCTCATCTTCGACGAAATTGACCAGGGCATTGGGGGGCGCGTCGGCGGTGTCGTCGGCGAGAAATTATGGCGCCTAGGCCACCAGCACCAGGTGATGGTCGTCACCCACCTGCCGCAGTTGGCTGCCTTTGGCGACCATCACTGGCAGGTACAAAAGGTCATCCAGAATGGGCGCACGCTCACCCAGGTGACCAAACTGCAAGGCGAGGCGCACACCCTCGAACTGGCGCAAATGCTGGGCGAGGTCAGCGAGGGGACGCTGCGCTCGGCCCACGATGTCCTTCAGAGCGCGCAGGCCATCAAATCGGGGGGAGAATCGTGAGTTTAAATTTCTCTTGACCATCGCCGGATTCTGGATTAAAATCCTTTTGATGAATCAACTGCCCCTGTAGCTCAGTGGATTAGAGCGCTTGCTTGCGGAGCAATAGGTCGCGTGTTCGAGTCGCGCCAGGGGCGCCAGTTCTGGAGCGGGTTTATCCCGCTTCTTTTCTTTCCTTCCTTCAATGTCAAAACGCCAGATTTTACTGACCAACGATGACGGCATCCAGTCTCCCGGCCTGTGGGCCGCGGCCGAGGCGCTCTCCAGCCTCGGCTTTGTGACCGTCGCCGCGCCGCGCGACCAATCCTCCGGTACCGGGCGTAGTTTGCCGCTGACATCGGATGGCATCATCCAGCCAGAAATCGTGACCGTAGATGGCAAGGATTGGACCGTCTATGCTGTCGGCGGGACGCCGGCTCAAGCTGTCCAGCATGGAATTCTGGAGATCATGCCGATACGGCCTGACCTGGTCGTTTCCGGGATCAATTACGGAGAGAATGTTGGCACAGGCGTCACTATATCTGGCACGGTCGGGGCAGCCATCGAAGCGGCTGCAATGGGTATCCCGGCGCTGGCAATCTCACTGGAAACCGAGCAGCAACATCACCTTTCGTATTCGACCGAGGTGGATTTTTCTACCACCGCGTATTTCACTGCCTATTTTGCCCATCTCTTGCTGGAAAGGCAATTTCCGAAGGATGTCGCTCTGCTCAAAGTGGACGTCCCTTCGGATGCCACGCCGCAGACCCCCTGGCAGGTTACACGCGTCGCGTCCCAGCGCTATTACGAGCCGCTGCGGCCCAAACGCAAGGCATGGGATGTGCCAGAGAAGGTTGGCTACCACCGGGTAGAGATCCTCGACCAGGAGCAGGAAGGCAGTGATGTCTACGTGCTGCGCGCCAGGCGGCTGGTTTCGGTGACGCCGATCAGCCTGGATCTCACCTCACGCGTGGATTTCATTGAATTAGACCGCTTGATGCGTTCTTGAGTCACAAATTGCGGCGGCGTTGACGCCGGGTAACTGCCATGATAGAATGCAATCCGCTACGGGCGCGTAGCTCAACGGTAGAGCAGTGGCCTTTTAAGCCATTGGTTGAGAGTTCGAGCCTCTCCGCGCTCACACTGCCTCCGCCGAGTAGGCCTTCGGCAAGGGGGCTTTTATTTTATGGTGTCGTTGGGATGAAACACATCATCTACCTCGCCCTCGGAACCAACCTCGGCGCCCGCCGCGCCAACCTGCGCGCCGCCATCGCCGCCATGCACCCTGTTGTGCACATCCTGGCCGAATCGCCCATCTACGAAACCCCTCCGTGGGGTATCACCGATCAGCCCGCCTTCCTCAACATGGCGCTCAAAGGCAAAATGCATTTGGCCCCTTTGGCTCTTCTGGCGCATTTGAAACATTTGGAACTTGAACTTGGCCGCACCCCGTCCATCCGCTACGGCCCGCGCCAGATTGACATGGACATTCTCTTTTACGATGACTTGATCATGGATACGCCAGAACTGGTCATCCCCCATCCTCACCTGCACGAGCGCGCCTTCGTCCTCGTCCCGCTGGCTGATATTGCGCTGGATTTTGTCCATCCGCGGCTGGGCAGGACGGTGAAGGAACTGCTGGCGGAGAGTGATACAACCGGGATAGTACGATTGGAATGATGGATAGATATGGACACCCTCCTCGACCAACTTCGCCTTGAACCCGCCCTGGCCTGGAAAGTGGCCGTCAACCTCCTCGGCCATGCTCCCGATTCCGCCAAGGCTCGTCAGGCTGCAAACGTCACTCGTCACTCTTCACTCGTCACCAAACTTCTATCCGAACGCGACCCCGAAGGCCGCATCCCATTCCACCCCTACAAGAAGTGGAACGGGGCGCACTGGACGCTCTCGATACTCGCCGACCTGGGCTATCCGGCCGGGGATGAATCTTTGCGCCCGATAATAGAGCAATCCTTCAACTGGCTGCTGGGCGAGGCGCACAAAAAGCACATCCGCGTCATTGACGGCCGCGTGCGCCGCTGCGCCTCGCAGGAAGGGAACGCGGTCTGGTATTCGCTGAGATTGGGCCTGGCCGATTCCCGCACCGATGAACTGGCCGAGCGCCTGATGAAATGGCAGTGGCCGGACGGCGGCTGGAATTGTGACAAGCGTCCCGTGGCAACGAATTCGTCTTTCATGGAATCGCTGATCCCATTGCGGGCGCTGGCGCTGTATGCAAAAGTTTCCGGCGATGGCCGGGCAGGGCAGGCTGCCGAGCGTGCCGCCGGGATATTCCTCAAGCGGCAGTTGTTCAAACGCCAGAGCGACGGGCAGGTAATGGACGGGCATTTCACCCGCCTGTGCTATCCGTATTACTGGCATTACAACATCCTCTTCGGCCTGGTGGTGATGGCCGAGGCTGGCTTTATCCGCGACCTCCGCCTTGCCCCGAGCATAGTCGAGGGGTGCAAAGACGCGCTGGACTTGCTCACCTCCAAGCGCCTGCCGGATGGCGGTTTCCCGGCCGAGGCGACCTACTCCCGCACCAATCGCCCGGATCTCAGCGGCTATTCGCTGGTCAATTACGGCGGGACGAGCAAGAAGCGCCTGAACCACTTCGTCACCGCCGACGCGCTGTATGTGCTGCGTTTGGCGGGCCGGATATAAAATAAGAAACCTCCCGAAGTCAGGGAGGCTTCTTATTCCGGTATAATCATATCAAAACTAGAGGAGGCACCCATGACCGAAATCAAACCCCTTCACTGGACTCCAGAACCCGGCATCGGCTACACTGTTGTCCGCCGAGCCGATGGAGGTATGCACTACACCTTCACAGACCTCACGGATGCTACTGTCAAACACTGGCAGGAATTCGCCCACGAGCACCTGCTGGATGCCGACCGGCTGACGCGCAACATGTACGATCTGCGCCAGGTGCAGTCCGTCCCTGAGAGAGCCGTGCGCACAGCGATCGAGGTCAACAGCGACCCGACGGCGCGCTACATCCGCTTGGCGGTTGTGGTTGCCACTGATTCGGTAGCCAACGCCATCCGTGAGATTGCGGCCCTGGCCCTGGCGGAAACCTCGGCGGCGATCAAGATCTTCACCGACATTGATGAAGCCGAGGCCTGGTTGCGCCGCCCGCTCGACCAGATTGCATGAAACCGGTATCCCTGACCATTGGCAGGCGTTGCCTCACCTGGGGCCAGCGTACCTATGTGATGGGCATTCTCAACCTCACGCTGGATAGCTTTTCGGGTGACGGGCTGTTGGCCTCTCCCCACACGGCAGAGACGGGGGGGGAGATGGAAGGAGTGAGGCTGGCGCTTGCCCAGGCCAAACGTTTCCTGGAGGCCGGCGCCGATTTCCTCGACGTGGGCGGCGAGTCCACCCGCCCCGGCTCGCAACCGGTCAGCGCGGAGGAAGAGGTGAGCCGCGTCGTCCCGGTTATCCGCGCGATAGCGGCCGAATTACCCGACGCGCTCATTTCGGTGGATACATACAAAGCCGCCGTGGCAGAGGAGGCGCTCAAGGCCGGCGCGCAGATCATCAACGACGTTTGGGGGTTACGCGCTGACCCGCAATTGGCCAGCCTGGCAGCGCGCTATAACACGCCGGTGATCCTGATGCACAACCGCAGCAACCCGGCAAATGTCGAAGTGCGCGCACGGCTGGGAGGCAGTTACCAGGGCGCGGAATATCAAAACCTGCTCGAAGATGTAAAAAACGAACTAATGGAAAGTGTTGCCATCGCCCGCGCGGCGGGTATCCCGGATGACCATCTCATCCTCGACCCCGGCATTGGCTTTGGCAAGACTGTCGAGCAAAACCTGGAACTCGTGAACCGTCTAGGCGAAATCCGCGCCCTTGGCTTCCCCGTCCTGCTTGGCCCCTCCCGCAAATCTTTCATCGGCTACACTCTGAACCTGCCGCCCGACCAGCGTCTCGAAGGGACGGCAGCCGTCAGCGCGATCAGCATCGCCCGCGGCGCGGATATCCTGCGTGTGCATGATGTCAAGTACATCGCCCGCGTGGCGCGCATGACCGACGCGATCGTGAGAAGTAAGACGTAATTACGTTTTACGTCTTACGTTTCACGTTTTACGTTTTACGCCCCCCGTTTTACCCTATGCCCTCCTCCCTCACCATCATCCGTCAGCGCCGCGGCCGCCGCGACCGCGCTCGTCGCTCCGCCGAGGGACGCGCCACGCGCCTCGGTTTTGGCTGCGCTTTCATCGTCAGCGCGCTGGCCGCGGTGGTGATATTAGCTGCGGCGCTGGCTTACGCCGATTTAACGCGCGACCTGCCGCCGGTCGAAACGCTTCCCGTATTGCTCGATCCGCAAAATGGACTGCTGCGCCAGCCAACCCGTCTCTACGACCGCAGCGGCGCGCATCTGATCGCCGTGCTGGCGCCAGAAGACGCCCCGCGCCTCTTTCTCGACTATACCGAGATTCCCAAAGCGCTGATTGACGCCACTCTTGTCCTGGCCGACCCGGGTTTCTGGGAGCATCCCGGCTACCTGACAAGTGGCTGGCGCGACCCCGATAGCCACCCCACGCTTGCCCAGAAACTGGTCGCTGACCTGCTGCTGTGGGACGAGCCGCCCGCGCCGCGCCGCGCCCTCCGCGAGCGCATCTTGGCCGCGCAAATCACGGCGCGCTATGGCCGCGAACAAGTATTGGCATGGTATCTCAATAGCGCGAATTACGGCAATTATGCCTATGGCATCGAAGCCGCCGCGCGACTCTATTTTGACAAATCCGCTGCCAGTTTGGACTTGAGCGAGGCCGCGCTGCTCGCCTCAGTCGGCCAGGCCCCGGCGCTCAATCCCATTCAGGCGCCCCAGGCTGCCGAGGGACGCAGGCTGGAGACGCTGCAAATCATGCAAACAATGGGGGTGATCCAGGAGATCCCCCTGCCCCTGGCCTCTCTCCCTTCGATACAAGGGGAAAAGAGAACGGGGGAGAGAGGAAGCGCCCCGGCCTTCACCAGCCTCGCCCTGGCGCAATTGGGCCAACGCTTCGACCGAATCCGCATCGAGCGCGGCGGATTGAACATTATTACCACGTTGGATTATGACCTGCAATTACAGGCCGCCTGCGCCGTGCAGACTCAACTGTCCCGGCTGGCCGGCGCATTCAGCGCCGAAGGCCCCGCCGCTGACCGAGTAGGCGCTGCCCTGAGTTCATCGAAGGGTGCTGCGCACGGTTCTCCGTGCGAGGCGGCGCGCCTCCTGCCGACCCTCCCGCCCGGCACTGCATTGACGAATGCTGCCGCCAGCGCCCTCGTCCTTGACCCGCGCAGCGGGCAGGTGCTGGCCGCAGTCGGCGATACGCGGCCAGGTCAGGAAAGCGCCTATCTCTCAGCGCATCCTTCCGGCACGTTGCTCACGCCGTTCATCTACCTCACTGGCTTCACCCGCGGACTCAATCCGGCCTCGCTCGGCTGGGATATTCCCGGGGGGGCGATTGCCAACCTCGATAACCAGTATCACGGCCCCGTCCGTTTGCGGATTGCGCTTGCCAACGATTACCTGCCGCCCGCGCTGACCATCCTGGAGCAGATGGGCGCGGAGAACCTTCAACGCATTGCCCAATCTTTTGGCCTGAATCTTGCGGCGGATGGCGCGTCGCCGGCGTCTGGCGCTGCTTTTTCGCCGCTCGAAATCGCCGCCGCATACGGCATTTTCGCCAATCAAGGCACGCTGGCGGGACAGGCGATTTCCGGCGCACCCTTGCTCCCGGTGGCGGTGTTGAAAGTCACCGGTGTGGATAACAGCCTCTGGCTGGATTGGACGACGCCGCAGTTCACGCCGGTGGTCAGTATGCAATTGGCTTATCTGATGAATCACGTTCTGAGTGACGAGACGGCGCGCTGGCCCTCGCTCGGACACCCCAACCCGCTCGAAATTGGCCGCCCGGCGGGCGCAAAACTGGGCCGCAGCCGTGATGGACAAAACGCCTGGGTCGCCGGTTATACTCCACAACGGGTCGTGGTTGTTTGGATGGGGAACGTGGAAGGTTCAGCGACTTTACCCGGATTGTCCGCCGATCTCTGGCACGCGTTGATCCAGTATGCCGTGCGCGACCTGCCGCTGGAATCGTGGACAGCCCCGGCCGGGATCGTGAAGATGGACGTTTGCGACCGCTCCGGCCTGCTGCCGACCGCCGCCTGTCCGAACGTGGTCAGCGAAGTGTTCATCCGCGGCAACGAACCGACCCACGCGGATGCGCTCTATCAAACCTTTCAAATCAACCGCGAAACGGGTTATCTGGCAACCGTCTTCACTTCGCCGGAACTGGTGGAGGAGCGAGTATATATGGTGGTGCCGCCCGAGGCGCGGACGTGGGCCGAATCCGCCGCTTTGCCCATCCCGCCGACAACTTACGATGTCATCCAACAGCCGCCCGTCCTGCCGGATGTCCACATCACCTCCCCGTCCCTGTTTGCGGATGTGCGCGGCAAAATCAAAATCAGCGGCACGGCCGGCGGCGCGGCCTTTTTCTTTTACCGCCTCGAATACGGCCAGGGGCTCAACCCGCAATTTTGGACCCAAATTGGCTCGGATGTGAAGGCGCCTGTCGCAGAAAGCACGCTGGCCGAATGGGACACGAGCGACTTGAACGGCTTGTACGCGCTGCGCCTGTTTGTCGTGCGGGCAGATAGCCGCCTCGAAATGGCCGTGACGCAGGTTTCGATTGACAACACCCCGCCGCAGGTGTCAATTCTGTACCCTGCTGAAGGGCAGGCATTTAGCATCGCACAGGATAAACAGGTTGCCTTCCAGGCCCAGGTCAGCGACGCGTATCTGGCTGGCGTGGAATTCTACCTGGATAATGTTTTGGTGGGAAAAGTCAGCGCCGCGCCGTTCAGCCTGCTCTGGCAAGCCAGTATCGGCCAGCATACCCTGCGCCTCGTGGCGCATGACCGCGCCGGTAATGAGGCCGAGGCAAAGGTGGATTTCGTCGTCGCCAGGTAGGAAGTGAAAACCTAACTGAACGGCGCTCTCAAGACGAGACTCTCTTGTCGCGCGAGAACGCTATGCGGGTGCTGATTTTCTCAAATTCATCAAGTTTGCCTTCAATGCTCGACCATCTTCTAATTTCGTCGAGATTAATATCATGCTGCTGGGCAACCAGTATCGCTTGGAACAGGCACTGGTTATCGCCCCAGTGGAAATAGGCAACAAGCCTGTCTTTCACACAATCGGTCGGCGAGATGATTCTGAGAATCCCTGTGGAGAATTCCATCTCGTCAATCTGCTTAACTGGTTCTTCGCCAACCGTGAGAGGGCCAGGCGGAAACTCGACCAAGAACTGCGAATCGGGATGCTGGAAGTACCGCCCCTCTTCGTGAAATCCCATCTCTTCCATGACAGCGCGTATAGCCCGCCTCTTTGCAGAATAGACGTTGACAAAGTCCAGATCCCGTGAGATATACTTGTTATGGCTATAGATTGCCACTGCCGCGCCGCCGGAAAGAACCACTTCGATCCTTTTCTTTCTCAAGTAGGATTGAACAAATGCGCCAAGTTCACCTTGCGTCATTTCCTGGATGGATTTCATAGGGGTTTACCTCGGCGTCTTGGCCTGCGTCTGTTCATCAGGAGTTTCTCTCGCGTTTCCTCCGGGTAGAAGGAGAGAACCTTTTCTAACAGGCTTTTCAGTTCCTTGAGAAAAGGATACCTTGGATTGAATTCGTAAAGGCGCGTGCGTCCCGCCTCACGGCTGACCAACACGCTGCCTGCCTCCAGTTTCTCCAGTTGCCTCTGGATTGCATAAAGATCTGCGCCGAAGAAGCGGGCGATTTCCGTGGCATAGCCCTCATTCCGTGCAAGAATAAAGACCAGGACTTGCTCACTGCTTTCAGATCCAAGAAGCGGTTCCAACATTTGTTTCACCAATTATATTGGTGATATAACCAAATATATTGGTTATATCACCAATCTTTTGGGTTATTATATCAGGCCTTTCTGCAGCCTGCAAGCAGCGCTCTTTCGGGAGGTTGATCTTTATTCCACCCCCCCCCGTAGCAATCGCCTTTTTGACTTCGCCGATGTCCTTCGTGATCTTTACAACTCCTCGAACATCAATTGCCACCAGTTCATAAAGCAGATTGGCGTTGAGTTAATGGTCTTCTGCATGGCGTCTCCCAGATGGATCACGTATCCCTTGGACGGGTGATAGGCGGAGACAAAATTTTGAAATGAGCGGGTGGTTGCGGGGCCTGCACTGAGCGAAGTCGAAGTGGCGGGTAATTTTCGGTATTTGACTTCGATGGGAACGACTGCTGTGTTCTTATCCAGCACAAAATCCACTTCGGCCTTGTTGGTTGTCCTCCAGTGATGGATTTGGTTGGATGTGTTTTCCACCTTTTTCCTGAGGAGGTTGTGGATAAAATTCTGGAATAAGAATCCACCTTCGGATGGTGAAATAGGCGCCCCGAAGGCGCCGAGGGCATAGTTTCTCATCCCCAGATCGTAAAAATAGAATACGGGTGTCTTTGTCAACTCTTTTCTCATCTTCCTGAAATAAGGCGTGACCTTATGAAGCAGGAATGTTTTCTCCAGGTACCAGAGATAATTGTTCACGGTGGCAGCATTGAGGTTCAACGTGCTGGAAATTTCTGAAATGTTGGTCAACTGCCCGATTTGCGCCGCCATCAGCCGCGCGAGCGCGGTGAAGCGATCCGTTTTTTGCACGCCCAGCAGGTAGGCAATATCCCGCTCCAGATAACTCTGATAAAGTTCGGCGATGATCTTTCTTTTTTCGTTGACCGTTTCCTCCAGCACGACGCGGGGATAACCCCCGAAACTCAGGTACTCTTCCAGCAGGCTTTGCGCTTTTTGCGGGTCGAGCGCAAAGAATTCGGGCAGGCTGTGTTCGTAGCGGTAATCCGTTTTGTGATCGGCGAATTCGATGAAATCGAGTGTGGAGAGTTCGAAGATCCGTTTTCGCCCCGCCAGCGACTCATGGATCTTTTCCTTGAGTTCCAGCGAGCCTGAACCTGACACGATAAACTTATACGGCAGGTTCATGTCGTAAAGTCCTTTCAGGAAAAGCCCCGCGTTTTCTTTCCTTTGGACTTCATCAATAAACACATACCCGCCGCCTGTCGTCAGATCCCCGAAGGGGGCGCCCAATTCCAAAATGATCTTGCGGAGCAGGCTTTCCTGCGATTCGAAAAAACGATGCTCTGACTCGATATCGAGATTGAACGCTACCGTTCTTTTTCCCTGTGATCGAACGTGCTCGAGGAGGAGCATCATCAGTGTGGTCTTCCCCGCCTGGCGCGGCCCCACTATCAGGCTGATTTCCTTTTTATTCAGGTGAGCCTTCAAATCATCGAAAAGGCGTCTTTTGATCATCATAATGGCATTATAACCCAATAATTTTATTAGTGGAGTAGCAAAATCATCCCAGTCATCGTGCATCGAGCCGAATTCTTTCTCGACTATTAAATCGCCCCAAGGTGAGCGTGCCGGAACTGTACTGGCTCCACGGTCCGCCGTTTTGGGAGACGCAGGCGTTGGCAAACGCGTAGAGGCTGGGAGGTGTGCCTGAGACGGTGTAAACGGTCGATCCGTTTGTGGTAACCCCGCTTCACGTCAGGATGCTTCCTGCCTGAGTTTGGCTGGCAGGATTGACTCCCGGAGTAAAAGAGAGGTCCGTTCCCGTCAAATAATTGGTAGATGCGGTGACGGCGTTGCAGGAAGTGTCGGAGCTGGAAACGGATACGGCGCGGGCAGTGAGGGTTCCGCTGCAGGCTTTTGTTCCGAAGCATGTCCCCCCGCAGCCGTCGGAGCAGGACCCGCCGCCGAAACAAATACTGGATGCGCATCCGCAGTCCGGCGTGCAGGAAGCAGGAGCGCCCGTTGGAACGATACAGGGCGGGCCGCAGTAGACGTTGTTGCAATTGTCAATGTGCGATACCGAGTCCGGATCGCCGGTGATGGCAGGGCAGTTGAAGGCATTTCCCCCGCAGGTATCTGTGAGCGGAGAACAGACATTGCAAGGAAGGGAACTGATAACACAAACTGTATTGGGAGGCGCATATGCAGGTAGAGGATCATCATTAGCAGAAAAAGCAGCAAAGCTACTATAACAAAGGATATGTTTATATCCAGCAGATTCATCACATAATCCATCGCATTGTGTTATACAATAATTGTTTGGCGCCGCACAGCATTGGCCGTTTCCGCCGGTGTACCCCTGGCATTTGTATGTTTGGTTTGGAGACGGGCAGTAGTTGACGCACGTAGCCACATACGTCCATGTTAAAGGATTGTTTTTGCATTGGTACGAATTATCGGCAATACATACATAATCTAAAGCATTAGTGCAACTTGCTCCCGCGCCGATGGTGGGAGTGGGAGTTGGGATGGGAGTAGGAAGGATGGGCGTAGGAGGGAGGGTCGGGCAGGGTTTACAACACTTCCAGCCAGAATAACGACAGGTACCAGAGCCAGAACAGTCACCATCTTGATTACAGGCTACGTCATTACACCACTGTCCAGCGGTTTGGGTACAGGTATAGGCTGGAGTGGGTGTGTTGAGGATGCAGTAACAGGTTGCTGAAGAATAACCATCTGGATTACAGACACCGCCTGTTCATGTGCCGGCGCAATCGCCATATACGTTAAGAGAGCAAGCGGCATTGGCTGGAGAAGGAAAAACGAAGTACATCCCGATGACAAGAAGAACCAAAAGAAAAAACCGCTTCATGAAACTAGCGTAGCACAGACCGGGGGAGTATTTCCAGTGGCGTGTTGTTTTTCTATAAAGATTAGTTTCCGAGTATTTCAACCGGGAAAACCGGATTTCTTTTGACGAGTTCATCAGCGATTGCCTGTTTAAGCTCTGGAGTTAATCCGACAATATCATCAGGAAGGATAAATAAAACGAATAATTCCATTGTTTTCAACGTGGGCACTTCCTGCACTGTTGGATTTCGAGGTTGATTAAATGGAGCTTGTGTGTTAAACATATCCAACAATTCTTTGCTTGCTTTCCACTGGTCCATCAGTTCCGGATTGTCTGTGGAAGGAGAGGGGATCCAAGGACGGAAAACGACGCCAAACGGTTTTCCGGAACGAATGTTGGTTAGAATATCGGCAAATGTCTGTTGACTATTTCTTTTTTCTAAAACATCTGGTCGGTTTACTCCCGCCGGCCCGTACCAATTCTCCATCCCTTCTTGGTCGAGCATAAAAGTGAGTGGTATGACTCGGTTGCTTCCGGGTGCGCGCATGGGGATGGTGATTGCAAGATTGCCGTCAATGATATTGCAGGTAATAGCGGATGGATCTGTAATTTTTACCGTAAGTTCTGCCCAACTCCAAGGAACTGTTGCGTCCCTTTGAATTCCGCCACCGGTAAGATAGAATTTATATGCATTCTCTGTTGCTTGTCCGTTTACGTCAATAAGGCCGATGTCTTGATAGTGCTGGAGTGAATCGGCGGTTAAGCGGGAAACATCAGTCATGGTGATTCTGTTGCAATCAATCTTGGTCATTTCGGCGGTCATGCCGATGGTAATTGTCGGCATAGGCAGTTCCGCGCCAACAAGAAGCTGCATCCCGCTGTCAAGAGTGTTCCATTGGAATGGATTGCCGTCTTGGTCTACTTCAACCATGATGGGAAATCCGTTGCGCCAGATGAGTTCGAAATGCGAGTCGGGAACTGTACTGGGAGGAAGGGTAAATTCTATTTTTCCGCCACGGATCATCTGGTTGATTTCCGCGGTTGTTTTTCCGGCAAGCGTTGAATCCTAAAATGGCTGTTCTGTCCAACGGTCGCCGGTATTGGTGTGGATGAACATCCATTCGGTGAGATTGCCTTGACCATCAAACGCGGCTGTTGTCCAGCGGTGATCGGTTTCTGAATAGACTACTTGAAGCGTGCCGGTGCAGGGGGCGTCGAGATCGCACCATGCTTGATGAACAGCAATGGTGTTATGGATTTCTTTCATCAATGCTGAATCGGTGTTGAAACTTGGCGGCAGGGAGATATCTTTTGCAAGGCCGCTGACTGCTTGAGCAAGAGTGAGTTGGGTTGGGAATGGAAGGGCGGGCGCGGTTTCCGGCGCGCCGGAGGCGTACGGTCCGGGGCCGTAGAGCACAAAGGGGGTGGGAGATGGGCCTGCACTGCCTGCCCTGCCTGCCCTGAGCGCAGGCGAAGGGAGCGCAGGCGAAGTGGTGAGGGTGGGCGTGGGAATGTCTCCTGTTCCTGCCGGGGCGGCGCAGGCCGAGAGGCTTGCATTGAGCAGGATTGCAGTGATGGCGAGCAGGCTGAATAGGAGTAGGGGGCGATTCATGGGGTTCCTCCATTTTTATCAGAAGCCGGGTTTCTGTTTTGTTGATTCCCACTCGCGCACGCGCTCGAAGAGATTCCCCAGCGGTCTTAGCTCAGATATTGGCACAGCCAGATTCTTGACGCGCGTCTGGTCATACTGGAAGGTGCGGCTTCCGACTGGCAGCACCTCGGCGCGGCGGCGGAATTCCTCGCGAGTGAGGTAGCCCGTGAGCAAAATGCCCAGGCCGTAAACCCAGATGTTGCCCCACTCGTGCGGTTGGACAATGAGCGCTTCGCCGCGCCTGGGGCTGTGGATGCCCAGCCGGGCTTCGGGCAGCCGCCGCGCGTGGATGTAGGCCACCGTGTGGAATGGTACTTCCACCGCCAGGCGCGTCTTGGGCGGCAGTTCCAGCGCGGCGGTGACGAAATTGCGCGCCGCGTCCATGCCGCCGATCTCAACTGAAATGGGCTGCTCACATTCACTTTTGAGCGCCAGTTTCTCCAGCGGCAGCCAGAGGCGCGGGCGCGCCCACGTATCCGGCAGGGGGTGGATGAGATGCAGCGGCTGCCCGGCGGCAATCGCCTTCTGCAAATCCTCCTGCGAGGGCGTCGTCAACGCCAGCAGAAAGGCGAAGAGATAAATATCCTGCGCTGTGTGTCCCTCGGCGGCAAACTGGTCCACCGGGATGAGCGCCGCCGCCTGCAAGACCAGGCCGGGGTCTTTGCGGATCTGTGCAATCTGGGCGCGGCGGGTGATGAGGAAACTCTTCATGTCGCAGCGATGCCCGCCGAGGGAGACATCATAGCTGTCGGGATCGGTGAATGGCGTCGCGCCCAGCACGTCGAATGGAACGCTCTGCTCGGTCAAGCAGCGACGGAAGGCCAGCTCCACCGCCACTCCCCCGACAATACGCCGCAGACGGTCGAGCGGCGAGCCGCCCATGCGGTCGTAGGTGTAGGCCAGTGAGCGGCAGGCATAGGCGATGCCGCCTTCGGTCAGGTCGGGAGTGTAGGGGAGGTGGATGAGGTCGGAGGGGGTGAGCATGGCAGTATTCAGTATTCAGTTTTCAGTGATCAGTTATCAGTGACCAATTTACCAATCTACTCATTCCTGAACTGCAAGCAATAGTGGTGGAAGGTGTTGCTCACCCAGGCGCTGCCGAGGCCATAGGGGGCGAGACGCTGGTTATCCTGCGCCCAGATTTTTTCATCCTTGAGCGTGTACACCTTGCCGAGTTCGCGGCCCAAATCCCAAGCGAGCGGATAGATCTTGCCGCCTTTCTTGACGTTCTTGACGATGATGGTGAGATAGGCTTTCTCGCGCAGCAGCGGCTTTAGCCCAATATAGATGGCGACCAGTTTGGACAGGAATTCTTCGTAATCGTGCAGGTTGCCCACATCGTGCGGGTCGTCGGAGTAGAAAACATCCAGTTCGGGCGCGGCGCGGCGCTTCTTCTGCGTTTGCGCGCCGCGGGCGTGGAGCATATCCCAGTAAGGCGGGGAAGTCAAAAGAAAATCGAAAGTCGAAAGCCTGCCCTGAGCAAGGTCGAAGGGTCCAAAGTCAAGAGCGTGAGATGCGTCACCCGTGATAACGTTGGATGTTAGACCTTCGACAGCCATTCCCAGCACCGCCCGTTCCTCGAGGATGATTTGCCGCGCAATCTCCGCGTATTTCGGATTCAATTCGATGCCATAGCTGTTGCGTCCCGCGCGCAATGCCGCGACGAGCGTCGAACCCGTCCCGGCCATGGGATCAAGCACACTCTCGCCCTTCTTTGTGAAGAATTCGATGAATTCCTGGGCCATCGTCTCCGGGAACTTGGCCGGATGCAGCAACACGTCCTTCTTGCGCGGCGGCGGGTTGTGGATGAACCAGGATTTCTGGAACTTGAGCCAGGTTTTAGGGTCGAGGTCGTTGAGGATGTTTTTTTGAGTCATTTCAACCGAGCCGTAAAACGCGATGTGTCAAACAAGATGCGTAAAACGTGATGCGTGAAACGTGATGCGTAAAACGTGATCGTCAATCGAAAATCGTAAATCGAAAATCGTAAATCCTCATGGTGTGGCTGTCGGGCTGGCGTACGAGACGGCGTAAACGATCAGTTCCGAGAAGCTGACCGTCAGCGGGCTGGCGCCTTCGGATTTGACGAAGACGCCCAGCGTACCCTGCTTGAAGAGCGGATCGCGGACGGTGAACTGGTGGCGGTCGTTGAGAAAGAAACGCATTTCGGCGCCGACCGCCCAAACGCCGATTTTGACTTCGGCGGGCGCGCCGGGGGGGGCATCGCCGCTCAACAGCCAGTCTTGCAGCGGATAGGGCTGGCCGCTGCGGACGCGTTCCAGCCGCACCTGCCCGCTGCAATTGATCACGTAGCGATAGTAATCGCCATTGGATAAAACCCGCAAGAGCAAGCCGTACTGATCCTTCGCCCGGCACAGGCTGAGATCCGCGCTCATCTCGGCGTAGAAATCCCCCAGCCACGGCTCCTTGCGCAGGCTGAGGATGGTAATGCCCGGCTTGCTGACCGCCAGCGTCAGCCGGTTGCGCTCGATGATGGCGTTGGCGGTATTGGATACGGCCGTGTTCCACAATTCCGGCTGATCGAAATTGTCGCTGAACAGCACCTCGCCCAAGCCGGGCCGCCCTTCCGGGGTGGGGATGACGGCCTGCGTTGGGAGGGGTGTCAGTGTTTCCGTTGGCGGAAACCAGACGACGGTCGGCGTTTCGGTTAGGATGAGGAGGGTTGGGGTGGGGGTGGTCGTGACGACGGCAGGCGGCAACAGCCCGGAACAGGCTGTCAGCCCGAGCAATGTTGATAACAGGAGGCGCCAACCCAGTCTCATGGTTATTTCTGGTAACGCCGGATAATATTCGGGATTAAATACTCGCTGAAAGAGCGCTTCACATCATAGGCTGGTTGCCAGCCCCAGTCACGGCGGGCATCCTCGTCATTCAGGTCAGCCGGCCAGCTATCCACGATGCGCTGACGTTTCACATCCGGCTTGAACGAAATTTGCGCCTCTGGGAATGCTTCCACGACCAGGTCGCGGATTTGGGCCGCGCTCAGACTGAAACTGGTCACATTATAGACACAGCGCCGGAGTTTACTCTTTGGCGCCTGCGCCAACTTGACCAGGGCTGTGACGGCATCCGGCATGGCCATGAATGGAATGGCGGCATCTTCGCGCACGAAACAGGCATACGCTTCGCCTTTGGCGGCCGCGTGCAGCATCTCCGGGCCGTAATCGCTCGTCCCGCCCGAAGGTACTGTAAAAGCGCTGATCAAACCTGGGAAGCGCACGCAACGGAAATCAAGCATGACGGGTTGCTCGGCGGCCAATTGCCGGTAATTCTGGCTGAAGTAGGTGCCCAGCAGCTCACAATACAACTTGTTACAGCCATACATGGTGATCGGATAATTCCACTCCCACTCGCGCACACGCGGAAAGTCGGTTTTCGTTTTCAGGTCGTTCATGCCGTAAGCGGCAATCGAACTGGGGAAGATAAATAGCACCGGCGCCTCGCGCCACTCGGATTGCTCGGCGGCCAATTGGAGCAGCCCCATCGTCCCTTCGACATTGACCTGGTGGGCGGCGGCGGGGGTGAACTCGCCGCGCGTGGAGAGCAGGGCGGCCAGGTGATAGATGGTCGCGATTTCATACTCGCTGACCAACCTGGCGAGCAAGGATTTATCCAGGATATCTCCCTGGATGTGGGTCGAGAGGTGGGCGATTTCTTCTGGGGCCGGTCGAATATCCATGGTGACCAGGTTGGTGTTGCCCCCTTCGGCCAGGTTCTTGACCAACGCCTGTCCGACCTCGCCGACAACGCCAGTGATGAGGGTGTTTTTTTTTCGCATGGGTGCCTCCATAGGTTTTAGAGATGAAATTATTAGATTTTATCGGTACTAGAATTTTCTCAAGATTTCATCCACAGATTTCGCAGATTACACCGATTTTTTCTCCCAATCTGCCTGCACTGGCTCCAGGCCAGGGTGCAATCTGCGTCATCTGTGGATTATTTCCGATAATCTCTATTGAAAGACAGCCAATCGCATTATGGTCGCCGAATGCGCGACCATTATATCAAGCGCGAGGGCGGGATGCCACTGTCATTCATCACGACTTGCCGCCCCCAGCAATGATATAATCTTCGCCAGGTGAGATCATGAGAAACAAACTCCTCCCGCTTACCGGCATTTTCCTGGTTGCTTTTTTGCTGCTGCGGCTTTCGTTTGGCACGCTGGCTGCCCCGGCTGCGCAGGGACAGTCCTATGCCACGCCAACGCCCGGCGCGGATGGACGGATCATCTACCTCGTTCAAGAGGGGGATAGCTGCCTGAGGATTACCCTTTTGACGGGCGTTTCGATGGAATACCTCCGCCAGACGAACCACCTGGACGAGAACTGTACCATCCGGGCCGGGCAGCAACTGGTCATCGGCATCGGCGGACCCGCAGCCGCCTCACCGACCCCCGGCCCTTCCCCCACCCCGATCCCGCTCCTGCCCACCGCGACACCCTCCAGCGGCGGCACGGCGCAGGTATGTGTGTCTTTATATAATGACGGCAACGGGGATGGCCTGCGTCAGGCGAATACGGACGCGCTGGAGGAGTACATTCCAGCCGGGACAGAGCCGATCGTCGAGGGCGGCGCGATCAGCCTGACCAGTCTTACCGGCACGTATTCCCAGACTTTGGACACCGTCGGGGGATATAACCCGGTCTGCTTCATAGATGTTCCAGAAGGGGAGTATTCGGTCAGCGCGGCTGTTCCGGATGGCTATAACCCGACGACCGTGCTGAGTAATACATTGAAGGTTTCGCCGGGTGATACCAGTTACGTCGGCTTTGGGGCGCAAGCCAAATCCCAGCCCATTCCTGAAAGCGAAGCCGGTGGGCGATCACCGCTGCTGGGTATTTTGGGAGCGCTGCTTTTACTGGTGGGAATTGGATTGGGCGTGTACGCCTGGCGAATGAAAAAATAGGCTGCTGGTTTATTATCCAATCGGATGTCGCATCCTCTGGCCGCCGATCAGGTGCAGGTGCAAATGGGGGACTGTCTGTCCGCCGTGCGCGCCGGTGTTGACGATCAGCCGGTAGCCGTTTTCTTGAACCCCCTCTTGTTGGGCTAATTGCTTTGCCACGCTGAACAGATGGCCGATCAGCGGCTCATCTTCAGGCGTCAGGTCGTTGACCGAGATGATGTGCCGGTTGGGGATGATCAGGATATGCACCGGCGCGAGCGGATGGATGTCGCGGAAGGCGGTCACCTGGGCGTCCCGGAAGAGGATCGTGCCGGGTGCTTCGCCCCGGATGATTTTGCAGAATATACAAGGTGACATTTTAGTATTACAGCGCAAGGTTGCTGTTTCCTGTGTCATTCTGAGCGCCCCGATGCTCTTTCGGGGTGCGAAGAATCTCCCATTTGCGGCGTGGAGACCCTTCGGGCGCACAGAACGCGCCCTCAGGGTGACACCTCGGAGAAGATTTTCGTGAACATTGCGCTGTAATATTAGTCAGGCTCCTTAAAAGCGCAACCGTCACGGTTCCGACCGCGCCGCGTGTCAGGAAGGCGCGCAATTTCCATCGTTTCTCATCCCAGCGGGTCACGGCGTTGCGGCCGGGATCGGCCCATAGGTTGGCGCGCAGACGATATCGTAGTATTCCAGTTCGGTGGCTTTGTTCGCCTCGGCGTAGGCGGCGGCTTCCTGGCCGATGAGGCGCACCTCGTCAATGTGCTTGCCGGCGTCATAAGACCAAAAGCGCGGCAGGACCATCAATGGGTCATTGACCGCGCCTTCGGGCAAATACGAGGGCCGTCGCGGATCGGGATTATCGCTCAACGGGATCCAGTTGAACATCAGCGCGCCGCGCGGGTTGATGGTAAAGCCCAGGCGATAACCGTACTGCCGGGCAGCCTGAGCCGGGCGCAGGCCGAACCCGCCGCCGGGCCAGATGATGGCGATGGGCGTTTTGTTGAAGTTCTTCTGCATGGCTTCCATCGAGCCGAACAGTTCGCCCTTGAGGTAATCGTCGCTGGAGGCATCAGACATGGGGATGTTGTGGACGAAGCCGTGCGACTGGTGATCCACCCAGCCCTCGTTTTCCAGGACAGCATTGCCAGGCAGGGCAGCCGCGCCGATGCTGTCATCGAGGTTGATCCACGAGTTGACAACCGGCCATCCCCATTGCTCCCAGTAGGGCCGGAAATAGGTATTGAAATACTCGGCGTAATGACGGTCGTCAACAACCAGCAGAATGGAACGGGGCGGAATTTTGGCGTTATGCTCCAGAAAATCAGCCAACTGGTGAGTGTTGATCGCCTGGAAATCCTGATCGTGCAAATCGCGCATCAATATCTCGAACGCGCCTGAAGTGATCTGGCTATAGTCGCTCAGTTCGTCGCCCGGCTTGAGGATGGAATGAAACATGATGACCATCACGACCGTGCCGGGGGCGGCGTTGTTCGGGTCCCATTTGGCTTTGAGATACTGGCAGGTATCGGCGATGTAGGTATGCGGCGTGTCGAGCGGATTGAGCCGCGAGATCGTAAATCCGGCGGGCAGGGCTGGCGGCGTGCGCGGCACGGTCAGCGTGGGGGTGGATGTGGCAGTAGGGGAGGGAGTTTGGGTAGTTGGGTAGTTGGGTGGTTGGGTGGTTGCTTGGTTGGGTAATTGGGTGGTTGGGTAGTTAGGTAGTTGGGTGGTTGCTTGGTTGGGTGGTTGGGTGGTTGGGAAAGTGGGTGAGCAGGCGGCCAGAATGACGGCGCACAGGCCGAGGGTCGCTAAGAATCGGCTTATCCCCATCCCACTTTTACTGGGCACTGAACACTGTTCACTGGTCACTGATTACTTTCCCCATTGATGAACGCCTCCGTCATATCACGACAGACGCTGTCGCGGAACTGCTTGGGCGGGGTCTTGAAGAAATAGGACGAGGGGCCAATGATCGCGCCGGAGAGGCCGCGCTCGAGGGCCAGCTTGGCGCAGCGCACGGCGTCAATCACCACGCCAGCCGAGTTGGGCGAATCCCACACTTCCAGCTTGACTTCCGCGTTGAGCGGCACGTCGCCGAAGGTGGTGCCTTCCATGCGGATGTAACACCACTTGCGGTCGGTCAGCCAAGGGACGTAGTCGCTCGGCCCGACGTGCACGTCGTCGGCGGGGAGAGTGTAGGGCAGCATGGAGGTCACCGCGCCGGTCTTGGAGATCTTCTTGGATTCGAGGCGCTCGCGCTCGAGCATGTTGAGGAAGTCGGTGTTGCCGCCGAAGTTGAGCTGGTAGGTACGGTCCAGGCGCACGCCGCGGTCCACGAACAGGCTGGTCAGGACGCGGTGCAGGATGGTCGCGCCGACCTGGGACTTGATGTCGTCGCCCAGGATGGGTAGTTTCTTCTGGCGGAAGCGTTCGGCCCAGTACTCGGACGAGGCGATGAAGACCGGGATGCAGTTGACAAAGGCGCAGCCGGCCTCCAGAATTTGCTCCACGTACCACTTGGTCGCCATCTCCGAGCCGACGGGCAGGAACGAAACGACCACGTCGGTCTTGGTCTCTTTGAGCAGCTTGACGATGTCGGCGGTGGGGCCGGGGGCTTTGGTGATGACCTGTGCAAGGTACTTGCCCAGGCCGTCGTGGGTCATGCCGCGCACGACGGGGACGTTCAGCTTGGGCACCTCGCTGAACTTATAAGTGTTATTCGGTTCGGCGAAGATGGCCTCGGCCAGGTCTTTGCCGACTTTGGCCGCGCTGATGTCAATACCCAGGCTGAATTCAATATCCCGGATATGGTAACCTCCCAGGTTGACGTGCATCAGACCCGGAACGCTGGCATCCTCGGGCGCATCTTTGTAGTACTGCACACCCTGGACGAGTGACGAGGCGCAGTTGCCCACGCCGATGATCGCCACACGTACTTTTTTCTTGCTCATGGATTTGACTCTCCTTTTTTGATATTTCGTCGAGGTTTTTTGCCATTCCCGACAACATCCAGTATAATCCAATTACCCTGCCATACGGATAAGCATGTCTGCAAACGAGCAAATTCAACGCCTGGAACGCCTTTTGGAGGTCAGCCGCAACTTGAGCGCCTCTATGGAAGTTGACGCGTTCCTGCAATCTGTCATATCTGCCGCCAGCGAATTGACGGCCAGCGAGGTTGCCTCCATCCTGGAAGCGGACGAAGAAGGCGCACAGCTTCGCTTCCTGGCGCTGCCCTGGTTCCATCGCGACTTGCTGCGTTCCGTTAAAGTCCCGCTGGAGGCAAGCATCGCCGGCTGGGTTTTCAAGAACGCCAAGCCAGTCGTCGCGCCGGATGTCGCCTCAGACCCCCGTCACTACAAAGGGGTGGATCTGACTGCAGAGTTCCAGACCCGCTCGATCCTGGCTGTGCCGATCATTTATAAAGGCGAAGTCCTGGGCGTGTTGGAAGCCGTCAACAAGGCGAACCAGGGTCATTATACCGGAGAGGAGCGCGCATTTCTAGAGACTCTTGCTTCCCTGGCTGCGGTCGCAATGCAAAACACCCGTCAGATGAGCAAGATACAGAAATCGTTCGATGAGACGAATCAGCTCGACCAAATGAAGAGCGATTTCATCGCCATCGCCTCACACGAACTGCGCACGCCGCTCGGTCTCATCCTCGGTCACGCCACTTCCCTCCGCGAGGCGATCGGCGAGGAGCATCATCCTGAACTGGATATTATCGTGCGCAACGCGCTGAGCTTGAAAGAGATCATTGACAGCATCGCCAATATGGATAATGTCCGCCGCGGCATCGCCAGCATCCGGCGTCGCCCGTTCTCCGTACGCCGCCTCGTCGAGGAAGCCATAGATTCGTTCCATGAAGAAGCATTACAAAAAGGCATTTCTATGCGGGTGGAATTCGGCAACGACGATCCTTCGGCAGGGCTTCGACACAGCTACGCTAGTCAACCTGGCAGCTCACACCGTCCCGGTGTCCTACCGGGAGGGCAGAACCTGATGGTGGAATGTGACGCCTCCAAGATTGCCATTGTGCTGAACAACCTGGTCAAGAATGCAATCGCCTTCACTGACTCGGGGGGGCATATTCTGATCCTCGTCGAGCAGATTCCAGCCTATATCAAGTTTTCTGTTATTGACGACGGGATTGGCATCTCAGCCAAAGACCTGTCACACATCTTCGAACGCTTTTATCAGGTTGAATCACACCTGACGCGCAGGCACGGTGGGCTGGGCTTGGGTCTTTCGGTTGCCAGGCTGATGGTCGAGTTGCACGGCGGACGAATCTGGGCGGAGAGTGTGGAAGGCAAAGGCAGCAATTTCAGTTTCATCCTTCCCCATACTGCGGATCAGGCTCAGGCTTCTAACAAGGTCTTCATCACCTGACCATTGTCGCCCATGAACCCAACTTTCGTTATCGCTGGTCGTCTGCGGCGCGATTATCTACTGCCTCCGGTGGGACGTCCCCTGATTGATGTCCCCGGAGGTGATTTGTTGTCTGCTGCCGCCGGATTGGCTGCCTGGGAGGGGAGTATCGGGCTGCTGGCGCGCGTCGGCGAGGACTATCCCCACGAGTGGCTGCGTTCATTCGAGCAGCGCGGCCTGGATACACGCGGCATCCGCATCCTGCCGGAACACCTGGATTTGCGCTTCTTTCAGGCTTACCTCGACCCTCTCACGCCCCAGCGCAATAACCCGGTCGCTCATTTCGCCCGCCTGGGCTTGCCTTACCCGAAAGCGCTGCTGGGCTATCAGCCGCCCGCCGAGGTCCAGGATAACCGCAAGATGGCCGAACCTGCCTCGCCGCGCCCGGCTGATATTCCCGAGGATTATCTGGATGCCAGCGCGGTGCATCTATGCCCGCTGGATTATTTGACCCATAACCGCCTGATCCCGGCCTTTCGGCAGGGACGCACCAGCACGCTGACCCTCGACCCGTCTGCGGCCTATATGACCCAGGCGGCCTGGCTCGATGTCTGCCGCTTGCTTCACGGGTTGACGGCTTTTCTGCCCTCCGAGGAAGAATTGCGCGCTCTATTCTGGGGAGCGAGCAATGATCTCTGGGAGATGGCCGAAGAAATGGCCGCGCAGGGTTGCGAATTGATTGTCATCAAACGCGGCGGGCATGGCCAGATGCTCTACGATGCCCCGGCGCGTAACCGCTGGGAGATCCCGGCCTATCCGGCCCACCTGGCTGACCCGAGCGGGGCCGGCGATTCGTTCTGCGGCGGCTTCCTGGCCGGTTACCGGCAGACTTACGACCCCTTGCGCGCGGTGCTTTACGGCAATGTTTCGGCCTCCATGACCATCGAAGGCAGCGGCGCATTCCACGCCCTGGAAGCTCTCCCCGGCCTGGCGCAGGCGCGCTTGCAATCGCTGGCTGAGATTGTGCGGCAAGTGTAGGGCGAATTGCCAATTCGCCTGTAGGGCAAATTGCCAATTCGCCCCACGAGATCGTGCGGCAAGTGTAGGGCGGGATTTCAATCCCGCCGCCTGGCGGGTAAGCCCCCTACGGGGGTGCTTCGCGAAAACCCGCCCGACGAGTTTTTTGATGACCGATCTCATCTCCCGCCTCCTTGATCTTGCAATCACCATTCAACAAATCCCCGCGCCGACCTTTCACGAGCGGCAGCGGGCAGAATTCGTGCGCAGCCTGTTTTTGAAAGAGGAATTATCCGATGTCGAGATGGATGCGATTGGGAACGTGTACGCGCGTTTGCCTGGCCCTTCGACTTCGCCGAAGGGCGCGGCCCAGGGCAATCCGCTGGTCGTCAGCGCGCACCTGGATACAGTCTTTCCAGAGAACATCGAGCTGCGCGTCTTTCGCGAGGAGGGACGCGTCTCTGGGCCGGGCATCGGAGACAATGCCATTGGCGTGGCCGGCTTGCTTGGACTGGTCTGGGCGTTGCGTGAGCGCGGCCTCCATTTAGCTGGCGACCTCTGGCTGGTCGCGGATGTGTGCGAAGAGGGCTTGGGCGACCTGCGCGGGATGCAGGCAGTCGTGGATCGTTTTGGGGCAGGAGCGCGGGCCTACCTTGTCCTGGAGGGCATGGCGTTGGGGCATGTCTATCACCGCGCGCTAGGGGTGCGCCGTTACCGCATCAGCATAAAGACGGCCGGGGGGCATTCCTGGGCGGATTACGGCCAGCCCTCGGCTATCCATGAGCTGACCAGCCTGGCGGCGCAAATCACTTCGCTCAAGCTGCCTGCCGAAGCGCGTACTACGCTGAACGTCGGGAAAATCAACGGAGGCACATCCGTGAACACCATTGCAGCCGGAGCCATGCTGGAGCTGGATCTGCGCTCGGAAAGCCCGCAGATACTCATGGATGTCGCGCGGCAGGTCGAGGTTCTGGCGCGCGGCATGGAACGGGATGGGGTGGCAGTCGGCGTCGAAATCATCGGCCAGCGCCTGGCGGGAGAGATCCCGGCCGGTCATCCTTTGGTTCAGGCCGCGCAGGAATGTTTGCGGAAGCAAGGCGTCCAGCCTAACCTGACCATCGGCTCGACAGACGCCAATATCCCGCTCAGTCGCGGCTATCCGGCGGTCGCCATTGGGCTGACGACCGGCTCGGGCGCACATACGCTGCATGAGTATATCAATGTGGAACCGCTGGAAAAGGGGATGGAGCAGTTGGTGAGGTTGGTAAGCAGTGTTCAGTAAGCGGGAGGCAGCAGGCGGTTTTCTCCCTAACTCGACGCTGTTACCGCAATGCGTGCCACCTGCCGCTTTGGGCGGAAGCGCGCCAAGTCATAATTAGCTTGCAGGTTCAGCCAGAACTCAGGCGAGGTGCCAAACGCCTCCGCCAACAGCCAGGCGGTTTCAGGCGTGACGCCGCGCTTGCCGCGCACAATCTCGTTCACGCTACCAACCCCTCCGGCCACACCTCCACCCCTGCCTCCCGGCCTGCCAGCCAGAGATCGCGGTCGAAGGTGGCGAGAGTGATGGGCAGGTTCAACCTTTCCTGCCACATTTGCGCCGCGGCGAGGTGGAGCGAGTCGTAGCCGCGCAATTTGTGATCGAAAGCAATGCGGCTCGCCCTGTTCACCAGGGACTCGGAAACCTGGAGGTGGGTGAACGCGCCCCAATCATCCAGGAAATCCTGCCAGGATTCAGCGACCAGAGTCTCGGCGATATTAAATAGGCGAACGGTCTTTTGGAGCGCGGCAGCCATTTCGACCTCGATGATGATCGCGCTTCCGGGAATGGTTGCCTTGTCATCCAGCAGGGCATGAACCTCACGCGAACCTGCCTCCTCGACATATCCTTTGACCAGCGCGCTGGTATCGAAATACACGATCATCGCCGATCCTCGATCACGATGTCCGAGATCAGGCGGTCGGTGTGGTTGATAATCTTTGGCCGGTGTGGTTTTAACTTCCCTTTTCCGCGCACGAGGAAACCGGCGGCCTCCAGCGCCTGCAGGCGCTCCTCGAGGGTCGGGGCGGCCGGCACGATCTGCCCAATCACTTTCCCTCGCTCGGTGACCACCACCGTCTGGCCGGCTTTCACGCGGCGCAGGTATTCGCTCAGACGGCTTTTTAGTTCGCGCGTGCCTACTCGTGTTTCTTCCATCGCAATCTCTTTCTATGTAGTTGCATTATACAACATGTGGACACATAACACAATAGCGCATTCGCGGCGTTTACCCACAAGCGCTCACGCCGCCGTCCCCGGCGGCCTCGCCAGCGCCGAGGACGGCGCACGGAGCAAGGTGTGGGTAACAATCACCAGCGCAATCCTGCTTCTTTGGGCGCTTAACCCCGGAAGAGCAATACCACTGATCACTGCTCACTGAACACTGATTGCTGAACACTGATCACTGATTACTGACCACAGATGCCAGGATGTTTCGCAACACAGCCCGGTTAGCTTCTTTGCGGATATTCCTGGCGGCGCGTCGGGCAGGGAAGATGCTGCCCACTTGCAGGCTGTAGATCGTATGCTCATATTCGCTGAGCAGAGCCTGGATCGCGGCAGCTGCCGCCGGCAGCAACCCGGTCAGTGCGGCGGCAGCTTCAGCGGGTGTCCGGCTTGGGGAGGAGTTGCCTCCCAACCGGCGCAGGCTCTGGTAGACCACGCCGAAGGTGCGTTCCAGCGGCGTCAAACCGGCCAGATAAGCCCAGCGCTCCAGCCAACGCGGCGGCGCGAGCGAGAATCTCTCGAATGTGGCTTTCAAGCGGATGGGCAGCGGAACAGGGATGACGCGGCGCTGGTAGTATCTCCAGGCCAGGATTTCCATCCCGACTATCGTCGCCAGTCCGAGAGCCAGGAGAATGATCTGCCACCATTCGAATCGCCGGTTTCCGCTGGAAGCGGAGCCGCTTGCTTCATCTGAAGCATCCGACTGTTCTCCGGGGATGAGGGCTTCTTCTTCGGAATTTGGAGCGCCGGGAAGATTATCCGTTGTAGTTTCGATGCCGCTCGGACGGTAGAGCGGCAGTTGGGCCGCAGTCGGTTCGAATTGCACCCAGCCGAGGTGCGGAAAATAAACTTCGGGCCAGGCATGTGCGTTTTCGCGGCTGATGGACCAGATCCCCGGATGGGTCTCATCCCATTCCCCTTGTGCAAACCCGACTGCCATGCGCGCCGGGATGCCGGCGGCGCGCAGCAGGATCACTTCTGCGGTGGCGTAATAGTTGCAAAAACCCTGTTTGTGGTCGAACAGGAACCAATCCAGGCCAGTCTG
Organism: uncultured Chloroflexus sp.; assembly: GCA_964618215.1. Taxonomy (GTDB): domain Bacteria; phylum Chloroflexota; class Anaerolineae; order Anaerolineales; family Villigracilaceae; genus CG2-30-58-95. The sequence continues at coordinate 36,429 of CAZTZE010000027.1, forward strand.
ACCTGCTGGCGTGTAAGGCACTTCCTTTGAAAAGCGGATTTCACTGCGCAGGTAATTGGTGATGGCAAGCGCTTTATCGTAAGGCGTATTCCCATTCCAGGTCAATTCTTGCGCCAGGTCAAGGATGCGCGCAGAGATGTTCTTCGGGACTTGCAGGTAGCGCCGGGTGACCCAATCGGGATAATCTGTGCCAGCCTGCCTCAGTTGTTTGATGGTCGGATTGAAATCGAGCGACTGGACCAGGTACTTCTCACCGGCGCGGATGGCCGGATCGGCGCGGAACAGAATCGGTTCCAGCTTGGAATCTGAGACGCGCACGTAGACGAGTTCGCCCGGCCGGCTGACCCAGATTGGATTGAGCGGCGTAAACAGGTGGCTGATCCTCGGCTGGGTACTGATAAAGGTGTACTCCGCTTTGATCGCTCCGGCCGCGTTCGGGAGGGTCAGCGAGTCTTCCGCCGGGGAAAAGTCCATGCTGTTGGCGGAAGCATTGCCCCACATATCGTTCTCGTAGCGGTCATAGCTGCGCACACGCCAGTAATAACGGGGGACGTTCTTCTGCGAGGGCACTTTAACCGTGAAGATGACCGTATCCCCTGTGGCCGCTTTCTGGCCCAGCGCAAGCGTTTCTCCGTAAAAATCGTAGCTGGCGCCGCTGGCTGCGCCCTCCAGCCCGGCGATGAGGTTGCCAAAATCATCGAATGTGGTTTGCCAGGGGCGGGTGATCCGTTGCCAGAGGTTTCTGGCAGCCTCCAGCGGCTGAACCGGCGAGGGCAGCATCCAGGCCAGGAAGATCAAAATGGCGGCCGAGGCGAGCATTGTGCTATTCAAGTCTATGACCGAATCATAGGAGACCTTGATATGTTGTTCCTTCCAGAAGCTGCGCTTGCGCAGATAGTTCAGCCGGCCCAACAGGGTGAGGCACAGGAATAAGTAGAATGCCATGTATCCGGCGCGCCCCGCAACATACGGGTCGTACATCTGGACGAGGAAAAGAACGATCCCGGCCGGCAGGATGGCGGCGAGATAACCGGCGCGCCGCGTCAACGAATATCCGGCCACCAGGCTCAGGGTCCAGAAAAGTAGCCCGGAAAAGGCGATGAATAGAAAGGGATCCTCCACGGGTTGGCGGTTCAAGAATGCGACCAGCGAAACATCCAGCCGTCCCAAAAGGCTTAGCAGGCGTTCATCCCACTTGAGCCCGCCAGACAATACAAGACCGAGCAGCCATGGAATGAAAAACAGGCTGTATCCAAATGCCAAGATGGTCACCATCCTGCGACCGAAGCGGCTTTTTCCAAGCCCCAGCCCAAGCGCCGCGCCCAGGGCGGCCAGGAAGGCGGCTGCCTCCAAACCGGGCGCCCAGCCGGCCGCGAACAGGCGTCCGGCTGAAGTTTGCAAGGCGACAAATAAAATGGCAGCCGCCGGAAAATCCCACCAACGCGCCGAAGGCCTACTCTTGGTAGACTCGTTTTCCATACTTTGAGTGTACAATATGAGTCACCTGTTCGTCAATCTGGGATCAATAAAACCATTTTCAAGGAGAGAGGACGATGGATACTATTCTCAATAGCGGAATTAACTGGATCGTGGCCTTGCAAAACCTGGGGGACTGGCTGACCATGCCGATGAAGGCCTTCTCGTTCCTGGGGACGGAAGAATTCTTCATGCTGATCCTGCCGGCGCTCTATTGGTGCATAGATGCCCGGCTCGGCCTGCGGGTGGGGGTGATCCTGCTCTTGAGCAGCGGCGTGAACCATGCCCTCAAGCTGGCCTTCCACGGCCCCCGCCCCTACTGGTTCAGCCAGCAAGTCAACGCCTTGGCTGTCGAGACATCCTTCGGCGTGCCTTCTGGCCACGCCCAGACAGCCGCGGGTGTGTGGGGTATGCTGGCTTCCGGGATAAAGAAAAGGTGGGCCTGGTTGGCGGCTGCGCTCATTATCTTCCTGATCGGCCTCTCGCGCCTGTATCTGGCTGTCCACTTCCCGCACGATGTGATCCTTGGCTGGCTCATCGGCGGGCTGCTGCTCTGGCTGACGCTGCGCTTTTGGGGAGCGGCGGCGGCCTGGCTCGAGAAACGCACCTTGGGCCAGCAAATTCTACTGGCATTTGCGGCTTCGCTCTTCATGATCCTGGTGAGCCTGCCGGGTTTGCTCTGGCTGCAGGCCAATTGGCAGATCCCTGCAATCTGGATGCAAAACGCCGCCCAAGCCTTCCCGGAAGGCGAACTCCCCGCGCCGGTCGAGTTGAGCGGGGCGATCACCCCGGCCGCGACCCTTTTCGGCCTGCTGGCCGGCCTGGTCTGGTTCAACCGCCGGGGCGGGTTCAGCACGAGCGGTCCGGCCTGGAAGCGCATCCTGCGCTATCTGATCGGGCTGGTTGGCGTGCTGGTTTTCTACATCGGCCTGAAAATGGTCTTCGGGATTTTTGTCGCCGACGAGGAGGCGCTGCTGGCGTACATTCTGCGTTACGTGCGTTATGCCTTGGTTGGCGCATGGGTTTCGGCCGGCGCGCCGTTTGTATTTATCTTGTTGAAGTTAGCCGATGCGCAGCACCTACTCGGTAGGAAACTTGGGTAGACCCTAACCCGGACAAGCCGAAACCAAAGAGGTTAACCACAGAGCGCACAGAGTCCACAGAGAAAACCTTTTAAAATCTCCGTGATCTCTGTGTTCTCCGTGGTGAGATTTTCTTGCCGAAGGCCTACTCGGTGGTTAAATTCTAAGTGGGTGCTTGTGTTGGCGTGGGGGGATCCGTCGGTGTCGGCGTCAGGCTGGGGGTCGCGGAAGGCGTCGGCGTGTAAGTCGGCGTGGGGGTTTGCGTCGAAGTAGGCGTAAAAGTCGGCGTCGGGGTTTGCGTCGCAGTCGGCGTCGGCGTAGGGGTCATGGTCGGCGTAGGGGTCAGGGTCGGCGTAGGGGTCGGGGTCGGCGTAAGGGTCGGGGTCGGCGTAGAGGTCGGGGTCGGCAGCCGCAGGCGCAGATGGATGCGCTTCTCGGCAAAGCCGCCCGCGTTGCTGTGCATGTACAGCCGCAGGGTGATCCCGTCGCCCGTGATTTCGGTCAGCCCCCAAGTGTAAATCTTCGCCGGCGCGGTAACTGGCGACGAAGTGGTATCCACCAGGATCGTCCACGTATCCGGGTCGTTCCCCAGGCCATATTCCATCCGGAAGGATTGGAAGTTTTGCGTGGCATCCGCCACGGCGAAGATATCCAGCGGACTGGCGCTGATCTCCTGGCCGTCCCTCAAGCCGACGAAATCCAGCTTGGGATGTGGGTCACCTTCCTGGCATTCTCGATCGGGCGCATAGAAAATCTCATCCGTAAAGCCCATCTCCCTGGCCCACTGCTGGCCTTTCGGCTCCTGGCGGATCCAGTTCCTGGCCCATTCTTCTGAGACGTTCAGCGCCATCTTCTCCTCGGTGAAAGCAGAGCAGGTGGGCGAGGCGCGTAAACCAGTCCAGGTGTCAATCAAGAGTTCCTGCCAGAGGTCCTGGCTGGCAGGCAGGGGCAGCTGGCTGGCGGCGAAGTACTCCGTCCGCTGATCGGGACACCACTGGGAGGCTTCCGTCCCCGAAACGGAGCAGATGATACGTTCTACCACACTGTTGGGCTTGATGAACGGCGTGGGATTCCCGCCGGTTAAATACTGAATGGCAATTTGCATGAACTGCGACCAGATGGGCGCCGCGCCGGTCAGGCCGCTGATATTATCCATGGGTGTGTAATCGGCGTTCCCGACCCAGACGCCCACCGCCAGGTCGGGGGTGTAGCCGAGCGTCCAGTTATCGCGGAAGTCATTGGAGGTGCCGGTCTTGGCGGCCGCCTGGAAGGGCAGGTTGAGCGCCGAATTCCGCCCGAACATCGGCGCCCGCGCTTCGTTATCCGAGAGGATGGACGAGATCAGGAAGGCATGTTCTGCCTGGATGACCTGCTCGCCCGGCAGCGGCTGGTACTCGTATACCACCTTGCCGGCGTGATCCACGATCTTCAAAATTGCAACGGACGGGACGCGCCGCCCGCCGTGGGCGAAGACGGCGTAAGCCCCGGTCATCTCCAAAAGGCTGACGTCGCCCCCGCCCAGGGTCAGGGAGAGACCGTAATCGTCACGCGTCAAACTGGTGATGCCCAGGCGTTTGGCCATCGCCACCAGGCCGGCCTCGCCGTAAACGCCGACGAATTGCAGCGTTTTGACGGCCGGGATGTTGTATGAATTTGCCAGCGCGCTGCGGACGAGATGCGGGCCATGGAACCGGCCGTCGTAATTGACCGGGATGTAGGGCGGACGGGGGTCATTTGGATCGCCGGAGGGTGGGAATTCCGAAGGCACATCCCAGAGCAGCGTGGCGGGCGTCCAGCCCTTTTCGAAAGCGGCGACGTAGGTCAACGGCTTGATCGAGGATCCCGGCTGGCGCGTCTGGCTGGCAGCCATGTTGACCTGGCCGGAGATGGCGGTGTTATAGAAATCCGCCGAGCCGACCAGGGCCAGGATTTCGCCAGTTGAAGGGCGGATGGCAATCAGCGCGCCGTTGGTCGCGTGGTGCCCGGCCAGCGCGGCCACCTGGGCGCTGACCAGTTGCTGGGCAACATCTTGCAGCCCGGGGTCCAGAGTGGTGTAAACGGTGAAACCGGAGCGATAGATTGTTTGGGGGTCGAACTGGGTTTCCAACTGGGCGCGCACGTATTGTACCCAGTGGGGGAAACGCATGTCCGACTGCGGCGGCCGGAAGGGGTAAGTCTCTATCTCGTTGGCGGCCAGCGCGGCGGCGGAGACATCCACGCAGATTGGCTGGAGATTGTTGCTGACGTAGATGCAGTTGCGCTCCAGGCTCAGTTGGTACATAAGCACAAGCGCTTGCTGCTGGCGCGTGATAGTGACCGTAGGGTTGGTGTAAATATCGTAGACCGAGGGCGCTTGTGGGAGGCCGGCCAGAAAAGCCGCTTCGCCCAGGGTCAACGGGTTGGCGGACTTGCTGAAGTAAGTCTCGGCCGCGGCTTCTATTCCGTAGGCCAGGTTGCCGTAATAGATTTCATTCAGGTAAAGTTCAAGGATGTCGTCTTTGGAATAGCGGCGCGTGATCTCGGCCGCCAGGATTATCTCGCGCGTCTTGCGCATGAAGGTGCGCTGGCTGCGCTCCTGGGGTGAAAGCAGCAGCGTGCGCGCCAGTTGCTGCGTGATGGTCGACGCGCCGCCTCCTTTGCCTCCGCTGAGGGCGTTATCCCACAGGGCGCGCAGGATGGCGATGGGATCGTATCCGGGATGTGCGTAAAAGTCCTTGTCTTCCGTGGCGATGGTCGCCGCGACGAGGTAGGGTGAAATCTTGTCGAGGGAGATGTAAGTGCGCCGGCCCGCGTTAGGATCGAGGATCTCATAGAGGATGTTCCCGTTGCGGTCGAGGATGCGCGTGGTCTCGAATTGCGAAGCGCGCGCCCGCAAGTCCTCCACGCTGGGCAGGCTGGCCGCGATGGTATAGTACTGGTAGATGCCAATTGCCGCCAGGATCAATGCCAGGGCGACGGCGACAAAGATTACAAAAATCAGGGCGCGCAGCAGGCAGCCACCCGCTTTTCGCCAGTTGAACGGCGGACGACGGAGGGCCTGCCTTGAGCGGCGCGTAGGGACGGAGGATGGATGACGGCTTGTGGGAGGCGGCGTATGTTCGAAGGCGGCCGGGGTGACGCGCGTGGCGTGTATGTCAATCTCGTCAACGCGGCGGGGCAGCGGCATGCCGCGTGAGTCCACCGCCGGGTGAGGGGTGTCACGTATTCCACTCTCAGGCGTCAGGTGTTCCGGCGGCGCCTTGACAGGTTCGGCCTGCGTCTCAGATTCGGAGGCGATCAGGCGACGGAATTTCTCGCGAGGGTCTTGCTTGTCATCGGGGTTATTCTCAGGCATATTGTCTTTTTACTCAACAGTTTTCGGCAGTTAAAACTGCACCAACGTAGGCCGCGAAGCCGACCTTCGTCGGCTGGCCCCCGCGGTTAAGGGGCTGGTAGTCCACGCAGGCGGTGTGCTGAGCATGTCAAAGCATGGACTTCGCGATTTGGTAGCGGAGATTTCAATCGCTGAACTCTCACGGCTTGCACATCACTAACGCAATCCAAACACCCTTCATCACCACCTCCTCGCGCTGGTTTTTGACCTGGATGGCGATCGTCACCGACCCGGCGTTCAGGCGCGGAAAGGCTTTGGTTTCAGTCACATCCAGTTCGGCGTGGATGGTATCGCCCAGAAAGACCGGCTTGATGAACTTCCACTCGTTGATCTCGCGAAAGGCCAGCACGGTGCCTTCCAGCACGCCGGTGCGCATGGCCAGCCCGGAGACAATCGAGAGGCACAACAAGCCGTGCGCCACACGCTGTCCGAAGGGCGTGGACTGGCTGAAGGCGGCGTCGGTGTGGATCTGGTTGTAATCGCCCGAAAGACCGGCGAAGGTCACCACGTCGCTTTCGGTGACGGTGCGCGCCGCGGTGATGATGTGCTCGCCGAGCTGGAATTCCTCGAAGTACATACCACGCGGAGAAGGGATGGGGGACATGGAGGCTCCTCGACTATACTGTGCACGGCCATAACTCGAACTTTTCGTTTATGGTAGCTGCACTTAAGCTACCATTATGCACCAAACCCGTCAACGAATCGGAAACGAATAAACGAATGAAGTAGAAGTTGGACTTTGGACTAAAAGAAGACAGGTATTCGTTTATTCGTTGGACATTCGTTGACTAAGGTTTTACGGTAAAAAACTCATTTTGTGCCCGTTTGAAGTATATTATAAACCCTTTGACCTCTTGCCCAACTGCCCGTACAATAGAAATATGCGCGATTGGTATCTCGGCCTCGACGACCCCCTCACCCTGACCCTGGCGGCGGACTTTCGCCTCTGCTCCCCCGATTACCTCAACGATCAGATTTGGGAACTGCAACCCGGCGACGGCGATCCACCCGCCCTGTCGCTGCGCACCACCTATGGCCTGCGGGCGCGCTCCATGCGCATCTTCCCGCGTTTCACGACAAACGGCAAGACGGTCACGGCGCCGGCCAGTTTCGCCGCGCCGCCGCGCCTGCGCCGCTTCCATCCCAATTTTCTCGCCTTGAGTTTTTCTCCATTCGTCGGCGCCGAAGTCATGGTCGAGTACTGGATACCCTCCTCCCAAACCATTGCCGGACGGTTGACTTTCACCAACTATGCCAATCAGGCGGCTGAGATGGGGCTGGAATTGTGCGCCCTGCTCGTCCCGATCGAAGGACAGAGCCTGGCACAGGTACAGATTCAATCCGTCAACGTTCTGGCCGGACACGCCTCGGACCTCGCCCCGGTCATCTTCCTGACGGGCGGCGCGCTGCACGGGCCGGGGCCGTACCCTTCCCTGACCCTTGACCTGCATCTGGAGGCCGGCGCCTCGCGCCAACTGACCTGGGCGCAGGCCGCCCTTAGCGACCAGCAGGATTCATTTGAGATGGCGCGCCGTACGGCAGCGCGTATCTGGGACGGGGAACGAGCCAGGATCGAGCTGGTCAACGCCGCCCAGACCGTCGAGGTCCGCACCGGCGACCCGGATTGGGACGCGGCCTTTGCCCTCAGCCAGAAGATCGCCTTCAGCCTGTTCTTCCCCGGGAACGAAAATCTGCCCAATCCATCCTTTGTCCTCGCCCGCCAACCCGATCACGGTTATTCCAGGCGCGCGGATGGCAGCGATTACTCCCACCTGTGGAGCGGGCAATCGCCGCTGGAGGCTTATTACCTTGCCAGCCTGCTGCCCGGCGCAGCCGACCTGGCCGGGGGGCTGCTGCGCAATTTCCTGTTTACTCAGGATAAGGATGGCTTTGTAGATTGCCGGCCAGGGTTGGCCGGTCAGCGTGGGCGCTGGCTGTCTCCACCCCTCTTGGCAAGCCTGGCCTGGCGAGTCTACCAGGCGACAGAAAACGAGGCATTCCTGGCGGATGTCTACCCACATTTATCAGCCTTTTTTCAGGCCTGGTTCGCGGCGGCTCACGACCGCGATCAAGATGGTTTTCCAGAATGGGATCATCCGCTTCAGACCGGTTTTGAGGATAATCCGGCTTACGCTGCCTGGCATGACTGGGCGCAGGGCGTGGATATCGCCACGCTCGAAAGCCCGGCCCTGGCTGCCAGCCTGTATGCCGAGTGTCGCAGCTTGATCCAGATGGCGGAGAAGCTGGGGCGCGCCGACGAACTTGAGCGGTTACGCTTCCGGGCGGAGGCCTTGCACATTAAGACCGAAGAATGCTGGAGCGCTGCGACGGACCTCTACCATTATCGTGACCGGGATACCCACCTCAGTCTGGTTGGCGAAACTCTGGCGCAACAGCGCGGGTCAGGGCGCATCCAGCTAAAACGCCTTTTCAGCGCGCCAGTCCGCTTGCTGATTCGCGTGCGGACGAGCGATAAGGCCTTTCGCCGTCTGGCGGTGACCATCCAGGGTCAGACTTCGCAGGGCGAACACGCGGAACGCCTGGAAGGGCAGGATATCCAATGGGATTTGGAAAATACCACACTGACCAGCCGCGAAGTGTATAGCCGGCTGGATGGTATCGAGATAATCGGCCTAAAATCGCGGGATAAGGTCACGATTGCCAGTGTAGATCACACCCAGGAAGATCAGACTTTGTTCCTGCCCCTTTGGGCCGGCATCCCCGAAGGACAACGCGCCTGGGAGTTGATCAATCGCGGCTTGCTGGATGCGGACCGCTTTTACCGCCCCTTCGGTCTCTCGGCCTGCGCCTCTGTACCTTGCCCGCCGGCTGAAGCGGTTTGTTCGAGCGTGCAAATGCCCTGGCAGCAATTGATTGGGGAAGGCTTGTTGGCTTACGGGCATCCCAGCCTGGCGGCGCAGTTGATCGCCCGCCTGATGAATACCATTATCTTGAATCTCAAGCAGCAGCGCGCTTTTTACAGCGCCTATCACGCTGAAACCGGCGCCGGCATCGGTGAGCGCAATGCCTTGGCGGGTTTGGCCCCGCTTGGCCTGTTTCTGCAAACGCTGGGTGTTCAGTTCCTGCCTGGCAGCCGCGTCCGATTAAGCGGAAAGAACCCATTTCCATGGCCGGTTACGGTAAAATATAAGGGCCTGAGCGTGACACGCCACTCCGACCAAAGCGAAGTCACGTTTCCGGATGGCAGATCAGTGGCCCTTAGCGACCCATCCGATGCGTTGGTCTGCCCGGAGTAATGGTTGCCGAAAGCGCAACCATAAGGAGGAGTTATGGAACATCCCCACATTCGTTATTTGATGGCGGCTGTTGTCCAGGAACAGGACGTAGACCTGGCGACGCGCGCCTTGAGCGTGCTGGATGCACCCGTTATTCATCTTGCCAGCACGGGCGGTTTTCTGGGGCGGCGTAATGCCACCCTGCTGATTGGCTTGCCGGAGGGCATGGCAGAGAAGGCTGTCGAGGCCCTGCAGAGATCCTGTCGTCAGAGAGTGGAATATCTTGCCATCCCATTGGAAGGCTCTCCCTTACCGCTGCCTACACCCGTGCCGGTGACCGTCGGCGGCGCGACTGCTTTTATCATTCCGCTGGAACGATTCGAGGAGTTTTAGCCATGAAAATGATCATTGCCATCCTGCGCGATTCTGACTCCGATCCTGTTACCCAGGCCCTGACCGCGGCCAAATTCCGCGTCACGCGCATTGCCTCGACCGGCGGCCTGCTGCGCCGCGGTGTCGCGACCTTCCTTGTCGGCTTGGAGGATGAGCGGGTGGAATCCGCCATCCAGGTCATCCGCGAGAATACTTCCCCAGCCGCCGAGGGCGAAAAACGAGCCACGATCTTCGTCGTCAATGTTGACCGTTACGTGCAAATATAGCCGGCACCTTTGTTCTCACAATCTATCCTGGCCAGGCATAGATTGGGACAACGACCTCGCGGCTTGCTTTCCGCCGTCCGCGCAAATTCTCCTCAATGGTCTTTAAAACGTTGGCAGAATAATATCGTGTGCCGCATTGTGTACAGACACCCGCCGGAATATTCTCCAACAGGATGTAATTACCCTTTACCTTGCGGTGCATCGTCACGTGTTTCTCAACGATTTCGCCGCTGCAGTATTCGCAGGTTTCACCTTGCCAGAAATTTTCAGCCATATTTACCTCAATTGGGCTTATCTTCATAACGACCAACATCAGATGCGGCGCGAAGCGCTGTCAGCTGCATGCAGTTGTTATTCTGTTCTTTTCAATCTCATAGGTCTTAGGTCTTGCGTGCATCGCCATAACATTGTAAACAGACGGAAGTGTGGTCAATCTCTTTGAATGATCCAAATCGTTAAGTTGCCTTCCTGTGATTCCTTCCCACTTTTGGATATTAAAAACCATACGATGAAGAACGTCCCCAATATCAACGGTTTTGAAAACATGCAACCATTGAACGTTGTCTATTGGTAAAACAATTTCAGGTAAGACCGAAAAAAGTATCTTGCTAGCTCCAACGAGTCCGTAAGATGTTTCCCCCATTGTGAAAGGCAAAAGCTTTTTTGTGATTAGCCAGATTTCCGCTATCAATTCTTCACGCTCTCGCTCACGTAGCTCCAATATATATCTATCCCTGAGTAAGCCGCTTTTGCGCACTGAATTGTTTATTTCTTTCAAGTTGGCTCCAACTGCATTCCAACAGCTACGTAATTTCTCATTACAGTTCACATGGAAGGGCCCGCTTCTGGTCATTCCAAAATTTGACAGTATTCGAGAGGCACATTTGATGAATACTTTGCCGTCGTTGTCTAAGACCTTGGAATTATTGATTATTTCCTTTATCGCATCACTATAGCTATCCCCAAATGCGATAATTCTTTCGCTTATCTCGATAGGACTTATCGCATGACCTTTTGCATCCAATAGTATTTCACTGGGACTCATTTTTGCTTCTGTTGGAGTAGTGTGATCTCAAGAATATAACGGTTTGGCTCAGCGGCAGCGGCGGTGTGGACAAGGCACTCAATTATTATCGCGCCTTTTCTGGCAAAGCGCGCCGGTTTCCGAGCGACGGTGCCGCTGTCCGCTGGAATCTACACGGATGGCGGGCCATCCTTCAAGCCACTCCTTCAAGCCACAAGAAACAGCGGACAAAAAGCTGTTTCTCAGCAGCCGGTGTTGGGCGGCATTCATAGCTCAAACAATTCTCTTGCTTTAAAGTGCTTCTCTATATCGATTCTTACTTGGAGAAATACATTTTCAGATGCGGTAGCCATATGCAAATCTTCACTTAACTTATCGTATACAGATTGCAATGATGGAAACCGCTGTTTGAAATCATCAGGTAAATCTTTGCCATATTCAACGAATAGGGCATCAATATTCTGAGAATCCGGAGTTGCCGATAGGCTACGAATGTACTGTTCAATAAATGCTCTCAATAAAAAATTGCTAGCGAGGGTCTGACCAGAATTAAAGGCTATTATTGCGTTGGAGAAATACTTTTTTTGCTTTTTGGGAAGACAAGATGGTATTTCAATCTCTTCCATTGGAGTTCGCCCACTTTGGACGAATTTAAGATTGTCTCGTCGCACCATAAATATTTCGGGGATACTTTTGCAAGATTGGCATTGATATGCTAGTGAGAAGATTTGCTCATTCACTGGTTCCATGAGTTTTTTTGCTCCTCTGAAATCATTCAGTAAATCCTGACCACATTGGAAATTATACGCTTCGGTTCTTTTACAAGCTCCACAAAACAGCTTGACAGTTGGTGGAGCAAATTCTATTGAAGCGTATACAATTTCAGATTGTGACCCTAATGGTAAGGTTTTTCGTCCCCCTGGATTCTTTATTACCCACTCTGTTTTGGAGAGTGATGAATGAACAAGTTCAATAGTATCTGCGACGTTGGGAGTACTTTCGGTTGTTCCACTAATATACTGTCTCATTTCTTGTTGAACAATATTCTTGTCTGGGGTTTCAATTCTCATACTCTGATATAAATGTTTTGTCTCAAGCAACTCTTTCAATCCATTTTCGATGGATGAGGCAAAGTATGGTTCCATCCGATAGAATAAGGCCAATTGAAACTTATTCATGAGCATATCATATTCTCCTAAACTCTTGCCGCTTAACGGCTTATGGGCGGATTTCAGGCATCCTAACACCTCAAATTCAATTAGGCATTAGGCCGAAATTGGATGAAAGACTGCAATGAGTAAAGCACAAGAGGCGGGGGCGATTCAATACCCCAGCACAAAATTATCTATCAACCGCGTCTTCCCCATAAATACCGCCATCGAGAGCAAGGCTTTTCTCTCCACGCGCTCCAATTCCTGCAAAGTTTCGTAATCCGCACAGGAAACATATTGCAGCGTCGCCAATGGCTCGGAGGCAACGGTTCCGCGCACGATCTGGCGTAGTTTTTCCGCCTCGCTCTCGCCCCCTTCGAAGGCTGTTTTGGCGGCGGAGAGGGCGCGGTAGAGCACCGTCGCGGCCTTGCGCTCCTTAGGGCTGAGATAGGTGTTGCGGCTGGACATGGCCAGCCCATCCGCCTCGCGCACCGTCGGGCAGACAACGATCTTGATCGGGAAATTCAGGTCGCGCGTCATCTGACGGATGACGGCAGCCTGCTGGGCGTCCTTTTGCCCAAAATAAGCCTTCTGCGGCCGGACGGCGTTGAACAGCTTGGCGACCACCGTCGCCACGCCGCGAAAGTGACCGGGGCGCTGCGCGCCTTCCAGCGACTGGGTCAGTTCCTCCACCGTGACCCAGGTCTGGAATCCAGGCGGGTACAGGACCTGCGCTGTGGGCGTCCAGACCAGGTCCACGTCGAGCGCTTCGAGCAGGCGCAGGTCGCGCTCCAGGTCACGCGGATATTTCGACAGATCCTCGCTTGGCCCGAACTGGGTCGGATTGACGAAGATGCTGGAGACTGTGCTGGCGCATTCTGCTTTTGAGCGGCGGGCGAGGGAGAGGTGCCCTTCGTGCAAGTAGCCCATCGTCGGCGCAAAACCGACCGGTTCTTCGAGTATGGTACGGGCGGCGCGCAGTTCTTCAAGAGAGGTGACGATCATCATGGGAGGCATGGTTTACCTTTTATTTTGGCTCCAGCCGCCGTCCTCGGCGGCGTGGTTCAGCGCTGGGGACGGCGCTTCGAGCAGATAAGTTCGGATTCCTGCTTGACATTTTGAAAAATCACGCTACACTAATATCAATATCAACCGTATCCAGTTCAGTAACAGGAGGAATGATATGCCAGCACTTAACCGCGTTCAGTTGATCGGCCGCCTGGGCAAAGACCCCGAAACCCGCTTCACATCGACAGGCAAGAAGGTCGCCCACTTCAGCCTGGCCGTGGGGCGACGGTGGAAAACGCCCGAGGGCGAGGCTAAAGAACACACCGAGTGGTTCAACATCGAGGCCTGGGGCCGGCTGGGGGAGGTCTGCCAGCAGTACCTGCAAAAAGGCCGCCTGGTCTTCATCGAAGGCCCTCTCAAGACCGACCGCTACGAGGACAAAAGCGGCGAGACGCGCTACTCCACCAAGGTCGTCGCGCTGCAAATGCAGATGCTGGAGCGCAAGCCCGAAGAGGAAGAGCCAACTGTCGAGGAAACGCCGGGCGAGTATGAAGCGTAGTTTTAACCACAGAGAACCCTTCAACTCCGGCTTCGGCTACGCTCAACCAAGGCTCAGGGCAGAGGTGGAGAGAGCAGAGAATAAATATTTTTCTCGTCGTTCTCTGCGCTCTCCGCGGTGAACATTCCCGGCCTAAACCGGTAGCGCCTCCAACTGCTCCACCAGGGCGGTGATGACATCGAACCCGCCCTGCCAGAAGGCCGCGCTGCGGATGTCAATCCCCGCGTCGGCAAGTATTCGCGCCGGGGCTTCGGACCCGCCCGCGGAGAGTATCTTCAGGTAGCGCGGCTTGAAGGCCTCGCCTTCGGCCTTGTATTGCTTATATAGCGATAGCACCAGCAATTGCCCGAAGGCGTAGGCATAGACGTAAAAGGGTGTATTGTAAATGTGCGGGATGGAAATCCATTCCCACTTGAATTCGTCGCTCAGTTCCACCGCATCCCCGAACTGGTCTTTCAGGTTTTCCATATAAGCCGCCGCCAGGTCGTCCACCGAGGCATTCTTCTGCACCATCTCGTGCGCCTGCCGCTCGAACAGGGCAAAATAGGCCTGGCGCATAATCGTGGCGTAAGAGTCATCCACCTGGCGGAAGAGCATGTCGCGCCGCACCGATTCGTCACTCTCCTCGGCCAGCAATTTGTCCACCAGCATCATCTCGCCAAACGTGGAGGCGGTCTCAGCCAGCGGCAGGGAGGAATGGAAGGTGAAGAGGCTGTGATGAGCGGCAAGCATGGCGTGGATGGCGTGGCCGAGTTCGTGGGCCATGGTCGCCACGTCGTCGGCGCGTGACTGGTAGTTGAGTTTGACCCACGGCGCTATCTCCGGGACGACGCCCCAGCAGAACGCGCCGGATTGCTTGCCCTTGCGCACTTCGCTGTCGAGGTGGTTATCTTCAAAGACACGCCGGGCATGTTTGCCGAAATCGGAATGAAAGGCGCTGAACGAATCCAGCACCATTTCGGCGGCTTTACCGAAGGCGTAGGTTTTATCCGATTTGACCACCGGCGCGTACACGTCGTAGCGGCGCAGGCGCTCCATGCCGAGATGTTTTGCCTTCAAACGGAAATACCGCTGGAAGAGGGGGGCGTTCTTCCCAGCCACTTCCAGCAGAGTGTCCACGGCTTCATCGGGGATGTCGTTGGACAGGTTGCGCGCCGCAATCGGATTGGCGAACTTGCGCAGGGTCAGGTTTTCGTTGCGCCAGTCGCGGGTCAGAGTCTGGTACATCTGGCCGAGGATGGAACCGTCCGCGCTGTAGACGCGGTAGAGTTCCTGATAGGCTTTCGCCCGCAGGTCGGGGTTCGCGCCGCGGATAAAGGGACTGAGTTCACCACGCGTCAGTTCTTTTGTTTCGCCGTCCACTTCCAGTTTGAAGGCGTAGCGGTTGGTCAGGGCGTCGTAAAGCGTGATCAGCGCCTGCGAGCCGGTGACGTTCTTGAGATTGACAATCTTCTCTTCCGGCTCGGTCAGGGTGTGCGGCTTGAAGAGGCGCATCACTTCGAGGTGGTAGCGGTAATCGCCGGAGGCGTCCATCAGTCGTTTGGCATTGGCCTCATCCAGGTCTTTCCACCACAGGCTGAAGAACAGGCTGCGGTTTTCGAGTTCGGCCATGAACTGCTGGACGCGGCCCATCAGGGTCTGGATGGCCTGGTTCTGGGTATCCGCGGCGAAGGAGAGGCCCGCAAAGGCATACACTTTGTGCGCCAGGCGCGCCGTTTTCTCGGAAGATTGAACGATTTCGAGGAAGTTTGACGTGGCAATTTCCGGTTTCAGTTGTGGGCGGAGTTTTTCGAATTCAACGACCTGCGCTTCGAGGCTTTTGAAAGCGGCTTCCAGTTCCGGCGCGTTGAGCGCGGGGAAGAGGTCGTTGAGGCTCCAGGGGGTTTGGCTGTATGACATTGTGTTCTCCTGTATCATGTGGAATGAATGTATTTGGCTGGCACATGCTTTAGAACGATGGCTTCCAACATATCAAGGTGTTGCATGTTGATGAAGTAATGACATTGTTCGACGAGGCGCTGTAGATCCCGTTTGCGGGCAAGCCAGCCGCCATCTACAAAATTCACGAAGGCTCGGTTTTCTCTATTGCGGCTGTTATTCTCAAGCACTTTTATGTAAGCAGAAAGCATATCGCGGGTTTTATTCGTCTGTCCACAACTGGTTGTTTCCTGAAATGAACTCATGATAATTATCCATGGATCCTCCACGTTGGGAACTGCAAAATCGATATCTGTATCAATAATTCTGGAACGCCCTTTTTCATAAGGTATGCCATGATGAGTTTGTATCCTTGCTAATTCTTGCCTTATCAGATTTTCTACTTTGTACCCTTTACGACCGCCATAGGTACCTATTAATGAACGTTTGTATCGTATGCGTCTTGCAGCAAGTGAACTTCCTCGGATTTCACGATAGTTCAAAGTTTCAAGATAGTAACGCGGGATATAGATTTTCAACTCGTGATCATTTTTCCATCCAGTAGCAATTCTGCAATCATGTGGGCAAAATTTCGATCCCGAACTAACTTGTTCTTGATGCGGGAAATGGTCCATTCTGTGTCATCTGCGGAAAAACCACCTGATATACGCCCTATCTTCCGCAATAGAGAGACCATCCGCATAAATTTTTCTTCGGATAGTTCAACATCTCGCAAGATTACATCTAAGCCAAGTTCGTGTTCAGCCAAGAATTCGGTAATTGAATCAATCTCCATCAAAGCATCTTCGGATACGCGGGAATCACTTGCTACAGTTAGCAAAGACTCTACTTCGGCGTCAATTTCATCTTCCAGTTCTTCATCCACAAAGAAGATAGTCGCGCTGTCCCATGCTTCCTCAAAAGAAATTTTGCGCGCCTGTGTTGCCATTTCTTCTCACCTCCATTTTGGCCGCTTTTAACGCTTTACCCCAGGTTGGAAATGTCTCGAGGTAAGCATCCAGGCTGTACGAGCTCATCTTTTGCACATCTTCATGTGTGGGCAGCCGTCCTAACTTTGCAGCAATACTCTGTAATTCCAATTGCAAACTTTTTTTGCTGTATCTTGGCCGCGGCCTTTTTATACTTTGCCGTTGCACATAACCCAAGTCTTCCACTTGTTCCAACTTTTCCTGAGTGATGCGGACATAGGTCTCATCTATGTCAATGGCAACATACCGGCGCCCCAACCGCTTCGCGATAATTGCTGTAGTACCTGTCCCAGCCAAAGCATCAAGTACCACGTCCCCTTCGTTCGTTGATAAACGAATAATACGTTCCATCAGGGCATCCGGCAGTTGACATGGATGATAATCGCGGTCTCGTCTGTGCTTCAGGCGATGTATATCTGACCATATATCGGTAAGGGGGTCTTTCTTGTCATCGCCTAGAACTTTCCGCTCTCGAATACAAGAAGCGCGCAGACAATATTGCCTTGAATCAATTTCTTTTAGTTTTTCTTGGTTGAATATGAAATTTGTCGGATGTTTTGTGTAAAACAGCAGCCCATAATGAGCGGGCATAATCTTTCCTCTCGGTTCCGAGAGGGCATCCCAGACAATCCAGTTTTTAAAATACAGGCGTTTGTTTAAATAAGCCGCGTGGTACATTGTCCAATGGGGCAGGTTGAGCAGATACAATGCGCCAGTTGGCTTCAAAATGCGGATATATTCCTCTAGCCAGGAATTACACCACGCTAAATACTCGTCGCGGCTTTGAGTATCATTATAGACACTGTAACCTTTGGAGAGGTTATATGGGGGATCCGCAAAGACCAAATCAACCGAGTTATCAGGATAGCGTTTGAGTATTTCTATCGCGTCTCCGTGATGGACAATATTCCACAGATTGTCTTCGAGAATCTGCGATTCTTTTGGATAATTTGTTTTAGGCCCAAAATAGGGTAAGTAATACTGATATATAGGTTCACCGATGGACATTGGTGACGTTTTTACACCCTCCGATGGGCCAACAATAATTTTGTTACCTACAACCATCTTTATGATGGCGCTTAATGCTGGTCCAGCGAGTTGTGCATAATTATCTTCCAGTGGGAGGCTGGTCCAAACATCAGATGCCGCGTAACCCTCTGGATCCATCAGATGGGTCTTTCCGCCCCAGTCTCGAAGTGTCTTTCCGCAATGGGCACAATATTCATGAGGAAAACGGACACGATTAATCTGGAAATTGCCATTCCCTTTAGTAAACAAGAGTACTGCTGCATGAGCAGATGGTAAACCACCTGTATTTCGTTGTTCCAGCGACTTGATAGCAATCCAATATTTGAAAGTTAATCGCTGGTCAAGATAAACGCCCAATTCTGGCAAGTATATGGGGTATCCCTGAACAAACAATAATCCGCCATTCCTAAGCACGCGGATACTTTCATCAAGACATTGCTGAATTTCATCGAAATCAAACGGGGTTATTGCGCCGGTAACGATAATAACAGCATCCGCCGAATCGTTCGGTGATTGCCTTAAACCCTGAATAAAATTTATTCTTGTTATGTATTCGACCATACGGTAGCTCCACAATAAATCGTGGTCGTTCCCATTGCTCAAAAGCAGGACACGGAATTGGATTTTTAAGCACCAATCACATCGAATCTCGACCCGTTTCTTGAACTCCAAAACGAACTCTAAACTCAAGTTTTAAGGCCCGGCCTCAAAATGCTTCTGCAGCGTATTGGTGATGTAGTTCTGCCAAAGCATCTGAATATCGCTTCTTCTGTAGTCGTGATTGGAGAAGGTCTGGAAGATGACGCGGCCATCGAAGCAGGTCGCGATCAGGCCGTAACTTGATTTTTCCTTGGGATAGCCGCCAGCCAACAAGATGGCATTGCTGCCGGATGTCAGTCGGATGTAGTCTCCACCTTTATCAAACCAGACGGGACTATAGTGGATCAAAGAGAATCCGCCGTTGGGTGTGGAAAAGACAGGATGCTTCGAATCCAGGATATAGATGGAATCCACGTCTTTCCTTACGGACTGGAAGGCAATACCGCATGGCGTCGTCAGGGACCTGATGCGTCCGTTGGCAGTATCGGAAAGGTACCACATTTCGACAATCAGCGCGGTCTTATCGTTGATCACTTTAGGCGCGATGACATCCCAGAATTCTCCCTGGACAACGTCCCTTCTCTCGGCCGCGACGATGATCAGGTCCCAGGGTGTGCTCGAATTCAAGTCCCCCATAAAATGCCCTAATGCGTCACCGTCATACTTATAATTCAAGCCCATCATGTCAAGCGTATCCTTAACCCAGGGGCCAAGATCGGACAGGTAAGTATCTTCGAAAACCAGAATTTTGGCAGATTTCATGCGCTCATCGAGGCTCTGCGTCGGTGTGGCGGGGATTGCAGCAGGGGCGGCAGGCGTATTGCTCTGCGGCGGCGTGTAGGTGGGCAATAGTGTATAGGTTGGGAGCGGCTGCACTTCTTGGGTCGCCTGGCCGGCCTGCGCAGCCTGGGCAGCCAGCGTGGCATTCTGGACGGCTTGCAAAGTGAGCTGCACCTGCATCGCCACTTTCGTGGGATCGCTGTCGGTGGATGATGCTGGAAGATTACAAGCCAGCAGCGAAAAGATGATCACAGCCGTGAATGCAAATAGACTATGCGCAGCACCTACTCGGTAACGCACTTTGGTAGTCATGGTAGCCTCCTTGTATATAAAAAAGGTGGGTAAATGTTCTCTCTTGTGCTTCTGTTAACCCTTATACATTGAACCGGATATGCACGATTTCTCCGTCTTGCACTATGTATTCTTTCCCTTCCAGGCGCAGTTTGCCTTTGGCGCGGGCTTCAGCCATGCCGCCCAGAGCGGCCAGATCCTCGAAAGGCACCACCTCGGCACGGATAAAGCCCTTCTGCATGTCGGTGTGAACTACTCCGGCGGCTTCGGGAGCCGTCGCGCCACGACGAACAGTCCAGGCGCGCAGTTCGTCGGAGACGACGGTGAAGAAGGATTGCAGGTTGAGCAGATCGTAGGAGAGACGGATGACGCGGTTCAGGCCAAGTTCTTCGATCCCAAATTCGGCCATGAAGACCTTGGCGTCCTCCGGCGGCAACTGGCCAATCTCCATTTCCAACTTGCCCTGCAAGGCCACGTAAGGATGGCCCTGGGTGACGGCCTCACAATCAGGGAGGGTTTGCCCCTCGCCCACGTTGAGCAGGATGAGCATCGGCTTGCGGGTCAGCAGGCCGAAGCCGGAGAGGTGTTTTTCTTCTTCAACGCTGATTTCCACTTCGCGTAAAGGCTTTTCGGCAGAGAGTTCGGCGTGCAGGCGAGTGAAAAGCGTTGTCTGCCGCTCATTGAGGACTTTATCTGTGCCACCCTTTTTGCGTTCCTCGGTCAGGCGTTCCAGCTTGCGCTCGATGGCGATCAGGTCGTTGAGCAGCAGTTCGGATTCCATCCCGGCCGCGTCGCGGGCGGGGTCAACGCTCCCGGCGGAATGCGGCACGTTCTCGTCGGCGAAACAGCGCACCACGTGCAGGAAGCCGTCCATCTGCGCCAGTTGATTCAGCAATGCGCCGGAGATGCTGCCACTAGCCGCGCTGCCCTGAGCCTGCCGAAGGGCGCCGCCTTCCAGTCCGGCGATGTCGGCATAGGTGACTTTGGCGTAGATGGTCTTCTTCGGCTTGAACAGGGCCGAGAGCCTGTCCACGCGCGGGTCGGGGACGTCCACCACCGCGGTGTGGACTTCCATGCGCCCGGCGGTGGTGGGCGCGTCGCCGCGCGTCAGGGCGTTGAAGATGGTCGTCTTTCCAGATTGGGGTAAACCGATAATTCCAAGTTTCATCTGTCAACCCAAAGTAGAAATGTCACCTGATTTCCAAAGTAGAAATGTCCCCGCCGCGCGCGGCGGGGACATTTCTACTTTTTTGCGAGAGCGGATAGGTGCGCCAAGGGTGATTGGGGGCGGGTTTGTGGGGCTTGGGCTGGATGTTTTGGTTGACATCTTTGGCAGTCACCACCTGGGACTGTTTGGCTTGTTTGTGGAAAACGGTGAAGGGCATGGATTTGCCTTTGTAAAGGATGGTGATATTTTGGCAGGCGTCTTTGCAGATGGTGATGGTGGCCTGTCGCATGGCGTAGGTGGGTCGCTCGGTTTGAATTTGATAGGCAGTGTTCTCGAACTGGAGGGTCAGGTTTTTGGATAAAGTGCGCGTGTCTTGCCAGGTCACACCGTCCTGCGTTCGGTGCAGGGAAATGCGAGCGAGGTCGTCTTTAGCGGTGAGAGGGCGGTGGGCATTCACATCGCTTCTGGGTTCGTTTGCAAAGCGCTGGTTGAAATCTGCCATGAACTCAGGCAGGTAGGCATTGCCATCTGCCATGCTGGAAATGCCAAGCAAGCGCATCTCTTTGACGAGACGGTCTTGCAAGGTCTGGTTGGCGCGTTCGACGCGTCCTTTGGCCTGGGGCGTATTGGCGCAGATGATCTGGATGTCCAGTTCCTGCATGGCGCGTCCAAACTGGGTCAGATTGTCTCCATCACCGCTGTTGGGTATATTGACCCGAAAGATGCTGTTTTTATCGCTGTAGAAGGCTACAGGCTTGCCACAACGCTTGAAATAGCCTTCCGCCGCCTGACAGTAACTGAAAAAGCTCTCACTTTCCACGAAGCGCAACTGTACCAGATTTCCTGTCGCGTCGTCAATAAAAACCAGCAAAACACAGGCATCTGCACGCCCTTCAAACCAGTCATGTGGCGAACCATCAATTTGTACCAGCTCCCCGAAACAGGCTCGCCGTTCCCGCAATTGGTGCGTCACGATCTTTTTCGCTTGGCGCACTTTCCACAAGCCTTCCTCGATCATCAGCTTGCGTACGCTTTCATCCGAGAGCTTGAGCTTGTCTTTCTCCACCAGCTTCTCGTGTGCCAGCGTCGGACCAAACCCTGGGTATTTGGTCTTCAACAAATCCAACGCTTGTCTTCGTGTGCCCTCCGACAGCTGATTGTTGCTTACACGACCACGGCGCTTTGAAACCAAGCCCGCGGCACCGTGCTTTCGATAGGCCTTGTACATTCGCTTGATTTGCCGCGTGCCCAAGTGCAGGATCTCTCCCGCTTCTTTTTGGCTCATCCGCTTTTCGGCCAGCCTCTGCATCACTTCCAACTTGCTCAATTCTTTTGTGCTTGGTTGTCGAGCCTGTCGAGACACATGTTCAGTAGTGTGTCCACTTTCTTGTCCCTTTCGAGGGCCTTGCCCTGATCTTATTGAAGGGGACATTTTAACTTTGGTAGAAGGGGACTTTACTACTTTGGGCTAACA
>CAZTZE010000028.1:0-54349 GCA_964618215.1 uncultured Chloroflexus sp.
AGGGACGTTCCTTTGCAAAACGCTCACGGATCATGCGCAGGACGGGCATCTCGCGTTCGGCCCATTCAATGCGGCGGCGGCCGCCTTCGGCGAGGCTGTTATCTTTAATATCATAATTGTTCATAATTTCTCCTTGCTAGAATGTAGGGCGGGTTTCTTACCCGCCATCGCAGGCGGGAAGGGATTCCCGCCCTACGGTTTATATCGGGTTTCTATGCTCCTTTAGGGTTGGCAACACGGTAACCTCTCGCTCAATAAATCCAACTTTCCACCATCCTCGAAATGCTTCCGAAAACGGGCGACGAACTCTGCGGGAGTGTAGACGTGACTTTGGGTGCCGGGCTGTTCGAGGCAGTAAGTTGCGGCCAGCACGCCCATTTGTCCGCAGATTTCCCAGTCGAATCCGCAACAGTAACCGGTCAGGAAACCAGCGCGGAAGGCATCCCCCACGCCGGTCGGATCGGCGATCTTCTCCGGCGGGATGACCGAAACGCAATATTCCTGTCCTTCAGCATAAACACTGGCCCCTTCCTCGCCACGCGTCACGACTACGAAACGAGGTATGTTCCGGATCGTCTCGGCGCTCATTCCGGTGCGCTTCTGGAGCAATTCGAACTCGTAATCGTTGACGAATAGCGCGGTGCAGTTTTCTATGCCTTTGCGCAAGTCAGAACCTTCCAGGCGGATGATCTGCTGGCTGGGATCGTAGAGGTACGGCAGGCCAAGCTCGCGGCACTCGTCCACGTAGAGGCGCATGGCAGTCGGGTCGTTCGGCGAAATGACCACCAGATCAGGCTGTTCCTGCACATCTTTGAGCGAAAGGTCCGCGGAGTGCGCCATTGCACCCGTATAGAAACTGGCGATCTGGTTATTGGCCCGGTCGGTATTTGCGAAGAACGAGGCCGTGTAAGTCCCGGCAATGACGCGCATCCCGGCCGTATCCACGCCTTTACTTTCCAACCAAGCGCGGTATTCCTCGAAGTCCTCGCCAACCGCGGCCAGGATGTGCGGACGCTCACCCAGCAATGCCAGGGTATAAGCGATGTTCGGGGCCACGCCGCCGCGCCGCTTGACCATCGAATCGACCAAAAACGAAAGGCTGATGTTGTCCAGATGCTCCGGCAGGATGTGATCCTTGAAATAGCCGGGGAAGGACATCAGGTAGTCATAGGCGACGGAACCGGTGAGAAGAATTTCCATGTTGTTCAAACCTTGTTTCACAAAAGTACACAGGTACACAGGTAAACAAGTACTTGTTTACTTGTTTACTTGTTTACCTGTTTACTTAACCACTTGCCTCAGATTTTCATTATACGGCGGAACCACAATCCCATTCTCGGTCACAATTGCGGTAATCAACCGGTTCGGGGTTACATCGAAAGCCGGGTTGCGCGCCCGCGCATTTTTCGGTGTGACCTGCTCGCCTTGAAACTCGATATCCAATACTTCACCGGGGTCGCGCTCTTCGATGGGAATCAAGCCTCCGTGCGCCAGCGAGAGGTCTATCGTCGAGGTCGGCGCGACCGAGTAGGCTGGCACGCCGTTATCCTGCGCAGCCAGCGCCAGCATGTAGGTGCCGATCTTGTTCACCACGTCACCGTTGGCCGCGATACGGTCCGCTCCGAAGAAGACTTTTTGCGCTTGGCCGCGGCGCAGGAAATGACCGGCCATATTATCGCTGATGACCTCGTAAGGGATGCCGTATTGTTCCAGCTCCCAGGCTGTCAGCCGCGCCCCTTGCAGGCGGGGACGAGTCTCATCCACCAGCACGTGGACGCGCTTGCCCTGCTCGTGCGCCATGCGGATGACGCCCAAAGCGGTGCCCCAATCCACTGTTGCCAGCGCGCCGGTGTTGCAGTGATGGATGATGGTGTCGCCGTCATCGATCAGCGCCGCGCCGTGCGCCGCCATGCGTTTGTTGACTTCCACATCTTCATCGGCGATGCGCTGGGCCTCGGTGAGGATGACTTTGCGAACATCATCCGCCCCACCCTCCACGCTCCACGCTCCACGTAACACTCTGTCCACCGCCCATGCAAGATTCACCGCCGTCGGGCGGGAGGCTTTCAGGGTTGTCGCGGCAGTATCCAGGTCTGCGAGGAGGGCAGCGGCATCGTTCGCCTTCGATTCGTGCGCCGCCAGCGCCAGTCCAAAAGCCGCCGCCGCGCCGATCGCCGGCGCGCCGCGCACGGTCATGTTTTGGATCGCCGCGGCAACATCCTGATGGGAACGGAAAGCGACGATTTCCAAACGCGCCGGCAGGCGGCGCTGGTCAATCATCTGCAACTCATTCTTTTCGTAATCCCAGGTAATGGTGCGCATATCGCTCGCGTATAAAATACCGTCTCCGGCAGGAAAAGGCGCTCTCTCGCGAGAGCGCCATTGATCGCAGGCAAAGTTTAACACGGCAGGCCCGGATTGTCAAAGCATTGACACCCCTCCTATTCCGCATTATAAGTTCCTCCATGAAATCCAAAATCGCCCTAGCGGGGCTCTGGCTGATCCTGGCGCTGGCTTCCTGCAACCTGCCTCCGGCCGATTCCAATTCAATCATTGCAATCGGACAAACCACCGCTCCCAGCCTGACTCCCACCCTATTCGTTGTCACCCCCACCCCGCTGCCCACGCCGACGCCCATCCCTGCCGTGCGGGTCGAGAGCGGCGACCGGGCGTTTTTCAACGGCGATTACGTCCGCGCCCGCGCCGAGTACCAGATTGCAGCGGCCACCTCCACCGACCCTGAGATCCGCGCCGCGGCGCTGTGGGGCTTGGGGCGCGTCGAATACGAAAAAGGCTACTTCGCCTCTGCGCTGGTTACATTGCGCCAGTTGAGCGCAGACTACCCCAAGACGCAGTATGCCGCGAACGCCTTTTTCCTGCTCGGCGAAACATACGTAAAGCTTCAACGTTACGCAGAAGCCGCGCAGGCCTTTTCTTCCTACCTCAGCCTGCGACCGGGTCTGATTGACGCCTATGCACAGGAACGGCGCGGGGATGCCCTGCGTTCGGCTGGGGATTTCGCGGCTGCCCTCGAGGCTTACCAGGCCGCCCAGGCAGCCCCGCAGCTCGGCGATGCGCTTGCCTTGCAGATCAAACTGGCGCGGGCTTACGCCGCTTCCGGGGACTCGACCACAGCTTTAGGTATGTACGACGAGATCGCCTCGAAAACGAACAACGATTCCGTCAAAGCCCAAATGGACCTCCTGTCCGGGCAGACGTATTTATCGCTCGGTCAAAATAGCCTGGCCTACCAACGCTTCCTGCACAGCGTGGATAATTACCCGCTTTCTTACGATTCTTACTCCGCCCTGGTCGCCCTGGTGGAGGCCGGCGTGCCGGTGAACGAATTCCAACGCGGCTTGGTGGATTACTTCGCCAAGCAGTACGGCGTGGCGCTGGCTGCTTTTGATCGCTCCATCGCCGCCAACCCGCAGAACGATGGCACAGTACACTTCTACCGCGCCAAGACTTTTGATGAATTGGGGCTTTACGAGGAAGCGGTTGCCGAATACAC
This sequence comes from uncultured Chloroflexus sp., assembly GCA_964618215.1. Lineage (GTDB taxonomy): Bacteria > Chloroflexota > Anaerolineae > Anaerolineales > Villigracilaceae > CG2-30-58-95. The sequence continues at coordinate 3,515 of CAZTZE010000028.1, forward strand.
ACTATTCATCAATAATTATCCCGACAACCTCAACTGGCGGGCTGCCTGGGATGAAAAAGCCGGAACCCAGTGGTTTTACTTAAAACAATACGACTCTGCTTCGCAGATATACCTGAACTTTGTGACAGCCATGCCAGCCAGCCCCGACGCTCCGCGTTTTCTGTTGAATGCGGGGCGGATGCTGGAACTCGCCGGTCGTCTGGAAGACGCCGCGAAAACCTGGGAGCGCATCCCTGATGAATATACGAATAGCGAATTGGTTCCGCAGGCGCTTTTCTGGGCCGGGATCGCCCGTTACCGCACCGGGGACCTGGACGGGGCGCTGGTCACCTTCCAGCGTAACCTGATCCTTGCCAGCGCGGCTGAAGACCAGGCGCGCGCCGACTTCTGGATTGGCAAGACCCAGCAGGCCAAAGGCAACGCCTCCGCCGCGCAGGCGGCCTGGCAGCAAGCTGCCGCCCTCGACCCAACCGGCTACTACAGCGAACGCGCCCGCGATACCTTGTTCAGCCAATCCATTTTCCAGCCGCCGCCGGCATACAAGCTGAATTTCGACCTGGCCGCCGACCGCCGCCAAGCCGAAGCCTGGATGCGCATCCAATTCAACCTGCCCTCGGATACCGATCTTGGCAGCCCGGGCGCGCTCTTGCAAGACCCACGCATGGTGCGCGGCACCGAATTGTGGAACCTGGGATTGTACGACGAAGCCCGCCTGGAATTTGAAGACCTGCGCAAAACCGTCGGCGAAAACCCGGCTGATAGTTATCGCCTGGCCAACTACCTGCTCGACCTGGGCTTATACCGGGTAGCCATCTCCTCCATCCAACAGGTGCTGACCCTGGCCGGAATGGAAACCTATACCCAAATGCTGGCCGCGCCGAACTATTTCAATCATGTCCGTTACGGTTTGTATTATCAAGATCTGATCCTCCCGGCTGCCCAACAAAATGGCCTGGATCCCCTCTTCCTGTTCAGCGTAGTATGGCAGGAAAGTCAATTCGAAGGCTTTGTCCACTCCTCCGCCGGGGCACGCGGCCTGATGCAGATCATGCCCGCCACTGGCCAGAGCATCGCCCAAAACATGGGCTGGCCGCTGGATTACAGCTCAGACGACCTCTACCGGCCGCTGGTCAGCGTCACGATGGGGGCCGATTATCTGGCATCCTGGCGCGATTATTTTGGCGGGGACTTGTATGTCGCGCTGGCGGCCTACAACGCCGGCCCCGGCAACGCCGAAATCTGGAAGAATCTGGCCGGCGGCGACCCCGACCTGTTCGTGGAAATCGTCCGCTTCGAGGAAACGCGGAACTATATCCGCAACATTTACGAAATCTATAGCGTCTATCGCTCGCTGTACGGCAGCGTACCGTAGGCTGTCTCAACCAATCAGAAACCCGTTTTCTTGGAGAAAACGGGGTTCTATCATCAGCTCATGTGCTTGACGATGCGTTTGTGGACGGCCTCCGCGTCCATATCCAGGACAGAGACCAGTTTATCCCGCCCGGTTTTTCCGGCCACAATATCCAGCCGCGATACAGGCACCCCCAGCACCTCAGACAGGAACTTGAGCAGGGCCTCATTCGCCTGGCCCTCCACCGGCGGCGCGGTCAGGTGAATCTTGACTGTCCCGTCGTTAAGAACCCCGAAAATCTCGTTCCGGCTGGCGCGCGGCGTGACGCGCACGGCCAGCGCAGCGCCCTTTTTCCCATTGTGTAATTCGAATTTGCGGTCGGCCATAGCGTCACCTCAGAGAGAAAGAATATTGATCAGAACAGAGGCCACAACTTGAAGCAGGATGATCAATATCAACGGACTGAAATCAAACATGCCGATGAGCGGTACTACTCTGCGAATGGGAGCCAGCATTGGCTCGACTAAGCGGTCAATCGTGCGCCTTATGGGATGAGAGGGTGACATAAAGTACGACAATAGCACCTGCAGGATGACAAGCAGGACGATGATATTTGACAGCGAGCTGATCAGTTTTGCAATAAGAATAATGGTCACTTGGTTCACCTCATTCATTTTGTGGGTCGCGAGCCTAAGATGGCTTGTCCTACACGGACGTAGGTGGCGCCTTCCTGCACCGCCGCCTCAAAATCCAAGCTGGTGCCCATCGAAAGCTCACGCCAATCTGCATCCGCTTGCGGGAATTGAGCCGCCAGAAAGTCGCGCAAGCGGCGTAAACGCTGAAAGTAAGGCCGGGCAAGTTCCGCATCCTCGAAGTACGGCGGCATCGTCATCAGTCCGCGCAGCTCCAGGTGGCGAAATTGCAGGATTTGCCGCACCTCAGGCAGGAGGTCCGGCCAGCGCGTTTCATCCCAGGCCGGCCAACCGAATTTGCTTTCTTCGCGGCTGACGTTGAACTCCAGCAAGACCGGGAGTATCTTCCCAGATTCACCAAGAAAACGCTCCAGCCGCGCGGCCAATTTCAGGTTATCGAGCGAGTGCAAGAGGCTAAAGTTCCCGGCCACCAGGTCAGCCTTGCGGCTTTGCACATGGCCGATCATGTGCCATTCTACCTCAAATTCATTTTTCAAGGCGGCGATTTTCGCCACAGCCTCTTCGGCATAATTCTCAGCGAAGATGCGTACCCCGGCGGCGGCGGCCGCCCGGACGATTTCCAGCGGTTGAGCCTTGGTTACCACAACCAGGCGGACGTCCTGCGGGTCGCGCGCGGACCCTTCGACAGGCTCAGGGCAGCGCCTGGCGGCGGCTGTGGCAATCTGGCCAAGCACACGCTGATACCGTTCGCGGATGGAAGAGACAAGTGATTCGTTCATAAAATTGTGGGACAAATTGCCAATTTGTCCTACTTCAACCCAATCAGCGCGCCGAAACGGCCGGTGCGCCCATTTTCTGCGCGGTGAGAAAACCAGTCGTCCAAGTGGCAGGCGGTACACAGGCCGGCCACTTCCACCTGCCGGACACCCGCCCGCTCCAACAGCAGACGGTTGGCCGCCCAAAGATCGAAGTGCATACCGCCTTCTATTGTCGCCAGCAAAGCAGAGGCATCCTCACCGAAGGCTTGCCGCACCTGAGTGACTACGTCCGGGCCGACCGCGTAGTGATCCGGGCCAATCGAAGGGCCGATGGCAGCCTGCAGGTCGGCCGGTTGTGTGCCAAAACGAGCCTGCATAGCCTCCACCGCAGCCCAGACAACGCCTCCCACCGTCCCCATCCAGCCGGCATGAACCAGCCCAATGACCTTGCGCAGCGGATCGTACAAAATAATCGGCACACAGTCAGCAAAACGCATGAACAGGCTGACGCCCGCTTTATCGGTCAGGATGGCATCCGCCCGCAGATGAGGGGATTGGGGCGGGTGAGGCGCCTCGGCGATGACCACATTTTTTCCGTGAACCTGCCAAACGTCGAAGAGCGTGGCCGCATCCAGACCCAGGCTGGCAAACGCCCGTTGACGGTTCTCCCGCACCCGCTCCGCCTGGTCGCCAACCGTCCCACCGACGTTGAGCGAGGCCCACGGTTTTGGGCTGACGCCGCCCTGCCGGGTAAAGACAGCCTGGACAACGCCTGAGTCGAAGGAATCAAAGCTGAAATAGCGAAGCCCGTGACGAGATTGGATTGGCATGACTATCGTTCAACCGCAACGACGGCAAATTTCTTTGCAAGCAGGCGGCGCGTATCCGCCATGGCTTCCTCCACCACGGGAAAACCGAACCAGGCGGTGGTAAACCCGAACAGAAACCCGGTCAACGTGCGCAGGAAAGGGGTGCTCTCGCGGTAAGGCAACAGAGTTTGGATGGCCGGGATCGGTAGTTGGCTGACCAACTGCGAAAGCCCATCCAGGCCAGCCGGTAACAGGCCGAGCAAGAGCCATGCCCACCAGGGAAGGCTCGGGATGCGGCGCCCGGTCATTGCAAAGATCAGGCCAAAGAGCAGCATGGAACCCCAGATGGCGACATCCCGCTCGCAAAGAGCGACTTTAAAGCCCAAAACCGGATCGCCCTTGAATTGGCGCGCCCCCAGGCGTAACGGATCGTTCTGGTCGGTGATGCCGGTCGCAGCCTCGAAGGTGGTCACGCCGGGTATATTGGCCGCGCTGCGAGGATAATACAACTGTTCACCGAACAGGAAAAAGGATCGAAAGGCCCACTGGTGACATAAGGGACTGTAGATTTTATAGACCACTTCCGCCGCGCCATCCGCGCCGGCTTTCTTGAGCGCGGGAGCCAGAAAAGGAAGTCCAACATAGAGAAGCAAGAGCAGGTTGAAAATCGCCAGATAATGCCGGGAAAGCCAGTATGAAAACCGGTCTGAGCTGGTGATCGTCTGCCCATGCGCCACCGCGCTGCGATAAGCTTTATCGTCAATCCGCTCCAGATGCGCCTGCCGGTCGCTTGCCGCGCCCAGAGTCTTCTGCAAATCCTGAGGCGTAAAAGGCGCTTTCAGGCGGTATGGCCCGACCTCGACGACCGGGATTTCCAATGCGTAAGCAGATAACAAGTCCGGGTCAGAGTCAATATCAATCTCCACCAGGCGATGCGGGAAGCTATCTTGCAGGGTTTGCAAATCTGCTTTGGCTTGTTCGCAGAGGTGGCACTCTGGGCGGGTGTAGAGGGTGACGGTGAGCATGGTTGGAGGTCACAAGTCGAAGGTCAAAGGTCGAAGGCAAAGGTCGAAGGTCGAAGGTCGAAGGTCGAAGGTTTAAAGCCCGAAATCCACAAAAAAGCCGTAGCGGGCGAGCAATTCAAAGGTGCCTAAGAACAGCATCAGTCCAACGATTACCAAGATGACTCCCATCACGATCTCGACATAGCGCATGGCTTTAGCATATTTCCTCAGTGTGGTGGAGACCCAGCCGATGCCCAACGCGGCGATCAGAAAAGGTATTGCCAGGCCAGCCGAGTAGGCGCTTAACAACTTCGCGCCCAACAGCACCGAGCCGCCGTTCAACGCCAGGGTCAGGATGGCGCCCAATACCGGCCCGACGCACGGCGACCAGCCGGCCGAGAAGAAGACGCCCATCAGCGCCGAGGAGAGATAGCCCCATTTGCGATCCACCTGCGAGTGGACACGCAGGTCATATTCCAGGAACGGGATGCGGAAGACGCCAATCATGTGCAAGCCAAAGATCATCACAATTATGCCGCCAATCTTGGCCAGCCAGGTACGAAGATCAAAAAGCAAGCCGCCAAAGGCCGAAGCCGCCACACCAAGAAAGATAAAGACAATACTGAAACCCAATACAAACGCCAGGCCATGCGAAAAAGTGACCCAACGACTACCTTTTGTATGTTCTCCACCGGCGGCGCGGCCGCCCAGCCAGCCAATGTAGGCTGGCACCAGGGAAAAAACGCACGGGGAAAGAAAAGATGCCAAACCGGCCAAAAAGGCCAAACCAATAGTTATGTTGAAAATGTCCATTGTTTCTACCAAAAGCGTTGTTCGACTTTTACACGCGTGCTTCCCGAACGCCAGTCAGTCCAGGTCACATCTCCCGGCTCCAGCGGGACAACCGGCATCGTCCAGCGGAAGATCCATTTGGCGTCTTCCGGTTTGCAATTGACGCATCCGTGCGAGCGCGCAAAGCCATATTCATTGTGCCAGTAAGTGGCATGGATTGCCACTCCGCTGCCGACAAAGTAAGTCACCCATGAGACGCCGGGAGTATCATAGCCGGCCTCGATTGTCCCGACAGCCATGCGCACTGATATCGTTTTGCGCCAGAGAGAAAACTCTCCCAGCGGCGTTTCAAGGCCGCGCATTCCGGTGGATACGCGGCAGAAGTAAACCTCGCGGCTGCCCTCGAAGCATGAAAGGGTCTGGTTGGTCACATTGACGGTAATTGACTTTTCGGCTGGGTCCGTCTCTGGATAGATGGGAGCGATCTCGTCCCCGGTCAAGGGCCGAAAGGCGGCCGCATCGGCCCAAAAAATATCGCCGTAACTGCCGTAACGTTCGTTGACCCGATAGGCAACCTGGCCGGAATCGCCAGTTTTGATCTGATCTATCCACATCACCTGGCTGTAATACAACCGCACCGGCAGGCTGCTGCCGAGCAAATGTCTCAAGCTCGGTGAACGCGGCGGAGGGTTGTCCAGGTATATATCCACGTAGGGAACGGTGACTTCCGCCCAAAAGCCGGTCATGCCCTCCGGCAGCGCAGTCAACGGCTGGTTGGGCTGGTTGCGGACAGGTTGAAGATCAGGAGCATAAACATACCCTTCGGGAGTCTCGACCCAGCGTTGGATAAGGCGGTTTAGGTCGAGATTATCTGCCGTCACCTCGCGCAGCCAGGGTAAAAGCGTATCTTCATAGATGGATTTGACCGTCGCGCTGCTGCTGTCGGGGCGGGTTTTAATATCAATCCTGCCGCCGGTGCAGTTGCGCCCAAACCGTTCAGCGGCCGGGAAATCGTCCAGCGGCAGGACGCGGCGGAAGGGATTGAACGCCAGCGTACCGAGGCCGAGGCCGGCCAGCTTGAGGAAATCGCGGCGGGAGAGGGTGTTGGATGTGTGTGACATAGCAGGTTGAGGTGGTGCGTGATGCGTGGTGCGTGGTGCGTGGTGCGTGGGCAAGGATACCCGCAAACCAGTCAATCGTCAACCAGCACCTTAAATTATCATTAAGAGAAAAACTCATCCAACCCCCTCAGACACTCCCCGCCAACTTTGTGACCGACCTCCGCTTCGCAAAATGTGACTTGCGCGCCGGCTGTTTTCAGGATCGCGACGGATTCCCGGGCGCGCTCGATCGGGATCAGCTTGTCTACGGCGCCGTGCGCGACGAAGACCGGTTTTCCGGCCAACGGTCGCGGGATGGATAATTCTTCGCCGCCAAGCGGGACAAACCCAGCCAGGGCGGCAAGCCTGTGGACACGCTGAGGGTAAAGGAGAACCAGCGTGTAGCTCAATGCCGCGCCCTGGCTGAAACCCATTACGTCGAATTGGGCTGCATCAACAGAGGTGGAGGCAGCCCAATCGTCAATAAACTCGATCAATGCCTCGGCTGAGGGGCGTAAATCCTCAATGGACGGCAAGCCCCAAGTGGCAGGTAAGACCTCTCTCCAGGAATAACCGCCTTGAGCAGAAGGATATGGTCCGCGCGGCGCCAGCCTCCAGTAATTTGGGGGGAGATGTTGGCTGAAGAACCACATCGAATTCTCGTCCCCCGTCCAGCCATGCAGGAGCAGGAGAAGCCGCGCAGGATTTTTCTGCGCGGGCTGCTCGCGGTAGACCCAGTGGTTAAATATACGAAGGTTTGGATCAGGCATAGTTAGATTTACGATTTACGTTTTGCGATTTACGTTTTACGATTGGCCGAAGCTCTTCACTTATCACTCATCACTCATCACTCTTCTCTAACCCTCTTCGCGACCCAATCCAGCAGCAGCAGAGCGCCTACGATCAGGCGGATGTTGGTCTGGCGGGCGTATTGGCGCAGGTCGCGGCTCACTGGCGGCCTCGCGGAAAGAAACGCCGGCGGATGCGCTTCGGCCAGGCGAGCGACCGTCGAAGCTCCGGGAGAATCGCATCCGCTGCCTCCTCGCCGAGGCGGATCACTTCATGCACATCAACTCTATCCAGCAGGCCGATCTGACCCACCCTGGGACGGATGACGACTTCCGGATTGTCCACCTGCATACGCAGTTCGGTGAGCATACGCCCAGCCGCATCCACGGCGCGAATAAAAACCTCAAAAGCCTGCACCACGCGGAATCGAGTGATGCGCTGGACAATCGGTTTTGGGATGGGGATCGGGAGAGGAATGCGCGTCAGTCTGCCCGCCTGCTCGAGCAGGGGCGTCAAGACAACGGCAACCACAGGCAGGTTGGGCGCCAAGGAACGGGCAACGGAAACCGGCACGGGGTCCAGCACGCCGCCATCCACCAATTGATAATCTTCGATTTGCTGAGGCGGCAGGATGCCCGGCAGCGCGATTGTCGCCAGGACGGCATCCAACAACCTCCCCCGATCTAAAATGATCTCGCGTGCCGACTTGAGATCAACTGCGGTCAGCGCGCAGGGGATTTTCAGGTCATCGAAGGTGCGTTCACCGAGATGTTCATGCAGCCACTTGCCCGCCCCGGCCAACCCAAGCAAGGCCGGGCCGTCATCTGGCGAGCGGCTAAAAAGTTTCGTTTGATCTAACCTGGAGAATTGCGCCTCCATTTCGTCGGGCGTGTAGCCGGCGGCAAAAAAGGCCGCGATGATGCCGCCCGCACTGCTGCCTGCAACGGCGCGGATGCGGAAACCTGCCTGTTCCAGACGACGGATGACACCGACGTGGGCATAACCACGCGACCCGCCGCCGCCCAATGCAAGAGAGATGTCCATGGAATTCTCCGCGAGCCAGAAAGAAGGTGCGTGGATTATACCCCTGCTGATAGGCCTGCGTCACTTTATCCTGGGTGGTCTCCGTTGCCATTATAATCGTGGCTGTGATCTCCATTCGCCGTCTTTTTCACCATCCAGCAATCCCTGACGAGTACCAGGCTAACTTCACACATCTCTATCTGGATATGGGCTGGTTCGGAGTCCTGAGCGGCAGCGCGATCAACTTCCTTAACGTCTACGCCGCCCGGCTTGGGGCGACCGGCGTGCAAATCGGTCTGCTGGCCGCCATGGCGGCTGTCGTCACGCTCATCTTTGCCATCCCGTCCGCCCACTGGCTTGAAAAACGCCCGTTCACGAAAGCCGTCTTCTGGACCTCGGTTTACTATCGCCTGGGCTTCCTGCTCTGGATTCCCCTCCCCTGGCTCTTCGACAACCAGGGGCAAATTTGGGCGCTGATCGGTCTCGCCCTGTTGATGGGCATTCCGCTCACCGCTCTCTCGGTCGGCTTTAGCGCCCTATTCGCTGAGGCGGTGCCAAGCGAATGGCGCGCTCACGTGGCGGGCATCCGTAATGTTGTCCTCTCGATTACCTTCATCCTTACCTCTCTTGGCAGCGGTTACCTGCTCGATCGTTTACCCTTCCCAATTGGGTATCAGATCATTTTTGGAATCGGTTTTTTCGGCGCGACGATGAGCAGTTTCCACCTCTACTTTGTCAAGTCGCTGCCTCAGGCCGCCTCCAAAGCGGACACGGCCACCATTCAGCCTGTTCCAAAAACCGAACGGCCAGGTCCACGCCGGAGCTGGCGAAGCGCCATCCGCGCCGACATTTGGCGGACTCCATTCCGGGGCCCGCTGCTCGTCATGTTCGGCTTTCACTTGGCGCAGTTTCTGGCCCTGCCCCTCTTCCCGCTTTATTTCGTTCATGTACTGAATCTGAGCGATGAGCAAATCGGCATTGGTACTTCGCTCTTCTATCTGACTGTCCTGATCGGTTCTACCCAGCTCAACCGCATTGTGCGCCGGATCGGGCACCATAAGCTGACCGGATTTGGTGCAATCGGGTTAAGCCTCTACCCCGGTCTGCTGGCGCTTTCGCAGCATGTCGCGGCGTATTACCTCGTCTCGGCAGTCGGCGGACTCTCCTGGTCAATGCTCGGCGGCGCTTACGCCAACTACCTGCTCGAAAAAATCCCTGCCAGCGACCGGCCCGCGCATCTGGCCTGGTACAGTCTTATTCTCAACGCAGCGGTGCTGATCGGCTCGCTGGCCGGCCCCGCCCTTGCCTCTCACGTCGGCCTGCACACAGCATTGATCCTCTTCGCTGTCTTGCGCTTGCTCTCAGGTTTAGTCATCCTCAAATGGGGGTAGGAAAATCAAGGGTCGAGAACCGTGTTACAATCGCGGCGATGGACGTTAAAGTAGTCGCCACAAACCGCAAGGCTCATTTCGAATACTTCCTGCTGGAGCATTTCGAGGCCGGATTGGCGCTGCAAGGCAGCGAGATCAAATCAATCCGCGCCGGGCAGGTCAGCCTGGCTGAAGCCTACGTCCGGGTGGAAGGGCGAGAGGCCTGGCTGATGGAGGCGCATATCGCCCCCTACATACAGGCTAACCGCTATAACCACGAACCGAAACGGCCGCGACGCCTGCTCCTCCACCGGAAAGAGATACGTGAAATATGGGACGCCGTCCGCCAAAAGGGCGTGACCGTCGTGCCGACGCGCGTATATTTGAAAGAAGGCCGCGCCAAACTGGAAATCGCGATTGCCAAAGGGAAGAAATTACATGACAAGCGTGAGGTCCTCGCCAGGCGCGAGGCCGAGCGTGAGATCGAACGTCAGATGCAAAGGCGGGAGTAAAATGTCAGCTTCGACAATTGGCGGTGTCAATATCCTCCCCGAGGTTGAAAAAAGGGAAATCTATACCCGTTTAGTGCCGCCTGAACTGTCGGAACGGTTCCAGCTACCCCCGTCGTTCACCGATAGCCAGGGCAACTCGCTGGTCGCCCTGAAGTGCGCCCCCGGCAGCACAGATGTCGAGATAAAGCTGTTCCACAAATTCGGTTTTCCAGACCCGATCCTGTACGGTCACCTGACTGACACCCTCAACGGCCAAATCCACGTTTTACTGTATATCCTGAACGATCCCGACGCGCCCCGCTACGACGTAGACAAGATGCCGGATGGCTCGCCGACCCGATTCGGAACCCTGCGGCGCAACCTGGAGGCGGAAGAGGCCGCCATGCGGGCCGTGCTGGCGCCAGGTCAGGTGCGACACGGCTTGAGGCTGCTCCCTTCAGCCATCGCGGCCTTCGAGTCATTTGTCCAGAGTTTGGGTCACGACCTTTATTTTGTCGAACCGCTTTATTATCACAATGCCGTCATTTTCGAGAATTATGGCTTCAGTTACCAGATCGGGAAAAAACTGATGGAGCGCATCGAGGCTGGATTCGCGGAGGGCGGCGATTTATACGCCAGGTTGGACGGCTCCACGCCCTTCCGCCCGCGAGCGGCTGAACACAGCATCCGCCTGCGCGCCTGGGCCATTCACGACGGCTTGCTCGGCGAACCGTTTACCAACGTGACGATGTACAAGCGCGTCGGAAAATCGGCGGGCATCAACACCCGCCCAAGCTGCACCTGGTAATCCCCTACCTCTTATAAGATTGGATAAATACGTCCACCATTTCGGGGTCAAAGCAGACGCCGGATTGTTTTCGCATTTCCGTCAGCGCCTCATCCACGCTCACACTTGGACGATAAGGCCGGTCGCTGGTCATGGCATCGAAGGCGTCTACGATGGCTAATAAGCGTCCCTCGCGGGGGATAGCGGCGCCTTTCAGTCCGTAAGGATAACCCTTGCCATTCCACCACTCGTGATGATAAAGCAGATAAGGAATGGCCGGGCGCAGGTGATCTACTCCATCCAACATTTGCGCGCCAATGTGAGGATGCCCGCGGATCATCTTCCACTCTTCGTCACTCAAAGGTTCGCTTTTCTTGAGTATCTGCCGCGGGACGATGATCTTACCGACATCGTGCAGGATGGCGCCAAATTCCAGGATGACAATATCCTCTGTATTCCAGTTGAGAGCATAGGCCAGGGAGAGCGCCAGCCGCCGCACACGGTCAACGTGGCCGGCTGTGTATGGATCGCGCGTCTCGATGGCGTTGGCCAGCATCACCACCGTCTGGAGATGCGCGGCGCGCGTGTCGAATAGTTTGACGATCTTCCGGCGGTCGAGGCGGGTGCGTACGGCTTCGATCAGTTCCCACGCGTCAAAAGGCTTGAACAGGTAGTCGTCAACGCCCAGAGCGCGTGCCCGCTTGACATCCGCGCGTTCTGTGCGCGCGCTCAGGAACAGGAAAGGTACGGTTACGCCGAGCGGCAAGGCGCGCACCTCTTCGATTAATTCGAACCCGTCCATTACGGGCATCATAATATCCGAAATAATCAAGTCGGGCTTGACGGATACAAACATATCCAACGCTTGCTGTCCATTTTCCGCCGGAAAAACCTCATACCCCTCGAGCGCCAAAATATTGTAGATGAGATCCCGTAGGAGGGCATCATCTTCTGCCAGAAGTATTTTTGTCATTATCTTGTACCCTGCATCTTTGCGATTGCCACGGCTGCCTGTCCAAAAGCCAGACCGCCATCATTGGGTGGCGCCTGGCGATGAATGTAGACTTGGAATCCTTCCCCTTGCATACGTTCCAAGGTTCGCTTCAACAATTGCCGATTCTGCCATACTCCACCGCTTAATGCAATCATGTTTATCTTGGATTCTGAGCGCATCCGGCAGCAGACCTCTCGAACCATCTCCGCCAGGCCGTTGTGGAATCGCGCCGAGATGACCGCAACGGGCGTCCCACCCAGCGCGTCCGCGATGAGCGCCTCGATAGCCGGGCGCGGCTGGACCTCTGGCCTGTTTACCGCGAACGAATATTCACCTGTCTCGCGCGGATCCGCCAACGCTTCGAACTCGATCGCGGCTTGCGCCTCGTAATTGACCTTTTGGCGCACGCCTGCCAGGGCTGCCGCAGCGTCAAAAAGGCGGCCCATGCTGGAGGTCAGGGGCGCATTCAAGCCGCGTTCCAATTGGACGCGTAATGCCATCCGTTCTTCATCACAGAGGTCCTTTGTCGGGGACAGGTGCTCGTCCCAATCCAGCCCCAGTTGCCAGAGCAACGCCAGCGCGGTGCGCGCCGGACGGCGGATGGCCGCATCCCCGCCCGGCAAGGGGAAGTATGCCAGGTGATAAGGTCGCTGATAACTCGCGTAATCGGCGATCAAAAACTCGCCACCCCAAATGGCGCCATCTTCGCCGTAACCGGTGCCATCGAAAGCCACGCCGATGACCGGGGACTCGCCGTTCAGCCCGTGTTCGGCCATACAGGCGGCAATGTGGGCGTGATGGTGCTGAACTCCTATCGCTGGCAGGTTGTCACGTTCTGCACGCTGCAGCGCATAGCGCGTGGTGAGGTAATTGGGATGCAGGTCATGGGCGATGGCTTCAGGTTTAATGCGGAAAAGGCGCTCGAAGTGCGCCACGCCGTCTTCGAAGGAGCTCAGCGTTTCGTAATTCTCCATGTCCCCAATGTGGTGGCTGAGGAAAGCATAGCGCTCTCGGGTCAGGCAAAAGGTATTTTTTAGCTCCGCGCCGGTCGCCAGAAGCGGTGGGGCGTCGAAGGGCAGTTGGAGGGGATCGGGAGCGTAGCCGCGTGAACGGCGCAAAGGATAAGTGATCAGTGACCAGTGACCAGTGTTCAGTGACTGATCACTGATCACTCTCACAACCGAATCGTCGCACCGCGTGCGTATATCGCGGTTATGCATCAGGAAGGCGTCCGCCAGGCTGGCCAGCCGCTGGCGGGCTTCGTCGTTGTCGGTGGCGATAGGTTCCTCGCTGAGATTGCCGCTGGTCATGACCAAAGGCGGAAGGCTTGCCCTGAGCGAGAGCGAAGGGATGAAGGATGAAGGATGAATCCAATTTGGGGAAGCAAACAGGAGGTAATGCAGCGGAGTATATGGCAGCATGACGCCGAGCGTATCCTGCCGAGGGGCGACTTCGGCGGCTACGGTTGACTCTGGCCTGCGGTTGAGCAGGACGATAGGCCGCTGGCGGGACTCCAGCAATTCGCGTTCAGCCTCATTCACGAAGCAATGCTTCATCACCGTTTCCAGGTCCGGCATCATCAGGGCGAAGGGCTTGTCCACGCGCAGCTTGCGATTGCGAAGCTCAATCACGGCCTGTAGATTGGTGGCATCGCAAGCCAGGTGGAATCCTCCTAAACCTTTTATTGCAACGACCTTTCCTTCTGCCAGCATTCGTTGCGCTGCAAGAATAGCCTCATCGCCAGAGGCAGACGTGTGACGTTTGACGTGTGACGTTTGACTTGTCTCCAACCAAACCTGAGGCCCGCATTTCGGACAGGCCACAGGTTGCGCATGAAAACGCCTATCCAGTGGATCGTTGTATTCCGCAGCGCAATCCGGGCACATGGCAAAGGGCGCCATGGTGGTATTGGGGCGGTCATAGGGGATGTCGGTGATGATGGTGAAACGCGGTCCACAATTCGTACAGTTGATAAAGGGGTAGCGATAGCGCCGGTCTTTGGGATCGAAAAGCTCGCGCAGGCAATCCGGGCAGAGGCTGACATCCGGGGAAATCGGCTGGAACGCGCCCGCGACAGCCTCGGAGTGGAGGATCTCGAAGGTCGTGAAGCCGTTCGGGTCATGCCAGGTCACCTGTAACTCGTCCACGCGCGCCAGCGGCGGGAGATCATTTTTCAGAGCATAGAGAAAGTCATCCAGGGTGGATTTGGCGCCGTCCACCTCGATATCCACCCCGGCGGAGGTATTGCGCACCCAGCCGGTCAATGCGAAGCGTTTTGCCAGGCTATAGACAAATGGCCGAAAACCGACTCCTTGGACAATACCACTGATGTGTACGCTCGCGCCGCGCAACTCAGACATGCGGGCAATTATACCGTTTATAATGACAGACAATGGAAAACGAACCCCTGCGCATCGGCATTGACATCGGCGGCACGTTCACCGACTTCGTGGTCTACGACCCGTCCACGCAGCAAATCCAGACCTTCAAGCTGCTCTCTACGCCCCGCGATCCGGCGGAGGCGGTCCTGCGAGGATTGGAGCTGATTCGCGAGAAAAGTGATCAGTCATCAGTGAACAGTGATCCGTTACTGATCACTGATAACTGTTCACTGATCACTGTAATCCACGGCTCGACGGTCGCCACGAACGCCCTGCTGGAACGCAAAGGCGCGCGCACCGCGCTGGTGACCACGCGCGGCTTCCGCGACGTGCTCCAGATCGGACGCCAGAACCGCCCGGCGCTCTACGATCTCTTCGCCGACCCGCCTCTGCCGCTCATTCCCGAAGAATTGCGCTTCGAAGTGGACGAGCGCGTGGCGCACACCGGCGAGGTCTTGCAGCGGCTCGATCCGGCGCAAGTGGATGGCCTGATCGAAGAACTCAAGGCGCAAAACGCAGGCTCCGTAGCCGTGTGCCTGCTGTTCTCGTTCCTGCGCCCGGAGCACGAGCAGATCATCGCCGGGAAACTGCGCGCGGCGGGTTTCCTGGTCTCTGCCTCGTCAGAGATCATCCCCGAGTACCGCGAATATGAGCGCACCAGCACCACCGCGGTCAATGCCTACGTTTCGCCGGTGCTGGATAAGTATCTTTCCCATCTCGAACTTGCCCTCACCCCTGCCCCCCTCTGTCCCCCCATTCTCGCCCCATCGCGTCCTGACAATGACCAAACACAAACAGGGCGAGAATGGGGGGAGGAAAGGGGGGTGAGGTTGCGCGTCATGCAATCCAACGGCGGCAACATCAGCCCTGGCGAGGCGCGGCGTCAGGCGGTACGCTGCATCCTTTCAGGGCCGGCGGGAGGGGTGGTGGGGTGTGAGTATGTCGGGAAAGCAGCCCTCACCCCCCAGCCCCCTTCGCGAAGCACCCCACTGGGGCTCCCAAAAGCGGGCGAGGGGGAGCTAAAGGTAATCACCTTTGACATGGGCGGCACGTCCACGGATGTCTCCCTCATAGACGGTACGCCACAGATCACGACGGAGGCGACTGTCAGCGGATGCCCGATCCGCGTCCCGATATTGGACATCCACACCATCGGCGCGGGGGGTGGCTCCATCGCTTATGCCGACGCGGGCGGGGCGTTGCGCGTCGGCCCCGAATCCGCCGGCGCGGACCCGGGGCCAGCTTGCTACGGCAAGGGCGTTCTCCCCACTGTAACCGACGCCAATCTCGTGCTTGGCCGGTTGTCAGCCGAGCACTTCCTGGGTGGGCAAATGCCGCTCGACGAAGAACGCGCTCATGCTGCGCTGACAAAACTCGGCAAAGAACTTGGCCTCGACGCCACTCACGCCGCGCTGGGCGTCGTCCAGGTTGCCAACGCCCACATGGAGCGCGCCCTGCGCGTCATCAGCGTGGCACGCGGACACGACCCGCGACGCTTCACGCTGCTCTCGTTCGGCGGCGCGGGCGGTCTGCACGCGGCTGACCTGGCGCGCGGCCTGGGCATCCCGCGCGTGCTCGTCCCGCCGCTGGCCTCCACCCTGTCTGCCTTTGGGATGCTCGCCGCGCAGGTCATCAAGGATTACACCCAGACCGTCATGCTCCCCGGCGACACGCCCATTGCCGAACTTGCCGCCAGGCTCGCGCCGTTCGCCGAGCGCGGTCGCCGGGAAGTGGAAAAAGAAGGTGTAACGGCGGACAGGATTCGGGTGGAACGCTTCCTGGACATGCGCTACCAGGGACAGTCGTACGAGTTGATCGTTCCGTTTTCCGAGCAAGTAATGGCGACGTTCCACGAAATCCACCAAAAAACCTACGGCTACGCCCGGCCGGAAGCGCCGGTCGAGATCGTCAACCTGCGCCTGCGCGCCGTCGGCGAGACGACGCCGCCCCCGCTGACCCCCCAGCCGTTAGACGGCCCAGACCCAACTGACGCGCTGCTCGATAAAAGGGATGTCGTCTACGCTGGCGGCAGGCTGGTTACGCCATTCTACCGCGCCGAGTCGCTCCGACCCGGAAACAGGCTCGCCGGCCCGGCCGTCGTGGTGCGCGCCGACACGACCATCCTGCTCGGCCCCACTGACCAAGCGGAGGTGGACACATTTTGTAATTTAATCATTGAGGTCGGGAAATAATCAAGGTAAACATGGACTACGATCCTATCCGGCTGGAAATTTTCAAACACCTCTTCGCCGCCGTCGCTGAAGAGATGGGCACGGTGCTGCGCAAGGCGAGTTACTCGCCCAACATCAAGGAACGCCGCGATTTCTCGTGCGCCCTTTTCGACGCCCAGGGACGGATGATCGCCCAAGCCGCGCACATCCCGGTGCATCTCGGCTCGATGCCGCTCTCGGTGCTGGAAGCCATTGAGACCTTTAGGCTCTCCGAAGACCCCAAAGGTCTGCAGCCGGGGGATGTGATTATCTTGAACGACCCCTTCCGCGGCGGCACGCATTTGCCGGATATTACGATGGTTTCACCTGTCTTTCTGCCCCCCTCTGTCTCTCCCCCCATTTCCGGGGGAAATGGGGGGAGCCGGAGGGGGGCCATTGGCTTCGTCGCCTCGCGCGCCCACCACGCCGACGTGGGCGGGATCACCCCCGGGTCCATGCCGCTGGCGCGCGAGATCTACCAAGAAGGTCTGATCATCCCGCCTATAAAGTTGATCCAGGCGGGAAAGCTTGACCAGGGCGTGTTCGACCTCATCCTGGCAAACGTGCGCACACCCCAGGAACGTTCCGGCGACTTGTGGGCGCAGGTCGCGGCAAACCAGCGCGGCGCAGAGCGGCTGGTCGAGCTGGTCGCCCGCTATGGCTTGGATGAAGTGAACGAAGCGATGAACCAATTGCTGGCTTACACCGAACGCATGACCCGTCAGTTGCTGATGGATTTGCCCGATGGCTCATACAGTTACATGGATTATCTCGACGACGACGGCGTGCGGGACGAACCGGTGCCGATCAAAGTAACGGTGACCATCCACGGCGATTCCGCCCGGGTGGATTTCACTGGCTCCGCACCCCAGCGACAGGGCAGCGTCAACGCCGTGTACGCCATCACGCTCTCGGCGGTCTTTTACGTCTTCCGCTGCCTGCTGGGGCTGGATGTGCCCAACAATGCCGGCTGCCTTGTGCCCATCGAAGTGATTGCCCCGCCCGGTACGGTCGTCAATGCTCTACATCCTTCAGCTGTGGCCGGCGGTAATGTCGAGACATCTCAGCGCATCGTGGATGTGCTGCTGGGCGCTCTGGCACAGGCCTGTCCCGATAAGGTCCCGGCGGCAAGCCAGGGGACGATGAACAACGTCACGATTGGTGGGAATACCCCCCTCTCCCTTTCAGGGAGAGGGGCCGGGGGTGAGGGTCGCTCTTTCGCCTACTACGAAACCATCGGCGGTGGGATGGGAGCGCGGCCCACCTCGGATGGCCCGTCGGCTATTCACTCGCACATGACCAACACGCTCAACACGCCGATCGAGGCGCTGGAATATTCCTACCCTTTGAGGGTGATCAGCTACGAAATCCGGCGCGGCTCGGGCGGCGCGGGACAGTTTCGCGGCGGCGACGGCATCCAACGCGACATCCAGGTGCTGACCGATTGCCAGGTCACTTTGCTCTCCGAGCGCAGACGTTTCCCACCTTACGGGTTGGCAGGCGGCCAGGCTGGAAAAACTGGTAAAAATGTGATCATCCGGGATGGAAAGGAAATCCCCCTCCCCAGCAAAGGTTCTGTGGATTTACACGCCGGCGACGTTTTGAGTATCCGCACGCCGGGAGGAGGAGGATTTGGAAAGAGAAAGAAAAACGAGCCCTTGCGGACTCGTTCATGCAGAGGCGTCGACGGGATTTGAACCCGTGATCAGGGTTTTGCAGACCCTTGCCTTCCCACTTGGCCACGACGCCGTATCAGCAGATAGCAGATAGCAGATGGCAAATGGCTTGTGCCATCAGCCATGCGCTATCTGCCATTTGCAACCGTCAGAGCGGGCGATGGGATTCGAACCCACGACCTTCTCCTTGGCAAGGAGACGTTCTACCGCTGAACTACGCCCGCAGTTGTTCCTGCTTACCGGTAAAGAGTGCCGAGAGACAGAATCGAACTGACGACACCGCGATTTTCAGTCGCGTGCTCTACCAACTGAGCTATCTCGGCTTGAGTTATTCGTTTTCCCGTTGTCGAGCGGGTGTGATTTTACACGTAGAGAGGGAGATTGTCAAGCAAAGGTCAAAAGACGTTTTACAAATTTTTTACATCCGCGCCATATGCCGGTTACTTGACAGACCTACAATGCAATCATCAAAACCAAACACATAAGGAGAAAAAAACATGTCCAAGCTCATCCCGTTCTTCAAGAAATTTGCCCTGGCTGCCCTGGTGCTTGCCATCGGACTGGCCGCCCTCCCCGCCGCCGGCGCCTGCGCGGCCGGTCTCCAGGACGAAACCACCCCGCCCGCCAACCAGCCTGCCAACAACAAGCGCCTGGTGGAACAAATCTGGGCCCGCGCACAAACTGCCTACCAGCGCCAGGGCGACCGGCTTGCCAAAGCCGATGAGTTTCTCGCCAAGGCCCAGTCTCTGATTGACAAGGCCAATCAAAAAGGCTGGGACACTTCCGCCGTCCAGGCCGCGCTGAATGCCTTTGCCGCCGTCATCCCTGCCGCGCAGGCTGCCCACGATCCCGGGGCTGCCATCATTGCCAGCCACAATGGGTTCGACGCAGACGGGAAAGTGACCGATCGCGCCGCGGCGGCCGAGACCGTCAAAGCTCTCGGCCAGGCGCTCAAGGATACCCGCGCCGCCATGAATGGCACCGGTCAGGCCTTGCGCGAAGCTGTCAAAGACTTCCGCGATGCCCACCAACCGGCCCAGGCGCCCGCCACCCCGTAATAAGTTCATTCCCCTCTCTACAGAGACACGGCAACCAGTCGTGTCTCTGCTTGTCTTTTGCAGTAGAATCAATAGTATCTGATCTGAAAATAGATTTTCATGTTTGGTGGTGAAAATTATTTTCATGGCGACTTCTCAATAAGTAAGAGAGGATGGGGGTGTGCGGGCGGCTTCGCCGCCCGCACACCCCCGCTTCCCAGTTTATTGTGATGATACAATCATTACAACCCATTCAACGAGAGGCGAGTATGGATAAAAAAGTCATTACCAGCGATAAGGCCCCCAAGGCCATTGGCCCCTATTCCGTTGCCATCCGCACCGGCGACCTGGTCTTCACTTCCGGTCAGCTCGGTCTGGAGCCTGCCACCGGCAGCCTCGTCCCGGGTGGGATCGAAGCGGAGACCCGTCAGGCATTGACCAATCTCCGTCACGTGCTGGCAGATGCCGGGTCCGGGCTGGAGCGGGTGGTCAAAACCATCGTCTTCCTGAAAGACATGGCTGATTTTGCCAAAATGAACGCCGTTTACGCCGAGTTCTTCACCGAAAACCCTCCCGCCCGCAGCACCATCCAGGCCGCGGCCCTGCCCAAAGGCGGAGCCGTTGAAATTGAAGCCATTGCCATCCTACAGGGTACTGCGTAAATATTTGAACCCAAATCGTCGTTTTTCCCTTGCTTTTTGGCCGCTTCAGTTCAGAAATTTATGCAAGGAGCAGTAAAATGACCTCCGAACTGATCCTGCTCGTTGACGACGAACCGTCCATCGTCCAGCTCGCCCGCATGTACCTGGAACGCGAGAACTTCCGGGTAGAAGCGGCCGGGGATGGCGAGGCCGCGTTGGAGTCCGTGAAGCGCCTGAACCCGGCGTTGGTCGTCCTCGACGTAATGCTCCCCAAACTGGACGGTTTTGAAGTCTGCCGACGCCTGCGCGCCGGGGATAATTCGGTCGCCATCATCATGCTGACAGCCCGTGACGAGGATATAGATAAAATCCTGGGCCTCGAGCTGGGCGCCGACGATTACCTGACCAAACCCTTCAACCCGCGCGAACTGGTGGCGCGCGTCAAAGCCATCCTGCGCAGGGCCGAACGCACCGCCCAGGCAGGTGCGCCCATCCACATCGGCGACCTGGCGATAGATGCCACCCGCCGCGAGGTCCGTATCGGTGATCGGACCCTTGACCTGCGCACCCAGGAATTCGAGCTGCTGCTCATCCTGGCCGGGCAGCCCGGGCGCGTCTTCACCCGCGAACAACTGCTCCAGCAAGCCTGGGGCTTCGACTTCTACGGCCAGACCCGCACCGTGGATGTCCACATCGCCCACCTGCGCAAGAAACTGACCGGCAGTTCGGTCAATATCGAGACGGTGACGGGCATCGGGTATAAACTGGTAGATTAATGTTTTCCTCCCTTCGTTCGCGTCTCTGGTGGAGCTATGCCCTGGTAATCCTGGGAGCACTGTTCGTGACGGCAGTGATCCTGGTCATTTATCTGATCCGCAGTCCCCTGGCTTTTCGCCAAGCAACCGCGCGGCTGCAAGCGGTCGAATCGGTCATCCTGACCGGCCAGACCGATTTGATCGGTCTGTCGCAGACCGCCCTCCAGAATGCCCTGCAAACATACGATAAGACTTTCGATATCCGGATATTGGTCTACAATTCCAACCGTGAAGTGCTGGCCGATTCTCGCAGCGGAAGCGCATCCGCTTTTGTAACTCCGCGTCGACTCCAGTTACTGCTCAAAGGGGGTGGCTTGCGCGACACCAGCGGCAAACTCTGGTTGTATACCGTGTCCCGTATGGAAGATGGAAACTTCCTCGTTCTGGCGACCCCACGGCCCAAAATTGCTTTGCTCACTATTTTGCGCGATGAATTTGTCCCGCCTTTTACTGTCGCCGGGGTGATAGCCTTACTGGTGTCTCTGCTGGTCGCATTTGGACTGGCGCGCTGGATTGGTGACCCGCTTCAACAGGTGGTGGTTGCTTCGCGGCGAATGCCGTCGGCGGAGGCAAAGCCCATCGCACCGCGCGGCCCGCACGAGGTCCAGGAACTGACGCGGGCATTCAACGAGATGAACACGCGCGTGCAAACCAGTCAAAAGTCCCAGCGTGAGTTTGTCGCCAACGTCAGCCACGAACTGAAGACGCCCCTGACTTCCGTCCAGGGTTTCGCCCAGGCTCTGCTTGACGGCACTGCCAGCACACCCGAAGCACAGAAGCAGGCCGCGCAGGTGATTTACAATGAATCCGGGCGGATGCACCGCATGGTGCTCGACCTGCTCGACCTGGCCCGCCTGGATGCCGGTACACTCGACCTCCAGCGCGCTCCGGTGGACCTGACTGGCCTGCTCAACAGCATCGCTGAAAAGTTCGCTCCGCAGGCACGCGCCGGCAACGTGGACATTCGCGTGGAAGCCGCCGCCCTGCCGGCCATCATCGGCGACGGCGACCGGCTGGCGCAGATTTTCACCAACCTGGTGGATAATGCCTTGAAATTCACGCCTGCCGGGGGCAGCATCACACTCCGGGCCGCGCAGGCTAGCTCCGGGGTTCAGGTAGAGATGGCAGATACCGGCGCGGGGATTTCACCCGAGGCCCTGCCGCACATCTTCGACCGGTTCTATCAGGCCGATCCTTCCCGCCCCGGTGGTCGGAAACACGGGGCCGGGCTGGGGCTGGCCATCGTCAAAGAGATTGTGGGGGCGCATGGTGGTAAAATAAGTGTTCGCAGCGAGCTGGGGACGGGCAGCATCTTCACCGTTAGCCTGCCGCTGACAACGCCCGAGGCAAGTACAGTTGTCTCCAAGCCCCGTGCGGGAACCGGGACTACCCCGCGGAAAACGTAGTAACGATTTTGTTGTTACTACAAAAACTACCATGCCTTCTGTCTCCATTATTATCCCCTGCTTTAACGAGCAAACTACCATTCGCAAACTGCTCGAGGCCATCTACGCGCAGACATTCCCGCGCGCCGACCTCGAAGTGGTTATCGCCGATGGCATGTCCACGGACGGGACGCGGGCGGAGATTGCGGCCTTTGCCGATTCCCACCCGGACCTGCACATCTGCGTGGTGGACAACCCGGCGCGCATCATCCCGGCCGCCCTTAACCGCGCCCTAAAAGAAGCGCGGGGAGAGATCATCGTCCGCCTGGACGCCCATTCGATACCCTACCCGGATTATGTCGAGTGCTGTGTCGCCGCGCTGGAATCCGGCCTGGGAGAGAACGTCGGAGGCATCTGGGAGATAAACCCCGGCGCGAACGGGTGGATAGCCCAAGCCATCGCCCTGGCCGCCGCGCACCCGCTCGGCGTCGGGGATGCCCTTTATCGCCACGCGGAAAAAGCTGCCTATGTAGATACAGTCCCGTTTGGCGCTTTCAAGCGCGAACAACTCGCACTGGTCGGCTTCTTCGATGAATCATTGCTCACCAACGAAGATTACGAATTCAACACCCGCATAAGGCAATCCGGCGGACGCATCTGGCTCGATCCAGCCATTCGTTCTATCTACTATGCCCGGCCCACGCTGGGGGCGCTGGCGCGGCAATTCTGGCGCTATGGCTACTGGAAGCGGAAGATGCTGCAACGCTATCCAGAGACGCTGCGTTGGAGACAAGGTCTCCCCCCGCTGTTTGTGCTCAGTTTACTTGGCGGAGCAGTTTTGGCAATCCTGTTCCCGGTTTTCCGGTTGTTGCTCGCCATAGAGGTGTCACTTTATGCTATTATCCTGATCCTCGCCGCTTGCCAGGCTGCAATCCGCCAGAAAAAATTGGCCTTGATCATCGGCCTTCCACTGGCTATCGCAGTCATGCATATCGCCTGGGGTGCAGGTTTCTTATGGAGTATGATTAAGTAACTGATGGCACCGTCCCGCAGGTTTGGTCTGAAAACAGGATTGAATTACGGCAACCTGCGGGACGTTCTGCGTCTTATGGAGTATGATTAAGTAACGGATGAATACAAACGACAATAGAATTGCTCCCAAACCCTCCGGCTGGCGCGTCCGTCCCAGTGAACAACGGACGATATTGCTGCTTGGCGATCTAGTCGTGGCTGCGCTAGCCCTGTTCGTGGCTTTATATATCTGGGGCCGGCGTGATATTTGGTTTGGGTTTACGCTTGGTTTCTTGCAGGAACGGGTGGAACCCTGGTTCTATCTCCTCCCGCTCGGTTGGCTGGTGATGTTGGTTGATCTCTATGATGTCCACCACGCCAATAACTGGCGGACAACCGTGCGCGGTATTGCAATCGCGGCGCTGATCGGCCTGGCAATTTATGCATTTATATATGTGATTGTGGAAGGTTCCTTGAACCGGATCGGTATTGGCGTCTTTCTCGCCGCGGCCTCCAGCCTTACATTTTTTTGGCGACTCGTTTACATTCGTATCTTCACCGCGCCTGCCTTCATGCGGCGCGTGCTGGTCATCGGCGCCGGGAAAGCCGGACAGAGGTTGGCTGAAGTCTACAAGAATCTCTGGCCGCCTCCTTTCTTCATGGTCGGTTTTATTGATGATGACCCCCAGAAAATCGGCCGCCAGGTTGAGGAATACCCGATCCTTGGCCTAAGCAACCGCCTGCTGGAATTTGCAGAAAAGGAGCGCGTTTCTGACATAGTGGTTGCCATCATCGGCGAGATGCAGGGAGATACCTTCCAGGCCATCCTTGACGCCCAAGAAAGCGGTATCGAGATCACACCCATGGCCACCCTCTACGAGGAAATGTTGGGCCGTGTACCGGTTCATCATTTGGAATCGGACTGGTTGCTGCGTTCCTTCGTAGACGAGGCGCGCGTCAGCGGATTCTACGAGGCCGGAAAACGCTGCCTCGATATCCTGGGTGGATTGGTCGGCCTGGGCATCTTTGCGCTGCTTTATCCTCTGGTTGCATTCCTCATCCTGCTTGACAGCGGCTATCCCGTCCTGTATAAGCAAATCCGTTCCGGCAGGGGCGGAAAGCCCTATGACGTTTACAAGTTCCGCACGATGCGCCAGGATGCCGAAAAAGATGGCAAGGTTCAACTTACCCAGGAAAAGGACAGCCGGATCACAAATGTAGGCAATTTCCTGCGCAAGACGCACATAGACGAATTGCCGCAGTTCATCAACGTCCTGCAGGGTAAGATGAGCCTGGTCGGGCCGCGCTCTGAGCGCCCGGAATGGATCGCTGAATTTCAGAAACAAATCCCCTTTTACCGGGCGCGCTTGCTGGTCAAGCCGGGCGTCACCGGTTGGGCGCAGGTCAATTATAGTTACTACGCCACAGTCGAGGAGATGGCTATTAAACTCGAATACGACCTCTATTACATCAAGCACCGCAACCTGCTAATGGACAGCCTCATCCTGCTGCGCACCGTGGGACAGGTTTTCGGCTTGCGCGGGAGATAGCATGAGGCAATATCTCGTTACCGGCGGGGCCGGTTTCATCGGCTCCCACATCGTCCAGGCATTGCTTGAGGGAGGCAACGCGGTCCGCGTGCTGGATAACTTCTCGACCGGGCGGCGCGAAAATTTGCAGGAGATGGATGGAAGGCCAGGCAAGCTTGAGGTCCTCGAAGGCGACCTGCGCGATCCGGCGCGGGTGCGCCAGGCTGTCCAGGGTGTGGAGGTAATCTTCCACCAGGCGGCTTTTGTCTCCAACCCAAAGTCGCTGCTGGAACCACAGACTTGCTACGAAGTCAACGTGCAGGGAACAGTGACCTTGTTCGAGGCGGCCCGGCTGGCAGGCGTCAGGCGCATTGTGCTGGCCTCCAGCGCAGCAGTCTATGGCGACTCAAGTTCCCTGCCCCTATCCGAGGCCACACCGCTGCAACCCCTCTCGCCCTACGCGGCCTCGAAACAGATCAACGAAATCTACGCCAGACTTTATACACAAGCCTTTAATCTGCCCGCAGTCGCCCTGCGTTACTTCAACGTCTACGGGCCGCGCCAATCACCTGAAACAGAGTATGCCGCGGCAATACCCATTTTTATTCATCAATTGATCGCCAGACAGAACGCAACCATTTTCGGCGACGGCGGGCAAACGCGTGACCTGATCTACGTTGGGGACCTGGTGCGCGCCAATCTCATCGCGGCAGAGCATCCGCAAGCGCCCGGGCAAGTCTTCAACATCTGTACTGGTCAGGAAACAAAAATAATAGATTTGCTGACCACGTTAAAGGAAATGTTTCCCGACATGCCAGAACCTGTCTTCGACCCGCCGCGCCCCGGTGACATTTACCGCTCCGTCGGGGACCCGGCGCGGGCTGCCGCAACCCTGGGCTTCCGCGCCCAGACCAGCCTGGCAGATGGCCTGCGCCAAACGATGGAATGGATGCGTCAATGACCAAGAAAACCCGCTTGAACATCCGCAACCGTAACATCCTCCTGCTCGACCTGCTCTTGACTGTTGGCGCGGTATTCAGCGCCTACGCGCTTCGCCTGGAAGGCACTTACTTCTACTTTTATCTACCCTCGGCTTACTGGATGATTGGCGTCAGCCTGGCCGTCAAACCGGTTATATACTACCTGTTCGGCCTGTACCGCCGCCAATGGGCTTACGCCAGCACAAACGAATTGAAACTGATCAGTATGGCCGTGACGGTCGCCTCGGCAGCCGTCGCGATGGTCATGTTCGCAATTTACTCAGCGCAGTTCTTCGTAGGCTTCCCGCGTTCTGCCCTGGCTATTGACTGGGTTCTCTCGCTGATCGGGATCGGTGGATTCCGCCTCTCGTTGCGATTAATCGCCGAGAGCCAGGCTGCCGGTGGGAAACGATCTGCCGGAAAGGTCAATAAAGTACTGGTCATCGGAGCCGGGGATGCGGGTGCGCTGGTCGTGCGCGAGATGCAGAAAAATCCTCAGTTGAATCTGACCCCGATCGGCTACCTGGATGACGATCCAACGAAACTAAAACACCAAATTCACGGCGTTCCGGTAGTCGGAAAGATAGCTGATTTGGACCGCGTGCTCAACAACCGTCATGTGGACGAGGTCATTATCGCTATCCCCAGCGCCGGAGGCCGCACCATCCGCATGGTGACCGACGTCTGCCGCCTGAACGGTGTTGCGTCCAGAAACATGCCCGGACTGTATGAATTGCTGGGCGGCAAGGTCAACGTCAGCCGCCTGCGCGAGGTGGATATCACCGATCTCTTGCGGCGTGAACCAGTTCAGATCCAAAATGAACTGGTCGGGGCCGCTTTGAGCGGGAAGCGCGTCCTCGTCACCGGCGCAGGCGGGTCTATCGGCCGGGAAATATGTCTCCAAATCGCCCGCTGGGCTCCGAGTGAACTGGTTCTGCTCGGCCACGGTGAAAACAGCATTTTTGAAAATCTGTTGGAATTACAGGATAATTTCCCCTCCCTGCCAATGAAACCGCTCATCGCGGATATTCGCGACCTGCCGCGTATGATGATCATCCTGAAAGATCACCATCCACAAGTACTCTTCCATGCCGCCGCGCACAAGCACGTACCATTGATGGAAGCCAATGTGGAAGAGGCCGTGACCAACAACATCATCGGGACGCGCAACGTGGTCGAGGCCGCGATCGCCAACGGTGTCGAGCGGTTGGTATTGATTTCTTCCGATAAGGCAATCCGTCCGGTCAGCGTGATGGGGGCGACCAAACGTGTGGCTGAGATGATCATCCTGGACGCCGCTTTTCGGACCGGGCGCGCTTATTCGATTGTCCGCTTCGGGAATGTGCTCGGCAGCCGGGGCAGCGTGGTGCCGCTCTTCAAACGCCAGATCGCCAAAGGCGGCCCGGTCACAATCACGCATCCAGACATGAAGCGCTACTTCATGACCATCCCGGAGGCCGTACATCTCGTCTTGCAGGCTGCGGCCATGGGTCAGGGCGGCGAAGTGTTCTTGTTGAACATGGGGCAGCAGATACGTATCCTCGACCTGGCCGAGGATTTGATCCGCCTCTCCGGCCTCGAGCCGGGCAGGGATATCGAAATAGATTTTACCGGTATCCGCCCAGGTGAAAAACTGAGCGAAGACCTATGGGATGAAGGTATGCGCTATAAACAGACAGCCCATCCGGATATATTCCGCGTCGAAGAAGAGGAGATTCCCCCGGCAAGCTCGCTCCAGCAGACCGTGGACGAGTTGCTGCGCCTGGCGCAGGAAGGAGAGAAAACTTCCATCCTGGATCTGCTGGACGCGACCATCCCGAGCGCAGCCGTGCGGTCTACCCCACCGCCGGATATGACTTCGGTAGTTTGATAGTTGAGTGGTTGAAAGGTAAAGGTTCAACCATCTTTCAGTCAGAAACCTGCAACCTTCAACTTGTAACCTTCAACCCGTATGTTTGAATTTTCCCTCTCTGATTGGAACAAATTTCTTTTCAATTATCCTGACGCTCACCTTCTCCAAAGCGGCGAGTGGGGCGAGTTGAAATCCGCTTTTGGGTGGGAGGCGGTGCGGATCGTTGCGGGTGAGGTTGGCGCGCAAATACTTTTTCGCCGCTTGCCGCTTGGTTTCACGCTGGCGTATATGCCTAAGGGACCAGTCTTCAGTTATCAGTCATCAGTGATCAGTGACCAGTTTTGGGCGGAAGTGGATAAAGTCTGCCGCGCCCGCCGCGCCATTTTCCTAAAAGTTGAGCCGGACGCGTGGGAAACAATGGAATGCGATGACAAGAGTAGGCGCATTGCGAAGTCGGGCCCCGCGGGGGTGCTTCGCGAAGACTTCGCAATCCTTCCCAGTCCGCATAGCATTCAGCCGCCGCGCACAATTATTGTGAGTTTGAAAGGCAGCGAAGAAGAAATCCTGGCTCAGATGAAACAGAAATGCCGTTACAACGTGCGCTTGGCTGAAAAGAAAGGCGTCACCGTGCGCGCCTGGGATGACATCGCTGGTTTCCATGAAATGCTGCTGGCCACCGGCGAGCGGGATGTCTTCGGCGTGCACTCGCTGGAATATTACCGCCGCGTTTACGGCCTTTTCCACGAGGCGGGCATGTGTGAAATGCTCGTCGCTGAATACGAGGGCAGGCCATTGGCTGCACTGATGGTTTTCGCGCGCGGCAAACGGGCATGGTATTTCTACGGCGCTTCAACTGACGAGTCGCGCAATCTCATGCCAACCTATTTGCTGCAATGGGAGGCCATGCGCTGGGCGAAAGCGCGCGGCTGCGAGGAATATGATCTCTGGGGCGTGCCGGACGGAGACGAAGAAACCCTGGAAACCCAATTCATCGCGCGCAGCGACGGTCTGTGGGGCGTCTACCGTTTCAAGCGCGGCTTTGGCGGAAAAGTGCGGCGGGCGGCAGGAGCACAAGACCGGGTTTACAACCTGCCGTTATATCGTTTGTACCTGTGGCGCGTGAGCAGGGGCGCAGGGGAGCAAGGGTGATGCAAGCATTTAGCGGTCAGCCTTCCGACCGAGTAGGTGCTGCGCAGTGGAATGAACTGATTGCATCTTTGCCTGATCCACATTTGCTTCAAACGTGGCAATGGGCCGAGGTGAAAGCAAAATACGGCTGGAAGCCAATGCCGTTCATCTGGCACTTACAACTCGCAACTCCTAACTCGCAACCCGTCGCGGCGGCGATGGTGTTGAAACGCGCCATCCCCGTCGGCGGATTCGCCAGGCGGATGAGCGTGCTTTATATCCCCAAAGGGCCGCTGATGGACTGGAACGATGCCGCGCTCCGTCAGCGCGTGCTGGACGATTTGCAGGCTTACGCCCGCCGTCAGGGCGCGATCTTCGTCAAAATTGACCCGGATGTGGCGCTGGGGACGGGAATCCCTGGGGGCGAGGAGGAGGCTCTCGATAACGGCGGACAGGCAGTGAGGTCCGATTTGACCCGGCGAGGTTGGTTATTTTCGTCCGACCAGATCCAGTTTCGCAATACGGTTTTGATTGACCTGTCCCCTCCCGAAGAGGAACTGCTGGCGCGGATGAAGCAGAAAACGCGTTACAACGTCCGGCTGGCAGCAAAAAAAGGGGTGACGGTACGCGCCAGTACACCCGCTGATTTGACGATGCTCTACCGAATGTATGCTGAGACTTCCGTGAGGGACGGTTTCGTTATCCGCGATGAACCCTACTACCAAACCGTCTGGCAGACTTTTATGCGCCATCGGCCACCCGCCATCCGCCATCAGCCATTCGCCGAGCCATTGATCGCCGAAGTCGAGGGCCAGGCAGTGGCCGCCATCTTCCTCTTCTACTTCGCAGGCCGCGCCTATTATCTCTACGGCATGTCGCGTGAAGCCCACCGCGAGAAGATGCCCAACCACCTGCTCCAATGGGAGGCGATGCGGCGGGCGAAGGCAGCCGGATGCAAGTTGTACGACCTTTGGGGCGCGCCGGATATCTTCGACGCGAGCGATCCGCTGTGGGGCGTCTTTCGTTTCAAGGAGGGGTTGGGCGGGAGGGTGCTTCGCACGCTGGGGGCGTGGGACTATCCCGCCAGTACGTTGTTGTACAAGCTGTACACACAGGCTATTCCTCGCCTACTTGACATCATGAGAGCAAGAGGCAAGTCACGCACGCGTCAAAATATTGGAAGCTAACCACGAAGGCTCAAAGACACTAACGAAGAAATAATCCCTTTGTGCCTTTGTGCCTTTGTGCCTTTGTGGTAAAGCCAAGGAGATTCTATGCTACCTCGCCTGAAATTTGCTCATCTCCCAACACCAATCGAAGTTATGCCACGTTTATCAGAAATTCTCGGCGGACCGCGCCTGCTGGTCAAACGCGATGACCAGACCGGCCTGGCTTTCGGCGGCAACAAGACCCGCAAATTGGAATTTCTGGTCGCCGAGGCGCAGTCGCAAGGCGCGCAGACGCTCATCACCGCCGGCGCAGCCCAATCCAACCACTGCCGCCAGACAGCCGCAGCCGCGGCGCGTTTCGGCTTCAAATGCATTCTGGTATTGACCGGGGATGCCGCTGAGCAAGTTTCCGGCAATCTCCTGCTCGATCATCTTTTCGGCGCGGAGATTATCTGGACAGAAAAATCCCAACGCGAGGCAATGCTCAAGCAAACATTTGACCAGGCTCTGGAACAGGGATACAAACCGTATCTCGTGCCTTACGGCGGATCGAGTCCCACCGGCGCGGTGGGGTATGCCTTTGCAATGGAAGAATTGGTCCAGCAAATGATAGACCTCCGAGGTCTTGAAGACCTCAGAGGTCTGGGCTGGATTGTCTTTGCCTCGTCCTCCGGCGGCACGCAGGCAGGACTCGTCCTCGGCGCGCGCCTGTTCGGCTTTGGCGGCAAAGTCCTCGGCATCAGCGTGGACGAGCCGCGAGAGGAATTGCAGGAACGCGTGGCAAAACTGGCAACCGAGACCTCCGAGCGCATCGGTGAACGGATTGCATTTTCGCCCGAAGATGTGCTGGTCAACGCCGATTACTGCGCGGCCGGCTACGGTGTGTTGACCGAAGGCGAGCGCGAGGCGGTCACGCTCTTTGCGCGCACGGAAGGCCTGCTGCTCGACCCGGTCTACACCGGCCGCGCCGCAGCCGGGATGATTGATTTGATTAGAAAAGGTTTCTTCAAGAAAGATGAAACCGTGCTCTTCTGGCACACCGGCGGGACAACGGCGCTGTTCGCGGAGAAGTATCAAGACGCTCTAAAGTGACAATCAATTTGCAGACCCCCGAAATTATCAAGATGATACATTTGACTTTTTTGGGGAAATTCGCTAATATTCTTGCAGGAGGCTTTCATGAATAACACTTTGATTTTTCAGCTAATCGGTTTCTGCTGCGGGGGGATATTCTTCCTGGCTTTCGCCGGCGGGGGGGTTTACCTGCTCATCAAGAGCTTCAAAGACCGCAAGAAGGCCGAAGCCAGCCAGGGTTGGCCCGCCACGCAAGGACGGATCATCGAAGCCAGGGTTTCCGAAAGCACCAGCACAGATACGGATGGCGACGAGAGAACATCGTACTCGCCTAAGGTCGAGTACACCTACAATGTGGCTGGACAGGAATACAAAGGGGACAAGATCACCTTCGGGTTTACCCAAGGATACGGCAGATACGCCAAAGCCCAGGCGGCCCTGGCTAGTTACCCGCTCGGGGCGCAGGTGAATGTGTATTACGATCCGGCCAACCCGGCGGATGCTGTCCTGGAACGGAAGGCCGGTGGAAATACCCTTGCGATGGTGTTGGGGATTATCCTCCTGGCGATCAGCTTATGCCTGGGATGTCCGGTTCTTGTAATGGTCGGATCGAACGCAATATCTGCCCTAAAATTCTAATAGCCCGATTTCACATCTTCACCCTCACATCCACAGCCACGACACCTTTCGTCAGCACACGCAGCGGATTGATCTCGATCTCGGCGATTTCCGGCAAATCGTGCGCCAATTGCGCCAGGCGCATCAGCACGTCTTTCACGGCTTCGGCATCTGCCGGGGAAATGTTGCGAAAGCCGGCCAGTTTGCGCCCAGCCCAGGTGCGGCGGAGCATATTTTCAGCTTCGGAAGGCGTCAGCGGGGCGAGGGCGAAAGCCACATCTTTCAGCCCTTCCACCTCCACGCCTCCGGAACCGAACATCATCAACGCGCCGAACTGTTCGTCACGCCTTGCCCCAACGATTACTTCCTGTCCATCCGGCAACATACGCTGGAGGTGCACACCTTCGATTTTGGCATCCGGGCGGGCGCAGAGGGCGCGCGCGGTCACAGTGCGGAAGCCAGCCGCGGCTTCTTCCGGAGTCTGAACATTCAGCAGCACACCGCCCAGATCGGATTTGTGGGGAATATCCGGCGAGGCGACTTTCAGCGCCACAGGGAAACCCAACTGCGCCGCGATCTCAGCGGCTTCGACCTCCGTCCGGGCCAGTTTGACGGGCGCGGTCGGGATGCCGTAGGCAGCCAGTAAACGGGTCGCAGGCTCGGGGTCCAGAAAGCGTCCGGGCTTGGCTCCGGCCAGGGCGGCCTGCGCGGCCGGATGGTCAATATCCAGCAATGGAGCCGGACCCTGCTCCGGTTTTCCTAAAAATTCCGCCCTGTCAGCCAGCACCGCCAGAGCCGAGGCAGCCCGCTCCGGGAAGCGGTACTCAGGCACGCGGGCGAGGCGAAAACATTCAGCGGCCTTTTGAATGAGCGTCTCGCCCATCAGCGCCACCACGACCGGTTTGGGGGAGGCATGAATCAGCGAAATCAGCGAATCAGCGACAGACTCAGCAGGAACCATCGGCGGCGGGGGTAATATGATCAGCACACCGTCCACGTTGGGATCATCGAGCAACAGGCGCAGGCAATCCGCGTAGATTTCCGGTGAGGCGGAGGCGAGCATGTCCACCGGGTTGTGGAGGCCCGCGGCGGGCGGCAGCCGGCTGGCAAGGGCAGCGTGGGTTTGGGGGGTGAGTTCGGCGAGCGAAAGGCCGCTGCGCTCGAGCGCATCTGCGGCAATCACGCCGGGACCGCCGGCGTTGGTCAGCACGGCCATGCGGCGGCCACGCGGGAGCGGGCAGGAAGCCAGCGCGGAAGCCCAGTCGAACATCTCCTCGCTGGTCTCGGCGCGGAAGAGACCGGCCTTCTCGAAGGCGGCGGCGTAGGCGGCATCCTGGCCGGCGAGCGCGCCGGTGTGTGAGGCGGCGGCGCGCTGGCCGCTGGCATAGCGCCCAACCTTGAGCGCAATGACCGGCTTGCGGCGCGCCACGCGGGCGGCTTCTTCGATAAAACGCTGACCGTCGCTCACACCTTCGAGGTAGAGGGTCAGGACGCGGGTGTGCTCGTCCTCGGCGACGGCGGCGAGCATGTCGGTCTCGTTGACATCCGCCTGGTTACCGAGCGAGATGAGCCGCGAAAAACCGAAGCCCTGGCCGCGCGCCCAATCAATGATCGCGGCGCAGATCGCCCCTGACTGCGAGATGAAAGCCACGTCGCCAGATTGCGGCATGGGCGGCGGCAGGAAAGTGGTATCCAGCGGCAAGTGCGTATCCAACAGGCCGATGCAGTTCGGCCCGATGAGGCGGATGTTACTCAACTTGGCTACGCGCAGGACTTCGGCTTCCAGAGCCGCCCCCTCCGCGCCAGCCTCGCGAAAGCCAGACGAGACGATAATCGCCGCATGGATGCTCCTCGCCGCGCAGTCGCACAAGGCGTCCGTCACGCCGGGTGCAGGGATAATCAGCACGGCCAGGTCCACCGGATCAGGAACCTCGGCCAAACTGGTGTAGACCGGGCGGCCAAACAGGTTACCACTCTTCTGGCTGACGAAGTGGATCGCGCCATCGTAGCCACTATTTACCAGGTTACGCGCCACGCCGTAGCCCAATTTGGTCGGGCTACTGGATGCGCCGACGATGACAACGCCGCGCGGCTGGAAGAAGGGAGTGAGGGTGTTGTCAGTCATAGGGAAGCAGTCATCAGTGAGGAGAAAGAAGCAGGCAGAAAGCAGGAGGCAGGAGGCAGAAAGCAGGAGGCAGAAGATTGATATGTGGAGCATAATGCGCGCGACGCGTTGCGCAACAAGCTGATTATACAATGAGCCGGTAGAGTATAATTCAATTGACATGGAAACTCGACCCACCTTCTCATTTCGGCCATATCTAGCCGCGACTATCCTCATGTTAACCTTCGGCTGGGGTGGATTGGCTCTGCTCATCTTCATGACCGAGCCGACCGTCTGGCCGCGCTGGGGATTTTTTGTCCTCTGGACGCTGGCCCTGATCGGCACCGCCCTGCCCGTCACCTGGTTTCTCAACCTGCGCTTTCCATCTGACCCACCGGCAGGTGAAAACGTCATCCTGCGGCAGGCCATCTGGTTTGGCGTTTACGGCAGCACACTGGCCTGGCTGCAACTCGGTCGCCTGCTCAACTGGGGATACGTTCTTGGATTGGCAGCCGGGTTAACGGCCATCGAGTATCTGATTCGCATGAGAGAAAAGTCGCGCTGGATGCCGTCGGGGATCAGCGACCAGCCTGCCCCGCCTTCGCCAGCGCCGCCGGCAGACCTTCGGCAGGCACAAGTGAGCAAAAGCGAAGGGTCATCAGTAATGGTAGGCGAAATCCCTACCATAAGCGGTGAAGAAGACAGATCTCGATCCTCAAATCCCTGACCTCGAATGGCTGACTTTCGTTCCATCCCTTCCGTCGAACAACTGTTACAAACGCAACTGGCAGAGGAGCTGATCGCCGCTTTTGGGCGTCCACTAACCCTGCAAGCCATCCGCAGCGTGCTGGACGAGGTGCGGGCGTCCGTTTCGAAGGGCGCTGACCTCACCCGGCCCGACCGCGAAGGCATCCTTGAGAGCGCCTCGGTTTTGCTGGACAATTGGACGAGACCCACGCTTCTGCCGCTCATCAATGCCAGCGGGGTCATCTTGCATACCAATTTAGGCCGCGCGCCTTTGAGCGCAGCCACACTCCGCGCCATGCAGGAGGTCGGGCGCGGCTACTCGAACCTCGAATTTGACTTGGGCACGGGCAAGCGCGGCTCGCGGCTGATCCACGCCGAAGCGATTCTCAAGCAGTTGACCGGCGCAGAAGCCGCGCTGGTGGTCAACAACAACGCTGCGGCTGTGTTGCTGGTCCTGGCAGCCCTTGCGAACCGCAGGCGCGTCATCATCGCCCGCTCGCAACTGGTCGAAATCGGCGGCGGCTTCCGCGTACCAGATGTGATGAAACAATCCGGCGCGAAACTGGTCGAAGTCGGGACGACCAACCGCATTCACCTCTCCGATTACGAGCAAGCCCTGGCAGAACCGGCCGCGCTGGTCATGCACGTCCATCGTTCGAATTTCAAGATGCTCGGTTTCACCGAAGAACCGGAATTAAAGGAGATCGCCATTGTTTCCCACCGGGCTGGCGTGCCATACGTGGACGACCTTGGCTCCGGCGCATTTCTGGATACGGCCAAATATGGCATCGCGCACGAACCAACCATCCATGAATCGCTGGCCTCCGGAGCAGACATTCTCTGCTTCTCCGGCGACAAGCTGCTCGGCGGTCCGCAGGCGGGGATCATCCTCGGACGCGCCGACCTGATCGCCAAAATCAAGAAGCACCCGCTGGCGCGCGCCGTGCGCGCCGATAAAGTATGCCTGGCGGGTATCACCGCCACGCTGCTGCATTATCTCAAAGATGAAGCCGAGCGCGAGATTCCCATCTGGCGCATGATCGCCGCCACGCCGGAGCAGGTCAAAGCCCGCGCCGAGGGTTGGGTAAAAGAACTCGGCCAGGGCGAAGTTGTAGCGGGAGAATCCACTGTCGGCGGCGGCAGCCTGCCAGGCGAGAACATACCCACGTTTTTGCTTTCGCTGGCTGTCAAAAGCCCGGGCAAATTCCTCGAAAAACTGCGCAATCAGCAGCCGCCGATCATTGCGCGCACAGAGAATGATCGCGTCCTGCTCGACCCGCGCACCGTGCTGCCGGAGCAGGAGGGGGCGCTGCTGGTGGGGTTGCAGAATGTGCTGAAAGGAGCAAGATGAAATCTGACCTCGACGCCCTCATGCAAGCCAAAAACCTGGATGCCATCCTCGTCATCGGCAATGCCGAACATAACCCGCCGATGTACTACCTGACCGGCGGCGGGCACGTCAGCGGCGCGACGCTGATCAAGAAGCGCGGCGGGGAAGCTGTGCTCTTCTGCAATGACATGGAACGCGACGAAGCCGCCAAATCTGGGCTGAAGGTTATCCCGTACAGCACCTACAATTACGAGGCATTGCTGAAAGAAGCCCACGGTGACCCGGCCCTGGCCGCTGCCATCCGCTACAAGCGCATGTTCACTGACCAGGGTGTGCAAGGTCGCGTCGGCATCTACGGCCACACCGACCTGGGTTCGGCCTTCGCCATCTTCACCCACGTGCAAAAACTCATGCCGGAGCTCGAACTGGTCGGCGAGACGCGCGATGATTCGCTTTTCATGAAAGCCATGGAGACCAAGGACGAGACCGAGGTGGCGCGCATCCGCAAGATGGGCAGGATCACGACCCAGGTCGTGGGGAGAGTCGCCGAGTATCTCACCAGCCGCGAGGTGCGGGACGATGAAGTCCTGCTGAAAGAAGATGGCACGCCGCTGACTGTCTCGGAGGTCAAATCCAAAATCAATCTCTGGCTGGCCGAACTCGGCGCGGAGAACCCCGAAGGTACGATCTTCGCCATCGGGCGGGATGCGGGCGTCCCCCACTCCAGCGGCACACCGACCGACCTGCTGCGCCTGGGCCAGACCATCGTCTTCGACATATACCCGTGCGAGGCGGGCGGTGGTTATTTTTACGATTTCACCCGCACCTGGTGCCTGGGCTACGCCGCGCCCGAAGCGCAGAAACTCTACGACGAAGTGAAGGCCGTGTTCGACAAGGTGATGGAGAACTTCGACCTGAACACAGCGTTCAAAAACCTCAACCGGTATGTCTGCGAGGAATTCGAGAGGAGGGGACACAAGTCGCCGCTCAACACCCAGGCCCCGCTCGAGGGCTACGTCCATTCGCTGGGACACGGGCTGGGGCTGAACGTCCACGAGCGGCCGTGGTCGGGGCTGACCGCGGCCGACGATAACCTGCTCAAGCCCGGCGTGGTCGTGACCGTCGAGCCTGGGTTATACTATCCAGAAAATGGTATGGGCGTGCGCATCGAAGACAGCGTGTGGATCCGCCCGGATGGGAGGGCGGAAGTGCTGGCGGAGTATCCCCATGATTTGGTGTTGAGGATGAAGAAGTAGAAGAATTAATCCCCGCCCGCATCCTCGCCATCTAAACCTCCTGCGACGAGACCGCCGCGGCCACCGGGAGGTAGCGCACCAGAGAAATCCATTGAGGTATAACCACCCATTAGTGTAAAATGGGGGTGCAAAAAAGGAGTACAGTTATGGAAACGGTGACTATCTCCCAGATTACCGAAGATCTTCGCAAACTGCCGGTTGAAAAGCTCGCCGTCGTTTATGAATTCATATCCTTCCTTGCCGAGCGGGAAAGTTATGGAAAAATGCTGCGGGAAGCAGGAAAATCCTATGCCATTGATACCATGCTAGCATCCGAAGATGTTCTCCGCCGCGACTGGGACTCGCCCGAGGAGGATGAAGCTTGTGCAAATTTGTAAGGGGGGATGATGAGTTCATCATGAACTTGGATGCAGCGAGTCATGTAAAGTGTGAACTCGATTTGGGGATTGTGGTATATTCTTATCACGATGGTAATTTCTGACCTTGTGTTATATAGTTACGAGCAGGGCAAGCGCGTCCTGGAGAAACGGCCATTGGCCGCACTCAAGGAAGGCGGTCAATTCCTGACGCCGCCAGCCGTTGCGCGTTACATGGCAAAACAGTTGGGGCAAATCCAGAGCGGGGTGACTTTGCTGGAACCTGGGGTTGGCTCTGGCGTGCTGGTCTGCGCGGTCATCGAACGCTTGATTGCCGAGAATCGTCCTGTCGAGTTGTGGGTGGAGACTTACGAAACAGACCTCGAATTGTGCGATGTCGCCTGTCAGGTTTTGACACAAGCCAGCCAGAGAGCCGGGCAAAACGGGGTCAAAATTCACTGGCAGATATATCGTGAAGATTTTATTTTGGCTTGCCTTCCAGAATCACAACCAACTTTATTCGCCGAGGATAACACCCGCCGAAGAACTTTCGATCTCATTATCAGTAATCCGCCGTATTTCAAGTTGAATGCTGATGACAAGCGGGTGAGGGCTGTCTCAGGAAAAGTCAACGGCCATACAAATATTTACACTTTATTCATGGCATTGAGCGCCAAACTCTTGACAACGCAGGGCAAGGCTTGTTTTATCGTGCCGCGCAGTTTTTGTTCGGGCGTTTATTTCTCCGAATTCCGCCGTGACCTGCTCCGAGATGCGACTCCGCGTGCAGTGCATCTTTTTCAATCCCGCGAGGATATTTTCAAAAGCGATGAAGTTCTGCAAGAAAACGTCATTTTTACTTTCGAGAAATCTTCCGAGCCAAAGATGCAGCGGTATTGGGCAGGATACGTCAGTATTTCGACATCCCAAGATGATTTGAGCCTGGAGGATACCCCTATCACGCGTCAGGTGGTTTTCAGGCACTTTTTGAGCCACCCCGAAGGCCAATTATTCTTTCGATTACCCACAGGCGTTTTGGATGAGCAAATTCTGGATGCTGTTGACCTATGGGATGGTTCATTGGAGTGCTATGGCTTGCAGGTCTCGACAGGACGCGTAGTGCCTTTCCGAGCGCAAAGACTATTGAAGAAACAATCTTCGGAGGGAAATGGCACAGTTCCGCTGTTGTGGATGCAACATGTCAAGCCATGCAAAGTGGAATATCCTTTGCATGGCTTTAATAAACCGCAGGCAATATCTGTCGAGGATGAATCGCTGCTTGTTCCAAATGCCAATTACGTTTTATTGCGCCGTTTCAGCGCCAAAGAAGACCGCCGCCGTCTGATCGCCGCGCCGTTCCTCGCCGACCAATATGCCTTTGGCCAAATCGGTTTTGAAAACCACTTGAATTTTATCTATCGTAAAAAGGGTGTTCTTCAATCCCCCGATGTGTTGGGGCTTTCAGCAATTCTCAATAGCGCCATCATTGACCGCTACTTCCGCATCGTCAACGGGAATACACAAGTCAATGCAGCAGAACTACGGGCGTTGCCTTTACCGCCGTGGGAAGTGGTGCAAAGGATTGGTGGGAAGATCCAAAGCATTCAAGAACCAACCTCAGAACAGATAGAGAGCGTTGTGTTCTCCACTTTATGGGAAACGCATTTGCTGAACGAAGATTTTCCGATGATTCAGGAGACCAGGATAACTATGGGAAAAATCGAACAGGCTCAGAAAATTTTGGAATTTCTTGGATTGCCATCCGCGCAGCAAAACGAAATCTCGGCCTTAACGTTACTTGTGCTGGCTCAGCTTTCCGAGAAAACAGCATGGAAAGATGCGAACAATCGCAGCCTGCGCGTTCACGATATCCTGCTCGAAACCAAAGAGCGCTATGGTCGTGAGTATGCTGAAAACACACGCGAGACCATTCGCCGACAAGTTCTGCATCAATTCGAACAGGCAGGCGTGGTCATTCGCAATCCAGATAACCCGTTGCTAGCTACGAACAGCCCTCTAACCCATTATCGTCTGTCTGAGCCTGTTTTGGAGGCTCTCCGCGCATACGGCACGTCCAGATGGGAAACAGAGCGAATGGCTTTTGTCAGCCAGCGCGGTGCGTTGCTCGAAATCTACAAAAATGCGAGAGAACAAACCAAGGTACCTCTACAGGTGGCCGATGGGACGATCTATAAACTCTCGCCGGGAAAGCACAATGAACTTCAGGCCGACATTGTCGAAGAGTTCGGCCCTCGTTTTACGCCAGGGGCAAAGTTGCTTTACCTGGGAGACGCAGCGCGTAAAGCACTTGTTTTCGAGAAAAATGTATTCACCGAACTTGGTGTGCCTGTCACTGATCATGGAAAACTACCTGATGTTGTCCTTCTCGATGAAGCCAAGAACTGGATTTTCCTCATCGAGGCAGTGACTTCGCACGGTCCCGTTTCACCAAAGCGCCACGTAGAACTCGAGGAACTTTTCAAGGAATGCAAGGTGGGCAGAGTGTATGTGACTGCGTTTCTCGATTTCTCTACTTTCAAGCGCTTTCTCAACGAAATTGCGTGGGAAACGGAAGTATGGATTTCAGAAATGCCATCGCACCTGATACATTTCAATGGTGACAAGTTTTTGGGGCCTCGATAAATTATTCCTATCCTCAATGATCCGCTCATCGTCACTATTCCAAACCCGCTCACTCGGAATATGAAAAGTTCAATGAATAAACCTCCAACCGAAGTTGACATGCTCCCCGAATACGACTTCTCCAAAGGAGAACGGGGTAAATTCTACAAGCCATTGAGCAAAGGCTACAACATTCAAGTCACTCATCCCGACGGAACAATCACGACAGAGCACTACAAACTCATTGATGTCGCTGTACTGCTTGACCCGGACGTGCGCGCATATTTTCCCGATTCTGAATCAGTCAATACCGCCCTGCGCTCGCTAATTCAAATGATGGTGGATATCCCCGTCAGAG
This sequence comes from uncultured Chloroflexus sp., assembly GCA_964618215.1. Lineage (GTDB taxonomy): Bacteria > Chloroflexota > Anaerolineae > Anaerolineales > Villigracilaceae > CG2-30-58-95. The sequence goes on from CAZTZE010000028.1 coordinate 43,715, forward strand.
GCAAGCGTTATATTCAGCGCCCTCAGAGCGCGCACCGCGTCTCAGCGAAATAGCAGCTATTTTCTGCCCATAAACGAGGTGTACGCATGAATTCCAGCAAATACCGAATGCTCATCTCCTGGAGCACCGAGGACCAGGCCTACCTCGTCGAAGTCCCAGAACTGCCAGGCTGCATGGCCGATGGCAAGACGCGCCAGGAAGCCCTTGCAAACGCTGAGATTATCATCCAGGAATGGATCGAAACCGCCCGCGACCTGGGCTGCATGATTCCACTGCCTACTGCTCACTGATTACTGATAACTGAACACTGATGACCGCTCTTCCCTCCGCCCGCATCCTCGCCATCGAAACCTCCTGCGACGAAACCGCCTGCGCGGTGCTCGAAAACGGCCGCGCCCTGCTGGCCTCCACCGTCGCTTCGCAAATGGAGGTTCATGCGCGCTACGGCGGCGTCTACCCGGAGGTGGCCTCGCGCCAGCACATCCTGTCCATCCTGCCGGTCATCGAGCAGACTCTGGCACAGGCGCACCTGGCTCTCAGCGATCTGGACGCCATCGCCGTGACGCGCGGTCCCGGCCTGGCCGGTTCGCTGGTTGTCGGATTGAATACGGCCAAAGGTCTGGCGCTGGGAGCGAATATTCCGCTGGTGGGCGTGAACCACCTCGAAGGGCACATTTACTCGGCGTGGGTGTACGACGGTCCCCCGAAGGGGGATAACGCGGGGGAAAATCCGCCGCCGGAGCCGCAATTCCCGTTGATGGCATTACTGGTTTCTGGGGGGCACACGGAATTGAATTTAATGGAATCCCACCTGAAATACAAGCGGCTGGGCGCCACCCTGGATGACGCTGCCGGCGAGGCTTTCGATAAGGTCGCCCGCCTGCTTCAGTTGGGTTATCCCGGCGGCCCGGCTATCCAAAAAACCGCCGAGGAAGGCGACCCGGCAGCGACAAACTTCCCGCGCGCCTGGTTGGAAGGTAGGTGGGATTTTTCGTTTAGTGGTTTGAAGACTGCTGTCCTGAGGGAAATAAAAAGGCTGGAGGGCGAAGGCAAGCCCATCCCGGCAGCGAACATGGCTGCCAGTTTCCAGGCCGCGGTGGTAGATGTATTGTTCACTAAAACCTTGAAGGCCGCACGCCAATTCGAGGTCAAAGAAATTCTTGTCGCCGGCGGCGTCTCGGCCAACCATGCCTTACGGCAGGCATTCCTGGCCCAAAAAGAGTTCCCGGTGCACATCCCGCCGCTCTCGCTGTGCACCGACAACGCCGCCATGATCGCCGCAGCCGGGTATTTCCGCTACGCCCTCGGTCAGCGTGACGGGATGGAGATTGACGTGCTGCCAACCTGGCCTTTATCGTGAGAGAATAGAGAGTAGAGAGTTGAGATCAGAGAATAGTAAAACGAGGCCGCCTATATTTTTTCAGGTTGGCACCGTCAGTTGTCCGTTTAAAACCCAAACCCCGATCGAGATCGGCCCTGATCTCTACGGGGTTTGTTATGAGGAGAATGCAATTCCTATTATAGCCAGCAAGATAAGAATTACCTGAAAGAGGCATAAGAAGCTGATTAGAAAATTGCGAGTTTTCAAATTGACCAGTCGCCAGTTTCCAGTCTTCCATCGTCATATCTGGATTTCAACCAATCTATCATGTCCAGCCAGATCCTGATGCAAGTGAATTTCCGCTTCAGCAAAGGCGTCATAGGCCAGCGAGAGCACTTTCGCTCCCTGTGAGGCTTCGATTTCGAGCAGTATTAATCCGCTCGGCGCAAGATAACGCGGCGCTTCGACTAGCAGGCGGCGGATAATGTCCAACCCGTCCACGCCGCCGTCCAGGGCCAGGGTCGGTTCGCGCCCGTAGACGCGCAGCCCGCGCAGGGTCTCGGTGGGGATATAAGGTAAGTTAACAACAACCAGGTCGAAAGTCGAAGGTCGAAAGTCGAAAGTCTTATGCAAAGGAAAGAGGTCGCAGCAGAAGAATTCGATACGGTCATCCACGCCAAATTTACTTGCATTCCGACGCGCCACATCAATTGCATCGGATGAAATGTCTGTGGCGACGATATGTACATCCTGCACGTTGACAGCCAGTGCAATGGCGATGCAACCTGAACCAGTGCCGATATCCGCAACGCGGCGGCGCTCAGGATGGGCGCGCAGCCAGTGAAGAGCCGTCTCGACCAGCAACTCGGTCTCCGGGCGGGGGATGAGCACTTCCGGCCTGAGGATGAACTCCAATCTAAAGAACTCCCATTTGCCCAGCACATAGGGCAACGGCTCGCCGCGTTCCAGCCGCGCCAGCGCCCCCACCAGCGCGGCCTGCTGCGGCTGGGTCAGAGTCGCTTCGGGATGCGCCAAGACCCAGGCGCGCGGCTTGTCCAGCACGTGCGCCAGCAATACTTGCGCATCCAGATTAGGCGTGTCCGATATTTTCGCCAGGCGGCCGGCCAATTTTTCCGGAAGGTTTTCCATTGCGCCGCGATTATACATCGGAACTTTTCTCTTCCCAATACCGTCTACTTCATGAAAATCAAACTCCCCTCTCCCGTGTCCCCGCTTCTCACCAAGGAGGCTCCCATGAAACGCACACTGCTCATCACCATCTTCATCCTTCTTATTTCCGCCTTCATCCTTCCCACGCCCGCCCGCGCGGATGGCATCATCATCTGTGACCCCGGCCCTTGCCCGCCGCCGTACCCGCTGACGCCGCTGGCAATTAAATACCATCATGTCACCGTGACTATCAAAGACCAGATCGCTGTTACCCATGTTGACCAGGTTTTCTACAACCCCGGCGACATGACGGTTGAAGGCACCTACATCTTCCCGCTGCCGGCTGACGCGGCGGTGACGGACTTCATTCTCTGGATTGACGGAAAACCTGTCAAAGGGCAGGTGCTGGACGCCGCGCAGGCGCGCCAGACCTATGAGGATATCGTGCGTAACATGCGCGACCCGGCCCTGCTGGAATACGCCGGGCGCGGCGCGGTGCAGGCGCGCATCTTCCCCATCCCGCCGCGCGGCGAGCGGCGCATTGAGTTGGAATACACTCAGGTATTGACCGCCGATAACGGTCTGGTAAGCTATGTCTACCCCCTCAATACTGAGAAGTTTTCAATCCAGCCACTGGAAAGCGTGACGGTCAACGTGGACATCCGCTCATCCAGCACGCCCATCCGGGCCGTCTACTCACCCACCCACAAGATCGCCATCCGCCGCGCGGACGACCGTCACGTCACCGCTGGATACGAAGCCGCCAACATGACCCCCAACACCGACTTTGCCCTGTACTATTCACTGGGCGAGAGCGAGGCCTTCCACCTGCTCACCTATCGCGACCCGACTGACCCGACCGACCCGGACGGCTTTTTCCTGCTCTTACTCGCCCCGCGTCCAGACGCCGCCGCGCAAACTCTCGCCAAAGACATTATTCTAGTGCTGGATCACTCCGGCAGCATGGACGGCGAGAAATTCCAGCAAGCGCAGGAAGCCTTGCGTTACATTTTGAAGCACCTCAATCCCGAAGACCGTTTCAACATCGTCACCTTCAGCACCGGCGTAGAGAGCTACGCTCGCAACCTGCGACCAGCCGATGAAGCCAACGAAGCCATCGCCTGGGTAAACCGCTTGAGCGCCGTAGGCAGCACCGACATCAACCGCGCCCTGCTCGAAGCCGCCGCGCTGACCGACCGCGAACGCCCGACCTATCTCATCTTCCTGACCGACGGCCTGCCGACCGAGGGCGAGACCGACAGCCGGCGCATCTTGGACAACCTCGCCTCCGCCGCGCCCCGTAACCTGCGCCTGTTCGCCTTCGGCGTGGGCTACGATGTGGACACCTTCCTGCTCGATTCGCTGGCCCAGGATCATCACGGCGCCAGCACTTACGTTATGCCCGGCGACCGTCTGGACGAAACCCTCTCGGCCTTCTACGCCAGGATCAGCACGCCGGTGTTGACCGACCTGGAATTGGATTTCAACGGTATTGCAACCTATGACATCTACCCCTCCCCATTGCCTGACCTGTTCTCCGGCTCGCAGATCATCGTCGTCGGCCGCTACCGCGCTGGTGGAACTGCTACTGTGACACTCACTGGCATAGTCAATGGTAAAAAGCAGACTTTCCGCTATCCCGAACAAGCCTTTACCCGGCAATCTACAATCCTCGATCAGCAATCTGCAATCCCGCGCCTGTGGGCTACGCGCAAGATCGGTCATCTGCTCAATCAGGTGCGCCTGAACGGCCCTGACCAGGAGACAATTGACCAGATCGTCAAATTGAGCATCCGCTACGGCATCGTCACACCCTACACCTCCTACCTGGTGACCGAGGATATGCCGCTGGGTGCAGCCGAACAGCAGCGCATTGCCAACGAACAATATTCCCAATTGGCGACCGCACCTGCCGCGCCTGCATTCGGTGCGCCCGCGGTCCAAAAAGCCTCTGACCAGGGCGCGCTGGCCGGAGCCGAGTCCGCCGCGGTACCCTCCGCTGAGGCTGCCGAGGTGGTGAAAATCGTCGGCGCGCGGACCTTTGTCTTGAGCGAAGGCGTCTGGGTGGACACTGCCTTCGACCCGGATACCATGCAGACCACGAAAGTTGCTTTCATCTCAGATGACTACTTCGCCCTGGCAGATTCCCGCCCCGAGCTGGCGGCTGCCTTCGCCCTCGGCCTGCGCGTAATCGCTCTCTCAGACAGCGTGGCTTACGAGGTGGTAGACACAGATACCTCCATCACGCCTATTCAGATCCCGCCTACGCTCACACCCAAATCCCCAACGATTTCCTCCTCTGATACGCCCACGCCCGCATCACCGGCCCTTCCTTGCGCTTCCGGATTCCTGGCCCTGTTGCCCGTTGGGGTGATCCTTTTGCGCAGGCGAAAGAAGTGATCACCTCGCCTCAAAGAACGCAAACGTGCGACGCACCTGGAAAGTACGTCGCACGTTATGTTTCAAATACCAATGAGTGACTGCACTGCAAAAACCAGAAATTTTCACCACTGAGACACGGAGTCAAGGAGTTTTTCCTTCATCGTTATCTCAGTGTCTCCGTCTCTCGGTGGTTTGATTTTTGCCTCTTTGCAGTGGACTCAATGAGTTTATTCTCCCTCGTCATACTCACCGATGAAGGCTAACCGGTCGGCCTCATCGCTCGTGGCAAGTTCCTCGATGAATTCGTCAATATTGCCTTCCATAACCGAGAAAAGGTTGTGCAACGAGAGACCAATACGATGGTCGGTAATGCGCGATTGGGGATAATTGTACGTGCGGATTTTTTCCGAGCGCTCCCCGCTCCCAACCTGAGAGCGACGGTCCTCGACCCGCTCAGACCTTCGTTTTTCCTCTTCCCTCTCATATAAGCGGGCACGCAAGATTGTCATCGCCCGCAGGCGGTTCTGTAACTGCGAGCGTTCGTCCTGGCAGGCAACCACCATACCGGTCGGCAGGTGTGTCAGGCGGATGGCAGTGGCATTCTTTTGGACGTTCTGCCCGCCTGCGCTGGACGAGCGAAAGACATCCATCTTGAGATCAGATTCGGGAATCTGAATATCCACTTCCTCGACTTCGGCCATCACCGCCACAGTGGAAGTGGATGTGTGGATGCGGCCCTGGGCTTCCGTCACCGGTACGCGCTGAACGCGATGGACGCCCGACTCGTATTTCAATTTCGAGTAAGCGCCTCTGCCCTTGACGAGGAAGATGATTTCCTTGAACCCACCGATGCCGATGTCGCTCTGCGACATGACCTCCACCTTCCAATTCTGGCGCTCGGCATACCGCGAGTACATGCGGAACAGGTCAGCGGCAAAGATGGCAGCTTCATCCCCACCCGTCCCGGCGCGGATTTCCAGGATGACGTTCTTATCGTCCCGCGGGTCTTTGGGGAGCAGCATCCCCTTGATCTCTTTTTCAAACCTGGCGATGCGCGGCTCGAGATCGGCAAATTCAGCTTCGGCCAGCGCGCGCATTTCCTCATCTTCTTCACCTTCGAGCATATTACGGGCATCCTCCAGCCGCTTCAACGACTGGCGATATTCTTGCGCTTTTTCGTAAATTGGTTCAAGATCAACGCGCTCTTTATTCAGTTGCGCGGCGCGTTGGTAGTCATCCCCAACTTCAGTCAGCAGGCGATTGATCCCTTCGTAACGTTCTTCGATCCCAATAAGTTTATCGAGCATAGTTCCCTTCGGTGGAGAACAAAATATCATTTGGGTGTATTTCATTTCAGTTGAAGCAACCGTCCCGCAGGTTTTGAAAGACGGTCAAATTGGCTCAATCCATCCTGCGGGACGTTCTGGTCTAACTCATTTGAAACGCACTCATATCATTTTGTCCTACCAGAATAATCACAAAAAAACGCGGTCTCTCGCCGCGCGGCCGGATTATATCAATCGCAGCCTGCTACTTGGCAACCATCGAAAGCACCATCGAGAGGATCAAGATCAATGAGATTCCCAGGAAAACATAACTCATCATCCGCACGCGATGATTTTCCCGACTCATCTTTGGCTTGGGTGTGTGTTTTTCTTTTGTACTTTTTCTTGCCATTTTTTTATTACCTCATTCCTTCAGGTTTACATATCATCAGAGTCGTCAACAATCCAAATTGCTTTCATGCTTTGCTCAAATTTTCTTCGACACACCGCAGGAATTCGCCGAACGCGATTTCTTTATCAGCCGGAACATGTTTCTCAGGGTCTTCCACCGGATGCCAATGCCAGCCTTTCTTATTGTCCGCGCCAAAGATGCGGCGGCCATCTCGAATTTGAGCAAACGCCGTTTTACCTGTTTTCTGGTTGTAGAAAATTTCGACAAAACTTTCATCAACCAAATAAGCGCGTACCTCGAACCAGTTCAATCCCAAATTTTGGCTGGCGATGTTTCTAACCACCGGGGAGGCTGAACATATCGAGATTACCTGCGATTCAAACTCCTCAACACTCATGCCAGCCATTGCGATATTTCCTCTAGGGTTTCGAGATCAGTTATTGCCGCTTCCCATTCCCAATCATCCTTTTCAACCTCGTACGAAAATGGGTCCTGGATTTTCCCGTTCTCGCAGGCTTCTTCGAATTCAGGGAAGGTCATGTTGTATTTCTTCTCGAATTTCGCTATGCGCGATTGCGCCTCATCCACTCGCAATCGCACAAGATCTTTTATCGCAAGCGAGAGCGCAATGTCAGGTCGGTATTGCCCTGTCAGTCGTTGCAAAACATTATGAGTTGATTTGGGTATGATAACCATATCTGTAACCATTTTTACTCCTATTCCAAATGCGCCTTGACGCTCTCCGCCAGCGCCGGCGTAATACCCGGCGCGGCGGTCAATTCTACCACCGTTGCCTCCCTAATCTTATCCACAGAACCGAAATGTTTCAAGAGGGACTTCCGTTTTGCCGACCCAATGCCGGGAATGGAATCCAGCGCCGAGGCCAGACCCTGTTTCGCGCGGCGTTTGCGATGAGCAGTGATGGCGGAGCGGTGCGCCTCGTCACGGATGCGCTGAACGAGATAGAGCGCCTGCGCATGGCGCGGCAGCCGCAACGACTCGGACTTGTGCGGGAAGAAAATCTCCTCCTCCTGTTTCGCCAGCCCGATGACCGGCACTTTTTCGGTCAGGCCGTATTTTTCAAGCACGGCGACAGCCCGGCCGAGTTGACCTTTGCCGCCGTCCACGATCAGCAGATCGGGCAGAAAGGCGAACGACGCATCCGGCTTGGACCCCGGGCCTGCCCTGAGCCGAGGTGCTGAACGGAGCGAAGGAGCAGACGAAGGGCCGGCTTCCGCAGATTGAGTCGCTTGCCACCTGCGGAAGCGGCGAGTCAGGACTTCCTCCATGCTGGCGAAATCGTCCGGCCCGGCCACCGATTCGACGTTAAAGCGGCGGTACAGTTTCTTGTCCGGCACGCCCTGTGTAAAAACAACCATGCTGCCGACGGAGGCCGTCCCTTGCGTGTTTGAGATGTCATAACATTCGATTCGGTTCGGAGGTGCTGCAAGTTGCAGCGCGGTCTGTAATTCTGCCAGGGCTTGTTCCTGTTTATGCGTATCCGCCTGCCATTGGGAGCGCAAGGCTTGCAACGTTTCCGCCGCGTTTTCCGCCGCCATCTGCACCAGTTCGTGCGGCTGGCCGTTCTTTGGGACGAAAATCTCTACTTTCTCGCCGCCGCGCCGCGAACGCAGCCATTCCTGGATGATTTTGGCTTCCTCGATTTCCTGCGGCAGCATCACCTGCTGCGGCACGCTGGCTGCCTCGGTATAGAATTGCTTGACAAATTGCGCCATCACTTCGCTATCTGCGGCGTCTTCCGTGCCTTCGAGGACGAAATATTCGCGGCCAATCAATTTACCGCCGCGAATAAAGAAGATCTGCACGCAGGCCTCGTTATCGGCGCGCGCCATGGCCACCACGTCCGAATCGAGGTAATCCGTAGAAAAAACGACTTTCTGCCGTTCGACGATGCTTTGCATGGCTTTCAACTGGTCGCGCAGGGCGGCGGCTTTTTCAAACTTCATTGCCACAGAGGCGTTTTCCATCTCCTGCTGGATGCGGGAAATAATGCCTTCGGAATGTCCGTTCAAGAATGCCTGCAAATCCGCGATCATTTGCCGGTATCCGGCCTGGTCTATGGCCCCGATACACGGCGCGGCGCACAGATGGATGTCGTAGTAGAGACACGCCCGTTTGTCTGCTCCGGTGATTACCCGGTCACAGGTCAGGTACGGGAAGACGCGCCGCAGCACGTCCAGGGTCTGGTAAACGGCCCAGGCGGAGGTATACGGCCCAAAATAACGCGCGCCGTCCTCCGTCATCATCCGCGTCACGGTCACTTTCGGGTATGGATCGCCCCAATGGATCTTGATATATGGGTAACGCTTATCATCCTTGAGCCGGATGTTGTATTTGGGTCGGTGTTTCTTGATCAGATTCATCTCGAGGATCAGCGCCTCGAGTTCCGAGCTGACCAGGATCCATTCGATGTTCGCAATTTCGCGTGCCAGGCGGCGGGTTTTGTGGTCATGGCTGGCATCCGCGTGGAAATACGAGCGCACGCGGCTGCGCAGGCTGAGCGCCTTGCCGACGTAAATGATCGCGCCCGCGGCGTTTTTCATCAGGTAACAGCCGGGCTTGGCGGGGAGGGTATCCAGGATGCCTTGCAGGTGCTCGGAGAGTTCCATCGGGCGGATTTTATCACGGTTGCAGTATAATACCCCGGCGCGCACAGGATGAAACCTTGAAAGAAACTCTCGAAGTGACCATCGGAAAACTGCTCCGTGAACGCGGCCTCAAACTAACGGTTGCTGAATCCTGCACCGGCGGGTTGCTCTGCGACCAGATCACGAACGTACCTGGTTCGTCGGATTATTTCATCGGCGGAATCGTTTCCTATGCTTACGAAGCCAAAGTTGAATTACTCGGCGTTTCATGGGATACGCTCAAAGCCTACGGCGCGGTCAGCCGCGAGACGGTGTTGGCAATGGCGCGTGGAGCACGCCGGGCATTGGATACCGACATCGGCATTTCGGTCAGCGGCATTGCCGGCCCGGGCGGCGGGATGCCGGAGAAACCGGTCGGCCTGACCTGGGTCGGACTCGCCGCGCCGGATGGCGAGTGGGCGCGCAAATTCGTCTGGAGCGGCGACCGGCGCGCCAACAAGGAATCCTCGGTGAGCGCCGCCCTCCAGTTTATTCTGGATTACCTGAACGGGAATCCATCGAATGGCTGACCCTCGTATCGTCGTCCTCATCTCCGCCAACTCCGAATGGCGGGCAGTCAAAGAACTCCTCGCGCCGGCCAACATCCAGTCCACGCCGCTGGGCGAGACTTTCGACGTTCGACCTTTGACGTATTTCCACGGCGGCTGGGGAAAAATCTCCGCCGCAGCAACAACGCAGTATGCCATTGACCATTTCCACCCGGATTTGCTGGTGAACCTCGGCACTTGTGGTGGATTCGCCGGATGCATCGCTACCGGGACCGTCATCCTGGTCACAAAAACGATTGTCTACGACATCCTCGAGCAGATGTCCGACCCCGACGAGGCCGTTGCGCACTTTGCCACCGAACTCGATTTATCCTGGCTGGATACCAGTGTTCAGTCATCAATATTCAGTGGTCAGTCGTCTATCCTCCGCGGGCTTTTGGTTTCCGCCGACCGCGACATCCTCCCGGCGGACATCCCCGGCTTGGTGGAAAAGTATGGGGCGGTTGCGGCAGACTGGGAGTCCGGGGCGATCGCCTGGGTGGCGAAGCGGAACGGAGTGCGCTGTCTCATCCTGCGCGGCGTCACCGACTTGGTCGGCGTGGGGGGAGGCGAAGCGTATGGAAATATCGAGATCTTCTACGAGCGAACGCGCGAGGTGATGAAACAACTGGTTGAGCAATTGCCAGGGTGGATTCTCAACGCGAATGTTACAGATACTGCGAATTAGCAGGCTGCTATACTGCCAACGGGCACAGATTGCGCTTTTTGTGTTGTCATTCTGAGCCGTTTTTGCGAAGAATCTCCTGGCACGCAGGGCAGATTCTTCACTCCGTTCAGAATGACAAAAGCGCAGATTGTGACCGTGCTCAGTATAACGGCGTTGGAGAACGCCGACTAATCTTATTTGGTGCCACTTCGTGGCACTTCG